>PHTZ01000001.1:1894916-2612333 GCA_002813285.1 Flavobacteriaceae bacterium MAR_2009_75
CTTTAACAATGAAACGATCCTTAGGTGATCTACCGGTAAATTCACCAGTGTTGATTGCCAACGCCCCTGAAGAGGCTTCTCTACCCATACCTTTTTCTATGGTGATTTTATGAAGTTCATCAGGCGTCAGTTGATAATTGAAATTTGTGTGCGTGATACCATAAGCTTTCAAAGAAATTGAACGCTTGCTAGTTGTGGAGTTGTTCATTAAGTTGAGTTTTAGCTAAAAGATTACTGATATGTAGTTCTAAAATATTCATTAACTGAAACGCCTATAAATCTTATACCCGAACAAGCCCCATGCAATAATCAATAAGGCACCTCCGATAGGTGTAACAAAACCTATACTCCGAAAATCAAAACCCGTCAATGTATTGGTTGCCAATAAGTATATGGAAAAGGAAAAAAAGATTATACCGCTGACGAGAAGATAGAAGACCACTTTTTTATCCTCGGGCTTTAATTGAGGCAAACCTCCCAGAATCAGCAAGAGTATCGCATGATACATTTGATAGTCTATACCGGTTTCAAAAGTTTGTACGCTGTTCTGATCAATCAACTTTTCTAGGCCATGTGCACCAAATGCCCCAAGAATTACAGCAGACATGCCAAATAAGATTCCAACACCGCAAATTGTTTTGTTCATAACATCAAAGATATTCTTTTTTAAAATTATAACAATTTATACCTTAGTGGATATACGACAAACTTAAAGAAAAGTACATGCTTCGAAAAATTCTGGTTATCGGCGCAGGAAAATCTACCTCATATCTTCTTGATTATTTCTTGGAAAAGGCCGAATCTGAACAGCTTCAAATAATTATAGGTGACTTGCATCCGGAAATGATTCCATCCAGAATTAAAAATCAAGCGGCTTGCGAAATCGTACAACTTGATATTTTTGACGAGGCCCTACGAAAAAACCTGATCAGCCAATCAAATATTGTAGTATCGATGCTTCCGGCAAGCTTGCATATATTGGTCGCCCGTGACTGTATTGCTCTCAATAAACATTTGGTCACCGCTTCTTACATCAGTAAAGAACTAAAAGAAATTTCGCCCGCGGCAGAACAAAAGGGACTTATTTTCATGAACGAGATAGGTCTTGACCCAGGTATCGATCATATGAGTGCCATGCAGGTAATTGACCGAATTCGTGAAAAAGGTGGAAAGATGTTACTTTTTGAATCTTTTACAGGAGGATTGGTCGCCCCTGAAAGCGACACCAACCTTTGGAACTACAAATTTACCTGGAACCCTAGAAATGTAGTTCTGGCCGGTCAAGGCGGTACGGCTAAATTTATTCAAGAAGGCACCTATAAATATATACCCTATTATAGACTGTTCAGAAGAACCGAATACTTTGAAATCGAAGGTTATGGTCGTTTTGAAGGGTATGCAAATAGAGATTCACTAAACTATCGAGAAGCATACGGACTACAAGATGTACTTACCCTCTATCGCGGCACTTTACGAAGGGTAGGGTTTTCAAAGGCATGGAACATTTTTGTTCAATTGGGCATGACCGATGACAGCTATGTCATCGAAAACAGCGAGGAAATGTCATTTCGTGATTATACCAACCTTTTTCTTCCTTACTCCCCTACAGATTCGGTTGAACTAAAGCTGAGACACTATTTGAAAATAGATCAAGATGATATTGTTTGGGAAAAGCTTTTAGAGCTCAATCTATTCGATTCGAAGAAAACCATCCCCTTTGTGAAAGCCTCGCCCGCTCAAATGCTTCAATATATATTGGAACAAAATTGGTCGCTAGGCGATGATGATAAAGATATGATAGTGATGTACCACAAATTCGGTTATGAACTTGATGGTGAAAAACGACAGATTGATAGCAATATGGTAGTTACCGGAAAGAACAGAACACATACGGCTATGGCCAAAACTGTAGGTCTGCCTGTTGCGATGGCTACTCTTGCGATTTTAAATAAAAAAATTACGACACCCGGTGTACAGATACCCATTCGAAAAGAGGTTTATGAACCCATATTAGCTGAACTTCAAAAACACGATATCCGTTTTAGGGAATATGAAGTCCCTTATTTTGGATATAATCCTGATACCCAAATTATTTAAATAGGGAGCTTTTAATCTTGTTTTAATCCTTAATAAATTCTGTATTTTTAATGACAACTTGAAACAAGAACTATGAAATCTAATGACGAAAACGTCAAAATCGACGGAATTGACAAAAAAATTCTAAGGTATTTGATGGAGGATGCCCGAAAACCGATTCTTGAAATTGCCCGGAACATAGGCATTTCGGGTGCGGCCATTCATCAACGGTTACGAAAACTCGAAGCCTCGGGCCTATTAGCAGGTTCTAAATTCGTCATTAACCCAAAAGTGATGGGGTACACTACCATGGCATATATTGGTATCTATCTCGATAAGGCCATGAGCAACCCTGTTGCCGTAAAGCAGCTGGCCAAAATACCGGAAATACTAGAATGCCATTACACTACGGGAAACTGGTCAATTCTAATCAAAGTACTTTGCCGTGACAATGAACATCTAATGCAGGTATTAAATAAAGAAATACAGCAAATCGAGGGGGTATCCCGTACAGAAACTTTTATCTCTCTGGCACAACAAATCGATAGACAGATTACTATCTAAAATCACCCTCCTTAAACTAAAAAAGCCTGCTCAAACGAGCAGGCTTTCCCATATCTATTTTCTAAACATCTTAATCTCTACCTCCGAAAACCTGAAGCCCCCAGTAAACCAGGGTTGCCAAAGAACCGATGGCTGCTACCAGATAAGTTCTGGCCGCCCATTTTAAGGCATCTTCAGAACCTTTATACTCTTCGGGAGTCACAACATTTTTCGCTTTTAACCACGCCAATGCCCGGTTACTTGCGTCATATTCCACCGGAAGCGTAATAAAACTGAACAAAGTTGCCAAGCCCATCATGACCAATCCGGCAACCGCGACCCAATATCCAAGTCCGACACCAGCGGCGGCACCCAACATTAATCCCCCAAAAACTACCCACATCGACATGCTCGAGGTAACACTTACCACGGGCACTAATTTCGACCGTAGCGTTAACCACTCATAAGCTTGGGCATGTTGTACCGCATGGCCACATTCGTGTGCTGCAACCGCAGCTGCAGAAGCGTTGCGCTGATTGTATACGCCTTCACTAAGGTTGACCGTTTTGTTCGCAGGGTTGTAATGATCAGTTAACATTCCGGCAGTGGAAACTACTTTTACATCATTAATACCGTGATCGGCCAACATTTTCTCCGCAATTTCCGCACCGCTCATTCCATTACGCAAATGCACCTTTGAATAGTGCTTAAATTTGCTTTTAAGCCTACTACTAACGAGCCAGCTCACCAAGGCTATGGCTCCTATCAATATATAATAACCCATCATAACTTTTCTATTTTAAATTATCTTAAAGATACTAAGTTTCCCTTTTCAAACGGAAACACATTTCAAGAAAAGCAAAAACCCCGCCATATTCGGGCAGGGCATTTTTACTGACAAAATGTACTTTTCTAAACGGCCGATTGGGCCCAATCAAAGGTTTCGGCAATTTCTTTATAAATCACCTTTCCATTACTGATGTTCAATCCCTTTTGTAACGAGGCATCTGCTTCACATGCTTTTTCCCAACCTAAATTGGCCAATTTTAAAACGTATGGCAAGGTAACATTGGTCAATGCCATAGTTGAAGTGTAGGGCACCGCCCCTGGCATATTGGCTACGGTATAGTGAACCACATCATCAATAATATAAATAGGGTCTTCATGTGTAGTAGGCCTAGTCGTTTCAACACAGCCTCCTTGGTCTACGGCAACATCGACAATGACCGTACCGGGCCGCATTTCTTTCAACATATCTTTAGTAATCAAGTTTGGGGCCTTGGCTCCTTTTAAGAGAACACCACCAATAATCAAATCATGGGTCTTTATATGCTTTCGGATGTTAAACTCGTTCGAGAACTCGGTTACCACATGGGGCGGCATCACATCGTTTACATAACGCAAACGCTTCATGTTGATATCGAGTATGGTTACATGAGCACCCAAACCTGCTGCCATTTTAGCAGCTTGAATACCTACAACACCCGCGCCAAGCACCAAGACCTTACCGGGAGCGACCCCAGGAACTCCCCCCAAAAGCACACCTCGACCTTTGACCGGTTTTTCTAGATATTTCGCACCTTGCTGTATCGCCATACGGCCTGCAACTTCTGACATCGGGGTCAATAAGGGCAAAGTGCCCTCATCATCTTCTACCGTTTCGTAAGCAATACAGGTAGCTCCACTTTTAATCATCGCTTTGGTCAACGCCTCACTAGAGGCAAAATGAAAGTAGGTGAAAACCACCTGCCCCTTTTGCACCATTTCATACTCTTGCGCTATCGGCTCTTTTACTTTTACGATCATTTCGCTGATACCATAAACTTGGCCGATAGTATCTAAAATAATGCCTCCCGCCTTTTTATAGTCTTTGTCAAAAAAACCACTGCCCTCACCTGCGGTGGACTGAATATAGACGGCGTGGCCATTTTTGGTCAGTTCATAAACCCCGGCAGGGGTCATACCAACTCTGCTCTCATTGTTCTTGATTTCTTTAGGAACACCAATATTCATAAGGTAGTGGATTTAAAATTTGCCTCTAAATTCCGACAAAAATCAATCACACAAAAACAAACACGTTAAAAATTAGAGGTCTTCAAGTGAAAAAACATGTTTTTATAACAAAACACCCCTCAAAATAGAGGGGTGTCAATTTATTTACATGTATTTTCTGAAGTTCACATCGAATAAAAAGGACCTAACCTACAATATTTACAATTTTGCCAGGTACAACGATTACTTTTTTAGGAGTTCTGCCCTGTAATTGCTGCTGTGTTTTTTCGTGGGCCATTACCGTAGATTCAATTTCTTCTTTCGACATATCTAAGGGCAACTCTAACTTAAAGCGCATTTTTCCGTTAAAGGAAATTGGATACTCTTTACTGCTCTCGACCAAATATTTTTCTTCGAACTTTGGAAAGGGCGCCTCGGAAATCGATTCTTCATGACCCAACTTTTGCCATAACTCTTCGGCGATATGCGGCGCGTACGGACTTACCAAAATAGCCAATGGTTCTAAGACAGCCTTGCTGATACATTTTTGGCCGCTCAATTCATTTACACAGATCATAAATGTGGAAACCGTGGTATTAAAGCTAAAATTTTCGATATCTTCTTCGACCTTTTTAATGGTCTTGTGCAACGTTTTCCAAGAATCTTTTGAAGGCTCGGCTTCGCTTACTTCAAAAGCGCCGTCAGCACCCGAGTGATACAAACGCCATAGTTTTTTCAAGAAGCTATGAACGCCAGTGATACCAGCGGTATTCCAAGGTTTTGATTGCTCTAATGGGCCTAAAAACATTTCATACAAACGCAAACTGTCTGCCCCGTACTCTTCACAAATCGCATCGGGATTCACCACATTGTATTTGGATTTGGACATTTTTTCTACCTCGCGAGCAACTTGAAAAGTATCGTCTTCTTCCTTAATGAAAGTTGGATTTATAAATCCTTGACTAAGAGCCTGCTTCTTAAATCTATCGATATTTAGTTCATCAGAAGAGTTTACAATACTTACATCCACATGTATTGAAGAAATTCTATAACTAACATTGACCATCTCCGATTTGGGAAATTTCTCTCTTAGTATACTTTGGACGTAATCAATTTTATCTTGGTACAAAGTAGACTGGATAAAACTTTTCACTTTATTTTTTGAAATAAACAAAACATTTTCCAAAATTACTCTTGAACTAAAATCTTTAATTTCTTTGGCATCGTAATGTCCTGTATCAGCTTGATTGATTTCAATAATCGCCCTATTTACAAAAGCACTAGTCCCCGTAATCATGCCCTGATTAATCAGTTTTTTAGCAAATTCATCTTTGGGCGCTAAACCTAAATCGAACATAAACTTTTGCCAAAAACGACTGTACAGCAAATGGCCGGTGGCGTGCTCGCTACCACCAATGTACAAGTCTACATCTTGCCAATAGTTAATGGCCTTTTGAGAGAAGATTTCCTCATCGTTATGGGGGTCCATATAACGATTGAAGTACTGCGAACTCCCCGCCCAACCGGGCATCGTATTTAAATCTAACGAAAATACCGTTTCGTTATCTATTTTACTGTTGCTTACCACTTTATTGGCAACCGTATCCCAAGCCCATTCGGTGGCGTTGCCCAAAGGCGGTTCGCCGGTCTCGGTAGGCAGGTATTTATCCACTTCTGGCAAGGTAATGGGCAAATATTGCTCTTCGATCATATGTGGCAGACCATCGGCATCATAATACACCGGAAAAGGTTCGCCCCAATAGCGCTGACGACTAAAAACGGCATCACGAAGTCGGTAATTTATCTTTCCTTCGCCCTGACCCAATTTTTCCAGTTCAGCAATCGCTTTTTTGGTGGCCTTCTTATAGGGTAGGTCGTTGAGAAAATCAGAATTGGCAATGACCGTATTTTCCTTGTCCGCAAAGGCCTCCTCAGAAATATCCACACCTTTAAAAATATTGGGAATATCGATACCGAAGTGCTTGGCAAAATCATAATCACGTTGATCCCCGCAAGGCACCGACATTACGGCTCCTGTTCCATAACCGGCCAAAACATAATCGCCGATCCAAATAGGTATAGGCTCTTTCGTAAAAGGATGCTCGGCATAGGCCCCGGTAAAAGCACCGGATATTGTTTTAACATCGGCCATTCGTTCACGTTCCGAACGTTTTGCCGTAGCTTCAATATAAGTCTCTACTGCCTCTTTTTGTTCGGCTGTAGTTATCTGCTGCACCAAGTCGTGTTCGGGTGCCAAGGTCATAAAACTAACGCCAAAAATGGTATCGGGCCTAGTGGTAAAAACAGAGATTTCTTTATCCGATCCTTTCACCTTAAAACTGACCGATGCTCCAACACTACGACCGATCCAATTGGTCTGCGAATCTTTTAAAGGCTGTGGCCAATCCACTTTTTGAAGTCCATCGAGCAAACGTTGGGCATAAGCGGTTATACGCATGCTCCATTGGGTCATTTTTTTTCGTACCAAAGGATGACCGCCACGCTCAGAAACGCCGTTTACGATTTCATCATTGGCCAGTACGGTTCCTAAAGCGGGGCACCAGTTGACCTCACTTTCCGCTAAATAGGTCAATCTATATTTGAGTAGCGTTTCTTGCTTTTCTTTCTCTGAGAAAGCGTTCCATTCCGCGGCCGAAAAGTTAGATACGTCATCATCGCAAACCGCATGTATACTGCTATTTCCTTCTTTTTCAAAAACGGTAACCAAATCGGTGATCGCTTCCGCCTTATCGGAATCTTTATTGTACCACGAATTGAACAATTGAATGAAAATCCACTGTGTCCATTTATAATACTTCGGGCTCGAGGTACGCACTTCCCTACTCCAATCAAAAGAAAAACCGAGTTGGTCTAACTGCCTACGGTAGGTTGTTATGTTTTTCTCGGTCGTGACCGCTGGATGCTGCCCTGTTTGAATGGCATATTGTTCCGCCGGCAAACCAAAAGAATCATACCCTTGAGGGTGCAAAACGTTAAAACCTTTATGTCTTTTGTAACGTGCATAGATATCACTGGCGATATAACCGAGCGGATGCCCCACATGCAAACCTGCCCCCGAGGGGTAAGGAAACATGTCCAACACATAGAACTTCTCCTTTTCAGAATTGTTCTGCGCCTTGAACGTTTGGTTCTTGGCCCAGTATTCTTGCCATTTTTTCTCTATGCTATTGAAATCGTACTGCATCGGTTGTCCGTTTTTTCTATGTCGCGCAAAAATAAGTTTATTCGATTTACTTTCCTAAATTTACGGTCGTATAGACACTTATGGGAAAATCTTTTGAACAGTATCAAAAACAGAAATTAATATCGTCTTACTTCTCGGTTGCGTTGAGTATCGGTCTCGTTCTGTTTTTATTGGGCATTTTGGGGCTTTTGGTGTTGAATACCAAAAAGATGGCCGACCATTTTAAAGAACAGATTACCATTTCTGTTTTTTTGAAAGACGAGGCCAAAGAATCGGAAGTCGATCAACTGCAAAAAACATTGCTACAGACCGAGCATACGAAAGCGGCCATCTATGTCTCTAAAGAAGAAGCGGCCGAACAACACAGCGAAGAAATCGGCGAAGATTTTCAAGACTTTCTGGGCTATAATCCTTTAAAAAATTCAATAGATGTTCAATTAAAGGCTGATTTCGTAACCCCTGAACAAATCGCAGAAATTGCAGAAAATCTTTCCGCTAAGACCTATGTAGAAGAAGTAAGCTATGACAAACCCTTGGTGGGCCTGCTTAGCGAAAACGTAAAGAGAATCAGTTTTTGGATACTCGTCGCGAGCGGTATTTTTACTTTTATCGCCTTTTTATTGATCAACAGTTCGATCCGGTTATCGATTTATTCGAAAAGATTTATTATCAAGACCATGCAAATGGTCGGGGCGACCAAAGGCTTTATCCGCCGTCCTTTTTTATGGACAAACATCAAATTGGGCATGCTGGGCGCATTTATTGCGGCAGCCGTGCTAGGGGTCGTTCTCTTCTATTTAGACAAGAACTTTCCTGAGCTTGAACTTTTCAAAGAAGTGGAAATATTGGGCATGCTTTTCGGGGCGATTTTCTTACTGGGCGTTCTCATTTCGTTAATCTGTACTTTCTTTGCCACCCAACGTTTTTTAAATTTGCGAACCGATGAGTTATATTATTGATAAATGGTTTATGTTGTGTTGCGGTCGTAAACTTGTTAACTGTTACCAATAAGACCGATAACAAATAACTTTTTCGCTAAATTTGCAGCATGGGCAAAAAACACCAAAAATCGACGAGCCAGCCAAAGCAAGAATTCATCTTCCAGAAGAAAAATTACACCTTTATGTTTATAGGCCTTGCCTTTATCGTATTGGGTTTTATTTTGATGAGTGGTGGAGGTAGCGACGACCCCAATGTATTCAACGAAGACATCTACAGTTTTCGTAGAATTCGTTTAGCGCCTACCTTGGTCTTGATTGGTCTTGGCATTGAAATCTATGCCATATTGTTGAATCCGCACAAGAATAAAAAATAACTTTTGGATACTTTAGACGCCATCATTCTCGGTATCATTCAAGGATTGACCGAATTTTTACCTGTATCATCAAGCGGACATTTAGAACTAGGCAAGGCCATTCTTGGTGATAATTCAGTACCTGAAGAAAGCCTGCTTTTTACCGTAATACTTCACTTTGCAACCGCTTTAAGCACCTTGGTCGTCTTTCGAAAGGATGTCTGGGAAATTATTAGCGGACTCTTCAGTTTCAAATGGAACGAAGAAACACAATTCTCTTTAAAAATCATCATTTCGATGATACCTGCCGTCATGATTGGCCTGTTCTTTGAAGAACAATTGGAAGCCTTCTTTGGCGGAAATATTCGGTTCGTAGGCTTTATGTTATTAATTACCGCTGTGCTGCTTTACTTGGCCGATAAGGCCGAAGACACCGAAAGAAAAGTAAGTTTCGGTAATGCATTCGTTATCGGCGTGGCTCAGGCAGTAGCTATGTTGCCGGGTATTTCGAGAAGTGGGGCGACGATATCGACTTCGGTTCTTTTGGGAGTCGACAAAACAAAGGCGGCCCGATTTTCGTTTCTTATGGTAGTGCCCTTAATTTTCGGAAAAATAGCTAAAGACCTGATGAGTGGCGAACTCGCCTTCAACGGTGATAACGGTGTTGCTATGGGTGCTGGTTTTATTGCTGCATTCTTAGCCGGTCTCGCCGCTTGCACCTGGATGATTCGATTGGTCAAGAAGAGTAAACTTTCTTATTTTGCCATATACTGCCTCATCGTAGGTATTATTGCTATCGCCTTCGGCTTCTTAGGATAAGGTCTCGAACCACATAAAATTTGTAAAACGGAATGGACAACCGTACCAAAGAAGAATTTCTTAACGGACAACTATTACTCATTGATAAACCTTTGGGTTGGTCATCTTTTCAGGCGGTAAACAAACTGAAATGGGCCATTCGCAAAAAATTCAGTCTAAAGAAGATAAAAATAGGCCATGCCGGAACTCTTGATCCGCTTGCTACAGGTCTTCTACTTATCTGTACGGGTAAGTTCACCAAAACAATTCCCGAACTTCAGGGTCAGGCCAAAGAATACACCGGCACAATAACCCTGGGTTCAACTACGCCATCTTACGACTTAGAGACCGATATCAATAAAACCTACCCCATCGAACATATTTCGGAAAAAATGATCCAAGAAGCGGCTCAAAGTTTTCTTGGAGCGATAGAACAACGCCCCCCTGTTTTTTCGGCTATTAAAAAAGATGGAAAAAGACTATACGAATATGCCAGAAAAGGCTTGGAAGTCGAAATCAAGACCCGTACCGTTCATGTTTCGGCTTTCGATATCACTGAAATAAACATTCCCAAAGTTAAATTTCGTATCGAGTGCAGCAAGGGCACCTATATTCGAAGTTTGGCACATGATTTGGGACTAAAGTTACAGGCAGGGGCACATTTGTCTGAACTACGAAGAACCAAAATAGGGGATTACAACGTAAATAAAGCCCTAGATCCCAATGTTTTTGCAGAAAATCTGCTGGGGCCTTTCGAAGATGGAAAAAGTTATAGATAAGAATTTCCGTTCAACGAAAAATTAAAATATTTTTAAAAATTTAGGGTTATAGATTAATATGAACCTCAACCGCAAGCAGTTATCTCTTTTAATCACCATATTCTCAATGGCCATAGTGGTATTGTGCCTATACAACATTCAGTTAGGTGGTCAACAAGAAGAAGACGAGTATGTGGTAGAGATGGCTCTTGACGAAGAACTGATGGAAGAGCTTCTAGAGGAAGAAGAGCCTGAGGAAGAAATGGAAGACGTCGACCCGGTCAAAAGTCATATGGCCTACAATGAAACCGCAGAGGCCAGTCAGGGCAGCCCTGAACCCTTAAAGACCTTACAGGAAATATTGGCCGAACGGGAAGCCGCTGAAAACGGTGAAGATAGCGAGCCCTCCGATTCAGATTATGCCGAACGGGTCAAAGAATTGAGAAAAAAACGTGAAGAGGCCAAACAGAAACTTGGCGAAAAAGAGGCCCATAAGCAAGAATTCACGAACAACTTGGCCAAACGCCGTACATCTGTATCATTTTCATTGATACAGCGCAACGGCTATAAGTTGCCCCCACCGATATATACTTGTATCGAGGGCGGTAAAGTGGTCATTAATATCGAAGTGAATTCTGCCGGTAACGTAATCGATGCCGATTATAATTCTAAAAGTTCAGGCACTTCCAACGGATGTTTAGTTGAAAATGCCATTGCGTATGCCTACAAATCTAAGTTCAGCTCTGCATCTAGAGCCTCGCAAAAAGGCACTATCACCTACTTATTTCAGGGAAAGGCTCGCTAAGAGTTCTTTCAAAATTGTTTGCCCCTTATCTTTATTATACCATTGCTGAAGTTCTTCTTTGAGTTCAGATAAAATGGTGCCGTGTTCGGCCTTATGGTCCGAAACCATTTTTGCAGCTGGCTCCGGGCGTGGGCCCCAATCTGAAAGTACTTCTTTAGTTTTGGAATCAAAGATTATCAATTTAGGTATCGACATGGCCCCTTTAGTCAAAAAACGTTTCATTAAATCAAGATTCTCATCACGAAGAACTACCTTAAAATCTATTTTCGAACTAAGCTCCGCTATTTTGTTCATTACCGGTAACGAAGGCGCTGCATCACCACACCAACTTTCGGTAAGCACCAAAAAGGTAACATTTTTGTTTAGCTTCTGAAGCTGTTCAATCACCGCTTCATCAAACTTTACGGTTTTATCAAAACGCTTCATTCGCCTATCGTTCAACAAGGTATAATTTGCCAATGCCTCGTTTTGCTCAGGCCCAGTGGCTTTACCCTCCAATGCCAATTGATTTACCATCACCCTGTAGTCGCTATAGGAGATGGCTTGCGATAAAGCTTCTTGAATTAATTCTATAATCGATTTATTTGTTATTGATACGGACATTCTTCTCTCTAATTTTATTCTATTCGCAGGATTGTTTCTCTCTAATATGAAGTATTATTGGTAGGGTTTTCTCCAGAAAACTTACATCCGCATTAAAGAGCGTTTTGTACCATCAAAAAATTCATCAATTGCTCAAGCAAATTTTCAATCTAAACTCTAATTTACCTATTTCGCTTTGTATCTTTTTCGATTACTATATCTTTAGTTTTTAAAATCATTAAGATGGATAAACAAAGATGTGGGTGGTGCATTGGCGATGAACTCTATGAAGCCTATCATGATGAAGAATGGGGCCTACCTGTGAAAGACGATTCGACCTTGTTCGAGTTTTTATTGTTGGAATCTTTTCAAGCTGGATTAAGCTGGATAACCATTTTAAGAAAAAGAGAAAACTTTCGGGAAGCCTTTGATCAATTCGATTATCAAAAAATTGCGGCATACGATCAGACAAAGAAAGATAGCCTCTTACAAAATGCCGGAATTATAAGAAACAGATTAAAGATTAATTCTGCAGTCAGCAATGCCCAAGCCTTCATGAAAATTCAAGAAGATTATGGTAGCTTTAGTAGTTACATATGGTCTTTCGTAGACCATAAACCTATTAAAAATGAGGTGGTAAATTATAAAGAGGCACCTGCGACTACGGCCATTTCAGATGCTATAAGCAAAGATTTAAAAAAGAAAGGCTTTAAGTTTGTGGGCAGTACTATTGTTTATGCCTTTATGCAAGCTACCGGAATGGTCAATGACCACGAAACGACCTGTTTTAGATACAACGAAGTTTGAAATGAATATATTATGAGTTTAAAAAAAAGATACCTCACAGTTTTACCATGCATTCTTTTTCTTTTTTATGGTCAAGTGACACTGGGCCAGAATAAATACGAAAGAGAGTATAGAATCAAGAAATCGCAATTTCCAAAAGCGGCCCTGGATTACATTTCAGATAAAATTGAAGACACTAGACGCGTACGATTCTACAAAGAGACCGACAGCACTAAGATTAGCTATGAGGCCAAATTCAAAAAAGACCGGCTTCGGTATAGTGTAGAATTCGATGAAGACGGAACTTTAGAGGATATTGAAATTTTAATCAAAGAAGTAGATATACCAAATGACTCCTACGCCCAAATCACAAAATATCTCGACGCACAATTCAGCAAATATCGTATTAGGCGCATGCAACAGCAATATCCGGTAGGTGAAGATGATATTGAAACTACGATAAGAAATGCCTTTCAGAATCTAATGTTACCCAATATAAATTATGAATTTATCGTTTCGGGCAAAAAGAAGAATGGCTATGAGCAATTTGAAATATTATTTGATTCGCAAGGCAATTTTGTAAACCTAAGAAAATCGTTACCCCCTAATTATGACCATGTACTTTATTAAGAAATGCGTTGTAATTCTTTTCTTCTTATTGGCATGCGCAACCCATGGTCAAGATAATTTCACTTTCTATATAGAACCGGCAATTTCTTTAAATTACGACGTTGCTACCAACTACACCCATAATTTTGAAATTGCCAATCGAAATTATATTTATGATGAAGATGTAGCACTTAGTGTTCGCCAATTAGAAATAGCCCATTTCTCAAAGCTTGAAATTGGTTTTGATCAAAGTATTGCATTCGGTATCAAATACCGATTTAGAGAAGCTTTTGAAAGTGACGAGGAAAATGAATTAAGACTCACGCAACAATACAACTTCACTAAGCGTGACGGAAATGCCCGTATAGGTAATCGAATAAGACTCGAACAGCGCATAAGGCCATCTATCACTATACACCGTCTTAGGTATCGATTGGCATTCGACACCCCATTGAACGGCGAACAATTAGATGTTGGCGAGGCCTATTTTGTGGTTTCTACCGAGGCATTATTGAGCCTGGCCAAAGCGAGTAAACCAGAATTTGACCAACGTTTCACCTCTCAAATAGGGTGGTTATTGAACCCTGAGACCAAACTTCAAACAGGTATCGAATATCGGTTTGAAAATTACGGTCAGAAAACAGAAAATGTATTGTTCTTATTGGTCGGCCTGGTCTTTTCTATGTAGTATTTCAATAAACTCTTGCCTAGGCATTTCCTTAGCACCCAAACTTGCCAGATGGTCGGTATACAATTGACAATCAATTAAGCGGTATTGCTTTCGCTCCATTTCTTGGGCCATTTTTATAAAAGCGAATTTAGAGGCATTGCTTACCGTACTGAACATGCTCTCGCCACAAAAAACATGGCCCAGATCAATTCCATAAAGTCCACCTACCAAATGCCCATTTTGCCATACCTCATATGATTGGGCAAGCCCGTTCTCATGTAAAGCGACGTAAGCCTTTTGCATCTCACTAGTTATCCAAGTACCTTCTTGCCCTTTTCTTTTGATATGGGAACACTTTTCAATAACCTTATCGAAACAGGTATTTTTGGTCAACCGGAAATTCTCGTTTTTAATCACTTTTCGCATACTCTTCGAAATTCGAACCTCACTAGGTATCAAAACCATTCGAGGGTCGGGACTCCACCATAAAATTAAGGAACCCTCATTGAACCACGGAAAAATTCCATTGCGGTAAGAAAGTGCTAATCTAGCAGGTGAAAGGTCTCCACCGACGGCCAATAAGCCTTCTTCATTAGCATGGTTTACAGGAGGAAATTCAAGCTTATCGGTAACGAAAAACATGGGTTGTTATTTACCATAAAAATACATTTATGGTGCTTATAAAAAAACCTGCAAGCTTAGTGGCCTGCAGGTTTTTATTCCCTTTAGATTTTTTTTTAAAAAGGTAGATCGTCATGATCTTCTTCATTCAGGTCATCAGCCGGAGCGAAGGCTTCCGCTGGTGGCACCGGAGGCATTTGCCCGCCACTTGGCTCTTGTTGAAGACTTTCTATACGCCAACCTTGAATCGAGTTAAAGTATTTTACTTCACCTTGAGGATTGGTCCATTCCCTTCCGCGAAGGTTGATGCTGATCTTCACATCTTGCCCTACATTATAATTGTTCAACAAATCCGTCTTGTCTTGAACAAACTCTATCATTATATGTTGCGGGTATTGTTCTTCTGTGGTAACTACCACTTCACGTTTTCTAAAACCGTTATTTCCGAAGGTCTGTGTTTCTCCTACTAGCTTAATTTTACCTTGTACTTCCATGACTATGAATTATATGTTAACTGAAACTATATTACGGTTTAAAAGTAAAATTTAAAGCACGATCCACCTAACAAAAATCAGATAAGTTATCATAGATAATAAACAGGTTTTGTACCGTAAAATTTTCATTGCGCCAATAGAACTTTCCAAGCAGAAAGCACATCATTTTTTTGCAAATACTCTTGCGCCCGACGTTCAAGTGGTTCTCGCTCTCCACCACTGATCAATGCTCGAACTTCCATATTGGAAGCCACAAAATCATTTACTTCACTTGTATCGGGAATTCGCTCTACGTTACCCAAAAGACCTAAATCGTTACCGGTTAAAACCTTGCTCGCCCTAATATGACCTGGCATGCTGTCTATACCCACGCCCAGTTTAGACAAGGGTTTAGGTACTTCAAACAGCCCTTTATTGGCCCTGCTGTACCAATTACCGCCCATTCGGGCAACTTGATCAATCTTTTGCTGATCGATACTTCCGTTTTCATCAAGAATATTTCTGTCTATATGAATCTTTACTACCTCTGAAAAAATAAGGTTACCTGCCCCACCATCTTTGCCCAAAGCCTCGACTTTGGTCACTTTACATTCAAATTGCACGGGAGATTCCCCTACACGATATGGCTTTACCAAATCTGATTTTACCATGGTGAGCCCCGCTTTTTTGAACTCATTTTCGCCTTTACCATATTCGGTGCTCGAGAGTGACATCTGTTGTACCATATCATAATTAACGATATTGATGACCACTTCCATAGTCAAAAGTACATTTTGCAGCGTATGCTTGGTAGTGTTGTTTCGCACCCTTCTTGCCGGCGAAAAAATTAAGATAGGAGGATTGCTACCGAACACATTGAAAAAACTAAAAGGAGACAAATTCGGCCGCCCCTTTTCATCGACTGTGCTCGCAAACGCAATAGGCCTTGGGCCAATAGCACCTAATAAATAACCGTGCAATTCACCTGTAGAGACCGTTTCGGGAAGCACTGAAATCATTTCTTTATCCATAAGCCTAAAGATACATATTTTAGTACCGTTTCGTAAAAGGAGCGGCTACCCCCACATACCAATTTGTCATCATTTGCGTTATATTTGACGAGAACCTTATTGAAGAAGCACCTACCATGTTCAAAAGGGCCTTTAAAAGACCATTCGCTCAATGAACTTTAATCCTCAAAAGAAGACTAGCAATTTGATATTATTGATATCATCTTTTGTTATTGTTAGTTTGATTCTTTGGAACACCAATAGTTTTTTTAAGAAGTTCAAGGAAGAAGAGCGCCTAAAAATGGAGATTTGGGCAACCGCTCAATCTGAATTTCAGCAATCATCGGAAGATGCCGATTTGGGCAACCTTCATCTCAAAGTATTTCAGAACAATACCTCTACCCCGATGATTTTGGTAAACAAAGACGGTTCTATAAAAACCAATAATATGTCTGCCGAGAACATTACCGATACCCTATTTATTCAAAGGCAAATCAAAAAATTCAAGGGCGAAAACACGCCAATATCCATCGACCAACAAGGCGAACATTTAGCAACGCTTTACTACGGAAATTCTGAGGTATTGAATAAGTTGAAATATTACCCCGTAGCCCTACTTCTTATTATATTTCTTTTTGCGGCCGTAATTTTCTTTTTCTTTAAGACCAATAAGGCTTCAGAACAAAATAAACTCTGGGCGGGCATGGCAAAAGAAACCGCACATCAAATCGGGACACCTCTTTCGTCTCTTCTAGGTTGGAACGAGCTTTTAAAAGCGGAAGACATCAACCCAGAAATAACCCAAGAGATACAGAAAGATATCTCACGTTTGGAAACCATTACAGAACGGTTTTCTAAAATTGGCTCTCTACCCAAGTTAGATGCCTTAGACATAGTAGAACAGACCAAAGAAGCGTATGAATACCTCAAACTAAGAAGTTCTGACCTGATCCATTTTTCGTTCAGCAGTCAAATAGAACAGGCATCAGTGCTTTTGAACCCTTCGTTATATCACTGGACCATCGAAAATTTGGTCAAAAATGGCATCGATGCCATGAAAGGGAAGGGTAATATCGGAGTTAAAATCTTTTCCGATGGAAAGCACGTACATATTCAAGTTTCCGATACGGGGCACGGTATTGCTAAAAGTGATTTTCAGACCATTTTTAATCCTGGTTTTACTTCTAAAAAAAGAGGTTGGGGCTTGGGTCTTTCGTTGGTCAAGCGTATTGTAGAAGAATATCATAAAGGAAAAATAAAAGTACTTACATCAAATAAAGAAGGTACGATTATGCAGATTACTTTGCGAGTAATGGAAGCTCAAGCAGCATAAAACTATTAAAATGGCGAAGGAAAAATTAGCAGTAATAAAAGAGGCAGACCTGACGAACAATTGTCCGGAATGTTTCAACCAAGACCTAAAGCTGTCTTTTTATCAAAAACACTCATACACCAAACTTGCACATAGAACCACCAATATTATCACCCACCAAATTGTCTGCAACAAATGCGGAAGTACTATCTACCCCGTAAGCTGGACGGACGATATTGAAAGAACTTTCGAATATTACCAGAAAATGGTAGAACCCAAACCTAGCGCTTTAAGTCTTACGTCTTTATTTTGGGTTCTAATTTTAGTATTGATCGTAATCGTAGGCGGCGGCATCTACCTACTTCTTCAACAACAGATTTTCTGATTGTATAATTAATTACAGCCTTGCACGAATAGCCTCGGCAGTAGCTTCAAACTCATCTTTACTTAGAGAAGCCTTGTTTTGAAAAGTAGCATCTTGCATACCATTGAGTGGAATCAAATGCACGTGCACATGTGGTACTTCAAGACCAATAACGGTCATACCTACACGCTTGCAGTCAATTGCGGCTTCGATGGCCAAGCCGACTTTTCTTGAGAAAGCCATAAGGCCTGCATAGGTTTCCTCATCTAGATCCATAATTTTGTCCACCTCTTTTTTGGGCACACACAAGGTATGCCCTTTAGCATTCGGGTTTATATCCAAGAAAGCAAAATAGTTATCGTCTTCAGCTATTTTGTAACAAGGTATTTCACCTTCTATGATTTTCGTGAATATGGATGCCATAAGATTTTATAATCTAGTGTTTACTAATTTCTCGTAATTTCAAGAATATCGAATTTCATAGTACCATTAGGCACATTGATTTCAGCAGTGTCGCCTACCTTTTTGCCTAAAAGCCCTTTTCCGATAGGTGAGCTTACGGAAATTTTACCCGCTTTTAAATTGGCCTCACTTTCGGCTACCAAGGTATATTTCATTTCCATGCCGTTGGTTTGATTCTTCAATTTTACGGTAGAAAGAATCAAGACTTTAGAAGTATCTAATTGTGATTCATCGATTAAACGGGCGTTAGCCAAGGTAGCTTCCATTTTAGAGATTTTCATTTCTAAAAGACCTTGGGCTTCTTTGGCCGCATCGTATTCCGCATTTTCAGAAAGGTCACCTTTATCACGTGCTTCTGCAATAGCCTGAGAAGCCTTAGGCCTTTCTACATCTTTTAATTGATTTAGCTCGTCTCTCAAATTTTTCAAGCCCTCTGCAGTATAGTAAGATATATTGCTCATAATAATTTCATTTTATACATAAAGTTCTCGCCAATTATGCTATCCGTAGAATTCGAAATAATAAAGATTCACTAAAAACGTACAGTAAATCGCAGAGCGAGAAAACAAATGATAATTCTCAAAACCATTTGTACCGTAATGTAACCTTCGCGCTCTTGAAATTAATCTCGACTTCATGGACGCTCATATGGCAGAACCCATAAAAGTAATAAATAAGAAAAATCCTCTACTTACACCGAGATTTGGTCGGCTTTTTTTAGAGAGGATTTAACGCAAATATACATAATTTTTGTTCAATTTTGTTGTAATATATTGAAATTGAATTAGTGATATGCCCCGATTTTTGTGTGTTCTGCTTTTAGTTGGTTTGCTCTCGTGCGATAATGATCGGGGAGAACGTAATCCGTTTTTACAGGAAATCGGTTTTCGATTTGACATGAACCTCAACCTACCCCTCTATAGCCCATTAACGAATTTGGGCAATGCAGTTTATGTTCCGAATCCGGGGGTTGGCATCAAGGGTATTTTTGTGATCAAATCAAATTTCGACCAGTATCGTGCCTTTGAGGCCAGTTGCCCCAACCACATACCCAATGAATGTTCTACAATGGAACTAGACGGACAAATAGCGACCTGTTCTTGCGAGGGCTATGAATATTACCTCTTTACCGGTCAACAAAAAGATAGACCAGACGACGGCAGCCGATATTACAACCTACTTGAATACCGAGCTACACAAAGTGGCAACATAGTGATTGTAACCAACTAGAATATCTTTATTCATTACGATACTTCTCCATAGTCGCTTTAAAAAGGTCACCGGTAGAAGGTGGGGTGTACGATATGGCATTCGCCCCTGAAAGAATAGCCTGCCGAATCGTTTCATCTGTTTTGCCCCCAGTAGCTATTATGGCCACTTCGTCATTGATATCTCGAATTCGCTTCACTATATCGGCGGTGTTAACTGCTCCGGAGACATTAAAAATATCAACTCCTGCATTCAATCGCCCCTTGAAGTCATCCTTTTCCGAGACCACGGTCACGGTAACCGGAATATCTATTTTGTCTTTTAGGCGTTTTATCAGATCGTTGGGAGCGGGCTTGTTCAAGACTACCCCGAGCGCCCCTTGAAATTCTGCATGGCTTGCGAGCTCTACGGAACGGTCGCCAGTGGTTATACCGCCTCCAACCCCACAAAAAATAGGTTTATCGGCAGCTAAAATCAAGGCTTGGGAGATTGCAGGCTGCGGAGTAAAAGGGTATACGGCGATGATAGCATTCGCATTCGTATTTCGAATAATGGCCACGTCGGTACTGAAAAGAAAAGATTTCAGCAGTTGACCAAAAACCCGAATGCCCGAACAGCTATTAATTACTTCCGGTATCGCTACAATGTTCTTTCGAAGCTTGCTCCCAAACTCGGGTATTTTTTCCATAGCAGTTCTTATACCACCTATTGCATAATAAGCAGGTAGACTAAAAGTAGTACAGAAAAAGACACGGGAGGTCTTAAATATTACCCAAAATTTTGTCCATCACCCAACTTGTATGGAGTGCTGTCTTACCGGTAGACGGATGCTTTTCGCCACCGAACAAATCTTCTTTCATACTGGCTACATGATGCTCTTGTACATGCTTGGGGTGTTCAATAAATTCTCTCGTTTCCCCATCTTGATTTTGAAGTATGATGTCTTCTTCTTCAAAAATGGCAAAGCTGATTTTACCTTTACTGCCAAAAATCTCTACAATATCTTCTCTACGGTCGCAACCAAAATTCCATGTTCCTTCTCCCGTAATTCCATTTTGATGCAGCCAAGTTCCTGTTATGGCATCTTTGGCCGAATAAAGCCCTTGTTGGTTGAGGGAAATACCGAAAACCTCTTTGTAATTTCCCAATAGGTAAGCGAACAGGTCAAGTCCGTGACTTGCCAAATCATCAAAATACCCGCCGGGGGCTACCTCAGCATCGGTACGCCAATTGTGCTCTCCGCTTAAATCTACCTCACTAGGGGGCTTACTCAAAAACCAACGTACATGGCGTACTTCACCGATAGCATTATTTTCAAGCCATTCCTTAATTTTCCAAAAACGGGGCAAATTTCTTCGGTAGTAAGCCACAAACAATGGTAATTTCTTTTTCTCGAACGCTTCATATACCGCCAAACTATCTTCATAACTAGGGGCCAAAGGTTTTTCGATACAACAAGGCTTACCTGCCTCAGCTACCTTAAGTGCGTAGAGTTTATGACTATCGGGAGGAGTAGCGATATATACGGCATCGACCTTAGCATCGGCAATAAGTTCATCGGCATCGGAGTAGTGCTTCGCTATATTGTGCCTTCGGGCATAGTCTGCCGCTTTTTCAGCATTACGGCGCATTACGGCCACTATTTCGAAACCCTCGGTCTGTTGATAGGCAGGGCCACTTTTTACTTCGGTAACGTCTCCGCAACCAATAATGCCCCAGCGAATGGTTTTTTGATCGGTATTTTCCATTAGATTTATTAGTTAAGTTGAACTCTTTAATGAATATCTATTACTGAAGTATTCAAATGAAAGAAAGCTAAAGTTAAGAGTTTTGAGAATTTTATTTTGCAGAAGCGTTGAATCTAATGAAATAATATTTATAAAAAAGCCACCAACCTCAAGGTCAGTGGCTCCTATTAATACGATAACACTTTCTAGAAACGTACGGTAGCGCCTAATAAAAAATTAGTCCCCGCTTGTGGGTAGTACCCCGTACCCTCAACAGTTTGAACAGTGCCAGATGAATCATCGTCATAGGTATAGAAATACCCATTCGAAATGATATCGGCATCGAATATATTGTTCACCAACCCAGAAAAAGTAATACTCTCTAAAATCGTGTCAAACTCGATGGTATACTGCACATTGAAATCGGATTGCGAGTAAGCATCCAATTTCGAACCTTCAGCATCTATATTACCCATATACTGTTCGCCTACATACTTGGTCAAAATTGATACCTGAAAATTGTCAAGCGGAGCATAAGTAAATCGATTGCCAAAAATAATATTCGGAGAATAAGCGATATTGGTATTGCCTAGATCTTGCAACTCTCCGTCTCTTTGAAAGACAAAATCTACATTTTTATTGGTACTCAATGCGATATTCGGGCTTATTTGAAAAGATTCGCCCATAAGAATGGTAGCATCTAGCTCTAGACCTGCTCTATAACTATCACCAACATTCGCCCGTAACGGAGCACCCACATCATTTAACTCACCGGTCAACACCAATTGGTCTTTATAGCGCATATAGTACGTATTTGCGTTCAATCGGAACTTCGGAGAAATATAACGCCACCCCAATTCAAAATCGTTCAACCGTTCGGGCTTGGGGTTTCCACTTTCATAATCGTTACGATTAGGTTCACGGTTAGCCACTGCGTAGCTGAAGTAAAAATTATTGTTAGTATTCAGGTCAAATACGATACCTCCTTTTGGGTTGAAGAAACGAAAGGTATCATCTACCAATCCGGTTTCATCACCATTGGCCGTATACCCTACCCTTCGGTATTGTAGATCTCCGAAAAGGCTCCATTTTTCATCTAAACTATAGTTCGCTTTAGCGTAAAGGTTGAAGTCGCTCTTGTTCGAATCGTTATCATAGTATTTATCTCTGATATTGCTTTGTGATGCATATCGCGCCCAGATGACCTCACCAAAATGAGCCCCTTGATACGAGTTCCATCCTCCACCTAAAATCAGGTTCAATCTATCTTTGTTATAGTTTGCGGAAAACACTGTGCCGTAGAATTCGTTATCGAGCCACCTTCTGCGCACCAAATCGGTAGTATTCTGTATTTCCCCATCGACCATGAAGGTTTCAAAGCCGTAGGTTGCAAAATCGTCATCTTCACGAAACTGTTCAAAATATCCCCGGCCATTGGTAAAATGAAAAGCTATATTGGTACTCCATGAATCTGAAAGTTGTTGGTTCCATAAGAGTTGGGCATGATCTTGACGATAATTATCCTCTTCTTTATCATAGAACTGACGGTTACCATTATCATCAAAATATACCCCTGAGACGTTAAATGTTCTATTCTCATTTATATTTGGATTAGCACCTAAAGCTTCTACAAAGGGGGCTTCAAAACCATACCACGATTGATAAGTAATTTCGTGCCCTCCAAAAATGATGGCCTTCAGCAAGGTATTATCATCTTTATATGCGGCCTGCAAAAAATAGGATTCAAGCTCAGAAGATGCCCTGTCGATATACCCATCGGAGGTAATTCGCGACAATCTACCTGAAATTTCAACATGATCGTTCAACAAACCTGTACTGAATTTGATATTGCTACGAAGTGTATTAAAGCTGCCGATTGAAGATGAAATTTGACCATAGGCATTTTCGGCAATGGCATCGGTCAATAGATTTAAGCTGGCTCCGAAAGCGCCCGCACCGTTGGTCGATGTACCGACCCCACGTTGAAGCTGTAAACTTTCGGTCGAAGATGCGAAATCGGGCATATTTACCCAAAAGGTACCATGTGATTCAGAATCGTTGTACGGTATACCGTTAATCGTTACGTTTACCCTAGTGGCATCGCTGCCGCGCACCCGAATACCCGTGTACCCCACACCAGCACCTGCATCTGAGGTAGTAACCACCGCAGGCAAATAATTCAATAAAACAGGAATATCTTGCCCTAAATTTCTTGGGGCAATCTCTTCTTTTCGCAGATTGCTAAAGGTTACAGGCGATTCTTTGTTCACTCTTACGGCCTGAACAAACACCTCGTCCAAAACCACTTTAGTGCCTTCGAGCGAATCTGTTGGTTGTTGGCCCTGTGCAGAAAGCGTGAAGATTTGTACGGACAAGGCCGCAATAGCCAAAAGATTTTTGACACGCCTTTTTTGGTTTCTTAAGGAAGGAGTCGAATTACCGGAAAACCCAGTATTCCTAGAATTGAAAATGGAAAAATAAAGTTTCATTCGCACTAAAAAATTAGACACGAATAAAAGGGGCCATTATTCTAAAGTTAAACAAGATTTTTTGGTTCTATAAGAAGCCTTGGAAATTCCAAATAGCGATTTTATCGCGTCCCTTGGCAGCATTATCCGCCCAGGTTCATTGGGTATAATCTCAGCCTGTTAAAACAAGCACCCCTTTGAGACGCAGCAAATATAGTTGTGACTATTCTAATTTCATAACAAAATTTTCAAAATCTCATAACCCCATTTAGTATCAAACAATTAACGCTTCGTTATAAACCCTATTGGCTTTATATACGTATTTTTATTGATGCTTTTTTAAAAATGAACTATGACGAGCGAATCAGGGAGGTCTAAGAACAAATTCACCTTAAAAATTGTTGCGAGTTATTTGGTTTTGGCTCTTCTTACTGCCGGAGTCGGCTATTTTATATACACAGAGATACAGACCTATATTTCTACCGAAACGAACGACAATAATGATGAAAAGCTACTCAAGACCAGCTCTTTGGCAACTAATCTTTACGAAGCGGAAAGCCTCTCTAAATTGGCCATTCAAAATGGCAACCAGCTATCTTTTGAGGCCTACTCCAATAAAATCGATTCGATTCAAATCGAAATAGACACCCTTAAACAATTAATGCTTGGAGAGGAACCAAAAAACCTGTTGGACAGTCTTCAGGTGCTTTTGAATGAAAAAGTAGCCAATAACAGTGAGCTTAAAAAACTTAAAATACGCAGTTCAAATAATAATTCATTAGACAAAGCCTTAAAAGAGTTCGATAAAATAGAGGAGTCTTTAGGAAAATTTTCCGCTGAAAATCTTTTTACGGAATATGATAAGGTATCGCCCGAGGTACAAAAATGGCTGCGTGATTATGCCGAACTTTTTAGCAGCAATGCGCCCAAAGATCAAGATGCCACTCAAAATGCGGCTTATGTTGATTCAATTTTGAACGTTTCGAAAAACATGATTAGAAAGGCCAAGCTGGCCGATAGTCGTTCGCAGCGTTCATTGGCACAAAAAGAGATAGAAATGAGTAGAAACGACCTTGAACTCTCTCAACAGCTTCGCAACATCATTGCGGCCTTTGAACAAGAGGTCATGGTCAGTAGTTACAACAATAGCCTTAAGAAAAGAGAAACTTTAAGACGAACCACCCGTATTGCCGGTTTGGCCGCTTTATTAGGTTTCTTTATCGTAGCCATCTTTTCATTTTTGATTACAAGAGATTATTGGAAGGTTCAAACTTATAGGGTTAGATTGGAGAAGGAGAAAAAGTTCTCAGAATCTCTTTTAAGAAGTAGAGAACAATTAATTTCTACCGTAAGTCATGACCTACGCACCCCGCTCAATACAATTGGCGGTTATTCAGAACTATTGGAGAGCACCAATTTGTCACAGAAACAGATGGGCTACATTGCCAATGTAAAGTCTGCTTTAGAATATGTCGGCAATTTAGTGAACGACCTACTTGATTTCTCAAAATTAGAAGCAGGTAAACTGAATGTCGAGAAAGTGCCGTTTATACCTGCCAACCTTATTCAAGAAACCGCCGAAAACCTACAAGAAATCCATAAAAATAAGGGTTTACGATTGGTATTGAACATAGACCCACAACTCGAACAGACTGTTTTGGGCGACCCTTTTAGAATTCGCCAAATACTTACCAATTTACTAGGCAATGCTTTTAAATTTACTGAAGAAGGTCATGTGAAGGTAGATGCCGTAGTAGAAAAAGGCAAAGGAAAGGCAATAATTGCCAAGATAGCCGTGTCTGACACCGGAATAGGTATTGCCAAAGAGAAGCAGCACTTAATTTTTAAAGAATTTACGCAAGCGGAAAAGAATACCGAGAAAAAGTTCGGTGGTTACGGGTTAGGGCTTACCATTTCAAAAAAGCTAGCGGAACTGCTGAAAGGTAAATTGACATTAGAAAGCAATTTAGGAAAAGGAAGTACCTTCAGTCTTCAATTGCCCTTAGAAATCACCAAGGCCGTAGAAGAGAAAGATAAAGAGATGCCCTATATGGCACCCAAATTACGCATGCTTATCATAGACGACGATACGGCACTGCTTCACATGCTTAGAGAATTGGCCGAAAGTATGGGCATAACAGCACATACGTATACAAACTTTCTCTCCATAGAAAAAGATTCACATCTCGCTTATGATATCGTGTTAACCGATATACAAATGCCACAAGTTACCGGTTTTGAAGTGCTTAAGAAACTACAATCAGGAAAATATAAGCACTACAAAAACCAGCCGATCATTGCCATGACGGGTCGTAGAGACCTTGGTCCGGAGGCATACATAGGCGTAGGCTTTACCCAAGTACTTCAAAAGCCTTTTTCGAAAGGTGAACTCGTAGCCACTTTAAAACTTATGGGCATCGAAGCCGAAAAGGAAGTGCCAAAAGTTGAAACATCGGAACCTGTAGAGGAGAAAATTACTTCAACCCTTTATAGTTTAGATATTATTCATTCATTTTTGGGCACTAATGAAGATGCAATTTATGATGTATTGCAAACCTTTTTAAGGGATACGGATACCAATATGGCGCTACTTGAAGAAACGGTAAAGTACAAAGACTACAAACAGGTAAACCAAGTGGCCCACCGAATGCTACCGATGTTCAGACAGCTTAAGGTTGCGCAAAGCGTGTCGATTTTGGAAAAAATGGAATTAGCTACTCCAGATAAAATTGGAGAGGATACCCTTGACCAATGGTTTGATCAATTAAAGAAGGAAGTAACGCTACTCACCTCAGAATTGGAAGAGCGATTAACTACAAGTCCAAATTATAGTGGTTGATTTTATTGTAAAGCGTTTTTCGGGTCACCTGTAATAACTTGGCCGCTTTCGACTTGTTGAAATTGGTCTTCTTTAAGGCCTTTATAATCCGTTCTTTTTCAAATTCAGATTTCGAAAAGCCATCGGCCACCGATACTTTTTCCTGGGGCTGTAATACTTCTTTCGGTAAAGCAGAGACTTCGACCTCGTCACCCACGGTCAATAGTACCGCACGCTTTATAACGTTTTGAAGTTCTCGTAAATTACCCGGCCAGTGGTATTGCTGAAAGGCCTCCCAAACTTCCTTTGAAAAACCTTGTACGTTCTTGTCAAGATTTATATTTGCTTTATTAAGAAAGTTCTCTGCAAAGAGCATCAAATCTTCAAACCGGTCTTCTAATGAAGGTATTTCAATAGAAAATTCATTCAAACGATGATAAAGATCTTCCCTAAATGTGCCTTTTTCCACAACATCGGTTAAATCTTCATTGGTTGCCGTAATTATACGAACATCTACTTCTATTTCTTTGGTGCTACCGACTCTTTTGATTTTCCTTTCCTGTAAAGCTCTTAATAATTGAATCTGATTTTCGTAGCTCAAGTTTCCGACCTCATCTAAGAAAAGAGTTCCTTTATTGGCAGCCTCAAAATTACCTACTTTGTCTTCAACCGCCCCGGTAAAGCTTCCTTTGATATGGCCAAAAAACTCACTGGTTGCCAATTCTTTCGGAATAGCACCGCAATCAACGGCTACAAAATTAAAATCTTTTCTTTTGCTATTATCATGAATCGCCCTTGCCGTGACCTCTTTTCCAGTACCACTTTCCCCCGTAATCAAAACAGACATGTCGGTCGGTGCTACAAGTTTAATATAGTCTTCAAGTTTTTTTGAGGCTTCACTGATTCCCTTTACAATTTTAGACCCTTTTTTCAGGGTATTGGAGGTAGTGGTATTCGTCTCTGAGGCAACCACCGTATCAGAATCTTCGTGGAGTTCCTCAGCAATGATGTTTGTCGCAGAAGCTTCTACTCTTAGGGCATTATCCAATACCATTACGATTTCGTCGGGAGTAAAGGGCTTAGAAATATAATCGAAGGCACCTTTTTTCATCGCGTTGACCGCCGAACCAACTTCGGCATAACCGGTCATAACGATTACTTGAGTTTTAGGATTTACCTGTTTGATATCAGTTAATAACTGTATACCATCATAGTCTGGCAAACGTAAATCGGTAAGTATGAGGTCGAAAGTATTCTTCTCTATCTTGAGTTTTGCATCGGGGGCCGTAAAACTAATCTCAACTTCGTAACCACGCTTGGTCAAAAACTTTTGCAACATTTGGCAAAAGGCAGCATCATCTTCAATTATCAAAAGGTTTGGCATACAGGAAATATAGATTCTATTTCTATTTACGTAAAAATAACACAAGAAAGCTGTTTCTCCTTTAAATTTCTCTTAAAAGATGTTCAAACCCAATTACTGCAAACAAAAAAAGGAACCGTATTTCTACGGTTCCCTTCTATATATTTTGGAGATTTACCCCGGATAAGAATCTATTCTTATTGCTCGATAGCGTTACCTTCTTCATCGACCAATAGGGCACCAGAAGTACCGTCCTCTAGAGAAACCTCGATCTTGTACTGGCTCTCTTCGTTCTTGTGCGCCTTGTTGATAGTTGCACCAGGATAGTTGGTCTCGATCATTGAAGTAACTGCCTCAGGAACCTCTTCCAAAGAAACTTCTGAGAAACCATCTTGGGCTACTGCTTCAGTAGCAGCATCTTGGGCTTCTGTTGCCTGCTCTTCTTGAGCGAATGCTGTCATTGTTCCTAATGCGAATACGGTGGTGATAAATAATTTTTTCATCTTCTTGATTTTAATATTTATGATTAATATGTGTTATTCAAATTCATAATACCTATTGAAAATATGATACCAAATTCACCATAAAACACATTCAGCTGATTAACAGTGTCTTAAAATAAATTTCATGTTTTTAATCTGGGTAATACTGTGTATTTCGATTTGAAACTGTGTAAAAGGGGGCGGTTACACCACAGTTTTTTTAAGGAGGTTCAATTACGATTCGTAGATATTTATTAATGCCAAATTACTTTTCAAACGTTGCTACTAAATATCTTGAATTATTTAATGAAAACGCTTTAGTGTTCATCGATGCCGTAAAATTTGGTCGATTTTCCTGTTCAGACATTTTCAAACAAAAAAAGGAACCGTATTTCTACGGTTCCCTTCTATATATTTTGGGGATTTACCCCGGATAAGAATCTATTCTTATTGCTCGATTGCGTTACCTTCTTCATCGACCAATAGGGCACCAGAAGTACCGTCCTCTAGAGAAACCTCGATCTTGTACTGGCTCTCTTCGTTCTTGTGCGCCTTGTTGATAGTTGCACCAGGATAGTTGGTCTCGATCATTGAAGTAACTGCCTCAGGAACCTCTTCCAAAGAAACTTCTGAGAAACCATCTTGGGCTACTGCTTCAGTAGCAGCATCTTGGGCTTCTGTTGCTTGCTCCTCTTGAGCGAATGCTGTCATTGTTCCTAATGCGAATACGGTGGTGATAAATAATTTTTTCATCTTCTTGATTTTAATGTTTATGATTAATATGTGTTATTCAAATTCATTAGGTACATTGAAAAGATAGTGCCAAAGGCCCCATAAAATATATACATCTAAAAAACAATGACTTACATATTCATCGTAAACAGAATTTTGTGTATTTATGGGAAACCGTAGAGTTTATGGGAAATTTTTATACAAAATAAAAACCTAGCATATTCGTATAGACTATGCTAGGTCTATTGGCAAGTAATGGGACGTACTTAAAAGCTAAAATTGCGGAAAAAGGTAATATGGAAAGATACGTGGGGTCAGAATTAAATAGTAGGTTCAATATGTTTCAAAAGAAGAAGATATGATTTTGTGGGGACAATAAATAAATGGGGGCCTTAAGTAAAAATGGAAAAAAGAAAAGGGTTACTAAAAGCAACCCTTTTCCGACCAAACCAACTTGATACAAAACAAATAACTCAAGTTATTACATTTCAATCCAGTTACCATTCTCGTCAGCATACAAAGTACCGGCAGTACCATCTTCTAGAGATACTTCCAATTTGTATTGCTTAGCTTCGTTTGTATATGCCTTATCGATAGATGCAGTAGGGTAGTTCTTAGAAACAGCCGCTGTTACCGCTTCCGGCAATTCTTCGGCAGCTACTTCAGAAAAATCGTCTTGTGCAACGGCTTCAGTTGCCACTTCTTCTACAGATGTAGCATCCTCTTGAGCAAATGCTGTTAAACTTACTAGTGCGAATACTGCAGTGATAAATAATTTTTTCATTGTTTTTCTTTTTTAAAAAGTTAACTGTAAAGAATATAGAAAAAATGATACCATAAAATCGAATAATTATAAGTATTTGATTTTCAATAATTTAATACTTAATCCATTAGGCTAAAGTGTGTAATAGTGAGTACTGGCCCTTTATTATGTGTAAATTATATACGCAGATTCGAATTTGACCTTATAGAGCATTCATCCGTTATCTCTCCTTTTCCGAATTCGACTTCTTTTTAGAGATTTCTAAATCTTAGGTAATATTGATTAATCGAATGGTGAAGCCATCATATCGTCAATAATACAAAAAAGCCCCATCGACCATATTGGTGAGAGGGCTTTTTATCGTCGATAAAATCGACTATTAAATTACGAGGGATTATTTTTCAATCCAGTTACCTTCGGCGTCAGCATATAATTCAGCTGTTTCACCATCTTCTTTAGCAACTTCTAACTTGTACTCAGAAGCTTCGTTCATATAAGCTTTAGAAATAGTTGCACCTGGGTGAGCGGCCTCTAAAGCTTCAGAGATAGCAGCTGGCACTTCTTCTGCAGCGATTTCGCTATATTCGTCTTGTGTAGCTTCAACTTGTTCAGTAGCTACTTCTTCAACAGTTGTTTCTTCTTCTTGAGCAAAAGCAGTCATTGTACCTAAAGACAATACTGCAGCAAACATTAAATTTTTCATCTTAATAGTGTTTTAATTATTATTATTTGTTTTGATAATCAATTAGTATAGAGAGAAAACAGTGCCAATTCTACTAAGCTCCTAAGAATCGATATAAAACATTGATTATTAGAGTTTTAAAATTAAATCTCCTTTAAAAAGAATGGGTATCAGTGTGTAAAAACAAAAAAAAGTGTGTAATAGTTACACACTTTTTTTAACATTTTACAATTTAATATATTATTTCACTTGATGTGCAGGTCTCAATAAATCGTTAACCGTCTTAACGGGGTTAAAAGTTGATGAAGGCACTTCTACAAAAATTGTATTCCAGAAGGCCATGGCACCATTCCATAACCCTGGTAATTCTAGAGCCTTTAATTCTCTACCCTCTTTGGTCTTACCTGTTATAAAGCCTTGTTTCGTATCGACGAAATTCATTAAATTGTACTTCTCACCTTTGTAATTTTTCACTGCACAGACCAAATCTACTGGATTAAAGTGTGTCGAATTCTTTAAGATATTAGATTGACCGGAATCGTTCATATCAATTTGTGCCGATTCAATAATTTGTAATGAAATATTACCCTTTCTGTCATTTATCCAAAAGGGACCTCCCCCTGGCTCACCTTCATTTTTCACCATTCCACATATTCTAATGGGTCGGTTTATTTTATCCTTCAAAATTTCAACTTGCTGGTCTAAGTCAAAATCCATAAATTTTTCGGTAAATCTTACATTCAGCTCGGTCTCTAAGAAAGTCTTTATCTCGCCTAACTGTTCTGCTGAAAGATTGTCTTCATCTAAATTCTTGGCAAATGCGAATGCTTTCTCTTGTACCTCTAACAAAACCCCGGCCAAAACCTTCTTACTATTGGCCATTTCATCAGCAAATCGAGGTACCGTAACATTATCGATATTCTTGATAAAAATAATATCGGCATCTTGTTCATTCAAGTTTTCAATTAGTGCCCCATGCCCACCGGGTCTAAACAGTACAGAATCGTCGGCGTTGCGAAAAGGCTCATTCTTCATATCTACCGCTATAGTATCGGTTGATGGTTTTTGGTAAGAATAGCTTACTTTAAATGAAGTTTTGGTCGCATCAGAAACCCGCTGTTTTACCGATTCAAATTCGGTATTGAACATTTCACCATGCTGAGGAGAGATTGTGAAATGTAATTCTGCGGTATCGCCTGACTTGGCATACTCGGCAGCCTCCTTTAGATGCTCTTCAAACGGAGTTGACGCATAATCATTGTACTTATGAAAAGGCAATAGACCTTTAGGGTAAAATCCATAATTCAGACCATCTTCAGACATCATCTCTTCTACAAAATGGTAAACCTCTTCATTTTTTGAAGAACTCTTACCCGATATTCTTGATTTTACTAAATCATAGAAAGCAAAATCGGTAAGACCCTCTGAAAATACTTTTAATGCCTTATCTCCTGTTCGTTCAAAATAATCTTCTAGACTTTCATTAGAAGGGTCATATGCGTTTAAAAAATTGAAAAGTGCCTTGAACATACGTGAGGCCGCACCCGATGCAGGCACGAATTTAAGTAACGAAAGACCTTCTTTACATGCAGCTTCAAATTTTTCGATTTTACTTTTTTCTTCGTCTGGTGAAAACTTAGAGATACCTTCCCCAATAGTTACTGCTTTCTCTAATTGTACGAACGGTATACCTTCTTTGAAGGTATCAATCTGTTCAAGTACTTTTCCTTCAGATATTCCTTTTTCTGAAAGTAATGTCAGGTCTTTTTCTGTCAAATTCATAAGTTATTCAATAAGTGGTCTATATGTTTAATGGCCTCGGCCAAACGTTCTTCTTTATTGCCTTTTAATATAGTGAAATTTCGACCATAGCGCTTTAAGGTATCATTAAAATAGGCAAACATTCTTTCCCTTTCATCTGGCTTATCGCGAAGATCATCTGCTTCCCATGGTATATCAATATAGGTTAGAAAATACAGGTCATAAGTATTCTCCAAAGCGAATTTTTCTAAAAGTGGGTCGCATTGCCCCACGTAATATGCCTCTGAATATACTTTAGTCTCTAAAAGATCGGTGTCGCAAATAAGAACATTTGTAGCTTTTTTGGTCAGCATATTCTCTAACTTCATCTGACCCCTCGCAATTGGCAATAGATCATGAGGTTCACATACCTTTTGCACCCTGTTCCATTTCTCTTGAAGATATTCACGTGCATACTCGGGCACCCAATAAGTATTATAATGCTCGGCCAATTGTTGTGATAGGGTTGTCTTTCCTGTAGATTCAGGTCCGAACAGAACTACCTTAATAAGGTCTGAGGGCTCTTGTTTAAGTGATTCTTCCATGCGAGGTAGCCAAATATGGCTATAATGGTTAAAACGAAATATAAAATGGCGCTAAATATAAGACCTTTATACAAATAGAGTGGCACGGTAATAATATCACCCACAATCCAATACAACCAATTTTCGAGTTTCTTTTTAGCCATCAACCACATGCCAACAAAAAATATTGCCGTGGTTAAGATATCGGTATAGGCCGTCCACGTATCAAATCTGTCAGTTACACCATACACTAATGTGACAAAGAATATTGTACCTAAAAATAGGAGAACGGACCATTTTTTTTCTTTTGCCGTAGTGATTGTGACCGGTATATAATGGTCATCATCAACCTTACGTGTCCACTGATACCAACCTACAATGCTCATAATAAAGTAATACGCATTAATGAGCATGTCGCCTAGTAGTCCATAAACAAATAAAATGTAAACTGCTATTCCCGTTCCAATAATTCCCGTAGGGAATACAAGTATGTTCTCACGCTTGGAATAGACCACACTCAACAACGCAAAGAATACGCTTATCAGTTCTAGTACGACAATGTGGTTCGGCGTATTTTCATATTGGGCGAACAGCCAATCAAAAATGAGGCTCATACTTGCTTCGGTCAGATTTTACCAATTTCATATACATCAGACCTCTCTCCATAAGCTCAAAAGCTTCTTTTATTTCTTCTTGCAAAATTTTCATGACCTCATCGTAGTCGCCATACACCTGGGTACTTAATGGGTTTTCAAGAACTGTAAGGCCCGAAGCTCTTAGTTTTTTGATGAAATTGATAATGTGCTGTTCAAAATCTTCTTGCAATGGAGAAAAAGTAAGTTCTACTGAAATATTCATTAGCAAAGTAAATGTATGTTTAGATAAGCATTCTCAACTTTTTACGGCATACACACATGTGAAACCTTCAAATTCAAAAAATCGAATATCATAAAATGAAGAGTCACCATGGTAGAGAATCTCTGCAGTACTTTGTGCGCTCTCGAGTCTAAAATCTCGCACATTGATATGATGTATGAAACTCAACCCCGGTTCGGCATATATTTTATAGAGCGATTCTTTACTGCCCCAAACGATAGTAAGTTTACGTATTAAAGCATCGGTATTGGCAATAGTTTTATACTCTTCAATAGGCGTGAATTTATGGGCAATTCGCAGAATCTTTTCGCGCTGTTTTTCGATATCGATACCAACTTCTTGATTTTCACTAACAATTATGCCCGTAAAATCATTTGAATGGGTAATCGATATTTTCTTTCCATCTCTTAAATGGGGCTTTCCAAATTCATCATAATACAAATCGGCATCTACATAACCGGCCTCGGCCATTAAATGGCGGATACTTAAGAATGCCCTTCGATGCAACTCAGATTTCATGCCATTCATACGGGTTTGACAATGTTGGGTCAAAACGATACCCTTTGAAAGGTCTGACTCTGATTCGAGCACCTTCCAAATATATACTGTAGTCGAGGCATTTACCTTGAGTATCTTGTAAATTGGCATAACGTTCTGTACCTTTTTCTTAACTTTGCAACCACAAAAAGTGGCTTGCCCGCTTATTACGAAAGTAAAAAATAAAAAAGACTATGGATACCAAAACTGTTTCCTATCTACCGTATAAGGTAAAAAATATTTCTTTAGCGGATTGGGGAAGAAAAGAGATTGAACTTGCCGAGGCCGAAATGCCAGGCTTAATGTCACTTCGTGAAGAGTACGGAAACGAACAGCCACTTAAAGGTGCTCGAATCGCCGGCTGTCTGCACATGACCATACAAACTGCCGTTCTCATCGAAACTTTAGTAGCCTTGGGTGCAGATGTTACCTGGAGTTCGTGCAATATATTTTCTACACAAGACCATGCTGCGGCCGCAATTGCAGCGGCAGGCATACCGGTTTATGCTTGGAAAGGTATGAGTGATGAAGAATTTGACTGGTGTATCGAGCAGACCCTGTTTTTTGGAGAAGACAGAAAACCTCTAAATATGATTCTCGATGATGGTGGAGATCTTACCAATATGGTTTTGGACAAATACCCTGAAATGGCAAAAGATGTGAAAGGGCTTTCTGAAGAGACCACTACTGGTGTTCACCGTTTGTACGAACGTATGAAAAAGGGAACTTTACCGATGCCGGCCATAAATGTGAACGACTCTGTAACCAAATCGAAATTTGATAATAAATACGGATGTCGTGAAAGCGCCGTTGATGCAATTAGAAGAGCTACTGACACTATGCTAGCTGGTAAACAGGTTGTCGTATGTGGGTATGGAGATGTTGGTAAAGGTACAGCCGCCTCCTTTAGGGGAGCAGGTTCTATCGTAACCGTTACCGAGATTGACCCAATATGTGCATTACAGGCTTGTATGGATGGCTTTGAAGTAAAGCAATTAGAAACCGTAATCGGTAAAGCCGATGTAGTAATTACTACTACAGGTAATAAAGATATTATTCGTGCCGAGCACTTCAAAGCACTGAAAGACAAAGCGATTGTCTGTAATATCGGTCACTTCGATAACGAAATCGATATGGCTTGGTTAAACGGAAACTTCGGTGATACCAAAGATGAAATCAAACCTCAGGTAGACAAGTATACTATCGATGGAAAAGATATTATTATTTTGGCAGAAGGAAGATTAGTAAACCTAGGTTGCGCTACAGGCCACCCAAGCTTTGTGATGAGCAACTCTTTTACCAATCAAACTTTGGCACAAATCGAATTGTGGAAGCATAGCGACAATTATAAAAATGAGGTCTATATGCTACCGAAGCATCTCGATGAAAAAGTGGCCGCATTGCACCTTTCACGTTTAGGTGCCGAGCTTACCGAACTTAATCAAGAACAAGCAGAATATATCGGCGTTACTGTTGAAGGACCATTCAAACCTGAGTATTACAGATACTAATAAAGGTCGATAGAGATATATTGCACGAAAAAAGGCCCTCGAATAGGGCCTTTTTTATGTTTTTGCACTAGATTCTAACTTACAGAACTTGCGATAGCCTCTCCGATTTTGAGAAGTTCATTTTTCTCTTCTTCGGTAAAATCATAAGGTAGTGGTTTAGCGATGCCTAAAGTGCCATGTAAAACCCCTTCTTTTAATAATGGAACAGCTATAGAACCTTCTACTTTTGTTTCTTTAGCGGCAGGTCTTGCCACCCCAGAATCATCGGTCTGAAGATTGCACATCTCTACCGGCGCCTTTCTCTCGGCTGCTATACCCGCCATACCCTTACCAATAGGTATAGTTTCTAACTTAGGAATTAAAAATGATGGAATGCCTATCTGTGCCTCTAACTGTAAAAGTGATGTCTTTTGTTCAAGAAAGTGCAATGTGCCTGTTGAACAACCAAATCTTACGATTATAGACTGTAGCACGGCTTCCCAATTGGGCTCCGCCTTTTGTATTTCTGTATAAATCTCTTCTAGTTCTGGCAAACCTAGCTTATTAACTTCCATAGAAATAAAATCAACTAATGATTGAATTTACGCATCAGCTCTTTATACTTATCCGATACCTCTTTTGAATGGTTTCCATAATCATCCATTATGGTATGCTCAATGTTGTTCGCCTTTAAAAAAATAGATACCCTTTCCAATTTTTCAGGGGTACCTTTAATTTCAATTTTAGCCATTTCTTTACACTTTTATTTGAAATTCAATTAATAATGAATTAATCGGGGCAAACTTCGCCTCCAAAATAAAGGGGCAGGATACAAAATTACAGAAATTGATTTGATGATCTATATCTAAATACACGCAAAAAAGACCCATTTATATATAAATAGGTCTTTTTTAACAATTTTATCAGCAGAAAACTACATTCTTTACTCAAGCTCAAGTTTACCCAGATCATAAAAGAAGAAGTTCTTTTCATCGTTCATAGCGACAAAAAGGCCATTTTTGAACGTACTGTTCAGTGGCACGGTCACCACATCGCAGCCATCGGTTTCCAAGGTGGTCAAGTTTACAGCTTTTATAAAAGAATTATCTTCTCTTGAAAAAATATTGAACTCACCTTGTTGCTGATTAGATACGATAATGTACCCCTTGCCATTAGGATATGTAGCTATCGCTATGCCCTCAATATCTTCTTTGAAATTAGCCCCGCCGAAACAGGAAATTTCTTCATTGCCTTTAGAAGGTTCGGCATAATATTTACGTATACAAACCCCTTCATCTGAATAATAAATCAAACCATTTTCATCATCTACGGCAATGGCCTCGATTTCTTTCTGGCCGCTGAATGCACCGAACTTTCTGACCAATTCCATCTGAACACCAGAACTATTGGCCTGTAATAGATATTGATATAGGTAATCTGTTTTCGGGCCGGATTTTCTACCTACTATAGCATAAATTTCACCATCAATCGGTGACTTATATATAGCAATGCCCATCGGTAAATTATGTTCAGGTTCTTTGGCATCTTTAAATACCTTAAAGCCCCCATTATCCAATGGCTGCATATCAGGCACACTGAACAAGCGCACTTGTTGTCTCTCCCTCTCCGTAAACATAATGATATCCACTTTTGTAGAATCATTAAGCTCAAACCCATATTCCAAATCAATATTGTTAGGTCTTTTTATACCGGTTATCGATTTCTCCTTGATAATCTTACCTTGTAAATCGTAGGCATAAACACCTCCATTGGTTTCTTTATCCGTGCCAAAAACAATACTCTTCGATGCATCATTGGGGTTCACCCATATGGCAGGATCATCTGTATCGTTTAAAGTCTTTTGCGTTATTACATCGGGAGCTATAGCCGGTAGTTTACTTTTTGTTTTACAGCCAATAAACCCTATGACTATTATGGCCATTATTACTAATTTTTTCATCTGATTTTCTTATGGCAAGAGAAAGCTACAGATCTATCACATTCTGCAGCTCAATAATTAATGTTATGTTTTACTTCTTGAACAAATCATACTTAAGACCGAACGTACACCTTAAACTATAGTACTCAGCTTGCATACTGCGATTGCTTACTCCTTGATAATAGCGTAAGGGCTGGTTTGTAATATTATTTAAATCGGCATAAACGCTGAGATTTTTATTGATCGAGTAAGTTGTGCTAAAATCTAGAAAGAACTGTTTGTCATAATATCTGTCTTCAAAGGCATTTCCCCCAATTTCATCTACATAGGCATCTGAAAAGTTAGCAGACAACCTCGCACTAAACCTATTATCGGCATAGCCCAATGAGCCGTTAAACATGTTCGGGGCCGTATTGGGCAGATCTAAATCATCTCTTTCATCTCCATCTTCATTTCTAATACCGTTGGCATTTGAACTTAAATAGGTATAATTCAAATAGAGACTTAGATTCTTCAAGAAACCAGGAAGAAAATTCAATTGACGCTGTAAAGCCACTTCGGCCCCAAAAATAGAAGCATCATCGCCATTCAAAGGTTGGTAAACCTCAAAACCCTGGGTATCTGCCCCAAAGCTATTGTCGGTAGTCTCAGCTTGAAAGACATAGATAAAATCATTAATACTTTTATGAAATAAGCCACCTGAGAGTATACCTATACTTTGAAAATAATGCTCTGCCATTATATCGAAGTTCATCGACGTGGTCGGGTCTAATTCCGGGTTACCCAAATAAATTTCATCATCAACGCTTACAACATCGATATAGGGCGTTAAATCAATGTAATTAGGTCTCGCTAAAGTATTGGTCCAAGCGAATCTCAGAACTGTATTATCGGTAACATCGTATTTCAAGTGAACGCCAGGCAGCAAATTGGTGTATGAGCTCTCTTCGGTAATTTCTCCTATTACATCTTCTTCATCCTCGATCTGATTGCCGGTAGCGGTAATATTTGTGCTTTCTAGACGAAGCCCCAATAACAAACTCAGTTTATCTGAAATGTTTTGATTGGTCATGGCATAAGCTGCCCACACATTTTCTTCAACCTTAAAATTATCTCTCACAAACTCGTCCGGTACGGAAGAACCTGTATTTTCATTAAGGTCTAAACTGCCCAACCACTCTTCAGTAGCAAAGAAGCCTGCATCATATTGTGCCCCTGCAAGAAATTCATTATCGGTAAAGCTTTTTGTTGGAACATCGGCCATGGTAGAGAATTGAGTTTCCAAGCCTTCAAATTCGAAGAAATTATTATCTCTGAATTTATTTTTGAATCTGCCGCGAGCACCAAATTTTACAATACCACCTTCATTACCGAAGAAATCTACAGGTAACTCAAAATTAGCGAAGAAGTTCATGTCTTCTTCTTCGGTATATTGGTTTTCGTTAGTTACTTCATCAAACTCAAAAGCACTTAAATCATTGGCATCTGAGGTGTTTTCTGCACTGATTATCGGAAACTCAGTATCTCTATTGTTATTGGAGGCAATATATTCTGCAGCATAAACCGCATACCGCTCATTCAGACGCTCTTCTGAAGCTTTGGCGTAAGAGGCCATCCAATCAAACTTTAAATTTGCGAACAAGTGATTACCGCCCAAGGTATAATTTTGCATTCTTTGGTCTTCTAGCCTTCTGTTTTTGTTCCTGTCACTATTAATACCTCCTTTGGTTTCTCTGACCGCCTCAACGGGGAATCTTGTTGGCACACCGTTCGTAATGGTAAAATCACCCGCTTCAATATCTTCTGCATCCAATATTTCGTGTGAAATCACAAATCGGTTTTCACGATCATCACGCCAGTTGTACATACTTTTAAAATAAACATTATGAGCCGGGGCTATTTGATAATCTAGATTGGCCGAAAAGCTTCTTCTTGTTCTCCTAACCAAGTACTTTCTTTGCTCAAAAACATTTGTATAAGGGTCAACCTCTACCCCTTCTATAATAGGCTCGCCCTCTAGGTCATCTTCACCAGTATAAAATTCAAACTCGTCCGTCCATTCTGCTTCTATATTATCAGAGCCAAAATCGTTGTCATTGATCGTAGCGGATACCATCCAACCCAACTTGCCGTCTTTAGTACGGTCTCCCACCAAAACCGACCCATTCCAAATAGGCTTGTCCGTGATTAAATTTATTCCTGATCCCGCAGTTGCAGAAAGCCTAAACCCATGGGGAGCTGTACGAGTTACGAGGTTAACAGATCCGCCCATGGCATCGGCGTCCATATCCGGAGTAACAGCTTTACTTACTTCTATTGACTGAATCATATCGGATGGAATCAGATCCATCTGAACATTTCTATTATCGCCTTCGGCGGATGGAATACGGCTACCATTAAGGGTTACCGAGTTTAATTGTGGAGAAAGACCCCGAACGATTATGTTTCGAGCTTCACCTTGATCGACCTGCATGGTAATACCGGGTATACGTTTTACCGCGTCACCGATATTCGCATCAGGAAATTTACCGATTTGGTCGGTAGAGACCACATTGGTAATGTTCATATTATTCTTTTGTGTATTCAAGGCCCGTGACTGGCTTCCCATACCGAAACCAAGAACTTCAACCCCATCAAGTTCTAGTGTCTTAGGAGTGATAAATACGGAAATAGGAGTAGTCTTATCCGCTTCGACCGTTATCTCTTGTTGTGCATCTGAATATCCTAAATAGGTAATACTTAAGGTGTAATTACCTGCTGGCACATTTACTATGGTGAAATTACCGTCAAAATCGGAAATCACACCTTTGTTCAATTCAGAAATTATAATATCGGCACCAGGTACCGTAATACCGTTTTCATCTGATATCTTACCCTGTAAATTGCCATTCTGCGCAAATACAGGCAAGACTGTAAAGGCAACAAAGAGTATTGCCAGTGCAAATTTTAATGGTTTTTTAGAATTCATTTTAGATTGGTTTTGTGAATCCAAAATTATGTATATCAACCACATATGATGTTTACAAAAAGGAAACAAATGGGAAACAATTAAAATATATGAGGAAACAAGAAGGCAACAATTAAGATAAATTTACATTGGGGTAACCTAAAAGAAATAATGGGTTATAAACGAGTCAGATAAGCGCTTAATTCTTCTTTTGCTTCTACTGGTAATTTCTTTCTCAATCTGTATCGTGCAACACGAACACTATCTGGGGTCAACCTTAAGATAGATGCTATTTCTTTTGAAGATAAATTGAGTCGCAGAAGTATACTCAATCGCTTTTCCGCGGGTGATAAAGTTGACGATGCGATATTCGATAGTTTTTTTAAAAACTGCGGATGTATCTCTTTGAAAAAAGTTAGAAACTCATCCCATTCATATTCTTGCGCCAAGTCGAAGTCAATTTCTTTTACTACGCTTTCAAGTTTACGTTTCAGATCAAGATTAGAACGACCTAAACTGTTCTTCAAGGTTTGTGACAATTTCGACAACATTTTATTTTTTTGCGCCAAATGAAGACTATATCTCGAAAGTGAAGAATTTTTGATATTTACTTCCCGTTGAAGATTCTCTTCTTCTACCTGCCTCTTTTCCAATTCTACCTGTAAAAGTCTTTTTTCATAACCTTGCAAACGTAGTATCTCCCTTCTTTTTCGCTTAAGATATAAAAACCATAAAGTCGTAAATACTACGACAGCGCAAATAGAAAGTAGTAATAAGAGTTTTTGTGCCTTGTCGATTTCACTATCGTGTATGAGTCGTTGAATTCTGGTCTCTTTTTCCTTCGTGTCATATATATTCTGAAGAGCACTGGCTTGATTGGCACGGTACAATACTCTATTAGCTTCATCTAGCTCTAAAAACTTGCTGAGTGTTTGAAATGCAAGGTCTGATTTGCCAGAAAGTTTATAACTTTTCGAAAGGTCTTTATAGGCACTGGCCTCTTCTTCAAGATCACCTATGAGTTTTGAAATATTCAACGACATTTGGGTATACTCTAGTCCCTTTTCTAGTTTACCTGTTTTTCGGTAGATATCGCCCAGATTATTCAAAATATTGGCCAACCGTATATCTTTAATTTTATTATGATATCTGTATGCAGTCTTAAAAAAATTTAATGCTACCTTATAATCGTGCAAATCTTCGTGTATGCTACCGAGACTCTCGTTTACCATAGATAGACCGACCGAATCTTGAAGGTTCCGATAAATCTTCAAACTTTTATTCTGATATTCAAGCGCTTGAATATAATTTCCTTTTTTCTCAAAGCATGTTCCTAAGTAACTGGTAGAACTGGCAAGTGTTTTTAATGAATTATACAACTGGGCCGATTCGATTGCCCGGTTGAAATAGTCTACGGCATTATCGTAATTTTTGAGAAATACATGAACCTTACCGATGTGGCTAAGGGTATTGGCATAGCGTGGATCGCCTTTATCATCCTTCAATAATAGCAATACCTTATTAAATTGGTTCAATGCTTCGGTATAGACCCAATTATCTTCACAAAAATAGCCCAGATCTAAATGGGCGTCTATGACCTGGCTTTTATCTCCGTCATTTTCTGCAGACTTTAATTTTTGATTTAAGTCAGAAAAAGTTTGGTCCAAGTTCCATGCATTTTTGCCGCTATCTTGAGAAAAAGCACTTACCGACCAAAATAGAAGGATGAAAAATATTGAAAAACGGAATACCATAATGACAATTGCAACGTGGCAAGATATTCCTTATACAATTTCTTTACATTAAGTAAATATTATATTAAAGTAAGGGAAAAAACAAAAAGGCCTCATCCGTATTCGGATAAGGCCTTTAAAATATTTAAATGGATGTTTCTTAAGCTTCGAAAGGTTCTATCGAAACATAAGACTTACCACCAGCTTTCTTTTGAAACTTTACGATTCCGTCAATACGGGCATGTAAAGAATGATCTTTACCGGCATACACATTCTCACCTGGATTGTGCTTAGTACCACGTTGTCTTACAATGATATTTCCGGCAATAGCGGCCTGGCCACCAAAAATCTTAACGCCCAAGCGTTTCGATTCCGACTCCCTACCGTTTTTAGAACTACCTACACCTTTTTTGTGTGCCATGATATTAGTTTTTAAAAGTGTCTCACCTAAAACGAGAGAACACGCAATTAATTATATACTTTGTTATCTTCGGTGAGCTTACACTTTACCACCGTCTAGCTCATCTTGCCACTTCTTCAACTCGTCCCATTTGCCTTCAGCAGCCAATTTAGCCTGCGCTGGCCATGTATCGGTAACATGGTTACCTCTAACATCAGCGATGATTTCAGAAATTTTGTCAGAATCGGTCTTAGCCAATTCGTCAAAAGTAGAAACACCTGCCGCAACCAAAGTTTCAGCGATTTTAGGTCCGATACCTTCGATTTTCTTCAAATCGTCGGCTTTAGTAGATTTTTTTGGAGCAGCTTTCTCAGCTTTTGGTTTTGAAGCCACTGAAACCTCTACATTAGCATCTTTACCTTTTGTTTCAGGTTTAGCTGCTTTCTTAGGCTCTTCTTTTTTTGCTGATTTTTTAGCTCCTTTGGCAACAATACTTTCAATAACGATTTCCGTCAATGACTGACGATGACCATTTTTGGTTTTGTAACCCTTACGTCTTTTCTTTTTAAAGACGATTACCTTGTCACCTTTAAGGTGCTTAACGACTTTGGCCTCAACAGCCGCGCCGTCTATAGCCGGGGCGCCAACAGTTATGTTCGAACCATCTGCCAAAAGAAGTACGTTGTCAAAAACAACTTTCTTACCTTCTTCTGTTTGCAAGCGGTGAACATACACTTTTTGGTCTTTCGCAACTTTAAATTGCTGCCCTGCCATCTCTACGATTGCGTACATAATGTATATTATAAATTAGTTTTGAAATACACCCATTTTTCAATAAGCGGATGCAAATATACGCCTAAATCATTAATGTACAACACAATCGAATAGTTTTTGCATCATAAAAATCAATACCAAATCAAATTAGCGTCACTATGACTTTTATTTCGCTTAAAACAAAGTGCAAAAATGATAGTTTATATACTCATTACACAATATAAAATAGCAGTGCCCTAGTGAAACTCACTTGAAACCTGCTTTTTAACCGCGTTGTTGCTGGTCTTAAACAATTGCATAAAAGACAGTGTCAAAACCAATGAGGTAACAAACCCCATAATGGCAACAGTAAAGAATACGATACCCTCAAAACTCTTGAAATCATTGAACCAAACCGTGGTCAACTCCTGAAGAAAAGCAGTGTTTATCTCGGTGGCATATAAAGCGAAAAACAGGGTAAATACTAATGTAGCGACAAAACCGGTAACCAGACCAGCAGTAAAACCTTTACCATAGTCAAACCCTTTCTGTACTTCTAGTTTGTAATACTTTATAGATTCATAAATACCAAAGCCCGTTATCACACCATTAAAAAGGCTGTAGAAAACATTTGTATGTAAATTGAAAAGAGCCAAAATCAAAAAATAGGCTATCAGGCAACCACTTGTAGCAATGCCAAAACGAATAGGTAAAGCAAACTGTTTCATATTCTCTATATTTAAGATTCACCCTTTTAAATTACTGAAAATAAGAATCATAATTCTATATTTCTTGTTAAAATGAATGTCTCTGCAATGAATATCTTACAAAAATTCAATATTCTTGTAACAATACTTTTTCTTCCGCTACATATTGATATCTAAACAGTTCACTATGACTAAAAAAACTATCCTAGCCAGTTACTTTCTTCTAATGGCGATTACCATGAATGCCCAAGAAGTAACTTATAAAGAATATAATCTAGATAATGGTTTACATATAATCTTACACCAGGATGACTCTGCACCTGTCGTGACCACCTCGGTAATGTATCATGTTGGGGGTAAAGATAGAACTGAAGGCCGCACCGGTTTCGCCCATTTTTTTGAACATTTACTTTTCGAGGGTACCAAAAACATAGAACGTGGCAAGTGGTTTGAAATCGTGTCTTCCAACGGTGGCCAGAACAATGCCAACACCTCTCAAGACAGAACCTATTACTATGAAGTATTTCCATCGAACAACCTAGAGTTAGGCCTATGGCTCGAATCGGAACGTATGCTTCACCCGGTCATCGATCAAAAGGGAATAGAAACACAACAAGAGGTAGTTAAAGAGGAGAAAAGACTTCGATACGACAACCGCCCGTACGGACAACTAATAACTGTCGTAGGTCAAAACCTGTTCAGCAAACATCCTTATAAAGACCCGAATATTGGGTATATGAAAGATTTGGATGCTGCCACTCTTGAAGATGTTGTCGCATATAATAAGAAATATTACGTGCCAAATAATGCCGTTTTGGTGGTTGCCGGCAATATCGATATAGAGCAAACCAAAGAATGGATCGACGCTTATTTTGCATCTATACCCAAGGGTGAAGCCATAAACCGCAACTATCCAAAGGAAAACCCTATACAACAAGAAATTAGGGTTCAAGCCTATGATCCAAACATTCAGGTACCCGCTTATGTTATCTCTTATAGAACACCTGGTTTTAGAGAGAGAGATGCCTATGTTCTCGAGATGATCTCATCGTATTTAAGCGATGGCCGAAGCTCGAAGTTGTATAAAAAAATGGTCGATGACCAAAAACAGGCCTTGCAGGTCGGTGCTTTTAACGTAAGCCAAGAAGATTATGGCATGTATCTAGTTTACGCCTTGCCTGTCGGCGAAACCAGCGCCGAAACCCTACTAACAGAGATGGAGGAGGAAATTGCAAAGGTCAGGGAAGATCTTATCAGCGAAAAAGACCATCAAAAATTATTGAACAAGTTTGAGAACCAATACGTAAACGCCAACTCAAGTGTTTCCGGAATCGCCAATTCATTGGCAAGAAATTATTTACTCTATGGCGACACTGAACTGATCAATAAAGAGATTGAAATTTACCGCTCTGTAACTAGGGAAGAAATTAAAGAAGTGGCCAATAAGTACTTTAATCCCAATCAGCGTGTAATCATCGATTACCTACCTGAAGAGGCTCAAGCCAACTAAACCATATACAAGCCCATTCCATTTTAGGAAATTAAAAATTACAACAGATGAAAAAATTATACTCCACCATATTCTTGATGTTTTTGGCCTTAGGTGTACAAGCTCAAATTGATAGGAGCAAAATGCCCGAACCCGGACCGGCACCTGAAATCAATATTCAAAATCCGAAGACATTCAATCTTAAGAACGGTTTGGAAGTTTTAGTTGTTGAAAATCATAAACTACCCCGGGTATCCGCTCAACTTCGTATTGACAACCCGCCAATCTTAGAAGGCGACAAGGCAGGTGTTTCGAGTTTGATGGCAAGTCTCTTGGGCAAAGGTTCAAAAAACGTTCCGAAAGATGAGTTCAATGAAGAAGTCGATTTTCTGGGCGCTAGAATTAACTTCGGCTCTCAAAGTGCTTTTGCCACATCGTTATCGCAATACTTTCCTAGAATATTAGAATTAATGGCAGATGCAGCCATCAATCCTAATTTTACCCACGATGAGTTCGAAAAAGAAAAACAAAAAATATTGACAAATCTAAAGGCTGATGAGAAAAACGTACCGGCAATTGCAAGAAGAGCGGTAACAGCACTAGCCTATACCAAAAAACACCCCTATGGCGAATTTATTACAGAAGAAAGCGTAAATAACGTCAGCATAACAGATGTTATTCAATTCTATGAAACTTATTTCGTGCCAGCAAATGCCTACTTGGTAATTGTCGGGGATGTAGAATTTGATAAAGTAAAAGAATTGATAGAGGAACATTTCACCCCTTGGACGAAAGCCGCGCCGTTATCTTTCCAATTTTCAAGACCTTCTGATGCTCTTTACACTCAAATTAATTTTATAGACGTACCCAATGCCGTGCAGTCAGAAATCACGGTCGAGAATCTTATCGACCTCAAAAAGAATGATCCTGATTATTTAGCGGCCGTAATGGCAAATGAAATATTAGGTGGCGGTGGTGAAGGTCGTTTGTTTTTGAATTTGAGAGAAGATAAGGGGTACACCTACGGTTCGTACTCCGGAATCGGCTACAACAAACATGCGCCTGCTCGCTTTAGGGCCACCGCAAGCGTTAGAAATGCAGTGACCGATAGTGCGGTAGTAGAAATTCTTAAAGAAATAGACCTCATACGCTCAGAACCGGTAGCGGCCCAAGAGTTGAAAAACACCAAGGCCAAGTATACAGGACGATTTGTAATGGCCCTTGAGGATCCTGCCACTATAGCCGAATATGCATTAGACATTGAAACAGAAAATCTACCCGAAGATTTTTACCAAACTTACCTTGAAAAGATAAATGCCATAACCGTTGAAGAAGTTCAGCAAGCTGCTCAAAAGTATTTGAAACCTCAAAATTTGCGTATCGTAGTAACTGGCAAAGGCAGCGAAGTTCTAGAAAATCTAGAACAAATCACATTTAAAGGAAAACAAATACCTATTAGCTATTACGACAAGTGCGCCAACAAAACCGAAAAACCTAATTATAATGCAGAAACACCTACTGATTTAAGTGCAAACGATGTTCTGCAGAAGTATATTGAAGCCATCGGCGGAGAGGCAAAACTTAAAGAAGTAGAATCATTTATTATGCTAGCGGAAGCCGAGATGCAAGGCATGAAACTTAATTTAGAAATGAAAAAAACATCTAAAAACCAATTTAGACAAGATGTTAAGGTTGCTGGAAACTCAATGAGCCTACAAGTCTTCAATGGCGAGCAGGGCTATATGGTGATGCAAGGTCAGAAAAAAGAAATGGGAGAAGCCGAAATTGTTAAGATTAAAGACGAAGCAGCTCTTTTTCCTGAACTTAACTATTTGACGGGTGAGACCACTTTAGAAGGAGTAGAAGCTGTCGGCGATTCGAAAGCTTATAAACTAAAAATTACCGATGAGAAATCGCTCTACTTCGATATTGAAAGCGGATTAAAAGTGCAGGAGGTTAATATTGCCGAAATGAACGGTCAAAAAATTACAAGCACCATCAATTATAGTGATTACAAAGAAGTTTCGGGTGTAAAGTTTCCGTTCGTTCTTGCACAGACGGTAGGCCCTCAGAGTTTCGATTTTATCGTTACGGAAGTAAAAGTGAACGACGGGGTGTCCGATTCAGATTTTGAATAAATAAAGTATCGAGCCAATAGCTATTTTAGAAAAGCATATTAACGTTTACGTTTATTCACTAACCACACTCCAAAAAGTATAATACCACCACCGACCAGTTGGTACACGTTCACCGTCTCCCCATCTAACACCGCCCAAATTATGGCAACCAAGGGTATGGTGTAGGTCACGGAGGCAGCAAATACCGGACTAGATAACTGGATTAAGCGGTTAAAGAATATGTTGGCTATCGAAGTACCGAATAATGCTAAGGCAAGCAGATACCAAAGGGCTCGATGCATTTCTTTGTTCTCGACTACCTCATTAAAAAAATCGGAATACACGACCAGCAATAAGGCGGGCACAAAAGCAACTGCAAAACTTGCCGTAGTTACCGCTAACGGACTTAAATGTGTTAAGTGCTTTTTAATTATATTAATATTCAATGCATACCCCAAAGCGGAAAGCAATATAAATATTGAATACCAATAGTTCTGGTCGGGATCGAACTCTACCCCGGCCAATATAAGCGCGACAGTGCCGAACAAGCCTATAAAAACACCTAAAATTTGCCGCTTGGTGACTAAAACACCGAACAAAACTACACCGACTATCGTGGTGAACAAAGGCACTACCGAATTAAAGATAGAGGTGGTACCACTATCAATTTCGGTTTGCGCCAGCGCAAAAAACAAAGGTGGAAAAAAAGAACTTAACAAGCCAGCTATAGCTATCCATTTCCAATCGCTTTGGGTAATTGTGCTCAAACTTTTATACCCAAAAATAAATAAGAAAAGGGAAGCAAAAACAATTCGTAAACCCCCTAGTTGAAGAGCCGTAAGGCCTAAAAGTGATTTTTTGATCAGTATAAACGAAGAGCCCCAAACCAATGAAAGCAATATAAGATATAGCCATTTTCGGGTATTGTCTTTCAATGGGTCGGTTTTAGGCAAATTTCAAACTAATTTTTGAAATGAGCACTATGGTTTTAAGAATCAAGACCATAGCTATGGTAGTACCTCAACCATGGTAAAATCAATAAAACTAGTTCGATCGCAATTATAATCGAAGAATTAGTCTAGAATTGAGAAACACATACTGTAAAATCGATTCTATTTGAAAAAGAAAATCACTATTCTTAGATTTCCGAAAATTATAGGTCATTTACAATTATGAACTGTTTACGTGCTAATGGTAATGGCTTATATTTGTAATAAAGCTATACGTTTATGAGAAAGTTAATAGTGCTGCTTACCATTCCTTTTCTATTTATGAGTGCTTGCAAAGAGCAGAAAGAAACCTCGCAAATGAAAGAGGTCATGGCCATTCATGACGAAGTTATGCCAAAAATGAGCAAATTAGGTGATTTAGTAGGCGAGTTGAATTCTAAAGAGAATGATAGTACTGAAATAGGCAAAAAATACAAGCAAGCTAGAAAAGACCTTCAGGTCGCCCATAAATCTATGATGGACTGGATGCAAAATTTCGGGAACAGATTTGGCCCTGATGAAATCTTAAATGGTAAAGAACTTAGCGAACAAAAAAAGCAATGGCTCGATGAAGAAGAAGAAAAGATAAAAGAAGTTAAAGAGCATATCAACAAGAGCATCGATAATGCAAACTCACTTTTGGGTCGAGATAATGAGTAAAGTACCCGCGCAACATCGATAAATACCTTACTTTAAAAGAATAATACATACGTAGCGCTTAGAGGTTATCTACATTTGAAGACAAATGAACTACTATGGCATTTACAATAAATAGGTTGCCCGTCATTTTTTTAATCTTGCTATTGTTACATCTCTCAACAAGTTATGCTCAAGAGTCTGAAACAAAACTGACCAAAATGGAAGAGGTCATGGCATCGCATGACGAGGTTATGGATGAGATGCCCAAACTCTCGAAATTGATCAATAAACTTCAGACCAGGGCCAATGCATCTTATGAAAAGGATAGGTACGAGAAAGCGATTGATGACCTAAGGTCTGCCAACAAGTCAATGATGAGCTGGATGAGTGGTTTCGGCAAGCGTTTCGAAGCTGATGAAATGGTGAAAGGTAAGAAGCTCACCGAACAGAAACAGAAGTGGCTACTTGAAGAAGAGAAAAAAATAGCGGTGTTGAAAGAGGAAATTGAACTAAGTATCGATCAAGCAGAAAAGATTTTAGCCAATTAAGACCCCCCCTATTCTTTCCATTTTAAGCTTTCCATAATGCCGCGAATGTCATTTCTCAGGTATGCCGCCGCGGGATATATCGAATCGTAATTAGGCTTAGTAAAAAAGTAAAGCGAACCGGTTACAAAATTACGAGTACTATCGGTCACATAAAACTGGGCCTGAGATGCGGCATTGCCGCTAACCTCATAAAACATTCCGAAAACCTTGTCTTCTTCGTTAATGAACGGCTGCTCTAATATACCATCTGCTTTCACCGAATGTTCGTAACTGAATTTTTGGGCATCAGACAACAATTGTTCAAGGTTACCGTCGATTTTTTTATAGTTGATGAAAATCTCACCTTTCATTTCAGGGTACTCCAAAGTCATTGAATTAGCGGTCTCATCTTTAATTTGGGCCAAATCGTTGTATTGAAATTTGAATTCATTCAATTCTAACTGCGCCTTTGTTGGTTGTTCATACTCCAAACGTAATTGAGCCTTTGGCTTTGGCAGCACATCTTCTTTGCAAGAAACCATCGTCACCAACAAAATCTTAAAAATACACTTAAGGGAAAATGAGAAAATATTATGCAAATTGTTCATTATACCATGAAATTAAACTATTCGCCAGCAACTATTCCGGTTGGGGCAATGTAACCTTTATCTGTTTCAATCGCTTCTTATCCATACTTTCTACAACAAAGGTATAGTCGTTAAAAATATTCTTTTCTCCCCGTTTAGGAAAACTTCCAGCTATTTCTAAAACAAACCCCGCAATAGTTTCCGCTTCCCCTTTTTGTTCTTCAAACACTTCATCATCTTCAATCTTGGTGACCCGATAGAAATCTCTAAGGGCGGTCTTTCCATCGAACACAAAATTATAATCATCCAATTTCGAGAAAATTAAATCTTCATCATCGAACTCATCGGTAATATCACCAACGATCTCTTCGATTATATCTTCTAAAGTAACTATGCCTGAAGTGCCCCCGTACTCATCGACAACAACCGCCAAATGGTTTTTCTTTTCTTGAAATTCGAGCAGCAGATCATCGAGTTTCTTATTCTCAGGAACAAAGTAAGGTTCTCTGATCAAGCTCATCCAATTGAATGTCTTGCGGTCGATATAGGGCAAAAGATCTTTAACGTACAACACACCAAGAACGTTATCCATATTCTCAGAAAAGACCGGTATACGTGAATAACCGTTCTTTTTGATCTCCATCATCACCTCAGGAAATTTCATATCTTCACTTAGCGCAAAAATGTCAATTCTGGGGCGCATTACCTGCTTGGTGTCCGTATTTCCGAAAGATACTATTCCTTCAAGAATCTTCTGTTCTTCTTTAGTGGTATCGCCCTCATCGGTAAGTTCCAATGCTTGCGAGAGGTGATCGATACTTAAATTGGATCTCTGTTTGCCCAACTTGTTATAAAGAAACAATGTACCCGAACGCATCGGTAAACTGAGCGGTGAAAAAAGAACATCTAGCAACTTTAAAGGAAAAGCCATTAAATGTGCAAAAGCGATTCGATTTCTATTCGCATAAACTTTCGGAAGAATCTCACCGAACATTAATATGAGAAAAGTAGCCACGACCACTTCAAGTACGAATCGGGCCCATTCTAATTCAACATTAGCGAATAAGCTATCGCCCACACTACTGAAGAGCAAAACCACACCTATATTTATCGCATTGTTAGCGATGAGAATGGTCGCCAAGAGCTTTTTAGGCCGTTCGAGCAACTTAACGATAATATTGCCTTGGGGCGATTTCTTCTCCGCTACATCCTTTACCTCTGTTGCAGACAGACCAAAAAAGGCTACCTCTGCCCCAGAAATTAGTGCAGAACAAATAAGCATCAAGACCAGTATGGCGACTTTGAAGGCAAATTGGCCTCCGTAGGCAATCAGAAAGGGTAGAACACTAAAAGGGTCAGGGTCCAATCGTTAAATTTTAATGTTAAAACGAGGTTTAATATTAATAATTATATAGTTCTACTAGATTATTAGAATCAATAGGGGAAATCAAAATATTCAATAGTTTAACATGCGAAAAACTACCTTTCGTCCATTTTAAAATGGCAAGTCATCATCTTCGGTTTCATTTACCGACTGTGGCTGATTTGACTGGGCCGGCTGAGCCTTGGGCTGGTTCGAAGGCTGTGATGAAGTAGCTTGGCTGTTTGCCATACTTTCTTTTTTCGTCGTCAAAAACGTAAAATCTTGTACATGTACCTCGGTCGTATAGCGTGTATTGCCATCTTCACCTTGCCACTGCCTATTTTTTAAACGCCCTTCTACGTATACCTTATCACCTTTACTCAAATACTTTTCGCAAATCTCGGCACCTTTGTTACGAACCACGACATTATGCCAATCGGTGTTGGTAACCCGTTCGCCCGTTTGCTTATTAGTATAGCTTTCATTAGTCGCTATCGGAAATCTACCGATACAACCTCCTCCTTCAAAATAGTGCATTTTAACCTCATCGCCCAAATGCCCGATCAACATAACCTTATTCAGCGTACCACTCATAATCTCGTCTCATTTAATGGTCAAAAGTACGAATTTTTAAATGTTTTCAAGAACTCCGCAATCAAAACCGGAACCGGAAATTTCTCTGCCTCTTGAATCGAAAAACTCTCGTTCAGGTCATTTTTCAGCTCCGCGATCCAAAAAGTGGTATATAAATGACGGTGCGAGAGCTTATGTACTATCGGAACGGCATTATATTGATGAATTTTTACTCCATTTTCGACAGACAGAATTTCGCTAATTCTCGCACTAATAACTTCTTTATCCGCTTCTTTTTCGGTTTCCAGCAACGGAAACTCCCAAAGATTTTGCCAAATACCCTTGCCTCTACGTTGCCTCAACACTGTTTTCTTAGTTGGTGAAACAGGAACTATATAATTAAAGAAAAGTGTTTTGACCTTTGTCTTGCTCAACTTAACGGGCAGCAAATTTACTTTATCGTCTTGAAGTGCAGCACAACCTGAATTTAGGGGACATGCATTACAATTCGGATTTTTGGGCGAACATTGGATCGCTCCAAACTCCATAATACCTTGATTGTAATCTCGAATATTTTCAACATCCATCACCTCATGCGCCAGTTGTTTGAAGTATTTGATACCTTCAGTGCTATTAATAGGAAGTTCGGCACCGAAAAACCGCGCTAACACGCGATAGACATTACCATCTACTACAGGCTCAGGCCTATCGAAGCAAATGGAAGCAATGGCGCTTGCCGTATAATCACCGACTCCTTTTAGTTTCAGCAATTCTTTATGGGTATCGGGAAATTGCCCCCCTAACTCTTCAGTTACCGTTTTGGCGGTAAAATGAAGATTTCTGGCCCTTGAATAGTAGCCCAAACCTTGCCAAAGCTTTAACACCTTTTCTTCTGAAGCACTGGCCAAGTCTTCGACAGTAGGAAAGTTTTCGACGAATTTATGGTAATAGGGCATGCCCTGAGCAACACGTGTTTGCTGCAACATTATCTCAGACAGCCATATTTTATACGGGTCTCTGGTACTACGCCACGGCAGGTCACGCTTATTTTTACGGTACCAGCTAAGTATTTCTTTTGAAAATGCCATCGATTGCAATAAGGTGCCAAAAATAAAGGTTTACCCACCAAAGCAAAATGCACTAATATGTTAATTATGAAAAGTAACGGTGAACTACTTAAAATTAGTTCGTTAGCAGAAAAAGAATGAATTTAATTTATATATTTGCATCCCAAAAAAATTATACTGAAAATTTAACACGACAAATGACGAAAGCAGAAATTGTATCAAAAATCTCAGACAAACTGGGAATTGAAAAAGGAGATGTTCAGGCGACTGTAGAAAGTTTTATGGAAGAGGTGAAATCATCTCTTGAAGGCGGTGACAATGTTTACTTGCGTGGCTTCGGAAGCTTTATTATTAAGACAAGAGCTGAAAAGACCGGAAGAAACATCAGCAAGAATACAACGATCAAAATACCAGCTCACAATATTCCGGCGTTTAAACCGGCCAAGGTTTTTGTAGAGGGTGTTAAAAGTAACGTTCAGGTTAAATAATATTAATCATATAAATTAGGAATTTATGCCGAGTGGTAAAAAAAGAAAAAGACATAAGGTGGCTACACACAAGCGCAAGAAGCGTAGAAGAGCCAACCGTCACAAGAAAAAATAGACCGTAAGGAACTACTAAAAAGGGCTGATTATTTCAGCCCTTTTTATGCTAGGCCCTTATTTTTTCTTCATTACGTTCATTGACATAGAAATTCAAAAGTAATTTCGGCGGGTTTTATTACAAATCCGTTTCAATCATTGTTTAATCGATTTTTCCTTTTCAGCGGAATACTACCGTTAATCAGGATCAATACAAATACATTCAGGTGAATAGAGAATTAATCGTAAGATCTAGTTCCGATGCCGTTGATTTTGCCTTGCTTAAAGATGGTAAGCTCACTGAATTGCATAAAGAGGAAGACAACAACAATTTTTCCGTTGGCGATATATTTTTAGCCAAAGTACGGAAGCCCGTTACCGGCTTGAACGCCGCATTTGTAAACGTTGGGTATGAAAAGGATGCTTTTCTACATTACCACGACTTAGGGCCACAATTATCCTCTTTACTCAAGTTCATAAAACAAGTGAGTACAGGCAAATTAAAAGATTACTCTCTCAGCAATTTTAAGTTCGAGAAAGACATTGACAAAAATGGTGTGATAACAGATGTTATCAAAGCCAACCAATCTATATTGGTTCAAATCGTAAAAGAACCAATTTCTACCAAAGGACCAAGAATAAGCTCCGAACTTTCCATTGCGGGGCGCTATTTGGTTATGGTACCCTTTTCAGACCGTGTTTCGGTATCTCAGAAGATAGGAAGCAACGAAGAAAAAGATAGACTGAAAAGGTTAGTAAAAAGTATAAAACCTAAAGGATTCGGTGTCATAATAAGAACGGTTGCAGAAGGTAAAAAAGTAGCGGAACTTGACAAAGATCTAGAAAACCTGTTGGCCAAATGGTCAGCAATGTGTAAAAAATTGTACAAAGCGCCAACCCCGTCTAAAGTACTGGTAGAGCTCAATAGAGCCTCTTCAATACTTCGGGACATCTTCAATGATACTTTTACTGGTATTCATGTAGATGATGACACGCTATACGAACAAATTCAAGACTACGTGCAAGAGATTGCACCTGGTAAAGAATCGATTGTTAAGCAGTATAAGTCTAACGTACCTATTTTTGAAAAGTATGGTATTGAGCGCCAAATAAAAACTTCATTTGGCCGCACAGCCAGCATGAGCAAAGGTGCGTATCTTATAATTGAGCATACCGAAGCACTTCACGTTATCGATGTGAATAGCGGTAATCGCTCGAACAAGGCAAAAAATCAAGAAGAAACGGCGTTAGAAGTAAATCTTTTAGCGGCCTCGGAAATTGCACGACAATTACGTCTTCGCGATATGGGCGGTATAATCGTAGTCGATTTTATCGATATGGTAAAAGCACCTAACCGCAGAAAGCTTTTTGATCATCTTAGAGATGAAATGAAAGACGACCGCGCTAAGCACAAGATACTTCCACCGAGTAAGTTCGGACTTATACAAATTACAAGACAACGGGTAAGACCCGAAATGAACATCAAAACGACCGAGGAGAACCCTAATGGTAATGGTAAGGAGATTGAAGCTCCTATCGTTTTGATAGACAAGATCAATTCAGATCTTGAAAAATTATTGAAAGGGCCTAAAAAAGATAACGGTATTACATTGAATATACACCCGTTTATTTCGGCCTATATCACCAAAGGTTTTCCATCCATACGTTCTAAGTGGTTTTTAGAGCATAAAAAGTGGATTAAAATACAGCCTAGAGATGCCTATACGTATCTCGAATACCGTTTTAAAGACAAAGACGGCAAAACCATTTATTAAAAATTTCAAAGCGACCTTCGTTCATACGAGGTCGCTTTTTTTATGACCGAAATTTAAGCTTTCAATTCTTACATTTGTAGCACTTGTGCATGTACTACTTCAAATGAACAAAGCCCATACCTTACAAGAAGCGATAAGCAAATTAGAGTACTATTGCGCCTATCAAGACCGATGTCATAAAGAGGTGGTAGACAAACTTCGACAAATGAGAATGATACCCCAGGCGATAGATCAAATCGTTGTTCATTTGATCGAAGAGAATTACTTAAACGAAGAGCGATTTGCCCAAAATTTTGCCCGTGGTAAGTTCAACGTTAAAAACTGGGGCAAACGCCGAATTGTAAATGAGCTGAAAAGTCGCAACATTTCTAGATATAACATAGATACCGCCCTAGAGGAAATTGATGAGGCCGACTATTTGCAGGCCTTTGATGAACTTGCCGAAAAAAGATTAGCACAATTATCCGATGGAAATGCTCAAAAAAGAAGGAAAAAGCTAGCGGACTACCTTCTCTACCGAGGATGGGAGTCTCATTTAGTCTACGACAAAGTTAAAGAGCTCATACCCTAACAAAACAGAGACTGGCCAAAAGAAACTTCGATTTTAAAGGAAATTGAAGACCACCCCAATATTGGCCGTAAACTGATTATGAAATTTATCGGAAGGGGTCAGATCTTCCGTTTGGTATTTTGCTATCGGAAAACCCAATTCGGTATAGACCCCAAGCCCATCAGAAAAGAAATATCGAGCCCCGGTATGAAAACCGAAATTCTTCAGACCTAAATCTAAACCTGGGTAAAGGTCGAATTTACTGCTGGCACCAATTATAGAACCTAAATGTGCACTGAAACGCACCTTAGCATCAAAACGCTCTCGAGTATCGTCATCTACTCCACTAGCTATACCTAACAGGTAACTTGATGTAGCACCTACCGAAATATTTTCGCCTAAGCCATAATCATAGGAGGCAACGATTCCTGAACCGTTTTCCTGTAGATTGGCCCCTACTTGAAACTTTTGATCGCCCCTACCCGTATAGGCTTGAGCAGAAACTAAGTTGATAGTTAAAACTGTTAGTACAAGAGTAAATAAAAAGTGTTTCATGTAAAATTGAAATTTATGCCGAAAGTATTCGTTGTGTGCGCTTAATTGCACGGTTATTTTTACGTTCTATCCATTTCTGGCCTTGAATTTTGCGCATCACGATATCAAAGCTACGCATTACAAATACGTTGTAAAGCCCTTTCGCGAAATTCATGGGGTTTTTGGGCCACGACCTTAAACTCATTGAAAAGCCAGGGGTGTTATATTTCATATAATGCCAATAGCCTTCAGGCATATACAAAACTTCACCATGACTAAGTTCAGTGCGATAACCTGTGGCCGCCTTTAACGCTGGCCATTTTTTATAATCAGGATTTGAAAAATCTATACTCTCGTGCGTTATCAAAGAATGTGGCACCTTGTAAAGGTATTTTGTTTCCGATGGAGGAAATAGAATGCACTCTTTCTTTCCGTCAAAATGAAAATGAAAGATATTGGCCATATCAATATCGTAATGCATAAAAGTATGCGAATCTCTTCCCCCGAAGAAAAGCATCGGAAGGTTCTTTTTCAGTTTGAGTCCGAAATCGGGAAAATCAAAGTCTTTCTGAAGTTCTGGTACTTCCTTTAAAATATTCCAAAGAAAAATACGGTATTTGGTAGGTTCAGATTTCAACAACTCAACGTATTCGGCCATCTTCATCTCTGCGTGTGGTTCATTAAAACCATCTTTATGATTTACCGGTCGATCATCATATAAAGGCACTGTCTTATCACCGGCTACTTGCTGCATATAGCTCAGGTTCCATTTTTGAAAGGCCGGCCAATTTTCCATAGCCCTTTCAATAACCACAGGTTTCTGCGGTTTAAAATATTGCTCTATGAACTCTTCCTTCGTAATGGTACTTACCCGAGGAATTGCTTCTAATTTCAATAGTTCGTACGTTGATTTTTGCGCATCAAATTTAATTAACCTTAAGGAAAGATTTTCTTAAAATTTAGCCAATGTAAGATTATTCAACCAACTTCGATTTGGCCTTTGCCTCTTCATTTCTTGGAATAGTATGCCCAGGTCTGCTCCATTTTGGCTTCTCGCCCATGGGCTTAAATTCAGATTCGACCGCTTCGACCGTTTTGGGTTGAGATACTTTGGTAAATGGTTTTTGTGGATTCAAACCTAAAAGCTTGAACATTTCCATATCTTCATTTACATCAGGGTTGGGCGTGGTCAATAATTTATCTCCCGCAAAAATAGAGTTGGCTCCTGCAAAAAAGCACATCGCTTGACCTTCTCTACTCATTTGGGTACGGCCGGCAGATAACCGAACCTGGGTCTCTGGCATTACAATTCTGGTGGTAGCGACCATTCGTACCATTTCCCAAATGGAAATAGGTTCCATATCTTCCATAGGCGTTCCTTCGACCGCCACAAGCGCATTGATCGGCACCGACTCCGGTTGCGGACTCAATGTTGCCAATGCCACCAACATACCCGCACGATCTTCTATAGCTTCGCCCATGCCGATAATGCCACCGCTACAAACGGTCACATTACTTTTTCGCACATTATCTATAGTATCTAAGCGATCTTCAAAGGCACGTGTAGAAATAACATCCTTATAATAATCTTCTGATGTATCAAGATTATGATTGTAAGCATATAAACCAGCTTCTGCCAAGCGTTTTGCTTGGTTCTCGGTCAACATACCTAAGGTACAGCAAACTTCCATATCAAGTTTATTGATCGTGCGTACCATTTCGAGTACCTGATCAAATTCAGGACCGTCTTTTACATTACGCCAAGCGGCACCCATACATACACGAGAACTTCCCGAGGCTTTCGCACGTAATGCTTGGGCCTTCACATGGGAAACCTGCATAAGGTCGTTACCTTCAATATCAGTATGGTAGCGGGCAGCTTGCGGGCAATACCCACAATCTTCGGGGCATCCTCCTGTTTTTATCGATAAAAGCGTAGAAACTTGAACTGTATTCGGGTCATGATATTGCCGGTGAATCGTAGCTGCATCATAAAGCAGTTCCATCAAGGGCTTGTTATAAATTTCAAGAATTTCCTCTTTAGTCCAATCGTGCCTTTGTTCGCTCATAGTCTTTTATAAATCTGGGTCAAAAATAGGAAATGCTTTTGTCTTTCCTCTTATTACCAGTAGTGTTGTTTTATTAATTTCTATCTACGCCTAGGTTTTGGCAAAGGTTCAGACATCTCTTTTGGCACTAATTTCTTTCTCATAAGACCCTTATTTTCAAAATGCCTTGAAATCTCATAACTTTTATCAGTATAGTCATCACTCCCATCAGCTCTCTTATGAAAATAAACCTTTATCGAAAGACAATTTTCATGCTCGAATATCTCTTTTAGCATGGTTCTATCCGATAAACCACAGGAATGACCAGCAATAACTACCTGAAATTCATCGGACTGTATAAACCTTATTAGATTTTGGTAATTAGAGGTCTGAGAATATTTAAATGACTTTATATGGTTAAACAAGTTATTATTTCTTAATTTTTCAAATTTCCTATATTCTTCATCTATTTCATCTCCAAATCCAAATACAATTGGATTTTTGTCATTTTGCAGGTCACCGTGAATATAAATATGTTCTACATTGTCCACTTTACTCCCGATATCATTAAGATAATTCCAAACTGTGGCAGTGTAATTAAAATTCAGAACAACTAAGCTGCTAGGAATCAAATCCTTATCAATTACCTTTATCACAACATCATCCTTCCTAATTTCACTCGTGAAAATTCTGGAATAACTTGAAGAATTAAAATTCCTTTTATCTATTTGAAGCTTAACTAAATAATTCTCTAACAAATGGGTTATATAAGCAAATTGGCCATTTAGGTGAATTATTTCAGACTCATTTTTTACCCTACACAAATGGTCAAAATATAAATTTTCAATATCTACCCAGCGCAAATCACAAAAGTCATCAAAAAGATTCTTAAAAAATCTAGAGCCAAAACTGACCTTGACCTTAACATAATTACCTGAAGGAGGTGAGATAAAACTTACTATTACATCTCTAACCTCATCAATAGTTTTTGGAATTATGAGTTCACTTGCACTATACCTGAACCCTCCTTCGTAGGTTATTTCAAATAGTACATCACTATACTCTTCCTCCTTATAAAATTGCTCCAAGGCTCCTTGAAAATAATCCAGTATGAAGTCACAATATCGTGTTTTAAAGCCATGCGCTAAATCAAAACCATTTCCGATTAATACAAGTCTATTCATACTTACTAAAATAAACTTTAAAAATCGGACTCGTTTGACATTTAGAGTTTTTCGATTAAAACACTCACGGCATTCCCACCGAAACCTACAGCGTTTACCATGACTTTTTTAATATCCGATTTGACCTCCTTGGTTCTCTTAAAGGGGATATCAATAAATTTTTGATTCTGAAGCATTAAAACCGCAAGTTCAAAACTTAGCATGCCCGATGTAGCAAAGGTGTGCCCGACCTTCCATTTGTTAGTGGTCAACATCGGCAATTTGCCTCTAAATACTTTCTCGATCGCTTTGTATTCAGATAAATCTCCTTTTATGGTACCCGGGGCATGCATGACCACCACATCTATATCCTCTGATTTTGTGGCACCCAATGCCATCTGCATTGATCTTTGAAAACAAACCGCATCAGTAGTAATTGAAATATTATGTTTTAAAGGCTCGGTAGCATAGCCCACCCCTGTTATATATGCGAGTGCACTATCTCGAACTCCAATCTCTAGACAGGCAACCGCAGCCGCTTCACCCAAAATCATGGTGTTTTCGCTCTTATCTAAATCGAGTGCCAAACAAGGGTAATCATCAGGTAATTGTTCTTGTCTTTTCAAACCTCTTCTAGAGTACACCTTTAAGGCTTTCATTTGGGAAATGGTAAAGGGCGTTAGCGGTGCCTCGCTACCACCTACCAAAAATTTATCGGTCATACCACTTTGTAACCAGGCCACACCGTTTAAAACGGCATGAAGCCCAGTAGAGCAGGTGATGGAATGTGAAATTTCTGGGCCTTGGGTCTGAAGGTCATGGGCAAGCCATGAAGAGATATTGCCTAAAGTTGTCGTCGGTGACGACAGCGTGGAGCTTCGTTGATTCTTTAGAAAGTCTTTATGGTATTTTTCAAATAACTCGGTAGCACCTCTAGAGGAACCAATGTTGATGCCAAAATTGTCTTCTGCCTTCCAAGCCGCTTGCCGTACAGCATTTCTGGCCGCAAAAAGTGCAAATAGTACGGTCTTATCCAAATTTTTATACTTCGGATCCGAACCTCTAAGCTTCTCTATTTGTTTATAATCTTCTTCAGCTATAGCAGCGACCCATTCACAACTACCTGCAAATTCTTTTTGAGAAAATCGGTGTTCGTGGTTTTGATAAGCTTCCCAAATTTTATCTGTTAAAATTCCTAATGGGGAAATAGAGGAAAGTCCGGTAATGGAAATAGATTCTTTCACTGGGTCAATTCAAACTTAAATATTGTCTAAAGCACTGGTAATCGTATCGTAAATCTTCTGCAGTTGTTCGTCGGTGATTACATACGGGGCCGAGATATATATGGTGTTACCCAACGGTCGTAAAAACACTCCGTTATCCATGAAATGCCGAAACAGGTTATCTCGCAAATTACCATAGCGCTCCATTTTCACATCTAAATCAAGTGCATAGATAATACCACATTGTCGTGTATTCGCAACCTTAGGGTGATTTTTAATAATGGAATCGAACTGTTGATGCGAAGCCATTATTCGACGTATATTCGCTTGAATAGCCTCTGATTGCAACAAAGCAACCCCAGCCAATGCCGCAGTGCAAGCCAGCGGATTGGCAGTGTACGTATGGCCATGAAAAAGACCTTTTGCTATTTCATCGCTGTAAAAAGCATCGTAGACTTCTTGGGTACAGCTGGTGACCGCCATGGGCATAAGACCGGCCGTTAGCGCCTTTGACAAGCAAATAATATCTGGTTTCGTAGGCAGATGATCAGACGCAAAATGTTTTCCAGTTTTGCCAAAACCTGTCATTACCTCATCGGCAATCGTTAGCACTCCATATTTTTTCAAGAGACTTAGAATTGCGTCAAGTTCGTTAGCGCCATGCATTTTCATAGCGGCCGCACCTTGCACCAAAGGTTCGTAAATGAAGCCTGCAATATCATTCTTTTGCAAACGACCTTCAAGTTGGGCAAGAATCTGCTGAATATTGTTCGAAGTTGGTACGGGTATACGCTCTACCTCTATAAAGAAATCTTCAAACGGACCATTATACACCGAAAGACTTGAAACCGACATGGCACCAAAGGTATCCCCATGAAAACCCTCTTCAAAAGCCAACATTATGGGGCGTTTTTCACCACGGTTAAAATGGTACTGCAGGGCCATTTTAATGCCGATTTCGGTGGCCGTAGAACCGTTATCGGAGAAAAATAGCTTCTCTTGGTTATTCGGTAAAATTTTAATGAGTTCTTCGGATAGTCTCACGGCAGGCTCATGCGTAAAGCCACTAAACACCACCTGATCTAATTGTTGCATCTGGGCGTGTACACGCTCAAGAATATAATCATTACAGTGCCCGTATACACTAGTGTACCATGAAGCGATCCCATCAATATATTCCTTACCCGTTTCGTCATACAGAAGTGCTCCTTTGGCCTTGACGATCCCCAACATGCTCGGGTTCAGCTTATGTTGGGTCAATGGGTGCCAGATATGTTTCTTATCTCGTTCTGAAAGACTGCCGGACACCTTCACATTTGGTTCAGATACATTATCCATTATGCAAAGATGAGGAATAAAAAATTTCTTTATTAAGAATTAACTCCTCTTTGTTTTGCAACGGCACACCATCACAAAATATTAAAACCTCAATGTTTTACAAATTGCCGTTGCCCGAACGATTATTTTCTTGAACAGTAAACAACAGAACTTAAAGCTTTTGAAGTACCGGCCTAAAAAGCTCAGCATACTTTTTAATGGTTGCTTTATCAAAACTTTTCTCTTCATCGATTCTACCGATTAAAGATGCACCAGTTTTGTGAATAATAATATTTTCAGTTTGCGGATTCGCTTCACCGCTAAACAGTACAGAAACGTCATAGCCCTTCTGCATGAGCCAGTTTATAGTCAATAGCGAATGATTAATACTGCCCAAATAGTTGCGGGAGACCACTACGACCTTATAGGTGGGCATAATAATATCGAGCACCGTATCGCTGTCGTTAAAAGGCACTAAAATTCCACCACAGCCCTCGATTACCAAATGATTATCGGTCTCAGGCTCAATAATTTGCTCACGATCAATAAAGACCCCATCAATTTCTGCGGCTGCATGCGGACTCATCGCTTCATTTAATTCGTAACTGCTTTTATGAATTACCGTTTCCTCATTCGATATCAGTGATTTTACCTTTTGGCTATCGGTGTTTTCTAAGTCGCCTGCTTGAACGGGTTTCCAATAATCTGCTTGCATAGCCTCGGCAATAATTGCAGAAGCTATTGTTTTTCCTACTTCCGTAGAAATTCCTGTTACGAAAAATTGTGTCATATTACTCTTGATTTGTGATCATGCCACAATTTAGGCATTTGTATTTTCTTTTCTCAAAAAACGGAAAAAGTTTATTTAACAGTCCCTGTCGTGTATAGTAAACTTCTGATTTTTTGGCCTTGCAGTTCGGGCAAACGATAGCCTTTCCGTAGTCATCTACAGCATAAGCTCTAATTTCGTCATAAATGGCCATAGCCTGGTCTTTATCTTCAGTATACACTTGCAACTTAACACCACCTATGGCATTACTGATAATGGGGTCAGAATTCAAGGTGTTTTCATCACGAAGAAAAACCGAAATACCTTCAGATTCCAATTTACTTTTTACAATTTGTACATCTGCCGGGTATTCAAAAGAAGCCAACGTATAAAACTTGCCTGTCATATCTTAATCAAGTAATCTTTTTAATAAATATAGCAAATCTTCAATTTGTTCTTTGGTGTTGAAACTGTGAATACAGATTCGGAGTCGCTCTGCACCCATAGGAACCGTTGGGGATAAAATCGCCCTCACATCATAACCGTTTCGTATTATTTCGGATGAAAGTCTTTTTGCCACATCTATTTGCCCAACTTTTAAACATTGAATGGCAGAATCACTTTCTATAAACCAGTCGCCTAGCCTGAAATTTTCTACTTTGAGCTTAAAAAACTCAATATTTTCTTGAAGTCGAATCAAGTTCTTAGATTTTTCCAACTGATGATAAGCGGCTTGTATATTGGCCACGGAATGCGGCGGTAACCCTGTGGTATAGATAAAACTTCGGGCGAAATTTACCAGAAATTCTTTTAGGTGATTACTCCCAAGAACGGCGGCACCATGGCAACCCATGGCTTTTCCAAAAGTTATGATACGGGCGAAAACATCTTTTTGAAGGTCTAAATTTTGCACCTGACCTTCACCGGCCTGGCCAAACACCCCAATGGCATGCGCCTCATCAACCACTAGTTTACAATGATGTTTTTTGCAAATAGCGGCCATCTTCATTAAATCAGGAGAATCACCATCCATAGAAAAAACAGACTCGGTAACCACATACACTTCAGCACCCGGCAACAAGCTCTCTTTAAATTTTCTGATTTTTTGTTCGAGGTCTTCTAAATGGTTATGACGATATTTTTGAGCCCTGGCATTTCCCAAAGAAATACCATCTCTAATACTGGCATGCACAACCTCATCGAACAATACTAAATCTCCTCGCTGCGGAACTGCAGAAAAAAAACCCAAATTGGCATCATAACCAGAGTTGAAAATCAAGGCCGACTCCGATTTATGAAAACGGGCCAAATCTATTTCAGTTTGCTTATAAAGTACATGATTACCTGTAATCAACCTAGAACCGGTAGCCCCATTCTTAAAGGCTGCAAACCTTTCAAGAATTTGTTCAACCGTATTCGCTATTTTACCTTCATCGGCAAACCCCAAGTAATCATTGGATGAAAAATCTATAAGTTCTTTCTCTACATCGGGCAGCTGTCTTAAAGAATTTTTAGATTTTCTCTGTTCTAACTTTTGAAGTAATCTATCCGGAAAAGGTACCATCTTACAAAATTAAGGGGTTTACCTGATCTTAATTCCAATAACTTACAAAAAAAGCCTCCCAATAACATCTGCGAAATTGTGGGGCCTTTTCATTTTTAAACAAATCTCTTAATACAAATGACTCTCCGTTAAATATGCTATATCAAAACCTAAATCTTGATTGAAATAAGACTGCCCGCCCAAGTAAAGTTTTTCTTTTGCTTCGTAAAAAAGTTCATCTTCTTCCCCGTAAAGATTCATGTGCAAATAATCTTGCTCTTTCGTTAGGGAATAGTACTTTATATTTTTGTTATTGTACCCTTTTTGCAAGTTAATAGTGCCACTTACCAGCTTACCTTGATTAAGGACTGCCCTGGCCATTTCTTTACCATTTGAATCATATTTTATAACGGCCCCATCAAGATAACCCTCACTGAGCTGAAAACGATACTTAAGATTTTCGCTGTCTGAATAATACCATTCACACTGAGCTTTATTGGCATCATTAAAACTCTTAACCAAGCGCCCCTCTTTTGAGAATAGCTCTTCTTTCTTGAGCATACCTTCTTTATAGGTTTCCAACCGATTTTCATTACATACACATCAATCAACTCTGAATATCCTTCCTATTTTAAATAACCATAGCGTCTAATGGTTCCCTTCCAATTTTTTGAAAGGGCTCGCTGAACTTTTACCGAACCCAATCATATGTAGCCTTTGCCGCTATTAAACATTATATTCGTCTCATTAAAACTTTCTTAATGAAAATAATTGTCTATCTCTTACTTTTAACCACCGCTATTACCTCTGCACAAACCAACCGCTATGAAATTTCTTTTGAAAATGCCGTGCACCACGAAGCCGAGATAAAAGCCAGTTTTCCAGAACTAAAGTCAGACACCGTTGCATTTCGAATGAGCCGTACCTCGCCCGGGCGCTATGCCTTGCATGAGTTTGTCAAGAATGTATATAATTTTAAAGCTACCGACGGAAAGGGAAATGCATTAAAAGTATTTCGACCCGACCCCTATCAATGGCAGGTTTACGGGCATGATGGAAGTATAAACATCAGCTATACTTTGTTCGCAAATCGCGGTGACGGCACCTATTCTCAGGTAGATGAAACCCATGCGCATCTGAATATTCCTGCCACTTTTATGTTCGTACCCGAACTAAAAGACCGAAAAATAGAAGTTGATTTTAAAACAAGAAAAGACCTTGATTGGAAAGTGGCCACTCAATTACCGCAAGTTAAGGGCACTAAATATAAAGCCCCCAACCTTTATTATTTTATGGATAGTCCTACGGAAATCAGTAATCACTCCGTTCGCGAATTCGAAGTGAAAGAAGGCGACAAGACACAAAAAATTCGATTTGTATTGCATCATAATGGCACCGAAGAAGAACTGGACACCTATTTTGAGAACGTAAAGAAAATAGTTTTAGCAGAAAAGAAAGTATACGGCGAGTTACCCCACTTCGATTTTGGTAAGTATACGTTCTTGGCCTGCTATATTCCAAACGCATCAGGTGACGGCATGGAGCATCGAAACTCTACTATTTTGACCAGCACACGCGGACTAGCCGATGGCGGAATGAATGGCAATATCGGAACCGTGTCCCATGAATTCTTTCACGCGTGGAATGTAGAGCGCATTCGCCCAAAATCTTTGGAGCCCTTTAATTTTGAAGAAGCCAATATGAGTGGTGCTTTATGGTTCGCCGAAGGTTTTACGAGCTACTACACCGGTTTAAGCCTATGTAGGGCAGGTATTATTTCTGAGGAGGAATATATCGAAGGGCTTTCAGGAACATTCAATTATGTTTGGAATTCACCGGCAAGACAATTTTTTAATCCTATTGAAATGAGCTATCAAGCTCCGTTTGTAGATGCGGCCACCTCCGTCGACCCTGTAAATCGAGAGAATACCTTTATCTCTTACTACTCGTACGGAAGCATTTTAGGCTTGGCCCTAGACCTATCGCTTCGAGAACAAGACCTTAACTTAGACGACTATATGAAGTTGGTTTGGTCAACTTATGGAAAAGAAGAAAAAAGCTATACCGTAAACAATTTGCACGAGGCACTAACTCAATACGCCGGACCAACCTTCGCCGATAATTTTTTTAACAACTACATCTACCAAAGCAAAATGCCCAACTATAAAAAGCTCTTGCAAAGCGTAGGTGTTAGCTTATCGCAAAATCAAGATCGGCCATACTTCGGCGTAAAGGTCAGTTTGAACGGAGACGGCCATGGCAAAATAGACTCGAATCCTAAAATTGATACTCCCGCGTATGCCTCAGGCTTGGATAAGGGAGATGTGATTACTACTATTAATGGGGAGAAGTTTCCGAATGGTCAACCCTTCAAGGCTTTTATCGAAAATCATCGAGTGGGCGATACTTTAACTGTAGGGTATGAACGTTATGGAGTGTCAAAAAAAAACAGTTTTAATTTTAGAGGCAGACCCAAAGTACAGCATACTTACCATGGAAAAATTAGGTAAGGACACTAGTAAAAAACAACTTAAATACAGAAGAGCTTGGTTATGGAGCCTCGACCAGAAATAATTTTTAAAAAATGTTCTTCAGACGAAGAGTTGAAGCAGATTCTTAGATTACAAAAAGAAAATTTACCAAGCTCGGTTACCGATGACGAGAAAGAAACAGAGGGCTTTGTAACCGTACACCATAGCTTTGACATTCTTAAAGAAATGAACAACACCTGCCCACATATTATAGCCGTAAGCAATAAAAACGTCATCGGCTATGCACTTTGTATGCATCCGAAATTTGGTGAGGAAATAGCCGTTCTAAAACCCCTATTCGATATGTTGGAAACGTTAAAGCCAAAAATTGAAAATTATATGGCCATGGGGCAAATCTGTATTTCAAAAGAGTATAGAAAAAAAGGAGTTTTTAGACAACTTTATCGAACTATGCGCGCTGAAATTACACCAGAATTCACCTCAATTATTACCGAAGTTGCTATCGAAAACAAAAAATCTTTAGCAGCACATTACGCAATTGGTTTTGAAGATCTGCTAACGTACCAATCGGGTGATATTACCTGGAAAACCATTCAACTGAGATAGGCCGTTCGTTTACTTCTGAAATCGAAGGTTTCCGTAAGCTTTGAGCATCTTCTATGGTTAAACAACCATAATATCTTAACTTGTGAACCTTCTATGAACTCCACAGGAAAATTAATTAAAAATTCAAAAGTAAGCCTTTCAAAAAGCTTGACTATTATTTATGAAAATTGCTGATGACCATCACAGAGAAGCTGAGCGTCTCGAACACTTAGAATCTTACTCTGTACTGGATTCCTTGCCGGAAAAAGATTATGACAACTTGACCAAACTTGCTGCCGAAATCTGTCAAACCCCTATATCACTGATTACCTTGTTAGACGATGAGCGTCAATGGTTTAAATCGAATCACGGTCTCAATGTTCGTGAGACCCCAAAAGAACAATCTTTTTGCAGTCATGCAATTACCACCCATGAAGACATTTTCACGGTCAAAGATTCTCGTGAAGACTCCCGTTTTTTTGACAATCCTTTGGTCACGGGCAACCCTAGGGTAGTATTCTATGCCGGTGTTCCTTTAAAAAATGCATCGGGCCTGCCCTTGGGCACCTTGTGCGTTATAGACCATGAACCCCATTCGCTAAGCCAAAGTCAAGAAGAAGCCCTTGCCATATTAGCGGAACAAGTGATGAATTTACTTGAATTAAGAAAAAGTAAAATTGAGCTAGAAAACAAAAACCAAGATTTAAAAGAGCTCTCTAACGAACTTGAAATCAAGGTGCAGCAAAGAACAAAAGAGTTGGAGGTACAGAACAATGAGCTTGAAAAAATGAATGCCGAACTGCAATCGTTCGCTTATATTTCGAGCCATGACATGCAAGAACCGCTCAGAAAAATACAAACATTCGCCTCGCAATTGCTAGCCACCGAACATGCCAATCTTTCTGAAAAAGGTATTCATAGGTTTAACAGAATGCAGTTGGCTGCCAATCGTATGCAAAATCTGATTCAAGATCTTCTTGCGTATTCAAAAGCCGAAAAATCAGGTAAGATTTTTGAACAAACTTCTTTCGCAACCTTAATTGAGGATATAAAAGACAGCTTGATGGAAGAATTTCAAGCTAAGAAGGCATCCTTAAAAATATCTGGCGAAAGTCATGCTGAAATAATACCTTCACAATTCAAGCAACTATTTGCCAATCTCATCGTAAACTCTCTAAAGTTTGCCAAAAAAGATATTTCTTCGGTCATAGAAATTGACATGACTACGGTGACTGCTAAAGAAGACAACTCAGTTCCTCTTCTTGATCATATGAAGTATGCGAGAATTACATTGACCGATAACGGTATCGGGTTTGAGCAAACATCGGCAGAGCAAATCTTTAAAATTTTTCACAGACTGCATAACCGTAAAGAATATGAAGGTACCGGCATCGGGCTGGCCATCGTAAAAAAAATTGTGCTGAACCATAAAGGCTATATTATTGCGAACAGCAAACCGGGCGAAGGGGTAACCTTTAAAATCTATGTACCTACAAAACATTAATATCGGAATCGAGTTTTGAAGTCTCTATTTTTCAATAGTGAAAATGAACTTTGAGCCTTTGCCCATTTTTGAAATCAGGGTTATTTCACCACCCAAATTGTTGACCGTACGTTTCACCGTAGCCAAACCAATACCTGTGCTTACCTCGCCAAACCGGTCATTTTCTTCTAATTTCTGAAACAACTCAAAAATTTTCTCTTGATCCTTAATAGCTATACCGGGCCCGTTATCGGCTACTGATATTCTATAGTGAGTATCGCTTTGCCCTACAACCAAATTAATATCAATGGTATCTTTATCATTATGCTTTATAGCATTGGCGATTAAATTGATGAGAATTTGTTCTAAGGCCGTTCTATTTACCTTAATACTAGTCAATTCGGAGTTTATCGTAATTTGAGAATTCTCTACGGAAACAAAAAGTTCGGCCAAGTTCTGATGTAGATCATCGAGCACAACATCTTCATGATGCTCATGTAATACAGATGTTGAAGTGCTAAAGACTAAAAGCCCATCAATAAATTTTCTTAACGTTTCCGATGAGTTTCGAATATGTAAAATAATATCTTCTCCCCGGGGGGTCATATGTCCTTTAAATTCCTCTTTCAAAAATCCACTAAGCGACCATATATTGTTCAAGGGCGACTTTAGATCATGGGCCGCTACCCTAGCGAAGCGTTCTAACTCAGCATTGTTTTTCTTAAGTATTTCAACTGTCGATTTTAATTGCTTCTTACTCTTTCTGAGCTCTAAGAGATTCATAACCTGTTTGCTCAAAATTTTAAGGGTCTCGATTTGGCTATCGGTTAAAGATTTGCTCTTGTGATCGATAACACACAAGGTGCCCAATGGTAGGCCACTAGGCGTAACCAAGGGAACCCCAGCATAAAAAATCACATTCGGATCACCTACCACTAGAGGGTTGTCGGCAAATCGAACATCTTTACGAGCATCCTCTATAATAAAGGCATCACCATCATTAGAGTCATTGATTGCATGTGCACAAAATGCATAATCTTTTGATGTCTCTTTGACCTTTAAACCATGATTCGATTTAAACCATTGCCTATGATCATCGATTAAGCTAACAAGTGAAATCGAGGTGCCGCATATCTCAGCAGCTATTTTGGTAAGGTTTTCATAGTCATCTTCAGGAAGCGTATCAAGAATTTTGTAAGACTTTAGAGCCTTAACCCTTTCTTCTTCTTCAGCGTGATCTTCAGGGTATTTCATAGTTTAGCTAGTTTTCATAAGTCAGTCGTAAAATACCCTTAAGCTAACCGTTTCTTGCCGAATAAATGACACAATCACGTCTTTTAATAACCTTTTTACTAGCAAGACTTTAGCATTCTGAAAATTATTATAGTACAAATCACATGAAAAATTCTCGTTATAATAATGTGATATTATAAAATTTTCTCCCCTGTTTTTAATCAGGGTCAACCCCAGTAATTTACAGGCAATCGAATATAATGTACGTTTTCAGTAAGATTATTCTGTAGAAAGTCAAGTGTTCTTCGTCGAAAAATTTTACGTGATAGATTTCATTAACTTATATTTAACGTTTATAACGACCAACATTTGAGCCGGTTTATAGTTCCCTTTATGATGTATTGTGCATTCGGTTTTTCCCAAAACATCAATTTTGACCAGTTGGGCAAAGAGAAATGGCTCCGCTATAATGGAGGCATCGCCGCCAATTCAGTGTACTATGATGGCAACGCCAATCGACAGGCACTTACCTATTACCTAACTGGCAGTCTTAATTTTAATATTGCCGGGCTGTACAGCATACCCTTATCGTTCACTTATTCCAATCAAGAATTCGATTTCCCGAATCCTTTTAATTTTAATAGGCTAAGCCTACACCCTTCGTACAAATGGGCCACTGCACATATCGGGGATGTAAGTATGACATTTTCGCCATACACCTTGGCAGGGCACCAATTTACCGGTAGCGGTTTTGATCTCAATCCCGAAGGAAAATTTCAGATCAGTGCGATGTACGGCCGATTTTTAAAGGCGACGGAGTACGATGAGGAACACCCCGAAGCACTAACGGCCTTTAAGAGAATGGGCTACGGACTAAAAACGGCCTACGATTTTGATTTCATGAAACTGGGTGTCATTCTTTTCAAGGCGAACGATGAAGAAAGTTCTCTGATAAATCCCTTCCCAATTGAGTTGGGACTTTCCCCTAAAGACAACGCCGTGGTTTCTTTTGAATCGGAGTTCAGATTATTCGATAAGGCTAGAATTCATATCGAATACGCCATTTCTGGGGTGACGGAAGATAGCCGGCTTACCGAAAACAGACCTTCTCCCGGTATGCTTTCCTTTTTATTGGATGAAAATATCAGCACCCAATATTACAATGCGCTGAACGCCTCCTTCGACTATCCCGCCGGAAACGGAAGTTTAGGCCTAGGCTATGAACGAATCGACCCCGATTACAAAACCCTAGGTGCCTATTATTTTAATAACGATTTGGAGAACATTACGGTAAACGCCAGCCAGTCCATTTTCGAGAACAAGTTGAACCTCAACGTGAATGCCGGTTTGCAGCGAGACAACCTTAACAATGCCAAGTCTTCGGACCAGCAACGCGTGGTAAGTGCCATCAACGCCAATTATACGGCCTCTGAACGCTTGGGCATCAACGCTAGCTACTCTAATTTTCAATCGTACACCAATATCAGAGACCAGTTCGATTATATCAATCAAGTGGGGGCGTATGACAATGTAGACACCCTTAATTACCGACAAATCTCTCAGAACGCCAATTTGGGGATGAACTACATCCTTAAAAAAACGGAAACCAAACAGCACAGTACCAACCTCAACCTGGTATATCAAAACAGTACCAATCAACAAGAGGGCGAAACCATTGAGGGCGGTGAAAATTCATTTTACAACGGGGTGGCTTCCTATACTTTGGGGTTTCCGCAGCAGGCACTGAATGTTTCTCTGGCCGGTAACGTTTCGTATAATACAGTGGCGGAAGACAACAACATGACCTTGGGGCCCACTCTTGCTATCGGTAAACAGTTTTTTGACAAAAAACTACGCAGTAATTTTTCGAGTTCGTACAACAGTTCCTTTGCCAACGGCGAACAGCAGAACAACGTGCTCAACTTTAGATTGGGTAGCAATTACACCCTGTATAAAAAACACAACCTGAACCTCAATTTTTTAATTTTGTTCAGAAATTCGGAGCTCAATACCGGTCGCGACCTTACCATCACCTTTGGGTACAGTTACGCCTTTGACAATTTTAAATTGAACATTGACCCGGGCAGCAGAACACCCAACGACCGCGACCCCAGAACCAAGGAAAACACTCTTAGTTTTCGGTACAGAAATGTTACTTACAGTGGCACCATCCCCAGTTTAAACGAGCAACTGACCAATGTGTACAATAGTTCTACTTTTAGGGATATTCCTCAATTTAAAAAGGACGAACTCAAAATTCTATTGGCGACCGTTAAAGAGCAAAAAAGAGAAGATAGGTACAAGGAAAGCGCACTTACTTTCTTAGCGGAACTTTATGCCTTCGGCGATTTTGAAAAAGTGTACGAAGAAGCATTGTATAACGTTATATCAAGCATTCAAGATGATATGAAAAAGATTGATATGGCCTTGGAAAACCTGTTCGTGACCAAGAAACTGGAAGTAGATGAGCACCCGCTACACAACAAAAAAGAGGAGGACTATAACCAAAGGGATAAAGCTTTGGCCCCTCGTTATCAAGCCTTGGTAGCCGAACAGCAAACCCGATTGGAAAAATTGGTGGGCCACCGCTGGATGGAAACCCAATTCGCGGAATTTACCAGCATGGAAGACATTGAAAAAGGCACCGGACTTTTAAAGGAATTCAAAAAAGAACATGCTTTGAAGTCTTTTGAAATGTATGAGAAAACAGAAAACATCAACCAATTGGAAAGCTATCTGGAAAACGAAATCATTGATTTCTATTATAAAAAATCGTTGGACTTGGTGAATCCGGAGTTTTTTGAGCTGAAATATATTAATAGGAATTAAACAGTAGGCAGTAGGCAGTAGGCAGTAGGCAGTAGGCAGTAGGCAGTAGGCAGTAGGCAGTAGGCAGTAGGCAGTAGGCAGTAGGCAGTAGGCAGTAGGCAGTAAAATAAAAAACGAATGTTGTCAAAAACAGTGAAACATTTTAAAAACAAAAAAAACGGTAGACTTGTGTCTTATCGCAAAGCTATCTATTTGTTGCTACAGACAACTATTTTCTTTTTACTATTAACTCTAAACCTAACCACCGCCACCGCACAATCTTTTCCCGTACAGGTAATTCCGCAAGTGACGCCGCCGCCACCTATTTATTTTTCGGAATACGCCAATGAGAATACCGTTAACAGTCCGTTGCGCGTTCAATTGATCTTAAACGATTTTGAGATTGTCAATCGAGAAGTGCGTTTAAGGGTTTCCTTTGAGGGTAGCGGTATCAGTTTTCAAAGTAAGGACCTGGTTACCGGCGCTTCGCCCCTCTTTTTAGAAGGAGGTGTTCCCCTGGTACTTACCAATGTGGAGCTGGCCCCCTATTTTAGGTATGAAAACCTCAACGGTATTTCCGGTAATGTGTATGGTAATGCCATTCCCGAAGGGGCCTATAACTTCTGCTTTGAGGTATTTGATGTACTAACAGGCAACCGACTTTCCCAAAAATCGTGTGCCATTAGTGTGGTATTCCAAAACGAACCGCCCTTTTTGGTATCCCCCAGAAACAAGACCAATGTAGAAGAAATCAATCCGCAGAACATTATATTTCAGTGGACACCCAGACACGTAAACGTTAGTAATGTAGAATACGAGCTTAGCATTGTGGAAATTTGGGATACACAAGTGGACCCACAACAGGCCTTTTTAAGCTCCCCTCCCGTTTTTCAGACCGTTACCAATGCCACTACCTATGTATACGGACCGGCGGATCCGCTCTTCCTATCGGGCAAAAACTATGCCTGGCGGGTGCAGGCAAAGGCAAAACAAGGGTTGGAAGAAGTGGGCCTTTTTGAAAACCAAGGCTATAGCGAAATCTATTCCTTTAGTTATGCGGGCAGTTGTGATTTGCCCTTCGGTATCAACCATGAGGTAAAGGGCAGTACCAATGCCAATATTTTTTGGGACGATTTCTCTACCGACGTACCGGAGTACACCCTACGTTACCGGCAAAAAAACGTGGAAGGAGCGGAGTGGTTCACCAATAAGACCAGTGGCAACCAAACTACCCTGTGGGACCTTAAACCAGGTACGGTCTATGAATACCAGGTTCAAAAACAATGTGCGGTAACTGGCAGTGATTGGAGCATTACCAAGCAGTTTACCACTTTTATTGCAGATGAAGAGGCCGCCGTGTATGATTGCAACATCACCCCAAATTTTAACCTAAGCAATAAAGAGCCCCTTGCCAATCTCTATGCCGGGGATGCCTTTAAGGCGGGCGATTTTCCCATAAAGGTTTTGGAAACCAGTGGTAGCAATGGCCGTTTTACCGGTAAGGGCTATGTAACCATTCCCTACCTCAACAGCATACGCGTGGGGGTAGCATTTACCAATGTGTTGGTGAATACAGATAATCAGTTGGTAGAAGGATCGGTGGTGACAGTGTATGACCCCAGTTTGCGGAATATTCTTGACATAGACGAAGCGGTAGATACCGTTACCGATGCCGTTGATGCGGTGGGGGAATTTGTTGAGGGCGATAATGATTTGGATGAAATCAAGGTCAATTGGGCTATTGATAAAGACGATATAAAAATTGAGGACGGAAAGGTGGTCATTACCAACCCACAAAATGGAGTGACCAAATCTGAACCCTTAGGAGATGACATGGTCATTACCGATAGCGAGGGCAAAACCTATTATGTGGATGCCGAAGGCGAAATAACCGAAGGTGGTACCATAGACCAAAATGGGGCCATTACCGGCAATAACGTAGAAGGGGTTTCCAATAACGGCCAACTGGAATCCCTTACCGCTCAAGGAATACAAGTAACCTTTAATGAGGAGGGCACCTACGGAATGGATATCATGCCCACTGGGAACATAGGCACACTGGTCCAAGAATATACAGTCATTAAAGATGCCGATGGCAAAGACTACCCTTTGACCCATCATGCTGTTAAAAAAGGGGCCACCACCAAAGTTAAGGCGACTATAGACCTAAAAAATGGCGGCTACAAAGCGGACGATGTTAGTTTTAAGACCAAACAAGGCGATTCCATCCCCACAACTTTCAACGGTACTACGGCGACCTTGACCCTCACCGGAAGATATTCCTTTGAAAATGAGGTGATTTATGCCACCGTAACTAGCAAAGAGGACAATAGCAAACAGCTCACCGCAGGGGCTTTTACCCTATGGCATCTTACGGAGAGAAGTGTAAATGTTGCCTTGGTCTCGGTAAATGGTGCTTCGCTGGGGAGTATAGAAAGTAATGTCTCCAAAATTTTTGAAAAAGCGGTAGCGAATATACAGTTTGGGAAAAGCTTAAGCCTTTCTGTTGAAAAGTCTGAGCTAGGTAGTAACCAAACTTTGGATTTTGGCGAAAGTGCTTGGGCCGCCGCCTACAATGAGGAGCAAAAAATGCTCGTAAACAAGGTGAAGCAGTTAGCTGGCTATAAAAGCGACACCTATTACATTTTGGTCTTTAATGACATTGAACCTTCACGTCCTATTGGTGGATTTATGCCCTTACAACGCCAAATGGGCTTTGTATTTGGGGGTAAACCTGAGAAAGAAGATAAAGGTGGTGACAAAAGTAAAACACTGGCCCACGAAATCGGTCACGGTATTTTTGCCCTACAACATCCCTTCTCGGAGTTTGGCACAGACGAACAACAAACCGATTGGCTAATGGATTATGGTAGCGGAGACCAATTACCGCATACCCATTGGGCACAGATCCATGATCCGGCACTGAAGTTTTATCTCTTTCAGGAGGAAAGTGACGGTTTATTAATACAAAATGGTATTACCGGTTATCTGAATATCGATGAAGAAAATTGGACAAATTATGGTTTTTTATCCCCCATTGGCACATCAATTGAAATCCCCGAGGCGACACACGTAAAATTTAATGAAGACGGGGCGGTAATAGGTTTTAAAATAGGAGAAGAGAAATACCTCGGACTATATAACTCCGAAAGTCAAAGATTCATAGGCTATTTAAATTCAAATTCATCTTTGATAACGACTTCAATGGTCTATACTGAGGAGTTCAAGAAGAATTTTGAAAAGGAAAGGTACTCTAACATCAAATTCATATCTGGCAACAAAGAAATTTTGGCAATAGCTAAAAAACGCTATAAAAATTCCTATTTAGACTGTAAGTTAAAGGCTATTTGGATTAATAATTCTCAAGTCAAAGGATATCTGGGATTAGCGAACCCTCCATTTATTCCGGAAACAGCAAATATTCTTGAATCAGAGGGCACTCAATGTTCCAACGCAGATGGATTAGTAGATGGTGTGGGGGCGAATGTATATTTCTCATTAATTGATAAAGCCGAGAGCGAAAATATAGATAGTCTTCTGACTCTTTCAAACCACTTATCCGATATATTAAAAAATAAAACCTTTTCATTCTACGGGTATGGACTAGAGAATCATGCCATGTCAAATTCTATGAACGTCGAAGTATTGAACTATTTAAAATCAAATAATATTTTTTCTAAAAAGAAATTTGAAGATCACTTTCCAATTCAAACATTTTCACGTGATAGAGACGTCATTTTTTCTACAATTGATTTAAGAAAAACAATTCCAGAAAATTACAATACAAGAGAAAGTCTAGATTATGTAAAACTTAACGCGACTGGGGAAAGGCATCCATATAACTATTCATTTTCCGATTTGACCGTTAGACTTCAATATCTGGCCGATGATACTTTCATAAAAACCGCTATTCAGAAAATGGAAGCCGAGGGAAGGGCGGAAGCAATATCCCAGAAAGATGGTTACGACCAGTATGTAGCTAAGTATGGAACAGACGCAGCATTTATTTTATGGGCTGAATTTTCTGCAAATTCATCAAAAGATTTAATGACCGCATACTTTGCTCAACGCTTAGTTGCGCAACACGGAATAACCATTGTTTCTCAAATTTCTAAGGAGGCTGGACAAAAATTTATCTATGGAGCCCTTGAAGAAGCCCTAGGAAATTATTTGGCTAATAAATTGCTTGGAGAAGAACAATTTAGTGCAGAATTTTTTCAGGATATGATACTTGCTGGGACCAAATCGGTAATATCACCAAATAAAAAAATAGATTTTCTTTTCGATTGTTTTATAAACTTGGACAATGATGTTATCAACGGTCTGTTAAAGGCAAAATCGGTCGAAGAATTTGAAAAACACTTGCTATTAGGCGGTTTTCAATGTGCTTTTCCAGCTTTACTTTCAAATAAGCAAGATGTTATAACAAATTATATACTAAAAAAGAATCCCATTGCTAAAAAAGCACAAGTGCTTTTCACCAATAAGTTCAACATTAAGGGTGATTTGCAAACAGAGTTTATACAGCAAGTATTGGGTTTAGACAAGGTCTTAGCACATAAAAATGAATTTTATCGGCAAACATTAAAAAAAGTGCTTCAGACGGAATCAGGAGCCAATGCAATAGATGTCCTGATAAGGTCAGGTTTTGATTTCACCACACTTTCAGCTAGAAATTTAGAGCGGTTATCCTCAAGTATTTCCAAATATGGTATGAGTGATGATTTAGTCAATATTTTTAAAGGTACGACCGATGTTAACAGAGCTCTCATTTTTCTGGACAATATCGTAAAGTCGCCACAAGAGTATGCTGACTTTTTAATTAAAATTGAGAACAATGCAATGTTCTCAAAAACGGTTACTATAAGCGGCAAAACACTAAAGCTAGGGGAATTCTTCAATAGTAGCAATGATGCTTATAAATATTATCATTCTTTGATAAATGACACTCATTTTTATTCAAAAATGGATGGAATGGAGGGCATAAGCATAATCATCAATAAAACAACAAATGAAATCATTGAAATTATCTATGGTACCTCAACCAATATCTTTAAAGACAAGGGTACCGAAAAACTGAAACAAATTCTTGATATTGAATAATGAACCGAGCATTAAGCATATTTATTTCTGTCATTTATTATGGTCTCATAATACTTATTGCGCTGTCTGAGAGTGGTGATATATTATGGAGTGACGCATGCAGTTTTTATAAATTATCCGTTACAACATATTACACTTCAATTGGTTCATGGACATTAATGGCTTTTTTAGGCTACCTATACGTTAAAATAAAAAAAATTAAAGATTTGCCCTTAAGATTTTACTTTCTCTTACCATTAATCAGCCTTCTTTATACTGTGCCCAGCTACTCAAGGAATTTAAACTCATTAATCGAATCTAAACCGCACAAAATAAAGCCTGCGATTATATATGATCAATCAGAATTTAAACACTCAGATTCATGTTCTTTTGAATTTGAATTCAACGGTGACATGACCAAATCAATCAAGGTAACTAGGCGCCGCCTTAAAAACTTGAATATTGGAGACACCATATTAATCAAGGTAGCAGATGATTGTAAATATATGAACAAAATATATGATTTATTTCCGTCACAACCGGGCTTTCAACAGTAAAACAAAATAGATGAAAAACAACTACCCACATATTCTACTTTTCATTCTATGCAGCCTGTTTGGCAGCTTGCAATTGTATGCGGTTACGCCACTTGTTTCCGGTTCGAAAGACAGTTTGGCCCATAAAACAAAGGACACCACCCTACAGCACAAAAAAAAGAAACAACAACTCAGCTATTTACAGCAATTGGCCGCATTGCAAACGGCTAGGCACGCACAGATTACACCCCTAAAGTCCCCTCAAGGGGACAATTCCCCTTCAAAGGGGGTGCCCGCAGGGCGGGGGATGTATTTGCTTCTCCAGAGGAGAGTCAGGGGAGTGTTACAAGCACAGCCCTAAAACCAACAACAAAGCAGTTCCGTTCCTTCCCTTCCCTAGACCAAAAACTGTCTCAAAACCAGAATTTTAATGTGACCTTTTCCCAATGGCAACCGGAGTTCAATGCGGTCTTTATGGCAGAGAATTACCCAAAAAACCCAGCCGTAGAAAAATTGATAAACAATGCCAAGGGCGCCGTGGAGGCGGTGGCAAAAATGGGCCGCTTTGTAGAAATCTTAACCGGCAATGAATTGTTGGAGCTTCCGGTGGGGCTTAAAAAAACGGACCAAACTTCGGGCAATTCGGTAGAATTGGCCATTACCGAGGTGGAATTTACGCCCAACCATGCCCTGCTAAAAGTATGGGCGCGTATGACCGTTCCTGAAAAAGGGGAAGTGGACGATGAAAAAAACCGCGGTATTGAACGACAACTCTTTTTTGGTGCAGAAAATGTAAAGCTCAGTTATGAGGGCGGACTATCAGGTGATATGAAACTGGTGCTTTTGGGCAATCAGGCCATTCCCATGCTGGGAGATAACTGGCTGCTGACCCTCAAAGGGGGCATAGATCTCAAGGCCAATTCTTTTGGCGATCAATCCTTTATAGAATTCGATTGTTCCAACCTAAAGGGAATTAGCCTAGAGGGAGATCTTCGGGTTTCAAGAAACGTACTGTTGCCCCTAAATGAAGATGGCCAATATACCTGCGGAAATAGTAGGGACAACCAGTACCTAAAGGACATGGAAGATCAGTTAGTAGACAACAAATGCTACGTGGGGGCCTCTTTTAGTGTAAAGTCGGAAGGCTGGAACGACCTTTTGATCAATGTAGACCTTCCCCGTTTTGAGGTGGTAGGCTTGACCGGTTGGGGTTTTAACCTAAAGAATGTGGTCCTAGACCTTAGTGATAGCCGTAGCGCGCCCAACCTCAACCTTCCGCAAGAATACAACAACATCTATTCCGGTGCCGATGAAAAACTATGGCGTGGCTTTTATGCCGAAGAGGTAAGCGTTATGCTACCCCAAGGAATAGAGGATACCAAAAAATCCAGCGGACGGGTAGAATTTGGCGCCAAAGATTTGGTGCTTGACAGTCAAGGGGTATCAGGTACTTTTTATGGAGAGAATGTCCTTAAAACAGGTGATGGGGCCGCCGGAAAATGGGCATTTACCATAGAGGACGTAAGTATTTCCCTTTCCCGAAATTCCCTAACCGGAGGTTCTATGGGCGGTGATATTGCTGTACCTATTTTTGAAGAACCCATGAATTATTCCGGTTATATAGACCAAAACGGCTACGGACTTGAAGTGGGGCTGCAAAGCAACTATGAAACTCCCGTCTTTTTAGGGGAAATGCAACTGGCAAAAAACTCTAGCGTGGCCATTGATGTAAAAGATGGCAAGGTATACCCTTCTGCCAACCTCACAGGTCAACTATCCATAGTGGGTGAAATAGGGCAAAAAGAGGGCGAGAAATCGCCAAGCACCCAAGAAGCGGAAGAAAGTGGAAAGGGTTTCAATTTTCCGGGTATCCAATTTCAAGAATTAAAACTCGAAACCGAACCCGGTAAAAAATCGATCAGTGCTACAAGTTTTGGGTTTACCGGTGATATGAAGCTAATGAACTTTCCGGCATCGGTAGAAAACTTACAACTGGTAACCCCGGGCAATCAGGTAGGCCTTTCCTTCGGACTCAAAATTAATTTGGATGGAGACGGGTCTCACGCCACCACCAGCATGGACATCCTGGGAAAACTGGAAGAATCTACCAAAATACAGGCCTGGAAGTTTGAAAAAGTAAAAGTAGATGGGGTTGAGATAGACTATACTAAAGCCAATTTTCATATTAAAGGTGGTTTGGAGATTATGGAAGATGACCCTATTTATGGAAACGGATTTAAGGGTAACTTAAAAGCTACTTTTGAAAAGCTAAAATTCACAGCTGACGGAAATGCTATTTTTGGCAAAAAGGATTTTAGGTATTGGACGGTGGATATTGCCACCAATAGTACCCAAAATGACGGAGCTTCCAAACTACCTATCAAAGCCTTTGTAGGCGGATTGTCCTATAAAATGCGAAAAGTGAGTGGTAATAGTTCTGGCTTCGAACCGGGTACCGCCGTTTACGAACCAGACGGTAATACTGGTCTTGGTGTACGTGCAGGGGTAAAAATAACTACCGAAAATGCCGATGCTTTTTCATGTAAGGCTTATTTGGAAATGGAGTTTAACAACCATGGCGGTCTCAACCGCATTGGTTTTATGGGTGAAGGTGCAATAATGGGCAAAGATGAGTCTAGTCCAGACGATATTGTCAAATCCGCCCAGGTCGCCGATAAAGTGAACAAGACTTTAAGAGATAACAGTGCTGCAGCTGCCAATCAACGTTACGGCAATTTTATGGCCGCTGCCAAAGAGGCCATTCCCATAAGGGATGTAGCTTCTTCCGGAAAAGTGGGTGTTTATGTGGGTATTGAAAAAGACTTTGTAAACGATACGTTTGACGGCGAGTTTGAACTCTACCTTGACTTGGAAGCAATCAAAGGAGGAGGAGCAAATAATTTGGCCGGTTATGCCAAAATACATACAGGACCACAAGATTGGTACATGTATATCGGAACACCACAGCAAAGAATAGACCTGCTATTTAATTCTGGAGTTCAAGTGAGGGTAGGCGGTTATTTTATGACAGGCACTAAACTACCTTCCCCAGATGACATTAGTCCCCACCCAATTGTTACTAAAATCTTAGGAGACGACATATTTAAGGGTGAGCGCAAAGACAATCAGCTGGTATCGGGCAAAGGCTTTGCCTTTGGGATGAACTTTGGATATGGATATGGATTTGATTGGGGGCTATTCTATGCAATGATAGAAATTGGAGCCGGTTTTGATGTTATGCATGCCTACTATCCCAACGCCAAATGTAAGGGAAAACCAGGCCCTGTTGGTAATAATGGTTGGTATTCCATGGGTCAGGTTTATGCCTATCTCTATGGTGAATTTGGAATAAAGGTAGACCTAGCTTTTATCAAGGGAAACTTCACTATAGCGGAGGCGGGAGTAGCCGCCGCCCTTAGGGGCCAATTTCCCAATCCTGTGTATATACAGGGGTATGTTGGTATGTACTACAAAATTTTAGGAGGATTGGTATCCGGTCGTATGCGCATGAAAGTAGAGTTAGGCGAGAGGTGTGAGCTTGAAAATATAAACAACACAGTTGGCGTACCCATGATTTCAGATGTTACCCCTAGAGATGGAGATGATGATATTTCTGTCTTTACGGCACCTCAAGCAGTTTTCAATTATGCGGCCAATTCTGATTTTACGGTCAATCTGGAAGATGGCGTACGTACGTTTAAACTCCAATTACAAAAGTTCTCTGTAACCTCACAAGGAAGTGAAATTAAGGGAGAACTGGAATGGAACGACACTAATGATGCGGTAACCTTTAAACCGGAACGCCCGCTACCATCGGAGAAGGAGGTAAAAGTATTGGTAGAGGTAAGTTTCGATGAAAAAATTGGCGGCGCCTATAAAACTATGGTTGAAGATGGCAAGCCAGTGCTTGAAACTATGGAAATTACTTTTGTTACAGATAAGGAGCCGGACCACATTGTATGGAGCAATGTAAATTATGTGTACCCCGTAAGGGAACAACGCAACTTTTATCCTGAAGAATACAAAATAGGGTATGTCAAAATGAACCAACCCCAAGATAACCTTTTTAATAAAGGCTTTGAGATAAGGGCGGAATTCGTTCAAAAAATTTCAGGGCAAGGAGAACGTACCAATGTAAAATATGACCAAAACAAGGGCATGGTATTCTTCGATATACCTGAAATGGCCCTCGACACAGAATACAATCTGAACCTAATGGTATTTCCTCCAGGGCAAGACATACCGACCGAAATAGTAGTAGAAGAAACCGAAATACTTACGGACGAAGCTGGTGGTGATACCACTTGGTTTGACCCTAACTCGGAAACCCAAAGTGTTTTAAATACTTCTGCGAGTGCTGTTGTGGCCAATAAAAAAGCCAGTGATGTAACAATTTCAAATGCTGCCCCTAAATCTATTTTTGAATATACTTTCAAAACTAGTAAACATAGTACTTTCAAGGATAAAGTCAGGGATTTGAACCCTACCAATTATCTTATAAATGCCTCAGCATCAGCAGATGTTCAATCATTATCCATTCACGTTTCAGATTATGAACACCTAGAGTTATCTGAAATTTTAGGAAACCAATATACAGGGGGAATTCCTCTAATTTACGCAGAAGCAGTACTGAAAGATAAGTATTACAAGAAAACAATAGGCCCTCTGTTATATTATCAAGATGTTTATCCTTTGGGAGGGGAAATTTACTTGGCAAGAGACACTACTTTATTAGGAGTTCCTCCAGTACGATCTTTCGTAATTGGGAGAGAATATATTGACAATATAAATTATAACCCAAATTCGTTTTGGGTAAAGAACAGGATACCTTTTATCTACAACTTGCCATATCAGTATAAAAGAGATATGGTCTACCTAAGAGACGAAGCAATTGCACGGTACAGCTCGACAAATGGTGATGCGCAGAGGTATGAAGATTTTAAATATTTAGAATCGAATTTTCCACCGCTACAATTGGGCACTTACAATTCAAGACTAATATATCGTACCCCAGGGAACGTATATAATTCGGCATATTCTATTGACTATAAAAACCAATAATACTGAATTGAAAAAAATAATATACATATTAATACTTTCGGTCACTTATGCAACTGCACAAGATTCCACCTCTGTACAGCTCATATCAAGGTCCCTTCCGGATAAGGTTATGTTAAGATGGGCCGTAAATTCACCAAGCGGTTGGAAAATGGCTAACGAAACCGGATTTTTGGTGGAAAGATCTACCATTTCCCGAAATGGAACTGCAGTTGTCCCTATTGAAAGAAAAATGCTTACCTCTTCCCCCCTCAAACCTCAACCGCTAGAGGCGTGGGAAATGTTGGCCAAACAAGATCAGAGTACAGCCATTTTAGCCCAAGCCCTTTACGGAGAATCATTTGAAACCATAACGCCTAATCCTGGTGTTTTAGGAGAAGTTACGGCGATAAATGAAGAATTGGAACAACGTTTTACCTTTGCCTTGATTGCTGCTGAGCAAAATTATGAAGCTGCACTTTTAGCGGGATGGGGATTAACAGATTCATCAGTAGTACAAGGTGAACGCTATGTCTATAAAGTTTTTGTAGCTCCCCTAAACGACTCTCCATCAACTATAAAGGAAGCTTCGACCTATGCTGGCACGGAACTATTTGAAGATCTTCCTAAACCCCTACAACTCTCAGGTATTTTTAAAGACGCTCAAGCACTTCTCAGTTGGGATTACGGGCTACTAAGTCATTTGTACACGAACTATATTGTTGAAAGATCCACTGATGGCGAAACTTTTTTACAACTAAATAAACAGCCTATTTTCAGTGCCACTCAAGAAACCTCTGCCTCGATAGGTATATCATTATATTATACAGACTCTATTCCCAACAATCAATTACTTTATTACAGAGTAAAGGGGAAGACCGCTTTTGGGGAGGTAGGTCCGGCTAGTGAGGTTGTACAGGGCGAAGGAAAAAAAGCTTTGGAATTCGTTCCGAGAATATATCGAAAAGAAATACCAACCGACCAAAATGTTATTCTTTACTGGGAATTCAAGAAAGAGGGCAATTCCTTGATCAACAAGTTTCAATTGAATAGGGGAAACACCAATGAAGGTCCTTTTGAAACTGTGATAGATGACATTCCCAAAGATCAAAGACAGATCTCGTTCAATAAATTGGAGCGCATTAATTACTTTACCATTTCTGCTGTGGACAAAGAGGGAGTAAAAAGTGAATCCTTGCCTGTTATGGTTCAACCCGTTGATTCAATACCCCCGGCAACTCCGACCAACTTAGCAGGTACAATTGACACCACCGGAATTGTAAAATTGAGGTGGCTAAACAACAAAGACATTGACTTGGCAGGATATCGTATTTTTAGGTCGTATAATCCAAAAAGTGAATTTACCGAAGTAACCTCAGAAACTTGGCCCTTCAACGAATATCTCGACACCTTGCAGATTAAAAATCTGAATCAAAAAATTTATTATAAAATTAAAGCGGAGGATCAAAGATTTAATCTATCCAAGTTTTCTCAAACCTTGGTTCTTTTAAAACCAGATGTCACACCACCTTCTTCACCAGTGATCGGAGGTTACAAAATTACCGATGAAGGAATAAAAATACAGTGGATCAAAAGTAGTAGTGGAGATGTAGCTGCTCATCAGCTTTATAGAAAGTCAATGGCGTCTCAAACCGAAAAATCTTGGGAACTAATTTATTCAGGTAATGATACACTTTACTTAGATAATAATTTAAACGGTCTCAACGACATTCAATATACCATTATAGCCAAAGATTCAACCGGATTTGAAAGCTTACCGTCCAAACCAATTGTAATCAAATGGAAAGGAAACCAAATTCAAAATAAGGATATAAATTTTACGGGTACTGCAGACCGTGAGTTAAGATTTATCAACTTATCGTGGAAGGCAAAGTCCATTGAATTATCAGAAATACGACTTTTTAAAGGTGTTGATTCTGAGCATCTACACCTTTACAAAGTTTTTGATGCAAAGATGAATAGTTATAATGATACAGACTTAAAAATCAACTCTAACTACGTATACGGCTTGCAACTGGTTTCAAGCAGTGGTGTGCTATCAAAGATTCAGAAAGTCAAGGTAAAATACTAGATTATGAAAAGAATAATCAAAGTCTTACTATTCGTAATGATAGTCTTTTCTTTTTATTTGGGAAGATCGCAAAACCGATATATAATTCAACAAGATATCACTGTTGTACCTTTGGGTGGTTCCACTGATGCCATTTATGAGTTAAAAGCAGGAGTCAATCAAATTTTTTTTGAACGTTCTTCATTCGTAGACGCATACGAAGATTATTATTTTAATTCTTCAATTCCACTAAACAGAGTTACCCTAAATTTTGGCTCAAGTAATTTTTCTGGATCTGGCACTTGTTCTTCGAGTAGTGCAACCACTCAAGGGGAATTAGGTAATTTATGTTTTAGTGATTTAACCACTCCCATACCAACAAGTTCATGTTTTGAAGTTAATCTGAACTATTTTCGTTTTTTTGAAATTCCTGATTTCACGGCAATTAATAATGTTTCTGCATCCGTTGATGTATGTGACTATACTTCATTTAAAGTTTTTGAGGAAACCTGTAATTCTGTTAAATATGCAGTTGAATATTCTATAGGTTATGACTTTAACAATAAAAAAGAACTACTTCCATATGGTTATAAATCTACTCGTTTTAGTTTAAGGCCTTCAAATTTGCCAGATTTAGATTTAAGTAAGTCAATTACTTTATGGGTTAGATATACGGAGAATCCTTCTATGTCTCCAAGTGATTATTCAGATGGCTTACAGTTTAACGTGAACGATTGCACTATTGAATTAAGGGATACCGACCCAGCACAAATAGTGAATGCATCATGCAACGGCACCACCGATGGTAATATTACCTTAAATTTCAAAACGGACGTGGAAGAAAATTACGAGATGCGATATTTTGTTTATCAAGGCAATTCTTCTTCCTTTCCAACTGGCGAAACAGAAAATCACGACCCGAACAACATTGCCAATTTTCCTCAATCAGTACTCAATGTGCGCTTTAGCGAAGGAGCTAGCATCAACCAAGTAGGCCCTTTACAACTAAATCAGGACGGTACTTACAGGGGCTCGTTAACCGGAAATGACGAAACCGTTAGAGGGCTTTTGGGAACAGGACAATTTTATGTACTTTATCAAGAGGTAGAATATGATAATAATGATAACGTTACCGTGAAAAGTGGTGAACTTTACCCTGATCCAAATTCCAGTATCGACTACTTCACCATAAACCAACCCACTCCTATTGTACCCTTAGCAACCATAACCCAAGCTACGTGCGCCAACCCAAACGCCCTCCTACAATTCTCAGCTTCAGGAGGTAACAACCTAAACCCCAACGGCACTTATAATTATGAGTATGAGCTTAATGGCGACGGTAATTGGCGAAATGCCAGCAGCCAAGCGGAAATACCCCCTTCAGATACCTCACAAACTGTTAAGATACGAGCTTCCTATACGGTAAACAGTACCACTTGCACAAGTGAGGAAGTAACATTGGCCTCTACTATAAATGCGGCCATACCCGGATTGGAAATAGACGAAATAGCAACAGGCCCCGCCTCAAGTAACAATTCATCTGATGCCTTCATTTCTTTTACTTATGACGGCGGTACACCCGGCTACAACTTTCAATTGCAAAAATTAAATTTGGACTCTTCTAACCCGTATCCCTCTAACTTTGAAATGGTAAACAATCCAACCATCACACATAATGCAACAAATAAAAGTGTAAACATTGCAGAATTAGAAATAGGAACGTATCGTGTAACTATTACAGATGATGATGGCGATGGATGCTCGGTAACTAGCGACGATATTGTGGTTTCAACTACACCTCCCCCAACGATTGCTTCCTCCACAACCACACCTATCTCCTGCGATTCGGGTGCTGGATCAATAGAAATAGAAATTGAAGGAGGAATAATGCCCTATAACTACCAATGGACTACCCCTACAGATGGAGTCTTACCGATTCAAACCACGGGTGATAGTAAAATATCCCTCAATAATATTACCGAACCGGGGGAATACATCTTAAAAGTGGCATCCAATGGAAATACAGACTTTTCAGATGTTTCAAGTACTACAATACCAATAGATGCTCCAAATAATATAGTATTGGATCTAAACAATACCACCGTTAACAACATAAGCTGTTTTGGTGCTCAAGACGGTAGTATTGAAGTGGCCGTAACTGGCGGTACAGAATACCAATACAAGCTGGACTTCTATGACGATTGGCAAGATTTGACAGGAAATAGCATTTTAATTAACAATGGAGGAGTGTACGATCTTTACATTCGTGACAAAAACACCACCTGCGAGGCTAATCCTATGTTGGATATTGTGGTTGAAGAACCTGAACAAATAACCATTACCCCTACCGTTCAGGATGTTAGTACCAATGGGGGAAATGACGGGGCAATTACAATTTCTGTTTCCGGTGGGCTTCCTGAGATTGACACCGACAAAAATTACACTTTTAGTTGGGAAGGCAAAGGACCTAACAACACTTCCTTCAGTAGCTCTAGCCAGAATATTGGGGGACTAATTGAGGGACGCTATGAAATTACCGTATCAGACGATAATGGATGTTCTTCCATCCCCTTGGAAATAGAAATTACTCAACCCGGCCCCTTATCCATTAACAGCATTACCGTGGTCAACCAAATGAGCTGTGTTGCTGCCAACGATGCCATCATTACCGCTGATGTAGAGGGTACCTCGCCCGTTACTTTTGATTGGTACCGAGATGGCTCTTTGTTTGTTCAGACCATAGATGTAAACACCATAGAAAACTTACCTCCTGGAGAGTATCAACTATTTCTAAACGATGGTTCCGCTCCCAATGCTCTGGAGAGTGCAATTGTGACAATTGATGATATTAACGCCATCACAGCCAATATTGTCGCAACCGGCACCTGCCCCAACGCCAACGAAGGCAGTATCGTTATAAACAATATCCAAGGTGGTACTCCCGGATATAGTTACAGCATTGATGGTAATAACTTTCAACCCTCAGGCAATTTCAGCTCTTTGAACGCCGGAAATTACACGGTTACCGTTCGTGATAGCAATGGATGTGAAATGGTGCAAACCGATGTGGTGGTAGATAGTTATCCCGAGATTCTTTTGGATAACGAAAACACTATTGTGCTTTCGGTCAGTGCCGAAGGAAGAAGCGATGGAGCCGTCTCCCCTATTTTTGAAGGTGGCGTACCACCTTTTACTTATGAATGGACAGGGCCGAATGTAAACGGAACTAATACACAAGATGTCAGTGGCCTAATGGAGGGAAACTATTCAATTTTAGTCACAGATGCCAATGGCTGTGTTTTAAACGAGTCTTTTACCATTACCGAACCAGGTGAACTCATAGTTACCGCCTCTCAAACAGAATTTATTCCTTGTAGCGGGGATACTTTTGGAGAAATTACAGCACAAGTAATTGGCGGCGTAGCACCCTATGTTCTAGAGTGGTTTCAACAAATAAATGGTTCGGACACTAAATTGGAGGAAAATTCCAACTTATTGGTCGATTTAGGTCCGGGAAGTTACTTTCTTCGGGCTACCGATGCCAATGGAATTAGTACAGATTCGGAAATAGTGGTCATCACCGAACCGGATTTGCTTACAGGTTCTGTACTGAGCACTACCCCTATCTTATGTAGTGGAGAAGCGACAGGGGCTGTAGAAATTGCTTTTTCGGGTGGAACGGCTCCCTATGAATTTTCATGGAGTAATGGGGAAACTACCCAAAACCTATTTAATGTTCCTGCAGGGGAATACACCCTGTTTATTTCAGATATTAACGGTTGTTATACGGAAATCACGGCTATAATAGAAGCAGCACCAGATGCCTTACAAATTAGCAATAGTAACGTCATCAATGTTTCGGAATACAATACCAATGACGGTAGTATTTCAATGGAATTGACAGGAGGGGCTTTTCCTTTTGATATTGAATGGACTCAACTATCAAACGGACTGGTAATAGGAGGCGGGGAAAATATTACCGACCTAGCGGCAGGCAGCTATCAGGTTGCCATTTCAGATGATAATGGTTGTCAGCTGACGGAAATCTTTGAAATCACCCAACCCGATATTGTTGAAGAAACCATCGTACAACCTGCATGTGAAGGAGATACAAATGGAAGTATTTCCCTACTCGTGAATCAAGGTAATGGTACCTTCACCTACGACTGGAGTACGGGTGATACCACCAATGCCATTACCGAACTGGCACCAGGCAGCTATTCCGTAACCGTAACAGGGCTGGAAAACGGACCCATTACACGAATCTACTTAATCGAATACCCAAAACCGGTAGAAGTCGATTTAGGAGAAGACCAAACCTTATGCGTAAGTCAAGAATTGGCTTTAGATGCCAGTGTAGAAGACGAGGGCGCCCTATATAGTTGGACATCAAGTAACGGATTTACAAGTAATTCCCCTAGCATAAATATTACCCAAAGTGGCACTTATATGGTCACTGTAACCTCTTCTTCAGGATGTAAGGCAGAGGGTTCCATATCAGTAGATATAAGTACAGCGGAAATTAATGCGGAGTTGGCCGCCTCTACGCAGGCATTTGTAAATGAAACAATTATTGCCGTAGACATAAGCTATCCGCTTCCTGATAAAATAGAATGGATATTTCCCGATGAGGCCATAATTGTTTCTTCGGATAACGACGAAGCTCAATTGCAGTTTAGTAAAGCCGGTGAATATGAGATTGGAATAATAACCTATAGGGGGGATTGTATAGCACAACAAACCAAAAAGATAATTATCAACCAATCGGATCCTACCGTAAAAGAGGAAGCAACGGCTAATGGAAGTAAATTAGTTGAAGATTTTCTTATCTACCCTAATCCTACCAATGGGCAATTCACCGCTGATGTAAATATGACCGAACGGGGGAATGTCAGTATAAAAGTGTTTAGTTTGGCGAATAACGCGCTGATAGCTTCCAAAAAAGAGCGAGGTGCCTCGTTATATCAGGTTCCTTTTGATATTTCAGGGCTACCGGCCGGAGTATACGCTGTTTTATTGGAAACTCCTTATGGAAAGACTTTAAGGAAAATAATAAAGAAATAATTTTTGATTCATACTCAAAACTAAAAATGCCCGAAGTATTTCTTCGGGCATTTTTTAATTCTATTATTGGATAACAATTAATCGGCCAAAACAATAACCTTATTGTCTTTCATTTCTACCGTTCCGCTAGTAATCGGTAAGATGGTTTTGCCGTCTGCATCTTTAGAAAACTTAGAGGTATAAGCCTCTTCAATTACAACGTTACCATCTACCTTCACATTACCTTCTTGCAACAAAGAAATAATCGGTTCGTGATTGTTAAGCATCTGAAACTCGCCATTCACACCCGGAACGGTTACCGAGGTAACTTCTCCCGAGAACAAGGTGGCTTCTGGTGAAACAATTTCTAAATACATTTCTTTTTAGTTATAAGTTTTAAGTCAAAAGCCAAAGTATCCTAAACTTTGAACTAATAACTATTAACTAATTACGCTTCAGCTAACATTTTTTCCCCGGCCTCAATGGCTTCCTCAATAGTTCCTTTAAGGTTAAAGGCAGATTCCGGAAGGTGATCTAACTCCCCATCCATAATCATATTAAAACCTTTGATAGTTTCCTTAATATCAACAAGAACACCAGGAATACCTGTAAACTGCTCTGCCACATGGAAAGGCTGAGAAAGGAAACGCTGAACACGTCTAGCACGACCTACAGCCGATTTATCCTCTTCCGACAACTCTTCCATACCAAGAATGGCAATAATGTCTTGTAATTCTTTATATCGTTGCAACAACTCTTTAACTCGTTGTGCACAGTTGTAATGATCATTACCTAAAATATCGGCCGTAAGAATTCGTGATGTAGAATCTAAAGGATCCACCGCAGGATAAATACCAAGTTCGGCAATCTTACGAGATAATACGGTAGTAGCATCTAAGTGAGCAAAGGTTGTCGCAGGAGCAGGATCCGTAAGGTCATCCGCAGGTACGTAAACCGCCTGTACAGAAGTAATCGAACCTCTTTTAGTTGATGTAATTCGCTCTTGCATGGCCCCCATTTCTGTTGCCAAAGTTGGTTGATAACCCACCGCAGATGGCATACGCCCCAATAGTGCCGATACCTCTGAACCTGCTTGCGTAAAACGGAAAATATTATCTACGAAGAAAAGAACATCTTTACCTTGACCCTCACCAGCACCATCACGGAAATATTCTGCTATAGTCAACCCAGAAAGAGCAACCCTTGCACGGGCTCCAGGTGGTTCGTTCATTTGACCGAAAACGAAAGTCGCCTTAGATTCTTTCATTATATTTTTATCTACCTTGTTCAAATCCCAACCGCCTTCTTCCATAGAATGCATGAAATCATCACCGTATTTGATAATACCAGACTCCAACATCTCACGAAGTAAATCATTTCCTTCACGGGTTCTTTCACCAACACCTGCAAATACAGATAGACCACCGTGACCTTTAGCGATGTTGTTGATCAATTCTTGAATCAATACGGTTTTACCAACACCAGCACCCCGAAGAGACCAATTTTACCACCTTTAGCGTAAGGCTCAATAAGGTCAATAACCTTGATACCTGTGAATAGAACCTCGGTAGAGGTAGAAAGATCTTCGAATTTTGGAGCTTCCCTGTGAATAGGCAAACCGTCTTTGCCAGATTTTGGCAAGTTACCCAAACCATCGATAGCATCACCGATAACATTAAAAAGACGACCGTAAACGTCATCTCCGATAGGCATCTGAATAGCACTACCCGTCGCCAGCACATCAGTTCCACGGCTTAGACCATCAGTAGAATCCATTGATATGGTTCTAACGGTATTCTCACCAATATGTGATTGCACTTCCAGCACCAACTTAGAACCACCTTTGCTAGTGATTTCTAGTGAATCGTAGATTTTTGGAAGAATATCTCCGGATTGAAATTCAACATCAACCACCGGCCCAATGATCTGCGAAACTTTACCTGTAACTTTTGACATTACCTTATCAGTTTAAAAATTCAATTGATTAACTATTGATAGACAGGTTTTTTCACCTGTGTTTTTCAGGGTGCAAAGGTAGGTTTTTCAACTTTAATTGAAAACTACTTTGCACTCTTTTTTAAGCATAAAAAACGGCGCTCTACAACAGCACCGTTTTTTGTTGATTTTCAAACAATAAACTATCTCAACATGGGAGAATAATTTGTAGGATAATTACCTATATCGTACAAAGAGCCCGAAGTCTCAAAATTAGATTCGTAAGTGGCATCTATCGCTTTCATAAATTCATTGGCCAACAAAGCATAACCTCTAGCCGTGGGGTGTACACCATCTAATGAAAATGCCCCGCCCATAACCAAGTTAGAGGTTAGAGTGTAATCGCCATCGGTTACACCACCATTGGCCAAATCTTGCATCAAGGCATTGGCATCAACAAATGCCAAACCTGCACTTGAAGCGGCTGCCGATATAGTTGCATTAAAACCGTCCGTAGCCGTTTTTATTTCCGCTTGTTCTTCTGGTGTCAATACCCATTTATCACCTAGAGGTAATGTAATACCATTGGTTGAAAATTGCGCGGCCATTGCTTCGGGGAACCCAAAACCTTTAAGAGCATTCAAAGAAAACTCATCAACTTCACCTATTACCCTTCGACTAGATAACACCAATAAGTCATTTTCATTGGCCAATCTAGCTTGGCCATAAGCATTACCCATGAGAGTGGCCACCGTGGGCGCTTGCTCGGCAGATAAACCTAATTGCTGTACGAAACCTGGGAAGGCAGGGTTGGCATTTAAAACCCCGGTAATCTGTTCTGAAAGATTCACTAAATCCTCATCTAAAATTACTACAGCATTATTTACCGAATCATTAAAGGTAATGGCACGTTCTGGTTGGCCCAAAAAATCATAAACCTGGTTCAATGCACCAAAAAAGGCATTTAAGGTAGGCACTAAGTCGGCAAAATTATTTTCCGCTGGATTGATAGGATCATGAGTAACAGTTGTAAAATGCGGTATGGTCGTTACGTAAGGAATATTGGCCATAACGCCCTTGGCTCCGGAAGATGTTAAAGTGGCTACCAATCCATTGACAACCTCATTAAACAGGGCTTGATCTGTAATCGGATTTGAACCATCACCACCAGAGGTTGCATAGCCCAACACATCATTGTTACCCGCCCAGAGGGTAAAAAAGGTAGGCGATTGTGCCATTGCCAATTCCAAAATACTCGCATTTGGGGTACTTCCGGTCATACGAACGAAATATGGATTAGCGAGTTTTGCTTCCAAGTTGCCTATATTACCGTATCCATTAAATAGCAAATGAAAACTTTTGGCCCCGGGAACTCCTAAATTATTAAAAGTCCCACTAGGGTTATTCAAAACAATATCGGTAGTCGGCTCGATAGGTCCTACGACATCTTCCAAATCTTCAGGTCCGGCACCGCCAAAAACCAAACGAGGGTCAAAACCATCTATTCGAGCACCACCGGCGAGAAGTCCACCGATATTATCGCTAGCCAGTGGTTGTGCAAATTCACCACCGCCTGCTAGAGAAAACTTTGCTGCCAACAGATTTGGCATGGAGTTCTGTTGCCCCGCAATAAAAAGAGCATTATCGGTAAAGCCAGCGGTAAGCGAATTTCCTAAAGAGACGAAGGTTGAAAAATCAGCAGAACCTGAAGTAAGCTCAGGGGTTTCTTCGACCATTTCCACTTCCTCAAAATCTGATTCTTCATTACATGCCATAAAAAGGCATGAAACGGCCCAAAGGGCAATATATCTAATTTTCATCATCGTAATATTATAAGTTATTGATTGTCCATGACAAGTAGTACATAGAGCCGATAAAACCGGTTCCGAATGCCGTGAAATACTCATCGCCCAAAAGATTGGTCGCTCCGGCTTTAAAGGCAGATTTGATACCAGGAATTCTATAACTGATCTGTGCATCTAACACATGAAATTCAGGAACCACACCATTACCAAACGTAGCTTCCCAAAAATAATCATCACTAAAGCGGTAGGCCAGATTAAATCCGAAATTCTTGAAAAGATCAGTATTTCCTAAAGAAGCCTTGAATTTATGTTCTGGAGTATTGAAGTTACTCATGAAGTCTGGATTGGCTTCTTGGTCAAAATCTTGTTTGGCGAAGGTATAACTTCCGCTTAAGTCAAAGCCTCCAAAAATTTGTGCTGTTAAACCCAAGGAAGCACCATAAGAACCTATGTTCACTTCAGAGTTGGTATAGGCACTGTACGCCTGAAAGTCATCATTGGCGATTGCCGCCACAGAAAGTGAGCCATCACCAACCGATCCGTAATAAGGTGCTATCACAACTTCTTGAGAAATAAAATCTTTATACTGGTTATAATAAGCACTAAAGTCAACCACCAGCTTATCAATCTTTCCGCGGTAACCCACTTCTACTGAAGTAACCTGTTCTGGCTTAACTATGCTCGGATTGGCAATTTCTAAATCTGCGGGATTACCAGTTTCACCCAGTCGTTGAACCGAACTTAGCGTATAAGAATTCTCATAGGCCACCCTACCTGTCTGAGTAATCGTAGCCGGTTGTTGAAAATTCGCTTGAGCCGCCCCACTTACTTCAAATTCTCTAGAGTAACGATCAAGGTTATCAGGAGCAGAACCTATCAAAATTGCGCGACCTGCGTCTAGACCGATAAACAAATCTTGCGTAGTCGGATTTCTAAACCCTGTTTGAACCGAAGCCCTAATATTATGGTCTCTATTCAAGGTCAAACCTGCAGAAAGTCTTGGAGAAAAGAATCCGTCAAAAAATTCAGACTTATCGTAACGAACTGATCCCGTCAACTTTAAGTTCATGTCTTCAGTGAAGTCAAAACCTTTTTGAATCTGAGTATATATACCGAATTCTGAATAGTCTATAGCACCATCATAATCTGTATATATAGTTCCGAAAGAGTTCAAACTATATCTGCGATATGAACCACCCACCTGAATATCGGCAAAATCGGTTAAGTGACTGAAGTTATAATTACCATCGGCGTGATAGTACTTTGAGGCATCTCTAAATTGAGAACCGGTCGAAAGGTCAGGATCATTAACACTTCTATTAAATGCCGCTTCAAATTCTGGAGTGCCCGGTTCGAAACGACCAGATTCAGCTTGGGCCCTGGCTACTGCATGGGCTTGTTCATTGCTTGCTCCACCTAATGTAGCCTGTACATAAGCCCCTGTATACTCACCGAACCACGTCTCATCATCTTTCCAAGCCCTATTGATGTTAATTCCGGTGAAAACCATGTCATAAGAATCACCAGCCTTATCGGCAACGATATATCCTCTTAGAAAAAAATTATCATTTCTAAACTCTAACTTATGCTGTTCTTGAAAGAAATTAGCGATACTGTATCGGTTTGTACCTTGGTAAATGGTAGACCCGGTACCTACCTTACCCACATACGACACTTCAAAGTCATTTTCCCATGGGCGATAGTATAGACCCCAATCAGCTTTGACACTTTCTGCATTGTAATTAGTCAAGTGACGTTCGTTGTAGCCCGTTCGGCTCACTTCGACAGAGGGCACCAAGGCATTGGCACCTGCTGGCAAAAAGGGTGCGCCCGTATCAGGGTTAATAGTGGTTTCCAATGTTTCGGCTACACTTTTTATATCTGCGGAAACCTCATCACCATAGACATTGATACCATCGTAGTTCAAATCGGCACGCGTACCACCTACAGTGGTTTTATCTACCTCACTAGTAGCTGCCCAATCAGTTCCTTTCAGATAACCGAAATTCACTTTACCAGCAAATTTTTCACTGAACTTATAAGCTCCCCGTATTCCAAAATCGGTATAAGGATTATCACCGGCAGCTTCTTGGCTGGTCATACCTCTTTTTACATAACCGCTTAATCCCTGATGATCGAAAGGGTTTTTACTTCTCATGAAAAGGATTCCGTTAAAGGCGTTTGCGCCATACAATGCAGAAGATGCCCCGGGGAGCAATTCTACGCTCTGCACATCGGTTTCGATCATACCGACCAAGTTTCCTATAGGAAAGTTAAGCGCAGGCGTTGAGTTATCCATACCATCGACCAATTGCATAAATCGTGCATTGGCAAATGTTGCAAAACCCCTAGTATTGACTGATTTAAATGTCAAACTATTGGTATTTACGTCTACACCCTTTAGGTTTTCCAATCCATCATAAAAATCTGCTGAAGCGGTATTCTTAATATCTTGAAGTCCGAAACGTTCAACCGTTACCGGAGATTCAAAAATACGCTCAGGAGTTCGAGAGGCCGAAATGACCACTTCATCTAAAAAAGTCTGGGCTTCTGCCAGAGTAATGGTAAGTGTTTGATTATTTGAAGTTACCTCTTCGGTAACCTCAGAATACCCAATACTTGTAATAGTTAACTGAAAAGGGGGGACTTCAGAAGTTTCTAGTGTAAAATTCCCATCGAAATCGGCGGTGGTTCCTATCGTTTTTCCTGTGATAATGATATTCGCACCGGGAATTGGCTCATTGTTCTGATCTACCACTTTTCCGTCCACCGTTGTTTGAGAGTAACTAAAGCCCCCAACCAACAGCAATGCCAAAAATAGTACTGTCTTCATGTTAAGTTTAAGTTAAAAAGGTTCGTATTGGCAAGTTACATTTTTTTTTATACCGAAAATCATAAAATGAAAAAAATTATGCATGCATAATACATTTTTAATAAATGAACCTTTCTTTTTTTAGGAAATCACCAATAAAAAAAGCCATGGATTTCCATGGCCTGTATTTTAAAACTGTGATTTTGTAATTATTATTCTACGGTTACCGATTTTGCTAGGTTTCGGGGTTGATCTACATTACAACCTCTCATTACGGCAATATGGTACGATAACAACTGTAATGGTATGGTCGTCAGCAAAGGCGTAAGACTTTCAAAGGTTTCCGGCACTTCGATCACGTGGTCGGCAAGCTCGGTAACCTGTTCATCCCCTTCTGTAACAATTGCAATAATTTTACCTTTTCTAGATTTAATCTCTTGAATATTACTTACCACTTTCTCGTAATGCCCTTTTTTTGTAGCTATAACAAAAACTGGCATCTGATCATCAATCAAAGCGATAGGCCCATGCTTCATTTCTGCAGCCGGATATCCTTCTGCATGTATGTAACTAATTTCTTTTAATTTAAGAGCTCCCTCTAAGGCTACGGGGAAATTATATCCCCGACCTAAATAAAGACAATTTGTAGAGTCCTTATAGACATTGGAAATAATCTCAACTAAAGGATTAGACTCCAAGGCCTTTTCGACTTTGGAAGGAATAGCCTCCAACTCCGTTAAAAACTCGTGGAATTTCGACTCGGACAACTCTCCTTTCTCCTTAGCTAATTTTAGTGCAATTAATGTTAGTACAGTTATTTGGGTAGTAAAGGCTTTAGTAGATGCCACCCCTATCTCTGGACCAGCATGGGTATAAGCTCCCGCATCCGTCTCTCTTGCAATTGATGAGCCGACGACGTTACAGACTCCAAAAACGAAAGCACCTTTCTCTTTAGCCAACTTAATAGCGGCCAAAGTATCGGCAGTTTCACCGGACTGAGAAATAGCAATGAGCACATCTTTATCGGTAATGACAGGATTTCTATACCGGAATTCAGAAGCGTACTCCACCTCTACGGGCACACGCACCAAATCTTCAAAAATATATTCCGCTACTAAACCTGCATGCCAAGATGTACCACAGGCAACTATAATTATACGATTAGCATTCAAAAACTTTTCTAGGTTATCGTCTATACCAGCCATTTTAATAATACCCTGATTAGCACGCAACCTACCGCGATAAGTGTCTAAAATAGCTCGTGGTTGCTCGTAAATCTCCTTGAGCATAAAATGGTCGTATCCACCTTTCTCGATTTGTTCAATATTCATCTTAAGTTCGAGAATATTCGGGTACGCAATGGCATCATCTTTCACCTTGCGTAATTTTATTTCTTTCCCCAATCTAATAATGGCCATTTCTTCATCGGCCAAATAAACTGCATTATTCGTGTATTCTATGAATGGAGATGCATCGGAAGCGATAAAGAATTCGTTTTCGCCTACCCCGATTGCCAATGGACTTCCTAATTTTGCAACAACAATTTCATCTGGCTTCTTCTTATCAAAAACTGCAATCGCATAAGCGCCAACCACTTCGTTCAAGGCAATTTGAACTGCCTTTCCTAATTTAACATCTTCTTGCTTTTTTACCTCCTCTATTAAATTCACCAACACTTCTGTATCGGTATCGGACACAAAAGTATATCCCCTTTTTATGAGCTCTTTTTTAATAGACTCGTAATTCTCGATTATACCATTATGAATAATCACCAAATCACCTGAGTTCGAGTAATGCGGGTGTGAGTTGACATCGTTCGGCACACCGTGCGTTGCCCAACGAGTATGCCCCATACCTAAAGTTCCACTAGTAGAAATGTCATTGTCAGCTTTATTCTTAAGATCTTCAACCTTTCCTTTGGTTTTAGAAAGATTAATCTCATTACCATCGTAAAGAGCGATACCGGCACTGTCATAGCCACGGTATTCTAATCTTCTTAACCCCTTTATTATAATGGGATAAGCCTCCCTATGACCAATATAACCTACTATTCCACACATATTCTAATATTTATAGCTAAAAAATTAAGTTAATGTTCAAACAAATTTACAAGAACAAAGAGAAAATATATGTTCTTTAACTGGTTAAACGCTAATATAAATAGGATAGTATGCTGACCAACACCTAGATATCAGTCAAAAAAGTCGAAGAACAAATAATTTTGGTTAATCTACCTCGGTATAAAAAATCTCTAGCTGTAGTTTCTTATCGGCATTTTCATCCGCGACGTTACTACCATAAAGCACCGTTCCTAAAGGGCTCAAAGAACTTGTAACCGGAAGCTCTTGCTCGGTATTATCAGAAAGCATAGCACTTCGAATTCCTGTTTGAAACAAACTGGATGCAACTGTCAAACCTAGAGTGGCATTTTCGCCATTACGCAAGATTAAATCGTTTATATGTTCGGTTAGCTTTACAGTGTATTTTACAGCACGCCCATCACTTGATCTTTCTAAACTACCATCATAGTCAAAGATTCTCGCAAGTTGATCGGTTGCCGAAACTGGTGAACCATAAACGGGAAGGCCTGTTTCAGTATTGAAAAGATATAAACTTGGCGGTTGTTCTACATCACTTTCTTGGGCCACATAAAAAACCAAATTCGCTTCGTTCACTATCCAGTTATTCGATTGAATCTGTTCTATAGCCTCTCGACCATTTTCACTATCGAAAAGTTTAATTTCTGCATACGTACCGGCCCCGCCTTTTAAAAATATCCGTTCTGCATTAACTTCAGCGTCTAAATCACCTGAAATTACACTAGGGTAAGCATCTTTACTAATTGTATTCGCTGCATTACCTGTAACTTGCCCTGTTGCCACACCTTGACTTACAACAGGTGTCAATAAATTCAAAACAAACTCATTTTTTCCACCCTGTTCGGTAACATCCCCATCCGTATCTACCGTATCGTAACCATACGAAATGGTAATGTTGGCATTCTTTAAATCGAGCAAAAGCAATACCTCATCAGAAATCGACTCTAAAGATAAGTGGATGCCTCTAAAAAAATTCTTGAAATTCTCTTGGTTAGAAAGCTCAGGGCTTCCCTCCATATCTAAAATATTATGCTGAAAAAAATCAGCATCTAACGGAACTCGAATACCAGGGTTTAGATAAGTAAACTCCAATGACTCATCTTCGTCCTCTGTACTAATATTGTCTCTACCTTTTAATGCTATTTGGGTTCGATTTATGACTGTCTCACCATCGAAAAGCAAACTATCTACAAAGTTCGGTGAAAACTCCTGATTTGAATAATATTCTTGGGCTTCCTGAAAGTTAGCTGAAGGATCCAAATCACGCAAATAGTAATTATTTCGCTCGACCTTTAAATTAAAGGATGTTTCTGGAGTGTTATTATTATATAGTTTCCCATTTATATAAACACTGTCTAAATCGAACGTTTTCTTGAACTGATTTGCCGTAAAGTCATCATCATCGCCATCATCAACACCATCCCCATCCGTATCTCTATTATTGGGGTCTGTTCCCCTACTTATTTCTTGGGCGTCGCTAAGTCCATCGCCATCAGAATCTTCAGTAGCATCGTCTGGGAAAGCATCCAATTCATCAACCAAACCATCTCCGTCGGAATCTCCACCCGGATTGGTCAAAAAAGGAATATATAAATATACTGAATCGATTTTCTCATTTTCCTGAATTTGAGAACCTGTTGGGTTGTCTTCCAGCGATTGCGAGTACAACCCAAAAGGTGAAACCGAAGACAACTGTACCTGAGAGGTTATCGAAGCTTTTGTTTTTCCAAAAATAGGGTCTGTAAAATCTCCCAATTGATATATGGGAAGTTTATTCGTACTAACGGCCTCGACGTTCTTATTATAGGCAAAAACATCGAAGACAGCCTTGTCGGTTTCAAATGGTGAGCTGCCGATAACACCTGACCCTATTGTTGTAGGATCTTGTTCACATGCTACGACTGCTACCAACAGAAAGAATACCGCCAGGGCAGAAAAATTGAATCTTTTCAAAAATGTCATTCGGACTATTTTAAAACTTCAGTGTTATAAAAATTAGCATAGGCTTCTTCGAATTCTTGCAAAGAAACATAAGGCAACACAGGTTTTTCAAGGTTGGAAATATGGTTCTGTAAATCTTCTGGAATTTCTTCCGCGGCTAAAATAACGGCATCGGAATGATCTACAGCGACTTTTAACAAATTATTATAGGAAGGGGTTTTAAGAGCGGCAATACTATCTTCTGGAATACCATCGAAAGCAATCTTCTTGATCATATCTTGATCCAGTTCACCATCGAACGACTTACCATAAACCGAGGTCACTATTTTACTAGTATCGAACAAAGGCTCATCTGAATAATATTTCTTGAGGTACAATGGCAATAAAGAGGCCATCCACCCATGAACATGAATAATGTCGGGTGTCCAGTTTAATTTTTTAACAGTCTCAACGACTCCTTTGGCAAAAAAAATTGCTCTCTGATCGTTATCAGGAAAAAGATTACCATCAGTATCGGTGAAAGTAGCTTTTCTCTTGAAATACTCGTCATTATCGATAAAGTATACCTGTATACGCTCTCTAGGTATAGATGCTACCTTGATGATCAAAGGCATATCCATATCATTAATGACCAAGTTCATACCCGACAACCGAATAACCTCATGCAATTGATGTCTACGCTCGTTGATATTGCCATATCTTGGCATAAAAATCCGAATTTGGCCGCCATTACTGTTCACCATTCTCGGAGTTTCGTAAGACATTAAGGAAACTTCGTTCTCCGGAAGGTAGGGTACCAATTCCGACGAAACGAACAATATCTTTTTACCATTCATGTATGCTATGTTTTATTTGTGGGTTGAAACGTGGCTGCAAAATTACAAAAATAATGCAGATTAGCCCTAATTATAGTAAGTTTGCTCGCTTTTAAACGAAACCTATGCCAATTGTACGTACAAAAGAAGAGCTTGCAAAGCAACTAAAAACATCTAACTATAGAAAGGGTATAGGCCTTGTACCTACAATGGGGGCACTACATAAGGGCCATGAATTTTTAGTGCAAAAAGCTGTTGAACAAAACGACCTTGTCGTAGTAAGTATTTTTGTCAATCCTACACAGTTCGACAAGCAAGAAGATCTAGAGAAATATCCTAAAACTCTAGAAGCAGACGTTTCTTTGATTAAGAAAGTAGATGAGAACATCATTGTTTTCGCTCCTTCGGAACAAGAGGTTTATGGAGAAAACATCTCATCAAAAAACTATGATTTCGAAGGGCTCGACAAGGTTATGGAAGGTTCTTTCAGAGATGACCACTTTAATGGGGTCGGCACAATCGTTGAAGCTCTATTTCTATTAGTGAAGCCCGATCGGGCCTATTTCGGTGAAAAAGATTTTCAACAACTGCGTATTATTCAAAAATTGGTTGAAATAGAACGAATACCGGTCGAAATAGTAGCCTGCCCAATTGTCAGAGAACCCCATGGGCTGGCCATGAGTTCTAGAAATGAAAGGTTATCTACCGAAATACGACAAAAGGCAGCCTTTATTCATGAAACACTGAAATCTGCCAAAAAGTTTTTTGGCACGAAAAGTGCATATTATGTAAAGGAAAAGGTGAAAGAAAGTTTTGATTCGCATTCTGAATTTGATTTGGAATATATTGAAATAACCGACGTTGAAACGCTAACACCTATAAAAGAAAAAAAGGAAGGTCAAAAATATAGGGCTTTTATTGCCGTTTATGCCGAAGGCGTTCGTCTTATAGATAACATTGCCCTTAACTGAATAACATTGCTTAGTAAAATTTATAATTAACTTTGTGCCATGCAAATAGAAGTTGTAAAATCGAAAATACATCGTGTAAAGGTTACAGGTGCCGATCTGAATTACATTGGCAGCATCACCATTGATGAAGATTTGATGGACGCCGCTAATATCATACGCGGTGAAAAGGTGCAAATAGTGAACAACAATAACGGAGAGCGGTTAGAAACTTATGCCATACCAGGCCCTAGAAATAGTGGCGAATTGACCCTTAACGGCGCTGCTGCCCGAAAGGTTGCCGTAGGTGACGTATTGATTTTGATTACCTATGGACGTATGGATATCGAAGAAGCAAAAAAATTCAACCCTGCGTTGGTATTTCCCAACGAAGAAAACAATTTGTTAAAGTAGCTTTTGAAAAGTACACTTAAAAAATCTCTCAAAACTATACTCCCAATCGCATTGGGAGTTTTTTTGGTTTGGTACTGGTATCAATCAACTTCTAAAACCGAGAGAGATCAAATTTTATTCTACATCAAAAGCGCTGATTTATTTTGGGTTTCAGCCTCGATGCTTTTAGGGGTATTGGGCCATATCTCAAGGGCCATTCGTTGGAATTACTTACTGCAACCCCTTGGGTACTCACCAAAAATAAGTAATAACACCTGTATTATTCTTATGGCCTATTTGACTAACTTGGGCATACCGAGAACCGGGGAAATTTTAAGGGCCACCGCGCTGACCACCTATGAAAAAGTACCTTTCGAAAAAGGCATAGGCACTATAATAACCGAGAGGGTAATAGACGTTATCGTATTGTTGGCCATCATCTTGACAACACTGTTACTACAAACGGAAATCATTTTAGGGTATCTTGATAATATCGGCATTCCAATAAGTAAGATATTGCTCATGTTAGGTTTGGCAATGATAACCTTCTTGCTGTTCTTGATTTTCATCAAGAAATCGACCAACACCATTGCCGTCAAAATAAAAAGCTTTTTAAAAGGATTGATGGAAGGGCTTTTGAGTATTTTCAAGATGAAGAACAAGTGGGCTTTCATTGGTCATACCCTATTTATATGGGCATGCTATATAGGCATGCTTTGGGTCATCAAATACACCGTGCCGGAAACTCTTGATCTTACACTTAGTCAACTTTTAGTAGCATTCGTCGCCGGGTCTTTGGCAATGATGTTCACCAATGGTGGTATTGGTCTTTACCCTATTGCAATAAGCACGGCTTTAGCCATCTTTGGCATAAGCAAGGTATCGGGAGATTCTTTCGGGTGGATTATGTGGATTGCACAAACCCTCATGGTAGTTGTTTTTGGGGCAATATCTTTTCTGGTATTACCGTTATTGAACCGGGACCGTTAAGGTCTTTCTGTACCAAATACTGATCCATGCTACGCAATCTTACTTTATTTGCACTTCTCTTATGCGCAAGTGTCAATGCCCAAGTCACTCAAGAAATCTTTGAATCGTTCAAACTTCAAGAACGTAGAGATGTTAAATATTACTTTCCAGAAGATTATGATGAAAAGAAGAAGTACCCTTTAATCGTTGTTCTCGATGCTGAATATCTTTTTGATCAAGTGGTCGCCAATGCCAAATTTTATAATCAATTTCATGGCATGCCAGCAAGTATTATAGTGGGTGTCAATCAAAGCGAAAAGAGTATACGTCTTGATGATTGTGCATGGAACGAAGAAAACGGACTACCCTCTGAAAAGGGAAAAAAATTCTTTGAGTTTTTAGGCATGGAAATCATTCCATATTTAGACCTTAATTATAGTACTGCACCGTTCAAAATGGTCGTGGGCTATGATATTACGGCAAACTACACCAACTATTGGTTGTTCAAAGAAAATTCATTGTTCAATGCCTATATCAATATTTCTCCAACTTTAGCTCCTGAAATGGAAAGCCGAGTACCGTCAAGATTGGCTGCTTTTGATAAACAAATGTTCTACGAATTGATTGTCGAGGGTGAAAAGAGCAAAGAGACTCCGAAAATAATGGCTATGGACAAGGCTATCAAGGCCATAGACAAAGAGACACTTCATTATAATTTTCAATTGTATGAGGGCGCAGACCACATTTCAATTGCGACTTACGGAATTGGTAAGGCATTCGACAATATTTTTGGAATGTTCAAACCTATTAGTCCGAAAGAATATAAAGAACAAATTCTCACCTCAGAAGAACCGGTCTATCAATATTTAGAGAATAAGTACAAAGGTATAGAAGAGCTTTTCAGCATTAAAAAAACGGTAGACCTTAATGATATTATGGCTATTTACGCTGCAAGTCGTAAAAAGGAAGATATAGAATCGCTTAAACCACTTTCTGATCTTTGTAAAGAAGAGTTTCCCGAAACTATGTTAGGTTTCTACTTCGAAGGTGAATATTATGAACAAATGGGAGAGCCAAAAAAGGCTTTAAAAACTTTTGAAAAAGCTTTTGGCATGAACGAAATAGATTTTTTGACCAAAGAAATGGCGCTAGAGAAAATTGATGCCCTAAAAGCCGATTTCGGATACTAATTCAAGTTGAAAATTACTTTTACCTATTACTTCTACAAAGTATAGATATCCTTATTTTAAAGAACCAATTGAACTCACAATTCATATCACTTCTATTGGAAAGTTAAGCTATACTCTCATATTTTGCAGTTGAACTATCGGATTTTTGTATATTCAAATAATGTTTGATTCATTTCCAAACATATGATTATCTCATCCTTTAGCTATCCAATGAAAAAACTCTCGAACTGCTTATCTCTAAGTTTATTATTACTATTCATTTCCCCAGTTATAGCAAGTGAAACCGATTTAGATATCATAAAAGATAGGGTACTTGAAAAGATAATGACTCCGGTGGGTGACTATACAATAGAAGGTCTTATAACAACCCTTAGAGATGACGGGACTTGGCCCGGCATCGACTACACAGATGTATCGCGAGAGGGTTTTCTTCATCGGGTACATGCAGATAACTTGCTAAAAATTGCCAAGGCTTACCAAACCAAGTCATCAAAACTCTATAAAAGTGCAAGTGCTAAAAAGTCGGTTGAACTTGCCTTAAACAATTGGCTGAAAAATGATTACATATGTGATAATTGGTGGTACAATCAGATAGGCATACCGAATACGATGGTACAATTGATGCTGGTCATAGGTAAAGATTTACCAAAAGATTTGGTATTAAAAACGCAGCCCATTATCAACAGGGCAAATATCAATGCTCAAGGAGCCAGGCCCGGTGGCGATCGAGTAAAAATAGCAGGCATAGAGGCTAAAAACATGCTGTTTCTTAATAATCACAAACATTTTAAGACTGTTCTTAAAGTAATTGAAAATGAAATCAAGCAAGTCGAATGGATCGGAATGAACTATGGTTATGGATTTCGTGATGGAGAAGGAGGCTTTGCCACTAGAACTGCCGGTGGTCGAGGCATTCAGTACGACAACAGTTTTCACCACCGAGGAGATGGTGTTAATAATACGCTTTCTTATGGGCTAAACTATGCCAGTGCTTTTATCGAATGGGCTCTGTACGTTGTCGATACGGAATACTCCTTTTCAAATAAAAAAACAGAAGCACTGATCGATTATTTTTTAGATGGAATCTGCAAGACCGCTATTTTTGGCAAATTTCCTGATCCAGGGGCAAAAAACCGAAGTATCAGTCGCCCGGGAACCCTAAAACCTTACAGCCCAGAAATGGCTCAAGAGTTATTAAAAGTATCGAGCCATAGAAAGGCAGAACTAGAGGAAATCGTTGCTATTCGACAGAATAAAATGAACCCGACGAAATCGCACGCCACGTTTTTTAGACATACCGAACACTTCACCTTTCAAAGGCCTGAGTTTTTCACTTCGGTACGAATGTACTCGACCCGAACCCACAATATGGAAGAACCATACAATAGCGAGGGATTACTGAACCACTACAGGGGCGATGGTGCCAACCATATATCTGTTAAAGGGGATGAATATTTTGACATTTGGCCTGTATATGATTTTCAGAAAATACCAGGAACAACAGTTGTTCAAAAAGATAAAATGCCAGCTCCGAAAGAGGTAGCAAAATTAGGGGTCACCGATTTTGTGGGGGCCGTAACCGATGGCCGATATGGCTCTGTTGCTTTTGATTTTAAGAGCCTAGCCGACACCTTGGTGGCCAGAAAATCGTGGTTCTTTTTTGATGATTCGTATGTATGCCTTGGTGCAGGTATCTCAAGTGACAAAGAAAAATTTTCGGTTTTTACCACTTTAAACCAATCACTTTTAAGAAGCGAAGTAACTGTCTCTCAGAATACCACTACAACAAAAATCGGTAGAGGAGAAAAAACATTTGAAGATATCAATTGGGTCTTTCAAGATGGTATTGGCTATATATTCCCCAAACCAACTAAGGTCTATATCAAAAACGGGACAGAAACCGGTGATTGGTGGAGAATCAACAAACAGGTAACCTCTTCGAAAGAGAAGGTTTCGCGAGACGTGTTTACCATCGGCCTTGACCATGGCCTAAAACCTAAAAATGCATCCTATGAATACATTGTAGTACCTGCAACCTCTGTAAAAAGCATGGAGCAAATGAACACCGATGAATCTATTTCAATACTATCGAACTCCCCTTACCTTCAAGCCGTGGGTCAGAACGACTTAGGTATTTACCAAATCGTCTTTTATAAAGCCGGTAATATAAAAATAACTGAAGGCCTAGAATTAATCTCACACGCACCAGGTATACTAATGATAAAATTAGACGGAGACAAAATCAAAGAAATTACGGTGGCGGATCCCAATAGAGAATTGGGTAAAATGCATATTTCAGTGTCTAACAAAATCAATAAAAGTTCCGATGAATTCAAGGCTACGTGGAATAAACATAAGCAAATGTCTGAAATAGCCATTGATATGCCCCAAGGTGTAAATGCCGGTGAAAGCGTCAACCTTTCATTTTAAACCGAATATCACAGAAACAATTCTTCAAATCGACTACAGTTAGAAGCAAACGATTTGGTAAACTTCTTTTTACCTTTAACCCAAATCTTAGAAATCAAAAATGGCCAAAACCAAAACAGCTTTTTTCTGCCAAAATTGTGGCACTCAGTACGCCAAATGGATAGGGCAATGTTCCGCTTGTAAAGAATGGAACACTGTCGTCGAAGAAGTAGTTCAAAAAGAAGAAAAGCAAAACTGGAAAAGCAGTACTGGACCGAATAAAAAAGCGGCAAGACCATTACGCATTAATGAAATCAGTACTGATAAAGAATTACGGCTTAACACCTTTGACCTTGAATTTAACCGTGTTTTAGGTGGCGGACTCGTTCCTGGCGCATTAGTACTGATCGGAGGCGAACCTGGAGTGGGCAAAAGCACCCTTCTGTTACAAATCGCCTTAAAGCTACCCTATAAGACCCTTTATGTTTCTGGGGAAGAAAGTCAAAAGCAAATTAAAATGCGTGCCGACCGCATTCACCCTAATAGCGAGAATTGCTTTATTCTTACGGAAACCAAGACCCAAAATATTTTTAGGCAAATCGAAGCTACAGAACCTGATATTGTGGTTATCGATTCGATTCAAACCCTTCATTCCGACTATATAGAATCTGCTGCGGGAAGCATTTCTCAAATTCGTGAATGTACCGCAGAACTCATCAAATTTGCCAAAGAGACGAACACCCCGGTAATTCTGATCGGACACATTACCAAAGATGGCTCTATTGCCGGCCCCAAGATTTTAGAACATATGGTCGATACCGTTTTACAGTTCGAAGGTGACCGCAACTATGTTTACCGTATTCTTAGATCACTAAAAAATCGATTTGGTTCTACGGCCGAACTTGGTATTTATGAAATGCAAGGCGGCGGATTACGTCAGGTAAACAACCCCTCTGAAATTCTCATATCAAAAAATGACGAAAAACTAAGCGGCACTGCCATAGCCTCGACCATAGAGGGTATGCGCCCTCTAATGATAGAAATTCAAGCGTTGGTGAGCACCGCGGTCTATGGTACACCCCAAAGATCGACCACTGGCTATAATGCGAAAAGACTTAATATGCTCTTGGCCGTTTTGGAAAAGCGGGCTGGCTTTAAATTAGGTGCAAAAGATGTGTTTTTGAATATTACTGGCGGTATTTCAGTTGATGACCCTGCAATAGACCTAGGGGTTATTGCGGCAATACTATCAAGCAATGAAGACATCAACATAGAAAAAGGCATTTGCTTTGCCGCCGAAGTAGGCTTAGCCGGTGAAATACGCCCTGTACAAAGAGTTGATCAACGAATTTTAGAAGCCGAAAAGCTCGGATTTAGCTCTATCTATGTTTCAAAAAACAATAAAATAGGGCTAAAAGACACCAAAATAGACGTACGCCTAGCCGCTCGAATTGAAGACGTTGTCAGCGATTTGTTCGGTTAACGCCTATCTCTCATAATTCTCGAACATACTAATATCACAATAATTACGAGTACAATTATGATAAGTTGGCCCAAGCCCACTTTTAAAAAATGCATATTCAGTGTTTATGGAGCTGGGTTAGGTATTTGATTGTGAATTTCTTCGATTCCCTTGAGCACATCATCCGTCAAATCAATATTGATACTGTCGATATTTTCCTCTAGTTGCTTCATTGAAGTAGCGCCAATTATATTGCTAGTAACAAAGGGTCTGGTATTCACAAAAGCCAGGGCCATTTGAGCCAACGACAAATCGTTGTCTTGCGCTAACTTGTGGTATTTTTCCGTTGCCTTTACGGCATTATCGCCACTGTACCTCGTGTATTGAGGAAAAAGGGTGATTCTACCATCCGCAGGTTTCATACCGCCAAGGTATTTACCCGACAAAGTGCCAAAGCCCAATGGAGAATAGGCCAATAACCCAACTTTCTCACGAATGGATATTTCCGAAAGACCGACTTCAAATAAACGATTCAGTAAACTGTATGGGTTTTGAATGGTGATTGTACGTGGCAAGCTCACATGCACCTTACTTTCCATTAAAAAGCGCATGGTACCCCAGGGCGATTCATTCGAAATGCCCACATGCCTTATCTTACCCTCGCGAATCAGGTCGCGTAAGGTTTCCAAAACTTGATGAATGTTGTCTTCCCAGTGGTCAGTAATCTCATGTTTATAACCTCTTTGCCCGAAATAATTGGTATTTCTTTCTGGCCAATGCAATTGATAGAGATCAATATAATCGGTCTGCAATCGCTCAAGACTTCCGTTTACAGCTTCGATTATAGAATCTTTTGAAAACCCGGTGGTACGTATAAATTTGGTCATGTCTGCCTTACCGGCTATTTTCGATGCCAAGACAACCTTATCTCTGTTTCCATTTTTCTTGAACCATGTGCCGATTATTTTTTCGGTAACCGAATGCCTGTCAGGATGCGCGGGAATAGGATATAACTCTGCCGTATCAAAGAAGGTGATGCCTTGGTCTACGGCATAATCCATTTGCTTGTGACCTTCATCTTCAGTATTTTGATTGCCCCAGGTCATCGTGCCTAAGCAAATTTTACTTACTTCAATATCAGTATGGGGTAGGTTGCTGTACTTCATGCTTCTTTGGGTATTGACTTAGAAAGGTGCAAATTTACTAAATATGAATCGGTCTCTATTTAGAACGAAAACATTAATTTTCAAGCTCTATTAAAATAGGGCAATGGTCACTATGTTTTGCCTCTGAAAGAATTACCGATCTCATCAATCGGTCTCTCAAAGTTTCAGCGACCATACCGTAATCTAACCTCCATCCTTTATTATTTACCCGGGCATTGGCACGATAACTCCACCACGTATAGTTGTCAGGGGCCTCATTAAAATGCCTGAAGCTGTCAATGAAACCACTTTTAATAAAATTGCCGATCCATTCTCGTTCGACAGGTAAAAATCCGGAGACATTCTTATTACGAACTGGATCGTGAATATCAATAGCTTTATGACAAACATTATAGTCGCCCAAAACAATTAAATTCGGGTTCGTCATCCTTAGGGTATCTGCATACTTTTGAAAATCGGCCATGTAAGTCAGTTTATACTCGAGTCTTGCCAAGTTCGTGCCTGAAGGCAAGTACATACTCATTACAGAGATATCACCGAAATCTGCACGAATGTTACGTCCTTCAAAATCCATATAATCGATACCTGTACCGTAGACGACCTGATCAGGTTTTGTTTTCGATAAAATAGCAACTCCACTATATCCTTTTTTTTGGGCACTGAACCAATAATTATAAGGGTACCCTGCCGCTTCAAAAAGAGTTAGGTCTACTTGCTCTTTCATTGCCTTAATTTCTTGCAGACAGATTACATCAGGATCGGTAGCAATAAGCCAATCTATAAAACCTTTTTTCATGGCGGCCCTTATACCATTTACATTATATGATACTACTTTCATTCACTGAATTTGTCCGAAAATAGAAAATGAATGAGGATAAAAAAAAGTTTGAAACCAGAATTGAATTCATGTTTTCAATTAAAGCCTATTTTTGTGCCTCATGCCATTTCAATGAAAAAATTTCTATTACTCTTTATATTGAGTAGTCCTTTATTCGGCTGGGCTCAAAACAACGCGAAAAATGACAGCATTACCCAATTAGATGAAGTGATTCTATTGGATGCCCTCAAAACCAAGAATGCCAGCGGCATTGAACCTTCTACTACAATTTCCGCGAAAACCTTCCAAAACTATAGTCCTATAGATATCGTATCATCGATCAACCAAATACCCGGGGTACAGATATTCTCGGGCGCCTTGAACACAAATCGAATTACGGTTCGGGGTATCGGGTCTCGAACCGCCTTCGGTACTGATAAACTCAAATTATATTACAACGATATACCGGTTACCGATGGGTCAGGGTTTTCGACCATAGAGGCTTTCGATTTGGAAAACCTCAGCCAAATAGAAGTTATTAAAGGCCCCAAGGCTTCGGCATTCGGCGCTAATTTGGGTGGGGCAATTATCTTGACCCCAAAAGAGGCTTTGGGTAAATCGACAAATTTTTCCAATAATCTTACGGTTGGCTCTTTCGGAATGACCAAAAACAACCTCTCTTTTAACCATTTCGATGGCAAATTGAGACTAGGCCTTCAATATGGGCATCTAGAAACAGATGGGTATAGAGACAACAGTCAATTCGATCGTGATGGCCTTCTACTAAATACGTCTTATCGTATCAATTCAAAAAATACTATCTCGCTACTAGTCAACCATATCGATTATACTGCACATATCGCAAGTTCATTAGGGGAAACAGCCTTTAATGAAAACCCTCAACAAGCAGCAGCTAATTGGGGTGGTGTATCAGGGTTTGAAACCAATGACTATTCTCTGCTGGGGTTGAGCTATGCCCATAACTTTAGCGAAAAACTAGAAAATACAACAAGTATATTTTATAGTTATCTAGACCACTTTGAACAACGGCCCAGCCCCTTAGGCTTTTTAGATGAGTATACCAATGGTTACGGATTTCGGACCAAATTCTCAGGAGATTTTAAGTTAGGTGGAAAAAATACTGAATATATTATAGGTGCCGAACTTTATAAAGACGAATACAACTGGCAACTCTTTGAAACGCTGGAAACCCCAGTAGATGATAGTCTTCAAGGAGAGCTGTTCGCAGACAACAAAGAGTTTAGAACTCAAATGAATATTTTTAGCTCTTTGCTGTTCGATATTACTACCGATTTTAGTGCCCAACTCGGACTCAACATCAACAAAACCAAATATGATTTCAGAGATCAGTTCAATGCAGGCACAGATAATAAAAGTGCTCAGCGTGATTTTGAAACAATTTTTCTGCCCAGTCTCAACCTTCGTTATGCTATTGCTGAATCGGTCGACCTATTTGCCAATGTGAGCCGAGGTTTTTCGAACCCGACCGTAGAGCAGACTTTAACTCCCGATGGAGTCATTAATCCTGATATAGCACAAGAAACGGGAACCAATTATGAAGTAGGAACAGATTTATATTTTCACGGAAGAAAGTTTCATATCAATTTTGTAGCCTACCAGATGGATGTTCGTAATCTATTGGTAGCCGAAAGGGTGGCAGAATACCAATACATTGGTAGAAATGCAGGGAAGACCAAACATCGCGGAATAGAAATAATGATGGACTACCTTTGGAACATTAGCCCAAAGGTGCAACTCTCTCCATTTTTAAGTTACACCTTGAACGACCATTCTTTTGTAGAATTTGTTGATGAGGATGAAAACTACTCTGGAAATCCATTGACCGGGGTGCCAAAACAGCAACGAACCGCAGGTATACAGCTTCGCCTGTTCAATGATTTTTATTGGAACATTACACACAGGCACATTTCAGAAATACCTTTGCGAGATGACAATAGCCTAGAAAGTGAGCCTTATACCGTTTTCACGACCCGATTGGGTTGGCATAAAAACCTTTCGACCAAGTTCACCCTTGGGATCGATTTTGGTGTTGATAATATCTTTGATGAAGATTATGCCTCTTCGGTATTGATCAATGCCGGAAGCTTCGGTGGTGAACCACGTTACTACTACCCGGGGAACCCTAGAAATTTTTATGGCAGTTTAAGATTGGGGTATAAGCTTTAGTAAAAATACTAGTGATATAGAGAAGCTAATTTGCACAACAGCTATCGGTTTTACATTTACAATATTTTCGATTATAAAGATGAAGTGTAATCAGCGATATAGAAGCCATAAACACTAAACTTTCCGGTAGGTGCGGGCCTTCATACTTCTCATTGATCAAAAGTGCACAAAGTATGAACCAAGTTAACCACATGGCCGGTTTTATAAATGATGAGGCAGATGCTTTGGTTGAACGATAGACCGCCCAAAAAGAAACGACCAAGAAAATAAAGTCCAATTGTTTCCACCAACTTGGGGCCATACTTTCACACTCGCCTATGCAAGTGGACATTGCAAACAAAAAAGGGGTAGCAATACAATGTACCAAACACAGACCGCTCGCAAATGCACCCCAGATATTCGGTCTTTTTAAGAGGATATCCATATCAATAATTAATGCAACTCAGTCGCAAAAATAAAATTAATTATTGTTAATGCAACTATAATGCATTAATTTTGTTTTATGGGAGTGGTAAGAAATACAAAATCAGTAAAACTGGTAGACAATTTATTCAATGAAATACACAGTGCTATAGGTGTTGTAGAACTAGTTGAAAAGTTCAGTGGACAAATGAACAAATCTACCATCTACCGGATTCTAGATCGCCTTGATGATGAGGGGCGAGTACATTCTTTTTTAGGAGCAAACGGATTGAAGCATTATGCTAAATGCCATGATTGTTCAAAATCGGAGCATGTAGACATACATCCTCATTTTCAATGCACCACATGTGGAAAGGTAGAGTGCGTATCTTACGAGATTAAAATTCCACGTTTGAGCAATAAAAAAATAGAGCAGGCACAACTTTTACTAACGGGTACCTGTGAGGTTTGCTTAGCTTAGACAACTGCCCAAACTCAGCAATTACCTCATAGAGTCAACTTAACAAATGCTGGTATACCTATAGAAAAATGAAACCCTTCAGATAAAAGAAAATACTACTAAATCATTTTCTTCAACCACGATTTCATATCGACCGCTTTGTGAATTATACCCTTAAGGTCATCGATAGCCACACGCTCTTGCTCCATAGAATCACGATGACGAATAGTTACGGTTTTATCTTCTAATGTTTGATGGTCTACCGTGATACAGAATGGAGTTCCGTTCGCATCTTGTCTACGGTAACGACGGCCCACGGCATCTTTTTCATCATAAAGCACATTAAAATCCCACTTGAGGTCTTCTATAATTTCATTGGCAATCTCTGGCAACCCATCTTTTTTAACCAAGGGGAAAACAGCAGCTTTTGTTGGCGCCAAGACCGCAGGTAATTTTAATACTGTTCTAAAGCTTCCGTTCTCTAATTCTTCTTCCTGAAGCGAATTGGCGAAAACGGCCAAGAACATTCTATCTAAACCAATTGAGGTTTCCAATACATAAGGCACGTAGCTTTCACGGGTCTCTGGATCGAAGTATTGTAATTTCTTACCCGAAAATTTTTCGTGGCTTCCCAAGTCAAAATCCGTACGGGAGTGAATACCCTCCAGTTCTTTGAACCCAAATGGAAAACGGAATTCAATATCAGCAGCGGCATCTGCATAATGGGCTAATTTTTCATGGTCGTGAAAACGGTAGTTATCTTCGCCCATACCTAAAGAAAGGTGCCATTTCATTCGGGTTTCTTTCCACTTCTCGTACCATTCTTGCTGTGTGCCCGGTTTGATGAAATATTGCATCTCCATCTGCTCGAACTCACGCATTCTAAAAATAAACTGACGTGCAACGATTTCGTTTCTAAAGGCTTTACCTGTCTGTGCTATACCGAAGGGTATCTTCATACGACCTGTCTTCTGAACGTTCAAGAAGTTCACAAAAATACCTTGCGCGGTTTCGGGTCTCAGGTAAAGGTCCATCGCACTTTCGGCCGAAGCTCCAAGCTTGGTGCCGAACATGAGGTTGAATTGCTTAACATCTGTCCAGTTTTTAGACCCCGACATCGGGCAAGCGATTTCAAGCTCCTCGATCAACTTTTTCACATCGGCCAAATCTTCTTTTTCCAAAGACTGCCCTAATCGTTTTAGAATCGATTTTGCCTGTTCTTGATAATCAACAACTCTTTGGTTCGTTGCTAAGAACTGTTCTTTATCAAATTTTTCACCAAAACGCTTTGCTGCCTTGGCTACTTCTTTTTCTATTTTATTTTCGATTTTTGATACGTAATCTTCGACCAACACATCGGCACGGTATCTCTTTTTTGAATCTTTATTATCGATTAATGGGTCGTTAAAGGCATCAACATGTCCTGAAGCTTTCCAAGTAGTCGGGTGCATAAATATCGCCGAATCGATGCCCACGATATTATCGTTGAGCTGAACCATGGCCTTCCACCAATACTCCCGTATATTCTTTTTTAATTCAGCACCGTTCTGTGCGTAATCGTAAACAGCACTTAAACCATCATAAATTTCACTTGATTGGAATACATAACCATATTCCTTAGCATGGGAAATTACCCGCTTAAAATCGTCTTCTTGTTTTGCCATGCGGCAAAAATAGGATATTAAGGAAAGTCAAAAAAAATTATTTCAATTCAAATTCTGTAGAAGACATAAGTTTCTGGCCTTCGAAGATGTTCAGCCTATAGTCACCTTCTTTCAACGACCCTTGAGGTATAGTGATAAAATCACAGATAGTCATGTCTTCACCACTAAACTTAAACTCTACTCTTTTGCTGTAGACATTACCATTTACCGTAATTGTATTTGCGTTATCTTCGATCACCCGCATATCAGGATCCAAAAATTGATAATAGATAACCTTAGTGGTATTCATTTCTGCAATATCGGCAAGAACAGTTACACAGCCTCTCAACTTCTCAATAATTGAAGCTTTATTGGTATTGATGGGCTTACCACTTCTCAACCTAAAGCCATTGGCCTCGGTATTTTGTAAACTAAGGTAGCTTTTAGACTTTAGCTCTTGGTTTAGTTCTTGAATCTTTCTGCGCTGTAAAGCTTCCGCCTCTGCTAAAGACATACTCTTACCCCTTAACTGCTCAAGCTCTTTTTTTGTCTTTTCATATTTGTTAGAAAGCAACATATTGTTGTACCTCAAGAAATTATTCTTAAGCTTAAGGCTATCGTTCTTTGACTCAAGTCGACGCAATTCCGTTTTGTACTCGCGAAGCTTTTCAACCGTAAAATTAAGCTGGCCTACAGAATCGAGAAGTTGTTGAATTCGGTATTTAGAACTCTCAAGTTCTATTTCGTTGACCTCATTTAACGCTGAAAGACGATCAACGTCGGTCTTCATCAAGCTCAAGTCTTGCACTAAAATTCCCTTTTCACGCTCCAAAAAAGCAATTTCACTTCTTGATTGGGCATAGCTGTAGTAGAATGCAATCAAAATACCGATAATTACAGCGATCAGCGCTGCAAAAATTATCTTATTATTGATTTTATTATCTTGAACGTTCATTGGGATCGAGTGGGTTTATGTAGGTTACACTCTAGCACTATAAAGTTTTGCTATACAAAAAGTTAACAAATATACTAATAGATATCAATTCCGTTTTGATACCCAAGGTATGTTTTGGATGTAATGCTCATTTAATCAGAGGAGAGGAACACTTGTGTACAACTTGTCGTAACAATTTACCCCTCACCGAATATAGCTTTAACGAAGAAAACCCGGTAGACCGTATATTTTATGGTAGAATTAACATCGAGAAAGCCAGTTCTTTCCTGTTTTTCACTGAAAATGGCATTGTTCAACAACTGATTCACAATCTCAAATATCGCAAACAGGAGCAGATCGGAAATTTTCTAGGTGATTGGTATGGTCTTCTTCTTAAAGATAATAGCGAACTCAAAGGTGCAATAGATATCGTGATTCCAGTTCCTTTACATCCAAAGAAAAAGAAGAAGAGGGGATATAACCAAGTATCGAATTTCGCAAAACGATTGGCGTATCATTTAGATGCAAAATACAGTGACACTTTATTAGTTAAAACGCTCAATACAAAAACGCAAACCAAAAAAAGTCGCATGGGCCGCTGGCAAAACAAGAAATCGCTATTTGCACTTACCGATATAGAATCTATAAAAAGTAAAAATATACTTCTTGTAGATGATGTTATCACCACAGGGGGTACCATGGAAATTTGTGCCGAAACACTATCTCAAGCAGAAGGCGTAAACATTTACATCGCCAGCATGGCAGTAGTGCCCAAATTATGGAATTGAATAAAATTAGTTGTTTCTTTGTGCCTAGATTTTTAGATTATGGCCCGTAGATTTCTGGCGTTTTTATTTCTATTTCTCATCGCTACCGTATTATGGCAGTGTGCCAGAAAAGGTAGCCCTTCCGGAGGCCCAAAAGACATTACTCCACCTGTCTTGACTAGAACCGAGCCGGATAGCATGACCACAAATTTCAAAGCCAAACGTATTCGAATGTATTTCGATGAGCTCATTAAGTTAGAAGACGTTCAAAATCAATTAATAGTTAGTCCGCCCTTAAAATACCAACCCGACATTACTCCGCAAGGGGGAGCAAGCAAGTATGTTGAATTTAAATTTAAAGATACCCTTAGGGAGAGTACTACTTACACTCTTAATTTCGGTCAAAGCGTTCAAGACAATAATGAAGGTAACCCAAGTGCTTTTCTTACCTATGTTTTTTCGACTGGAGATTATATTGACTCTCTCACCTTATCAGGGGCCATAAAAGATGCTTTTAAAAAGAAAGCGGATGATTTCATCTCGGTTATGCTCTACGAAATAGACACAGCATATACCGACTCTACCATATATCAAAAACCGCCTAATTACATTACCAATACTTTAGACAGTATGGTCATCTTTAAACTTAAGAACCTTAAAGAGGGCAAGTATAAGTTATTTGCCCTAAAGGATGCTGCCAAGAACAATATGTTTGATCAAAATGCCGATAAAATTGCTTTTCTTCAAGACACCATAACATTACCCACAGATTCTACGTATGTTCTTACTTTATTTAAAGAAGTACCCGATTACAGTATGGCCGTGCCCAGTTTTGTTGCCAAAAACCGCATACAATTCGGTTATTACGGAGTAGCGGATAGTGTAAAGATAGAACCTCTTACGGTCTTACCTGATACGGTAAAAACAAAAATTCTAAAGGAACGTGACAAAGACACCATCAATTTCTGGTTCACACCCTTTGAAAACGATTCAATAATTTTCACGGTCACCAATGAACGACTAAAGGTGAAAGATACCTTTAGTGTTAAGAGTAGAAAGGTCGGTATAGATTCGTTACGATTAAACCCTAATCAAAGTGGCTCACTAAGTTTCAACGAACCTTTTTTTATACAGTCTAACACCCCATTAGTTAAATTGGATACGGCCAAAATAAGTATGATGAACCAAGATTCTCTTTCGGTCGATTTCTCTGTAAGTTTAGATACTTTAAAAAATCAGGTCGATTTTGATTTTCCCGTAGAACCTAATCAAAGTTTTCAACTCGACCTGCTACCCGGTGCCATAACCGACTTTTTTGGGCAGGTGAACGATACCACGGCCTACTATTTATCAACAGGAAGTTATGCCGACTTTGGAAATTTAAGCTTTGAGGTCAAAGTTGATGAAAGTGCATACCCGTTAATCGTACAATTGACCGATGAACAAGGAGAGCTTGAGAGGGAGGTTATTGCGAAAGAAACACAGGTTTTTGAATTTAGCCATTTAGAGCCTGGTAATTATTTGATGCGTGTAATCTTTGATAATAACAATAACGGAAAATGGGACACTGGTAATTATCTGAAAAAACTTCAACCTGAAAAAATCAGTTACTACCCTGATGTTATTGAGGTTCGTGCCAATTGGGAAAAAGTGGAAACCTTTACAATTCGAGACTAAAATCGTCTCTATCTTCTAGAAACCTTAATTTTTCTCGAGTAGAAACTATGTGCTCTCTCGATATAGTAGCATAAATTATTTCTTCTTGATCAGAATAAACTTTCTCTTCACCTAGACAATCGTAAACAGCGGAATGTCCATTATATGAATGTCCTTTTTCATCCGTTCCAATTCGATTGACACCCAAACAATACGCCGTATTCTCAATGGCCCTTGCTCTTAATAGCGCATCCCATGCATTAATTCTCGGTTGTGGCCAATTTGCCACGTACAACAATAGATCATAGCCTTCTACATTTCTAGCCCAAACCGGAAAACGAAGATCGTAACAGACCATAGGGCAAATTCGAAAACCTTTGTAATCGACAATCAGCTTTTTATTTCCTGCCTTGTAGACCTTGTCTTCCCCGGCCAAAGTAAACGTATGCCTCTTATCGTAGTGTAAAGCCTTACCATTGGGCTCAACAAAGTATAGACGGTTCGTATAAATACCATTGTCATTATTAGCTACGCTACCGACGATGGCCGCACCATGCTTCTTCGACTCTTGTTGCATCCACTCAAGAGTTTTTTCACTTTCTCCTGGCGACACTTTTTCCGGAGACATCGTAAACCCGGTAGTGAACATTTCTGGTAAGACTATCAAGTCTACTTCAAAAGCTAGATCAGCTATTTTCTTGGAAATAATACGCCTATTCTCCTGAGGGTCTTCCCAGACCAAAGAGGTTTGTACCAGCGCCAAATTTAGTTGTTCATCCATCTTTAATTGAAAGAAACTACATTATTTTGATTACTGAAAATTATGCCTGAATATTAAACCGTTCGTTTAAGTCAAATACTCAGAACTTATTCTTGTTTTCCAACAAATTAATCAGTTCGTCAGCACCCTGTAATTTTGCGTGGTCAAGTGCTGTATTGCCACGATTATCTTTCACCTGGGTATCGGCACCCTTCGACATTAAAAGCTGTGCAATTTTCAGCTGATTAAAAGTTGCGGCATAAATTAGGCAAGTACCACCCATAGTATTGCGAACATTCACATCTGCCCCTTTATCGACCAAACTTTTGGCAATTTCGGTATACCCTTTAAAACAGACACCCATAAGTGCAGTATTACCAGCCCCATCAGCATCATCAATCTTCGCACCCTCTTCTAAAAACAAATCTACAATCTCTTTTTGGTTGTAGTATGCCGCCAATATCAACGGGGTTGAACCTCGTTGATCTTTAATATTCAATAGGTCTTTATCTTTCGATAGCATCGCCGTAACCTCTTTAAGGTTACCGAGTCTAATTTCATTAAAAAATGCCTCGTTCATATAATTTAAGTTCGTGAATACTGTGCTACAACAGTAATTCTGATTAAATAACGAAATTTACAAAAATACTAAGTTCAATATTTTACTTCGAGTAGTTAAAACCAATAGCATTATTCACTTTACTTATACCTTTAAGGCTTAACATACAGGAATTTACATGTAATAATTGTTGAATTGAGTTAAAAAGTTTTTAGTTAATTTCCTACTTTTATGTTTTCAGAGTAATTTTATTTTTTTAAATCCCCTATTCTTTGGAAACATTGGCCCTTAATTCATTGCTCAAAGATTCACCTTTAGCCATAGCTGTTCTTGATAAGAATTATGCTTTTCAAACCTGCTCAAACGCTTGGTTAGAAGAATTTTGCCCCGAATATTCTGACGTAACCGGTGAAAACTTTTTTGATGTATTGGAAGAATTACCTCCTGAGTTTCCCGAAATATTGGCTGCCTGTCTTGCAGGCCAATCAAATAATCATGACGGCAAAAAAATAATTAACGATGACGGAACTTTTAAATGGTTAAAGTGGAAAATTAATCCGGTCAAGAATGACACTGGTGAAATTACCGGCTTAACCTTGGTTCTAGAAGATGTAACGAGACAGAGTAGAAACCAAGAACTACAACAAAAGGCGATTGAGGTAGCACGCATTGGTGGTTGGGAAATCGATTTACTGTCCGGCGATTTATACTGGACCGATATCACAAAAGAGATTCATGAGGTACCTATGGATTTTGTGCCCAATGTGGCGCAGGGAATAAATTTTTATAAGGAAGGTCGACACCGTGACACCATATCAAAGATTGTCGAAAAAGCCATGAACGATGGTGTGCCATGGGATATTGAACTTGTGATAGTAACTGCCAAGGGCAAAGAACTTTGGGTACGTGCCATGGGAAATGTTGAGATGCTCAACGGAAAATGCATACGTATTTTTGGCACCTTTCAAGATATCGACGATAGAAAACGTTTCGAATTACAATTTAACGAAGTTTCTAAAAGACTTGCCATTGCTACTTCAGGATCCAATATCGGAATTTGGGAATTTGATGTAAAAACAGGGCAAGTGGTTTGGGATGACAACATGTACCGCCTGTATGGTGTAAAACGAAAAGAATTCGACCCGAACAACATGGATCAATGGCGATCCATAATGAGCCCCGATGATGTTGAACATGTTTTCAAAGTTCACCACGAGGCAGTAGAGGGAAAAAGGAATTATGAAATTGAGTTTAAGATAACTTGGCCCAATAAAAAACAAAAACATATAAGTGGCAAGGCTGTTCTTATAAAAGATGACTCGGGCAAACCCGTTAAAATGGTGGGTACCAATATCGACATAACTGAACTTACAAAAACAAGGTTATTACTTGAAAAGAGTGAAGAATCTTTTCAGGGCGCTTTCGAGAAATCGAATACGGGCATGGCACTGGTAAATCTTCAGGGCAACTGGATCAAGGTCAATAAAAGCCTTTGTAAAAGTTTAGGATACTCTGAAGAAGAACTTTTTCAAATGACCTTTCAAGAATTAACCTACTCAGAAGATCTTGATAAAGATTTAATATTTCTCGATAAAATTCTTAACGGAGAGAAGGAGAGTTACCAAATCGAAAAAAGATTTTTTCATAAAAAGGGTCATGTTGTGCATGCCATTTTGACCGTTACAGCTGTTAGAAATATCAATGGCAAACTCGCTCATTTAATTTCTCAGGTAATGGATATTACCGAACGAAAAAATGCTGAAGTAGAACTTACTCGTTTGGTTGACATTACCCAATATCAAAATGAAAGTTTATTAAATTTTGCTCATATCGTTTCACATAACCTGAGGTCTCATGCGACTAACCTTTCGATGTTGACCGGTTTTCTAGAAGGTGAGAAAGATGAAGAAGAAATCACTGACATTTACGGCATGCTCGCCGATGCAGCCGAAAGTTTGAACGAAACCGTTCTTCATTTAAACGAGGTCGTACAACTCAAAGTGGGCGGCATTCAAAAATTAAAGCCAGTGAATATATATAGTACACTTAAAAATGTCAAAAAAAACCTAAATGTACTTATTCAAGAAAAAAATGTTAAGTGTATTACCAAGGTGCCAGAAGATTTAATGGTCATGGGCATACCGGCGTATATAGACAGTATTTTTTTAAATTTAATTACGAATAGTATTAAGTACTCATCGCCAGAGCGTGGGCCTGAGCTAACCATAACATCAAAGACATCAAATAAAAATGTAATTTTAAGCTTTGCCGACAATGGTGTCGGCATAAATCTTAAAAGGCATGGCAAAAAAATATTTGGTATGTACAAGACTTTTCATAAAAACAAAGATGCAAAGGGTATAGGCCTTTTTATTACGAAGAATCAAATCGAGGCCATGAATGGAAAAATTGAAGTGGAAAGCACCGTTAACGAAGGCACGACATTTAAACTCTATTTTGAACTTAACCAAACCGCTTAACATGCTTAAAATTAGCAGTACATGCATTATTGATGATGATCCCATTTTTGTATACAGTACAAAACGAATCATGAAAGATATAAACTTCAGTGATAATATTATAGTCTATACAAATGGGCAAGATGCTATTGATGGACTTAAAGAAATGATAAACAATGGTGATAAAATGCCACCTGTTATTTTTCTAGATTTAAATATGCCCATAATGAACGGCTGGGATTTTCTTAAAGACTTTATTCAGATTCCTCACAACAACAGAGAAGGAGTACTAATATATATCATCAGTTCATCGATTGACCCACGAGACCTAGAACAAATCAAACGCTATGAGTTGGTAAACAATTATATATTAAAACCTGTCGTTAGAGAAGACTTGCATACAGTCTTAAGCGAAATGAACGCTGAATAGAGTTTCACTAATAGCTTACAATAAAGTCCCAAATTAATTAAAGACCTAAGAACATTGAATCAAATGAAGATTGATTTTTCGAACATTTGTATCATAGACGATGATGCTATAGCTATTTTTGGTATAAAGAGAGCCCTTGCAAAGCTGCACCCCTCAAATGAATTAAATATTGCCATCTTTGAAAATGGTGAAGATGCGCTAGAAGGTTTTGAACTTAGATCTAATAATGGCGAAAAATTGCCCTCCCTGATTTTTGTCGATTTAAATATGCCGATTATGAACGGCTGGGATTTTTTAGATGAATTTACCGAAACTTACCCCGAAAGGGAAACTTGGCCCGATATATTTATCATGAGTTCATCTATCAATCCTGAAGATTATGAAAAGGCGAAGACCTATAATCTTGAGAAAAACTACCTCACCAAACCAGTGGACAAAAAGCTACTGGAAAAGGTTTTTTCTTAAGGCATCTTTTTAAAAATTTGTATTTTTTCAGCATTAATTTCGAATGCCTGGCGTAAAATCGTTTGGAGCCAATTGCGGCTCGTTAGTGGTTTCTGCATCTCCGCTATCATTAAAAATAGACCACTCTTGATAGTCATAAATCGTGTTGCCTTCGACGACCTCAGGTTTACGAACTGCCTTACCATCTTCAAATTCATGATTTGTACTCGAGCCATCTTCACCTATAACTCCAAAAATATCGATTACCACACCGAAAGGGTCGACCAATTCTAGATTATCATCGCCATTTGAATCAGCTGGGCTATTTGTTCCCACGCCCAGATCTGGAGCAAAGCCATACACCGCCTCAAATTCATTGGCGTTCGGAGATATAACAAATGTTGATTGAGAACTTATCTCATGCCCCGAAAGGTCTATACTAGAACTTACATCGGTATTGGCGTTGGTATATCTACGAAGACTCCATCCTTTTAAACTTAGAGGCTCTGTTGAAGAATTAAAAAGCTCGACAAATCTTGCGCCGGTATTGTTATCGGGGTCGGCCAATTCTGAGATGAATATTTGGGTCGAAGTAAACTCATCGACCAGTTCTTCACAACGGTCATTTTCAAGTTGCATATCATCCAAATTCCGAATTACTAGGCTATAATCAGAATTTTCCTTTACAAGAACACCTTGTACAGTTCCATTCTGGGTTGGAAGCAACTCTGCTCGAAAATCGGAAAAACCGCTGTTAGTCAAATTAATCTGTCTGTCTTCACAATCAATTAAGGTTCTCAAAGTCTCCTCTTGCTCCAAAGCAAAGAATAGACCAAGTTGATCTTCGATAATTTCCATATTATCAAATCGCACCAAGGTGCTTAAGTATTGGTCTCCAATAGAATCAAGCGATATAGAGGTAGGTGTTAATTCCGCTGGCTGTTCACAAGAAACAAATATATGCCTGTCGACAACATTTGATGGCAATCTACCCACCGAAATATTACCGAACGATTCAAAAGTTGCCCCTAATTTGAAAGCACCACGTGTTTGACCGAGATACAAACCTTTCACTTTTATGAAAATTCTACTTCCCACAGGGTAGAACAAATGAGAATCTCGAACATCAATTTCAATTTGTAAACCTTGCGTTGCATTACCCCGTCTATCTTGAAAATGAAGTACACTAAAAAAATTTCCTTCTTTATCAGACGATATAACGTATCCTTCGATTATAAGGTCTTCTTGAATTTGAATTGTCTGGCCTGAATAAAGGCTCTTTACGTCTTGAAAGCTTGCGTTCGAAATTAACTCATTGACGCAATTAGTGTTTGCACCCACATCAAAATCTCTGTTCTTTACACAAGAGTAGAATAGCGATACTGAAAGTACTACAATAAGCCCTACTCTAGTCTTATTAAGGCGTATCATATTTTTATATAATGTTTTATTCGCTCTCATTGTTGAATATTATAATCATAGAGTGCCACTTTTAAAAGCTATAGGCTAGATTTAAAAAATAGGTTCGCCCATAACCATACCAATACTTCGGTGCAAATGATGGACTACCACTTAAATTATCTTGCTGTAGTTGACCAAAATTTCCGTTTCTGCTTTGTTCGTAGCCCCCAGTTCTAAAAACGGCATCAAATACATTATTGATACTTGCAAATACGCTTATATACTTCCCTTTTTTCAACCAAGATTTTCCTCCGACCAAATTCAGCAAGTAAAAATTATCTAATGGTGTTTGCTCTAATAATCTGGTAACATTTTCGGAAGTAGCTTCTGGAAAATTCTTACCGGTCTCCGGATTTAAATAAAAACTCTTTGTTCTCGTTATAGCAGAAATATTGGCGTAATTCTTCGTCAAATAGTTTGCAGTCGCCCCAATCCACCAATATTTAGGAGCACGATATTCTATACCCAAGGCATAAGCTTGCTGAGGACCCTGAGCTAATTTATAATCTTTGATTTGAGAAGCTCCCAAATCGAGATTACCATCTAAATTGATAAGGTCTTCTTCGCGACCAGCAGTGTCAAAATTTATCACCAAATTCGGGTTACTGGCATATACATATTTTCCGATTGCAGCTACCGCATTTAATTTCACTGAGGAAGAGAGTTGATACTCAAGACCCATCTCTAAACCCATGTGCAATTTGTCTAAATCAGTTAACACCTCTTGCACAAAGTCTGAACCCACCCCCGTATCTACAAAAAAGAAATTGATATCCGTAGTGTTTTGAAATCTTGAGTAAAAAGAACTGAGTCTGCCCGTAAGATTGGGTAATCGAAAATTATAGTTCACATCTACCGATGATATGCGTTCACTTTCAATATCTGAAACCACTACATTATTCTCACGTGGGTTTACAAATACATTTTGCAATACGGGTGGGCGACTTATATATGCCCCATGAAAATCGACCCAATGTCTCCCATTGATTTTATAGGTGAGTCCGGCCTTAAAACCGTAATCGTTAAAACTGACAAGGTTACTTTCGCCGAATGAACTGATAGGAAATCGCTCGTTTTGAAAAAGACCTTCTCGTTGGTAAGTGGTGACTGAATATTTTGCAGATAGAAAAAAATTTAGTTTATCCAAATTGTATTTGAACTGGGCAAACCCTTCAAATTGCGAAGCATCAATATTGTAATTGTAGTTGAAAATTTGATTTTCCGTTTTCTGTGTTTCGCCGGTTACATCGTTTAAAGTATCTGAAAAAGGATCGATGTCTATATGAAAATCTGCCCCCAACATATCATTTATTTTCGCATAATTGTGAGATTGGAAAATTCTATAGGAAGCACCAAAATCTAATTGGGCCCTATTGCTCAAATAAGCATTGCCAATCGAATTGAGAACCAATTGTTCGTCTTGGGCTATATCATCATAAAGAATATAGGCCGCATTATCGGTTGAATTGGCCGTATAAATCTGTTCCCAGTTTATTTGTGGTGCTTCTAGAAAACCTTCTCTGGCCAGGTTTGCACTTCTGAAGTTGGCCCCGATTGGGCTATTGATATAGAAACTTGGCAAATACCTATAGTAGGTAGGGTCAGGGTTGGGGGCATTGTAGTACCCCAATCGACTTCTTGAATTTATACCTGTTTGGTAAGCTATACCGGTATTAAGGTTAAATTTAGAAGATTCAAACCTATGGTTCAGCATGAAAATAGGTTCTGCTATCTTACGTTCTCTAGCGTTTCTTATTTCACCATCTTGCTCACCCCAATACGGGTTATATCTTTTACCTACCAATTCAAAGACCTCTTGGGTCAGGGCAGAAGAGCGACCGCGCCGATTCGAAGCTAAGATACCGGTTAAATTCAACGAATGCTTTTTGTTCAACTGATATTCTATAGCGCCATACACACTGAAGGCATCGTAAAGTGTGCCGTCAATATAACCTTGTTTTGCCCATCTTCGAGAAGCTGAAACTGTATATGCAAATCCGTTCTCACTGAGTCCTGAATTATGCGTGGCCATCAATCGACCGGCATAAGTGCGATTTGACGCCGAAACGGACAACCTTGTACCTGGTCTCAAACCGGACGGTCTAGTATCAATATTCGTGTTGCCCAAAATACCACCGAAAGCAAATTCAGAAGCTTCTAGCCCATTTGTGAACTGTTGATTTCGGGTTATATCGTTAAGCCCTCCCCAATTATTCCATTGTGGTCTTCCGTCAAAGAACTTGTTCATCGAAATACCGTTTATAGAAACGCGACCATTTTGAGAATCGTAGCCCCTCACCCTAAAAAATGCCTGGCCAAAATCAAATGCTGCACGATTAAGAAAAACATCACGAGTGGCCTGTAAAATTCCGGAGGAGTTTGAATTTGCTTCATCATCAAGCAATTCAGAATCGGTCAGGGTTATGAGATTATCGGTTTGCTCTGTTTGAATATCACGGGCAAGATAAATAGCTCCCAAATCAACTTGATTACTAACTACTTTCACCATCAACCGCTTACTCAAATAATCACGAGCCTTTATCAAAATGATATAATCACCTTTCTCGGAAATTGAAAAGGAAAATTCACCTTCGCTTTTTGAAGTTGTAGAAATTAGAAGATTCTCTATGCTGATTTCCGACCCAACCAAAGGTTTTTTTGAAACCAAATCTATTATACTTCCTTTAACCTGATGAAGCTCTTGAGCTAAAATCTTCTGTGGGCAAAAAAGTACAAATATCAATACTGCAAATACTCGCATTAATCGGGTTTAATGGTCGTTGAATACCATCAAGATATCGAAAAATTAAAAAATCCTACAAATAAGACCTACAAAATTCATGGTTTTTTCGTTAATTAACCATTGTATCCCACTAATCGCATGAATTTTAGAATCACAACTTTCCTCTTGCTCTTTGTTCTTATCGCCCACGGCCAAGAAAGTTCATCGTATAGAATACGAACGATTGCCTTTTATAATGTAGAAAACCTATTTGATACTACAAATGACTCATTGATTTTCGATGATGACCGTACGCCAGAGGGTAAAGACAACTGGACAACAGAACGTTATAATAAAAAACTCGATAATTCAAGCAATGTGATATCTGAGATAGGGTTCGGTAGAACTAACTCTTCCCCAGATATTGTTGGCATTTGTGAAGTAGAGAATCTTGCAGTTATCGAAGACCTGATTTACCATCATCACCTAAAATCAAAAGGTTATGGCATTGTTCATTATGACTCACCTGATGAGCGGGGAATCGATGTTGCCCTACTCTACAAAAAATCAGCCTTTCTACCGACTTCATACGCTAGCCATAGGTTATTGTTAATCGATGATGAAGATGAGCGCAACTATACCAGAGACCAATTAGTCGTCGGTGGCATGTTAGATGCCGAGCAGTTTTATTTTATAGTAAATCATTGGCCGTCTAGAAGTGGTGGCGAAGCACGTAGCAGACCCAATCGAATAGCCGCCGCAAAACTCAACAAACGAATAATCGACTCGATTCAGCGACTAGATTTTCAGGCGAAAATTATAAGCATGGGAGATTTTAACGATGACCCGACAAACGATAGTTTCAAGAAAATTCTTAAAACTCAGGGCAAGTTAAATCACTTGGAAGATGGACAACTGTACAACCCAATGGAAAAACTTTACCGAAAAGGAATAGGCTCACTGGCGTATCGTGACAAATGGAATTTATTCGACCAAATCTTCTTTACAAAAGCCCTAATTGACAATAAAACTAAGGGATACAGATTTTGGAAAGCAGATGTCTTCAACCCTAAGTACTTAATCACAAAAAAAGGAAAATATAAGGGCTACCCTTATCGTACATATGCAGGTGGTAGTTATGCCGGTGGTTATTCAGATCATTTTCCGGTTTACATTCACCTACTAAAAAAAGAAACAAAAAAAACCCCTCTAAAAGAGGGGTTTTGATACTTTAAATTATAGAACAGGTTTATAACTCGGTCAATTTAATATTACGCCAGTTGACCTTGATTCCCCCACCATCATGAATCTGTAGGGCGATGGAGCCATTTCCTTCACCAATTTTTTCATCTTCAAAGGTTATCATTTCAGTGCCATTAAGCCATGAAGTAATCTTGTCGCCGTTTACACGGATCTTCATCGTATTCCACTCTCCCATTTTCAAGGCCTTATCTTTAGCAGGCTCAGGCTTGATCAACCAGCCTCTACCATACGATTCGTATACACCTCCTGTATCGTGCCCCGGGGGTGCAACTTCGACTTGCCAACCACTAATTTTAGTACCTTCAATGGTCGACCGAATGAAAACTCCACTATTGCCATTGGCCTCTTGCTTAAATTCTAATGTCAGTTCAAAATTCTTGTAATGTTCATCGGTGGCAAGGTATCCGTAACCTTTGTCCGGTCCACTTTCACATATTAATAGTCCATCTTCTACGTACCACTTTTCAGTTCCGTAGATAGACCATCCATCAAGATTCTTTCCGTTAAATAATTCTTTCTGACCAAAAGTTAAGGTCGAAACTAATACTGCGGTTAAAAAAAATAATTTTTTCATTGGTAATAACAGGTTATAATTAAAGTTAGTTTGCTTACTATAATCTAAAAGTGTTCAATTAAAGGTTTTAATTGAACCACTGCCCCCATGGAATACGGCTTAGTATTAAGACCAATCCGAGTCCGTAGAAAATGGCAATGCTTTTGAATTTTTTGTTTCCTTCCATAAATTTTTTATGCCTTGACCAGCCTATAGTAATGAAAGCAATGGCTATAATATTTATTAGAGGATGCTCCAATGCCAACAAACGGGAGGCCGAATTTAAACCGCCCATGCCCAGCGTTTGAATTGCCTTTATACCGCTCGGAGAAACAAAATAGAGAATTAGCCCCACGAGAAGTTGAATATGGGAAAGGATAAGGGCGAACAGGCTAAGGCGCAAATCTTTTTGCATGGTAAACATCTTATTGCCTACCCAGCCCATCATAGCGTTTGCTACGGCCATAAACAACAATACTAAAACGATGTAGGCCAAATAAGAATGAAGCACCTGAATTAATTCGTACATAATATAATTTTTTGAAGCCTTAAATGTACAGTTTTTTGAGCATAAAAAAACCCCGCTAATCGGCGGGGTTTCATAATGATTATAATTAATTCTTAGAAACTATAGCGTAAGCTTAAATTCCAGGTTCTTCCAAGACCGAAATAAGCGAAGTTTGATACGGCCAAACCATCATAAGTTTCCTCTCCGGCTGCAGGTAGGTTAGCCGAGGTAAGCTCAGATATGTAAATTTTATGCAATGCATTATTCACGTTGAACCTTAAGCTTAAATTGTTCGCCCCAGCGATAGGTATATTATAAGTTGCACCTAAATCAAGAATTCCAAAACTAGGCAATTCAAGGTTTTCTTTGATTGCTCCTACATCTGCGTAAAGATTATCATAGAACCTGTAATCTGCATCGGCAGATAGGTTTTCAAATATTTGATAATCAGCACCTAATCCGAAAGTAAATTGAGCGGCATCGCCTACTTTACCTCCATCAACATCTTCCGTTTCTTCCGACAGTATGTTTCTGTCTTCATCTCTAACTAGCGTTCTAGCATCACCAGAATACTCCCAATTACCGATAGATAAGAAACCGCGTAGCATTAATTGATTAATGCGACCCTTTGCATCAATTTCAAGACCTGAGTGCAATTGTTTGACACCAAAGTTCGATGTGAATATTTCTTGACCAGTTACGTCATCAGTTGTTGAAGAGGTCACTACCCTATCTTCCCAAGAGGTGCGATAAAGATTCAGATTAGCAGAGAAGTTATTTAATCGAAGACCATAACCTGCCTCTAAGCCGAATATCTTCTCATTCTCCGTTAGTGGGTTGACATCATTAGTAAAGTTCAAATAGATATTATCGTGGTAAGGTTGTCTAGAATAGTAACCTGTATTTGCATAAATAGTGTGTGCTTCGCTTAATTTATAACTGGCACCACCTTTAATATTATAACCTCCGTTGGAAATTTTTTCAGACTCCTCATTTGCTTCTGTATATTGATATCTATCCCATCTAATGTGCGATTGAGATGAAACCGACCCTTGCATAAATGCTGAGAAATTATCGACTGCGTACTCTAATTGGGTGAACATACCACCATAGTTGATTCTTTCATCATAATCCCAAGCATATCTTTCGCTCTCATCTGCAAAACCTCCTAGAGCACTCCAAGGGTTTGCTTTAAAGGTCGCTGAAATCTGATTACCGGATGGGTATCTTATGTGACCATTATCCTGAAAGTAATCAGCGCCTAGTAGATCATGAATCTGTCTAAAGTGAGTTCCCTTATACGAACGTAAATCAAAGCCCACGTTCCAATCAAGATTATCAGTTAATTCAAGCTTGTAATTCGTTACTAAACCATACCACGCATGGTTATTAACTGAGTTACGTAAGGCATAAGTGGCAGAACCATCGGCACTTGCCTCATTATTGGCAATAATCGCACTCCAATTGATATACCCATCGTCTGTACGCACACTACTTCCGACAGGGCCTACACTACCACCTCGGCCCCAAGATGCATAAAGAACCGAAGAAAGTTGAGACTTATCATTAATATTGAAATCCCAGTTAAGGTTAGCGACAGGCTTGTGGTAATAATTACCACGCTCTGAAATAAATTCATCACCCAAATAGCCATTATTATTATTATACTTTCGGCCGTACTCTAAATACGTAGAAATGCGCTTAGAAAAGTTTTGATCGTGATACTGAGGCGCACCGGTAATCAAAAAGTTAAAATTATGACGGTCATTAGGGGAATAACCCAAAGAGATGAAATAATTCTGACCATACCCCTCGGTACCATCATTATAACCATTTCCTTGCCAGTGACTGAGCATTACACTAGCACCGAATCCGTTCTCATTCATTCCGGTATTATAGCCTAATGTACCCTTATAATAGCTATCATTTGCCATACCATAATAAGCAAAGCCACCTTCTTTTTTATCGGTAGCCTTTGTCACAAAATTGACAGTACCACCAACTGAAGAAATGGCTAATTTAGACGAACCTAGACCTCTTTGTATCTGAATTCCATTTGCAATATCTGCCATACCAGACCAGTTTGACCAATACATTAAACCATCTTCCATACCGTTAATCGGTTGACCGTTCAATAAGAAAGCCGTATTATCTTGACCAAAGCCACGAACCGACATTCTTGAATCTCCATAACCACTTGATTGGCCGGCTACGTACACAGAGGGTGTATTAACCAAAGTCATAGTAATGTCTTGAGTACCAATTTTTTCTTGAATTTGTTTTGCACCAATAGAAGAAACTGCAATCGGCGTCTCTCTATCGCGAGCCAAATCAATAATTCCGGTACCTACAACAACAACACCATCCAACTCATCTGCATTAGGTTCCAAAACGATTTGCGGAAGGCTCCCTGTGCTTGAAAAAGGTATGCTTTTAGGTGTGTAACCGATGTAAGATATAATTAAGGTTCCTGCAGACTGAGGAACTTCTATCGTAAAGTTACCATCAAAATCTGTAGAGGTACCTACCGTTGTACCTTGAACTACTACACTTGCCCCTGGCAGTGGCTCATTAATCTCACCGTCAATAACAGTACCGGTAATCGTACCTTGTGAAAATGCTACGGCCGCGATGAAGAAGGCGACCATTGTAAAATAAATTTTTCTCATTTGTTTGTATATGTTAGTCTTCAAATTTCGCTGCAAAAATGCTCCATTTTATACTCACAAACATTAACACAACGTTAAATTACTTCACACAAAATTAACAAGAAATAAACATAAAATGAATTGACTAACAGTTAATTATGGAATCTTACAGAATTTATAAGAAAATGTTAACTCAACTCTTAAAAGACTGCAATAATCGAAGTGTAGAGGCGTCATGACTGCTAATTTCAGAACCTTCGATATCTTTTAAAATTTTACCTGCCAATTGTTTGCCAAGTTCTACGCCCCATTGATCATAACTAAAAATATTCCAGATTATGCCCTGCGCAAATATTTTATGTTCGTAGAGCGCTATTAGGCTACCTAAACTTTTCGGAGTTAGTTTGTCGATCAATATAGTGTTAGTCGGCTTGTTACCTTCAAATACTTTAAAAGGAACCAATTTATTAATTGCATCTTCGTTCATACCTTTCTCTTCCAACTCACTACGCACCTCCTCCGCGGTCTTACCGTTCATCAAGGCCTCAGTTTGAGCAAAGAAATTTGCCATTAACTTATTGTGATGGTCAACATCTCCATGCAATGATTTTTTAAACCCAATGAAATCAGCAGGAATAAGTTTTGTGCCTTGATGTATCAACTGAAAAAAGGCATGTTGAGAATTTGTACCCGGTTCTCCCCAAATAATCGTACCCGTCTCATAGCTCACCTTGTTGCCGTTTCGGTCGACACTTTTACCATTACTCTCCATAATTCCCTGCTGTAGATAGGCTGAAAATCTACTTAAATACTGGGTGTAAGGTATTATCGCTTCGGTCTCCGCACCATAGAAATTGTTGTACCAAACACTGATCAATGCAAGCAAAACTGGAATGTTCTCTTTAAAATCAGCTGTTTTAAAATGCTCATCCATTTCATTGGCACCATCTAAAAGAGCATCAAAATTTTCAAAGCCTACAGCGAGGGCAATAGAAAGACCTACGGCGCTCCATAACGAAAAACGACCTCCGACCCAATCCCACATCGGGAAAACATTTTCGGCATCAATGCCAAAGTCTGATATAGCTTTGGTATTAGTAGATACCGCAGCAAAATGCTTGGCAATATCTTCTTGAGTAGCATGTTTTAAAAACCATTTTTTTATGGTTGTTGCGTTGCTCAAGGTCTCTTGAGTAGTGAATGTCTTAGAAACAACCACAAAGAGCGTAGTCTCAGGGTTAAGTTCTTTTAGAATTTCATGAACATGGTCGCCATCAACATTACTAACAAAATGTGTTTTGAGCTGATTCTTGTAAAACTTAAGTGCTTCGGTAACCATAGCCGGACCTAAATCTGACCCGCCTATTCCTATGTTAACTACATCGGTAAAAGCCTTACCAGAATACCCTTTTCTTTGTCCATTAATAACCTCATCGGTAAATGATTTGATGTGCTCTTTTACCTCATAAACTTCAGGAACTACACTATGGCCATCAACTTCAATTTCGTCATTGCTTTTGGCTCTTAGGGCAGTGTGAAGAACAGCCCTATCCTCAGTTTGATTGATGTGTTGACCAGAAAACTGTTTTGAAATAGCTTCTTTCAATTTAACTTCATCGGCAAGTTCGAAAAGTAGTTGAAGCGTTTCTTCAGAAATTCGATTTTTAGAGAAATCGACCAGAAAATCATTCCATTCCAAGCTAAAACCTTCAGCTCTTGCCTTATCGTTGGCAAAAAAATCTTTTAAGTGGAGTTCTTTTGTTTTACTGAAATGTTTCGAAAGCTTATCCCAAACAGGTAAGCTGGTTGGATCTATATTATGTAAGGCCATATGGGTATTTTAGTGATAGATGGCTAAATTAAACCATATAGCAACTAATAACAACCCATAAAATGTGATTATTCCGTTAAGGAAGCCAGATCTGGAGCTTGAATATCTTCCTCTTCTTGTTTTTCAGGATAAGCTATACAATCAAGCTGCTCTTTTAACGGATTGATATAGGAGAAGTATTCTGGCTGTAATGTTTCAGCTAACGGCTCGGCCTTGGGCAATTCTTCACGAAGTGGGTCTACCTGTCGACCGTTCTTCCAAAAACGATAGCAGACATGAGGCCCGCTAGTATTACCGGTCATACCGACCCAGCCAATTACATCGCCCTGGCGCACAAACTCACCCCGCTTTACCTTTTGCTTCTTCATATGCAGGTACTGGGTCGAATAAGTACCGTTGTGACGTATTTTTACATATTTTCCGTTACCACCTCGTCGGGTAGATTCAGTTACCGTACCATCTGCCGTGGCCATAATGGGGGTTCCCACTGGTGCCGCATAGTCGGTACCTTTATGCGGCCTAATCTTATTACCGTAATAGCGTATTCTTCTTTTGAGATTATATCTTGAAGATAAACGGCCGAATTCAACTGGCATTCTTAAAAAAGTTCTACGAAGATTATTGGCCTCATCATCAAAATAATCTACAATACTTTTTAAAGAATCATTCTCGTAAGCAAATGCGTAAATAGGCTTGCCATTATGTTCAAAATAAGCTGCTTCTATTTGTTCCGAGCCCGCATAGATTGAATCGTTGATAAATTTTTCTTTGTAAATAATCTTGAATCGGTCCCCTTTTTGAAGCATAGAAAAATCAATCGTCCAAGCATAAACATTAGCTAAATTATGGGTTACCATATAATCAATACCCTGTTCTAATAATGACTCTGAAAGGTTGGTCGTAATTACGCCTGAAACTTCTTTTTCTAAATACTTAACCTGCTTCTTTTCTTTATATGCCTTTACCGAATCTCTTAAATCGACCACGGTATAATTAATTGGGTCATTTTCGTATATAAAAACTTGTGCCGTGGCCGTAGTGTCTTTAGATTTCAAAATGAGGTAAGGTTTACCGACCCTAATCTTACGAACATCGAAAGTATCTCTATACTCTTCGGTAATCTTGGCGATTTTCGGATAATCGACCTTGTGATCCATCATCAATTTACCAAAACTATCTCCGTTTTTTATAGTATCGAGCTGAACTTCAAATTCTTCTAAATTAAAGCCGAAGTGCTTAACAATAGGCTTTTCAAGAACTTCTATTGATGCAATTTCCAACGATTGTTTTTCAACAGTTGTCTTACCGCTCTCCTTACAAGAAAAAGATAGTAGTAATGTGAAAATAAGGCCCCAGTATTTTTGCATTTTAATTATTCGATTTTTCAGGATTAAAGATATGGTCGACCCACTGTTTACCCCAATCATTTAACTCTTGTTTAGTATATATCTCTGGAAAGAATATAACTTTTTGAAAACTTGGTGGCAAATAATCTTTCCAATTGGTGCCTCCGGTAGCATCTACTTGACCGCCATCTTTAGCTAAATACCTATGGGCAGAGCCCATATGCATCAACGGCCAATTGACGTTCGCATTGACATCCATAGTTTTTAACGCATCAATCAGATCTTTATTATACCTTTTGGTTTCGGGCAATTGCAAGTATTTATGGTAAATGGTGTTATTCTTCACCTGCTTGGCTATACGTACCAATCTAGGGGTGTAGCGATATTCAAATTGCTTGAGGGTCAAAGTCTTTTCTCCAGTAGCCATATCGGTGGCCCCTTTTTTCCAATATATTTCTTCGTATAGTTCTTCTATTGTATTTTTTACCGACAACTGCTCTCTTTTAGAATGGTGCACCAAATTTTCTAACGGAGTGGAATATATTTCGATCATTCGAAATTGAGCCGATTGAAAACCACTTGCTGGCAATAAAGCCATTCTATATTGCAAGAATTGCTGCCGCTCCATACCCTTTATCATTATACTAAAAGAAGAAATAAGAACCTTATAATAGCTATTTATTCTTCTCACCTTTTCAATAAAAAAATCAAGGTTTTGCGACTTATCATCTACCAACTGTTTCTGTTCATGAAGAATCAGTTTAAAATAAAGCTCGGTAATCTGATGATACATGATGAAGATTTCCTCATCGGGGAAATAAGTTCTTGGTTGCTGAAGACTTAATAATGTATCAAGATTAATATAGTCCCAATAGGTAAGGTATCTTTGATGAAGAAGACCGTCGAGATAAGAGCTTAAATCTTGGCCAGAATCTTTATATTTTTCCTCAAGCTTTGAAATTTGTGCACCTATCCGCTCTTTATCCTTCATTTACTTTAATCCATTATAATTTTGAACTGGTGCTTTAGCCCGTTATACCCATCAAGATCCGCTTTAATAGCACCGACCGCCAAGTCTGCCTGAATTCGAATAGGAATTCTATTTTTATCAGCTGAAACCCAAAGAGAAAGACTTTCTTTTTCTTTAAAAACACGACCTGACTGCACCAGGGGCCTAAATTTATAACATTCTACTTTACCGAACTTGGTTTTAAGTACTTCAGTACCCAAATATTTCAACTGAAAGTTGAATATACCATCATCGTCGTATAACATTTTCAATTTTACCGCTTCGCCTTTTACTAATTCATCGGGGTCGTAGTTGTTTCTCAAATAATAAAAAGCTGATATTAAATCTTGAACACCGTCTTGAAGTTCAAAATTATATTTTTTCTTGTTCTTTTTATCATTCAATACCGCAGTATCTTTTTCGTGGTCAAAGTTGATTTCGATATCCTTGGTATATCCTCCTTCATCAATATTGCGTATGAATTTGTAAGGCTTGCCGTCGCTTTTACCGAAATAACTTTCGTAAGTATCATCGACCTTGAAAAAGAGACTGGCCAAACCTGTAGTTTGGCCTTTGCCCACCACATGGTAAACGGGCACATCGTTAATTTTATCAGATTTTAAATGAAGTGTGGCATAACTAGCATTCAAAAAGCCATAGTGCATTCTAAATTTCAACCATTCCCCTGGCTCAAAAGTCGAACTTTCATATTGGGCCTGAACAATAAAGCCAAATAATAGCATAAGTATTGTAAAGACCTTTTTCATAGCTTTTATTTTAATGGTAAAATTAAAAAATGCCAAGTGGATTAGTTTAGGATTACAATAACTTAAACAAAATTTATTCCAAAGTATTGTCTGACTTTAAAACCTGAGTTATTAAGGAAGGAAAGTTAATCAAAAAAAAAGCCCCAACATTACTGTCAGGGCTTTTCCTAAATAACCAACCAAACTTTAAATTATGAAAAACCAATACTTAAAGTTGTAAGGGAACCACCCCTTACACCAACAAATTTACTGCTTACTTTCAGACCACCAACGTATTTAACTTACTTTAACTATTACGTTAACAGTAATTTTTACTTACAAATGTAAAATTGGCGATTTCTTAAGAAATACCGTTATTATGGGCACAAAGAACTAATCGGCCTGAGTATATTCCTACACAACAAAGCAGTTCTATTACCACAATGTTATTTTTTCAATTTCTCTTAGTTTTTAAAGAGTGCCTCTTGATTCTTGCTCTCTCTCAATCGCTTCGAACAGCGCTTTAAAATTACCTTTACCAAACGATTTAGCACCCTTTCTCTGTATTATCTCTATGAACATAGTAGGCCGATCGAGAATAGGTTTGGTAAAAATCTGAAGTAGATAGCCTTCATCATCCCTGTCTATTAGAATACCTAATTCACTCAGCGGGGATAACTCTTCGTCTATTTCACCCACGCGATCGAGCACATCATCATAATAACTTGATGGAACGGTCAAAAATTCTACTCCTCGATTTTTTAATGAAGTTACAGTTTCAATGATATTATCTGTAGCTAGCGCCATATGCTGTACTCCTGCACCATTATAGAATTCGATATATTCCTCTATTTGAGATTTTTTACGGCCGTCGGCAGGTTCGTTTATAGGAAACTTAATCCTACCATTACCATTGCTCATAACTTTACTCATGAGAGCGGTATACTCTGTAGATATATCTTTGTCATCGAAAGATACAAGTTGGGCAAAACCCATTACTTTGGCATAGAACTCGCACCATTTGTTCATTTCGTTCCAACCTACGTTACCAACGATATGATCCACATACTTAAGGCCACTTGAAGACGGTTGATAATGCGGTTGCCAGGCACGAAAACCAGGCATAAATACACCCTTGTAATCTTTACGCTCTACAAATACGTGAACTGTTTCGCCATAGGTATGAATTCCGGAAAGTACCACTTCACCATCGTCATCACTTATTGTTTTAGGCTCCATATAACTTTCCGCGCCCCTTTTAAGCGTTTCATTATAACTTTTGGCCGCATTATCGACCCATAAAGCAATGGTCTTCACCCCGTCGCCATGAGAATCTATATGTCTGTTTATTTCACCACCGGGTTTCAAAGGAGAGGTGAGCACCAACCTTATTTTATCTTGCTGTAATACATAAGAGACCCTGTCTTTTAAACCTGTCTCTAGCCCTGCGTAAGCGAGAGGCTGAAAGCCCCAAGCAGACATATAGTAGTGTGCTGATTGTTTGGCATTGCCCACGTATAGTTCAATATAGTCAGTGCCTAATAACGGGAGGAAATCTTCAGCTTCAAGATTCTCTTTAGGCAGGTGTAACGAGGTATTATCAAATGTTGACATAGTGTAGTTTTTGAGTGAAAATTAAATACTTGGTGGAAATCGGGAATGATCTATTATTTAGACCATACAAAAGACCGGAAAACGGTAAATGCAGTAGCAATGCCGCTACCACATGGCTCGAAGATGTGGAGTTATATCAATTCTGTATCGTAACATCTCTCACAAATATCGCAAAAATAAGTGAAACAGAAATATAAGTCTCTTAAAACCAATAACCCAGACTAAAAAAGAAATTACTGTTCTTGCCTTCAGGAGACCATGAATAATGAACTTGCAATGGGCCAAGAAAAGATTCCCAACCATAACCTAAGCCGTAACCGGAAAAACTTGGCATAGTGAACCACTCTCCCGTTCGAAAGAGATCATCTTCGACATTAGCATAATTGGCAGTGAACATAAGATGATTTTTTGGGGCAAATTCATAATCGAGACGACTATATACTTTGACAAAACTATTGCCGGGCAGCGATAAAAAGTCGTACCCAAAAAATGGTACCATATTATTGATATCGACCGTACCGTACCCCCCAAGAACAAAATCATAAGAGGTAACATTAGATGTGCCCAATTTAAAACCACCCTCGGTCTCTATATTTATCGAGAGATTCTCAAAAATTGGCACTGCCGTACCTATCTGCGCCTTGGCGACGGAGAATTCCTTGAAATTGTCATTAAAATCAGAAGAAAGTAAATAGAGGTGGAAATCACCATTAAAATAAAGCCCTCTAGAAGGGAAATATTTATCATCGTAGGTATCAAGTTTAAGCCCTCCGAATACACTATAAAAATGGCTCTTTTCAAAAAAAGTGCGTCCGTCTTGAATTCTAAAATCATTAGGGGTTTGCGCCTCTTGATTTCTACCCAATGTTCTTGTGCTAAACTTCAATAGATTATGTTCGATACCCGTTCTAAATGAAAATTCTTCACGCAGCACTGTCTCAATATAAATTTGATTCATAAAATCGGTCATGTCAAGATTTATAGTACTTATGTTTGCCGATACCGGAATATCATAGTTACCCCGTATCAAATCAAAATCAATTTCCTTATTGGTTTCACGAAAACTCGAATTGATTCCGAAACTCCAATACGATCCTTTATCTACATAATATTGAAGGTTGTATCGTATGTTATCGCCAATTATAAAATCTAACGAAGTAACATCGTCACGGGTTATCAGGTTTTTCTGGGTCAAGTTTACGATAGCACCAGTTTGATAAAGATTGTCGTAATGAGCTCCTAACCTTAGAAAGGTCTTATTACGGCTTTCTATTAAATTCAATAAAAGTTCTTGGTCCGAACCCGTAGTTAAAATTTTATAATGAATAGTTTGAAAATTGCCCGTTGCGGATAAGTTACTCACCCCTTGTCTAAGTTCGTTAAATGTTGGTGCCCTATCGGTATCAAATCTCAGTTTACCCTTCACATAACCCCGAGAATAGTTTTCGCTTCCGGCAATCGTGAGCCTATCGATTTGAAGCGTATCTTGAGGCTCGACCATATTAAATTTAAACCGTTCTTTCGTATTATTTTCTCTTAATTTTTCGAGCTCACTTATTTTTTCCCGGGCCGCCTCTTCCCCTTTCTCAATTATGGTATTGAACAGGTTAAAATCAATGACCGAAATACCTGAAATATCCGGTTTTATATAAATATCGGTGAGTTCCGATTTTTCTTGCATGTCTAAGGCGGTCCGATAATTATTGATTTGCAAAAGTATCTCCGTAGCCGACAAAAGAGATTCGCGATCTTTAAGACCATATTGAACATCAACCCCTATGATAATATCCGCCCCCATTTTCTTAACCTCCATAATCGGATAATTGTTGACCACCCCTCCATCAATAAGCAGGTCTCCATCAATTTGTGCAGGAGCGAACAAAGACGGCAAGGCTCCACTGGCCATAACGGCCTCCGGCAGATAACCGCTATCTAAAAGAACCTCTTCCCCCGTCTCTACATTCGTAGCTATGCAAAGAAAAGGGATAGGCAGCTTGCTGAAATCAACTATATCTTTCACAGGATATAATAATCTTACCAGTTCATTATATATATTTTGCCCCCCCGATAGCGCTGACGGTACAGACACCTTGAATTTGTTGAAGGGCAATGTAATGGAGTACCTTTCTGAATCTTCCTTTTCATAAAAGGTTTTTGCACTTCTAGGAAGATTATCCTCTATAAGACTTGTAAAATCTATAGTTCGAAAAATTGAATCAAGTTCTACCGCCGAATAACCGGCAGCGTAGAGCGAACCAACAATTGCCCCCATACTTGTTCCCCCAATATAATCGATTTCTATACCAGCTTCTTCGATAACTTTTAAAGCCCCTATATGGGCCATACCCTTTGCCCCGCCCCCACTAAGCACAAGACCGATTCTTACATCTTTGTCACCGGAATTCTGGGCCATGCCCGAAACTCCCAACAACAGAAAAAAACATAATACGCTTATTCGAAGCATAATTCAGAAGGTATCTTAATGCTAATGAAAGGTTTCATAAATTTTTTGTGCCCTGGCCATTCCTACCGTTTTCGCCAAATTCTCGATAGACGCTTCTTTTATTCTTTTGACCGACTTAAAACTCTTCAACAAATCTTGTGCGGTCTTCTCACCTACGCCCTCGATACTTTCCAATTCAGAATTAATAGCCGCCTTGCTTCTTTTTCTTCTATGAAAAGTTATGCCGAACCTGTGCGCTTCGTTTCTTAACTGTTGAATAATTTTTAAAGACTCGGATCGCTTATCTAAATATAACGGCACGGGGTCTTCAGGAAAGTAAATTTCTTCTAACCGTTTGGCTATGCCGATTATAGCTATCTTACCTCGTAAGCCCAAAACATCTAGACTTCTTAGAGCAGAAGACAATTGACCTTTTCCGCCGTCAATCACAATTAACTGTGGTAACGGCTCATCTTCTGCCAACAGTCGTTTGTATCGCCTAAAAACCACCTCTTCCATCGATGCAAAATCATCAGGACCCTCGACCGTTTTAATATTATAATGACGGTATTCTTTCTTTGAAGGCTTTCCGTTCTTAAAAACCACACAAGCCGCAACAGGGTTTGATCCCTGAATATTACTATTATCGAAACATTCGATGTGTCGAGGCTCTTCAGACAAGCGTAAGTCTTTTTGCATTTGGGCCATTATACGGTTAGTATGCCTATCTGGGTCGACGATTTTTATTTGCTTGAATCTTTCCTGTCTAAAAAATCTAGCGTTTCTTTCCGATAAATCTAATATCTTCTTTTTATCGCCCAATTTCGGCAAACTAATTCGTAACCCCTCTTCAACCGTCACTTCAAAAGGTAGGTAAAGTTCTTTTGATTGCGAATTAAAGCGTTGTCTAATTTCAATTATAGCAAGAGTTAAAAGTTCTTCATTAGTTTCATCAAGTTTCTTTTTGATCTCTAGTGTATGCGAACGAATAATCGAGCCATGAGAGAGCTGCAAAAAATTAACATAGGCATGCGACTCATCTGATATTATCGAGAAGACATCAACATTATTGATTTTCGGATTTACAATTGTTGACTTTACTTGGTAATTTTCAAGCACTTCAACTTTATCCTTAATACTTTGAGCCTCTTCAAATCTCATCTCTTCAGCTAAAGATTTCATTTCTTTCTTGAAATACTGTAAAGAAGATTTAAAATTACCCTTTATAATTTCTCTTATATCCGCTATTTGCGCGTGATAATCGTCTGCACTCTGTTTATCTTCACATGGGCCTTTGCAATTGCCCAAATGATATTCTAAGCATACTTTATACTTTCCATTTTCTATTTTTTCTTGGGATAAATCGTAATTACAAGTGCGCAATGGATAGACACTTTTTATAAGTTCTAGCAATGTGCGTACAGTCTTCATACTTGTATAAGGTCCGTAATATTCAGACCCGTCTTTAATTAATTTTCGGGTTGGAAATATTCTAGGAAAGCGTTCATTTTTAATACATATCCACGGATATGATTTGTCGTCTTTCAACAATACATTATACCTAGGTCGATACTTTTTGATCAAGTTGTTTTCAAGTAGAAGGGCGTCAGATTCAGTTGGTACAACTATATGCTTTATACGCTTTATCTTTTTTACCATTACCCTGGTCTTGCCGTACTCATGATTTTTAGTAAAATATGAACTGACCCTTTTCTTCAGGTCTTTAGCCTTACCAACATAAAGTATTTTTTCGTCCGCGTCATAAAACTGATATACACCAGGGCTTTTAGGCAAGGTACTTAGCTGAATTTCTATGGGAACTTGGGGCATCGGCAACAACGATTATTGAAGATTGGCTTTAATGAATTGTAATAAGTTAGCGCAGTTAAATTACTATGTTTCGCTTTAAATAGGTGTGGTTTTAAACTATTTTAACTATCTCGATAGAATTGACCTGTATAAAATTCAAGCTATATGAATGATCAACAATATTATCATATCACTAAGAATTTAAATATCTTTTTTGAAGATTAGCACTTGTAAAATTTTTCAATTATGATTTTTATTAAAAAATTATTCAAACTTCACGAAAACGTTAAAATTGAATTAAAATGTGCATTTCATCGATAAAAACTTGCATTTAAAAGTGATGGTAAAATTAATTTTACTTAATTTTAAAGTATCAAAATCATTTACCGCATGGATAAGTATATAATAACCTTAGGTCTTTACCTAATCTTGATGATTTCTTTCAAGATATATTACCTTGTGAACGCAAAAGAATAAGTTCGACCTAAGTTCCCCAGATTTCTAGAGTTTGATCCTGAATCAATGCTAAAAAAAGATTTACGATCTCACTACATGACTCTTAGAGACACTGTTACCAGTGAATCTTTGTTAGACTCAAGCTTAAGCATCGCCAATCGAGTGCTTCAGTTGCCCCTATTTATTTGGCAACTAGATTACTTTCATATTTTCTTGCCTATAGTCGAAAAAAAAGAGATAGATACCTCTTTTATATTATCTATTCTTCAAGGTAAGGATAAACATGTTGTTTTGCCCAAGATGTTAGATAACCGGCAACTCACTCATTATCTTTTGACAGACGGTACTAGGCTCAAAAAAAACCAATGGAACGTATCTGAACCCCTAGATGGTATCGAAATACAGCCATCGAGCATCGATGTTATCTTTCTACCTCTATTAGCTTATGACAAAAAAGGAAATCGAGTTGGTTACGGGAAAGGGTTTTATGATGAATTTTTAGCTCAATGCAGACCTGACACTATAAAAATCGGTTTATCTCTTTTTGAGCCCGAGGAAAGAATTGATGATTTAGATGAACATGATATTCCACTTGATTATTGCGTAACCCCTGAAAATGTTTATTCATTTTCTGATGACTGATTATCATTGTCTTCACCGGTTTCATCGTCTAACTTACCAAAAGCTTTTTTATTGAAAACAATAAGTATACCGACCCCCGTACTGATGGCCATATCGGCTATATTGAAAACAGGCTCAAAAAAACGAAAATCGTTTCCGCCAAAATAGGGCACCCATTCGGGCCACGTAGTATCTATCAATGGAAAGTAAAGCATATCTACAACTTTACCGTAAAAAAAGCCTCCGTACGGCTCTTCTGAAAAAGCAGTGGCCACTTGCTGGTAACTGTCGTTAAATATCACTCCGTAAAAAACGGAATCGATAATATTACCCAAAGCACCCGCAAAGATTAAAGACACAGCTAAAATAAGAATCTTTGAACTCTGTTTTTTAATAGTGTCGTATAACCAATAACCGATACCAGCAACCGCAAAAAGTCTAAAAACTGTTAGAATTAATTTACCGACAGGCTCTGAAAGGGGTAAAAAATCGCTTAGCTTGGCACCCCAGGCTGCACCAGAATTTTCTATGAACAATATTTTGAACCAACTAAAAACCTCGATTGATTCACCGAGAACAAAATGTGTCTTTATATAAACTTTGCTTATTTGATCTATAAGAAGAACGGCAATAATAAGCAATAACGATTTTTTTAGACCCATGTTTCTTTATGGTTTGAAGTGGCAAAAATAGACATATTATTCGGTTTTTTTAACGTTGATATTGCCTGTGATACTAGTAAGATTATAATGATTACTTCCTATAGCAATTTTATCTTCATATAATTTTCCGTATTTGGTATCGGTCTTTACCTCTCCCCCTTTAGCATAAAGATTAATGGTTCCACTTTGGGTCAACACGGTCACCTCTTCACCGACTTGCCTTAATGTACAATCGCCATCACTTAGGGCAATCGACAAGTATCGATAGCTACCTGAAGCTGAAACATTGCAGCTACTCCCGTAGACCGAAGCCGATAAATACTCAGGTATCAAAACTTTTAAAAAAACGGAAACCACTTTGTGAGCACTTAATTTGTCGTTCGGGTTTTCGAAAACCGGCTGAAAAACACTACTTAAATAATAGGTATCACCCATTTGCTTAAGATTAACCAATAATTCTTTTTTATATTCCCCCTCAATTGTAGCCTCAACCGATATTTCATTACCCTCAGTAGTATCGAGGATCAATCCATAGCATTTGTCTACATCGATATTTATTGATGTTATTTCATCATTGACAATAGATTTCTTGACTACCTTTTGAGCATATGAAATCTGAAATATCAAAAAAAGAATAAAAAACAGCTTACCCATCAATCAGACTTTAACCAAAAAGACCTGCAAGGTAAAACCTTGCAGGTCGAATATTTTGTACATCGTTTGAAGACGTTTATTTCTGCATGTTTTTAGCCTCGATGCTTAGTGTAGCATGCGGAACCAACTTCAATCGCTCTTTGGCGATAAGCTTACCGGTAACACGGCAGATACCGTAAGTTTTGTTTTCAATACGAAGTATAGCATTCTTCAGGTCTCTAATAAATTTCTCTTGCCTGATCGCCAACTGCGTATTTGCTTCTTTACTCATGGTTTCTGAACCTTCTTCAAAAGCTTTGAACGTGGGTGAGGTATCATCGGTACCATTATTGCCATCGTTCATATACGAGCTTTTGAGCAAGTCTAAATGACTCTTGGCCTTTTCTATTTTTTCTTCGATCAATTCTTTAAATTCGGCCAGATCCTTGTCCGAATATCTAACTTTTAAATCTTCTGCCATTTTACTAATGTTTTTCTATAAATAATCTTGTGTTCACCTCATCAAAGGCAACCTCGGTTCCCTTCTCAAGTTTCTCTTCAAAATCAAGCTCGGCGGTCAATGTCTCGGTCTTGATATAGTTTATATTACTTTCGACGGCTTTCTCAACGTGTCCGTCTTTTAAAATCTTAACATCGATTTTGTCAGTAACCTCAAAACCAGAATCTTTTCTAATGTTTTGAATGCGGTTGACAAGCTCGCGAGCAATACCCTCTTGTCTTAGGTCATCGTTGATCGTTATATCTAGCGCTACTGTGATTGCACCTGCGCTTGCCACTAACCAACCTTCTATATCTTGAGAGGTTATCTCTACATCTTGTAACTGTAATGTAATACTTTTATTATCAATGTCAAGTGATAATTCGCCCTTCTGCTCAATTTTCTGGATGTCTTCTTGATTTAAGGTCGATACAGCTTGGGCTATCTTCTTCATATCTTTACCAAATTTAGGTCCTAAAGTTTTAAAATTTGGTTTGATTTTTTTGATCAACACACCAGATGCATCATCAAGCAACTCAATTTCTTTTACATTGACTTCAGATTTAATCAGGTCTGCAACTGCTTCTATTTCTTGTCTTTGAATATCATCTAAAATGGGTATCATCACTTTTTGCAAAGGCTGACGCACTTTTATTTTTTCTTTCTGACGAATAGACAACACCAATGATGATATGGTCTGCGCTTTTTCCATCTTGCTTTCTAAATCTTTGTCAACAAATGACTCATCGTACACCGGAAAATCTGCTAAATGTACACTCTCAAAAGATTCGGTTTTGGTGGTATCAGTTAAATCTTTGTAAAGTCGATCCATAAAAAACGGAGCAACCGGAGCAGATAACTTGGCTACCGTTTCAAGACAGGTATAAAGGGTTTGATAAGCCGAAATCTTATCTTTTTGGTACTCCCCTTTCCAGAAGCGTCTTCTACATAAGCGCACATACCAATTACTCAAATTTTCTTGAACATAATCTGAAATAGCCCTTGTAGCTCTGGTAGGTTCATACTCGGCATAAGCTTCATCGACTATTTTGATTAGCGAATGAAGTTCAGATAAGATCCACCTATCGATTTCGGGCCTCTCATCCAATGGCAAATTATCTTCAGAGTAATCGAAATTATCAATGTTTGCATACAGGCCAAAGAACGAATAAGTATTGTATAACGTGCCAAAGAACTTACGTTTTACCTCAACGATACCATCGATATCGAATTTAAGATTATCCCAAGGGTTGGCATTCGAAATCATATACCAGCGTGTAGCATCGGCACCATGTTCGCTCATGGTTTCAAAAGGGTCGACAGCATTACCAAGTCTCTTTGACATTTTTTTGCCCTCTTTGTCGAGAACTAGTCCATTAGAAACAACATTTTTATACGCTACCGAGTCAAAAACCATTGTTGCAATTGCATGTAGTGTATAGAACCAACCTCTGGTCTGGTCAACACCTTCAGCAATAAAATCGGCCGGATAAGTTTTTCCCTTATCAATCAGCTCTTTATTTTCAAAAGGGTAATGCCATTGCGCATAGGGCATCGAACCACTATCGAACCAAACATCGATTAAATCACTTTCTCGTTTCATCGGTTTTCCTGATTCGGAAACCAATGTAATACCATCAACAATATTCTTGTGAAGGTCTATTTTATCATAATTATCTTCGGATAGGTCGCCCACAACGAACTCATCGAAAATATCTTTTTCCATTAAGCCTGCGGAAACCGACTTGGCCATTTCTTCTTTCAATTCTGAAACCGAGCCTATTATTTTCACCTCTTGGCCATCTTCGGTACGCCAAATAGGAAGTGGAATACCCCAATATCTAGATCGGGATAGATTCCAATCGTTGGCATTCGCCAACCAGTTGCCAAACCTGCCTTCACCTGTCGATTTAGGCTTCCAGTTTATGGTCTGGTTCAATTGGAACATTTTATCTTTTACATCGGTTATCTTAATAAACCAAGAATCGAGGGGGTAATACAATATTGGCTTATCGGTACGCCAGCAGTTCGGGTAACTGTGCACATACTTCTCTACTTTGAACGCCCGATTCTCTTCTTTAAGCCGTATGGCAATCTCAACGTCGACCGATCTCTCAGGCACCTCACCTAAGTTATAGTATTCGTTTTTCACATATTTACCGGCCAATTCTTTCATCTCAGGCCTGAATTTACCCTGTAAATCTACTAACGGCACAGGATTCTTATTTTCATCAAGCACCAAAAGAGGCGGTACCGCCGGCTCAGCCTGCTTGGCAACCAAGGCATCGTCAGCGCCAAAAGTAGGCGCCGTATGAACTATACCGGTACCATCTTCGGTCGTAACAAAGTCACCTGTGATTACCCTAAATGCATTTTCAGGGTTTTCGTATGGAAGCGCATAGTCTAACAATTGCTCGTATTTGATACCGACCAAATCATTACCGCTGAACTCTTTTACTACATAAAAGGGTATTTTTTTATCGCCAGAGGCATATTCGAGTAATTCAGGTTTCGACTTGACTTCCTGAAACTTTCCGGAAAATTGCTTCCCTATCAACTTTTTAGCCAAAACTACATTCATGGGCTTGAATGTGTATTGATTGTAAGTTTCGACCAAGACATACTCAATCTTTGGGCCAACGGTCAAGGCTGTATTCGAGGGCAGTGTCCATGGCGTAGTTGTCCAGGCCAAGAAAAAGATATCTCCTTCATCCTTTAAAAAATCGGGAAGAGTAGATTCAACGGCCTTGAACTGGGCAACAATTGTTGTATCGGTTACATCTTGATACGTTCCCGGTTGATTCAATTCATGTGAACTAAGCCCAGTACCGGCTTTCGGGGAATAGGGCTGAATCGTATAACCCTTGTAGATCAGGCCTTTATCATAAATTTGCTTCAACAACCACCATACAGATTCCATATATTTTGACTTGTAGGTTATATAAGGGTCATTCATGTCTACCCAATAACCTACCTGCTCGGTCATCCTGTTCCAAACATCGGTGTATCTCATGACCGCTTTTTTACACGCGGCATTATAGTCTTCAACAGATATCTTCTGACCAATATCTTCTTTAGTGATGCCCAATTCTTTTTCGACCCCTAACTCAATGGGTAGACCATGGGTATCCCAACCGGCTTTTCTTTTTACTTGAAACCCCTTCATAGTTTTATAGCGCGGAAAAATATCTTTAATAGTACGCGCCATTACGTGGTGTATGCCGGGCATACCATTCGCTGATGGTGGACCTTCATAAAAGACATAACTGGGTTTACCTTCTCGGGTAGAAATACTTTTCTCGAAAATTCCGTTTTCCTTCCAATAAGCTAGTATTTCCTCCGCCACTTTTGGCAAATCCAATCCTTTATATTCCGCAAACTTCATAACAAGGCTTTCAATTGTTAAAACTCGCTTGAGTTCTATTATTTTAAGGCAGCAAAATTAACGATTTTTAAGCAATTTATAGGGACAGTTAACAAAATGAAACCTTTTATTATCGGTGTTCTATCTACCAGTTTACTCCTTTTTCTTGCTCTCTAATAGATTCATACTTTTCTGGCCCCGGGAGATTTAACAAAACAGCATCCAAAAAAGTTATTCCTGCGTATATTATTCCAACAACTATTAACTAATATTAAATTTAAAATCATGAAAAAAGTAGTTCTAAGTTCAATCTTAATGCTTGCCCTAAGTACATCTTTTATTTCTTGTAGAGAAAGTGCAGATAAGGCGAAAAGCTCGGCCGAACAAGCTGGAGAATCTATGGAAGAGGCCGGTGAAGATTTCAAAGAAGCTGGTAGAGAAGTAGGCGAAGAAATGAAAGAGATGGGCGAAGAAGCAGCCGATAAAGCAAAAGAGGCTGGTGAAGATGTTAAGGAAGCTGGCAACGACGCACTCAATGAAGCTAAAGAAGCCGGAGAAAATATGAAGGAAGGCGCCAAAGATGCGGCTAACGACGTTAAAAATGCTGCCAATAAAGTGGCAAATGATGCAAAAGACGCGGTAAACTAGTTGCCTTTGTAGAAAAAATAGACAAGCCTCGACCATAGGTCGAGGCTTTTTTTATACCATACATGTCAATTCTTAACAGACTTCGACCTACCGTTCACCGAGAAAAAGAGCGTCTCATATCTTTCACAACATCATAAGGCCAGTTCACAACAAAAATTTACAAATTCGCTGAAAACCAAGTAGTTTTACATTGTAATTAAGTGATAGTGTTGACCCCAAATCGTTCTTGAACTTAACCGAAAAAGTTTTGATCCCAAATCGAAACTAAACCTATAAAAGCGAAATTATACCAAACCTACTTTGATAAAAAAACCCTCTTCTTTAGAGGGTTTTTTTATACTTGAAAAATATAGGTTGTAATTAACAAACCCGTTCTAGAAATTATAGCCTAACCCAAATATAAAATTAGTTCCGGGCGCCGCGATACCCGAAGAATATGGCCTATAACGTTCATTTGTAATATTTTCAAGACTTAACGAAGCCTCAAAATTTTGGGTAATAGCATACTGAGACCTAAAATTTAAGGTATGCCATGAGGGCGAATATGGGTTGCCATCCACATCAACCGCATAAATATAATCTTTACTGCGTTCAGAAGCCGCTAAATCATCATAGGGTATGCTACCATTATAATTCATGAACAAATCGGCTTTTAGTCTTTGATTTTTCCATTTTAGATGAAAATCACCAAAAGTGGGCGCTACATGACGGCCCGGTGAATCAGTACCATCTTCCTCTTCTTCAACACCTTCGGTAAAGGTCAAGTTTGAAGTAATGGAAATATGGTCTGACAAAAATGCTTCAATACCAAATTCAAAACCATACACGAAAGCTTTAGCCGCATTCTGTATGGCCAATACCTGACTCAATTCACCTTTATAATCGATTTCTGATGCCCCGTTAAAACGAAACTCTCTTCGAACAAGGGCATCTACCAAATAAGTGTAGTAGGTCGCACCCTTTATGGTCAATTTGTCGTTAAAATTCTTATACACTCCTAACTCGGCATTATAGGCGTATTCAGGTTCTAAGTCTGGGTAAGGTACTACGACTGCGCCTGGTTCAGAGTCAAAAACCTTACCTACATCATCAATATTAGGTGCTCGAAAGCCCGTAGACCCGTTCAACGTAATTTGTAAATCAGCCTTGGGGAACCAACTGAATCCCACACTTCCAGTCAAGGCACCGTTGTTAAGATCAGCATCATCAAAAGGAAAAGGATAGTACGTTTTATCAAAGGAAGCATCGATCCAAACATGGCTGTAACGCAACCCACAAAGCAGAGTGAAGTTAGGTTTTGCCTTATACTCGGCATTCACATAGCCCGCAACTGTTTGCCAAATAGATCCGTCAGGGTATCTAGTGGCCGAAGCTGCCGATTCTGTGGTCTGCATATTATGTTGGCTCCCGAATGAACTAATGGCATTAAAAATGTACTCGCCACCGTAATAGAGACGAAGGTCTCCTATCTTCTTGTTTTCAAAATCAATATTAGTTGAAATGGCATCAACATTTTCTTTTGTAGTGTATAAAACATCTTCCCCAAAACCCCTGTCATTTCTACTTTCTTCAAAATGTTGATATGCGGTAGTAATCTTCAATCCGTCATAAAAAATACCCTTACCCTGCTTGCGTAATTGCAAATTACCTAACATCCATTTTTGGGGTCCGTAATACCATTCTGCTGAACGAAGACCATCATTGGCACTATTGGGCCTAATTAGTCTATCGTATCTTGAATAGTCTGAAGTTTCAGAATAATGCAGGCCTAAATCATACCTCCAGGTATTACTCGGGCGGTAAGATATCTTCTGCATCAAGTTTATCTGATTATAACCCGTAGGCAGCTGTTTTCTGGGTTTTTCATTTTCTTTTAAGATGTCTTGACCATTGCTGGTCTCTACATACTTATTTCTTAGATACGACTGCGGACCATGTTTACCCATCACCATGTCCCCAAAATTGTTATAGGTCGCACTGGTCATAAATGCCCACTTGCGTTTGCCAAAATTGAAGTCAGCATGTATAGTGTTTTCCATATTCGCAGTAGAAAGTCTATAATTACCCTTACCGGAGACCGAAAGTGAATCTGTTGATGAAAATTCAGGTTTCTTGGTGTAAAAATTCATCACCCCACCAATGGCATCGCTACCGTAAATTACTGATCCTGGACCAAAAATTATCTCTGTATTGTTTATCGCATACGGGTCGATTGAAATCACATTTTGAAGATTACCTCCTCTGAAAATCGCATTGTTCATTCGTACCCCATCGACAGACAGCAAAAGTCTATTCGTTGCAAAACCTCGAATCATGGGGCTACCACCGCCCATTTGACTTTTCTGAACAAACACCTTACCAGTATTACCCAGCAAATCGGCGGAAGTTTGAGGATTATTAAATGCAATTTCTTTAGCGTTGATTACATCTATTTTGTTCGGAATATCTTTCTTTTGTTGCTCCCATTTCGAAACCGACATGACCACTTCGGCAAGCTCTTCAGCCTTCATAACCATAAATATACGGTTGCCCTGTCTCGAAATTTGTGCTCGAGTGCTTTTTCTCAGTTGGTAACTTAAATGTTTAAAGGTGATACGCTCGTTAGAAGTAAACCCAGAAAGATTCGACAGCCCATGAATATCCGATATTGCTGTTTTTGATTTATCGGAATTAAAAATGGCCACATTTGAAATGGGCTCACCTGTATCTGCATCCAAAATTCTGGTTTCTTGAGCAGACGTTAATTGATACAATAAAAGAACTATGACAAGTAAAATCTTGCTCATACTAGCTGAAAACTTCGTTAAGAACAGCAAGAGACCTAGGTTTACGAAACCCTTGCAAATGCAGTTCATAATAGAGCACAAGGGACTGTAAAAGTTCTTGGCGGTTTTTTTTATTCATTTTGATATTATTTATACCATCAAAATTTGTGCCCAAGAAGGTTTTAAAATAATCAAGATTTTCACCAACAAGTATCGGGTTGAGAGAAGGGGTGTCTGTAAACTCGCCTTCCATTAGGTCGAAGCTTGATGCTTTGATATCTTTAGTGTCGGGGTAGAACCCCAAGTATTTAGTCAGCCGGAGCAATAGATAGATATGAAAATTAGATATTTCATTGTGAGAATCTAACCATTGCAGCGATGCCTCTAAAAATTCAAAAAGACCCTGATTAGGTTCTTCTTCATGAATACTGTTGCTCAACATTTCAGCTAAAAAAAGGGTCATGGCATTCTTGGCAATATTCGAATGTAACGTTTGATTATGATAACTTACTTTAGCCTCACGAATACTTTCTAGAGTTCCTTTGTTTTTATGATTGGCAACGATTTCTAATTGGGTGAGAGGTTGAAAATAAGCCGATTTCAATTTCCCTTTTTTTGATGCCAACACCCCTTTGAGCAAATACCCTTTTAGTCCATCTGAAGCAGTAAATGCTTTTACGATAAGACTAGTATCGCCATACTTTAGCGAAGTTAGAACAATGGCCTTAGTAGTTACTTGCATTCAGATTATCAGGTTTGTCGTAAAGATAAGTTGAAAAAGGCCGAAAGCGCTAATCAGCATAATTCTTGATTATAAGGAAGTATTGCCAATCCTCAAAAACTTGCTGTTCATCTTTTGTTCAATTCTCCATTTTCGGCCTCACTAAAATCAACATACATCTGTAGTATCGAATCGCCTATTTTTTTTGAATAGTGGTGCCTGTCAAGCCAATAGCACGAATTGTTTTCAAATAAACTATTACCAAAAGGCTCAAATAAATCAAAACCATTCTTTTTCAAGGATATAAGCAGTTGTTTAAACTGCAATAACTTTTCTGTCGATTTCTTCAAGTTATCTTGAGAAGTCGGGTGTATCAAAAAGGTTAAATGGATTTTATTCTTATGACAAAGGTTCTGAATTTTTTGAAGTGTCTCTATTTGAGAAGAAAAATCAAGCTGTTTTTCTACTTCTTCCACAGGGTGCGGAAGTAACACTAACTCTTCTTTATCGTCACAATTGTCATCGTAGGCATTTTTTGCATAGTAATTTCCGTCTTTATAGATATCATGCACGATATGTTTTTTATTTTCATCAACACCGGAAATCTTTTTAAACGAAATTGGCAAGAACAAATATTCCCAATGAATTTTATCTTCTTCCATAGGTACAAATTTTCGAGAAGCTTGATTGATATGTGAACTTGCACGTTCATAAATAGCGCCCTCATCTAAACCCACAACTATATTTTTAACTTCAACATCATTTTTCACGAAAAGAAGCATATCGGCATAAAATTCGTCGGGTGTGCCCAGCGAATAGGTCATATTATACCAACGGTCACTTTCATTATTCAATTGATTGAAATGCAATGCACCCCCTTTAGAATTGGAGAATAAAAAACTATTGAATTTATCGGTATTCTGTAGTATGTGGTGAACCTTTAAACTATGTTCATTAGGGCGAATGCCCGGAAATTCTTTTCGCTTTTCTAAAATTCCGTAAGGGTCTATGTTATAATTGTAAATACCCGTCATGGTAAAGTACGCCAGTACTATTAAACTAAAAAATGCCGTTTTTTTAAGAAAGGTTCTCATCTAGAATTGAAAATATATAAACTGCCCCGAACTTGTATTTATACTGATCAGATATGCTACAACAGCAATGATGACCGCTTCTCTTATATAAATAATTCTTTTATCGATTCTATTCAAAAACGAAAAAGTGAGACGTTCATCCTTTCTAAAAATCCAATCCAAAAAAAGCAATGAGCCCACACTGTAAAGTCCGTTTTTATAGATTGGGGGAAAGTTGATTTTCGTAAACATCAAAGTCAAATAATCGAAGGCCAAACTGATATTTTCACTTCTGAAAAACACCCATGCCAGAACAACGATAAAAAAGGTACTAGTCATTTGAACTACCTCTCTTAATGTGGGGAGCCATGAATTTTCTGCTACGATACCACCCGTATATTTTCTATTGCTACCAACTATATAACTCGGTACAAAAAGTAAAGCATGAATACCTCCCCACACAATAAATGTCCAATTTGCTCCATGCCAAAGGCCACTTACCAAAAAAACAATAAATACGTTTCTAAGTGATTTCCATTTCTGCCCTTTCGACCCTCCGAGGGGTATGTATAAATAATCTCTAAACCATGTGGAAAGCGAAATGTGCCACCTTCGCCAAAATTCTCCGATATTTCTTGAAAAATAGGGGAACTTAAAATTCGATTTTAGTTCAATACCGAATAATTTAGAAATACCTATCGCCATATCCGAATAACCACTAAAATCGCAATAAATCTGAATGGCAAAGTAAATCGCACCTAACCACAATACGCCTCCCCCGAAGTCGGTATGATTTTCGAAAATGTCATCGACCTTTAGTGCAAGAACATCTGCAATCACTACTTTTTTGACCAAGCCCCAAAGAATCAGTCGCAAGCCTTGCATGCCCTGTTCATAATTGAACTTTCTTCTACCAAGTATTTGAGGCAAAAGATTTGACGCCCTTTCTATAGGCCCCGCAACCAATTGAGGAAAGAATGAAACGAAGGCGGCAAAAGATATGAAATCAGTAGTCGATCTTAAGTTCTTTCTATAAATATCAATGGTATATGACATCGTTTGAAATGTATAGAACGATATACCTACTGGCAATATAATGTTCAACGACCACGAACTTTGCATATCGTAACCCAATTGAGCGAATGAAGTGAGTAAGGAATCAACAAAGAAATTGTAGTACTTAAAGAAACCTAGAATGCCAATGTTAAAAGTGATACTCGCCCAAAGCAATAGTTTTCTGCGTTCATTTTTTTGGGATTTCTGAACTGCTATGCCAACAAAATAGTCGACGATAGTAGATAGTATGATCAGTGAAAGAAAACGATAATCCCACCAGCCATAGAAAATATAAGAGCTACAAAGAAGAAATAGATTTTGTTGCTTTAGGTTCTTATTGAATACAAACCAGTAGAGGCCGAAAACAAATACTAAAAAAATAGCAAATTCGAAAGAATTGAATATCAAGCCTAGTTCTTTAAAGATTTAAAAATAGACTAAATACTATAATAACAAAATATTTAAAGACCTACCTTAAAATTTTGAGGTAGGTCTTTTATATCTACAAATTTGTCTGTTATAATCTTTTTTAAATCACACCTTGTGCCAACATAGCATCGGCGACCTTGACAAAACCTGCAATGTTCGCCCCTTTCACATAGTTGCAATACCCATCTTCCTCTTTGCCGTATTCGATACATGACTCATGAATGTCTTCCATAATATCTTTTAACCTTTCATCTACTTCCTCTCGTGTCCAGCTAATACGCAGCGAGTTTTGCGACATCTCTAGGCCTGATGTTGCAACCCCACCGGCATTTGAGGCTTTTCCGGGGGCGAATAGAATTTTTGCTTTGTGAAAAGCATGAACGGCATCAGCTGTGCAAGGCATATTTGCGCCTTCTGCCACACCGATACAACCGTTGCTTAATAAGTTTTCAGCATCTTTTTCATCTAGCTCGTTCTGGGTAGCACACGGCAAAGCGATATCGCATTTGACCTCCCAAGGAGTTTTTCCCTCGTGATATTCGGCAGAAGAATACTTTTCGGTATATTCAGAAATTCTTCCGCGTTGGTTATTCTTTAAATCCATTACAAACGCTAATTTTTCTTCATCAATACCTTCTTTATCGTAGATGTATCCTCCGGAATCAGAAAGCGTAACGATTTTTCCACCCAACTGAAGAACTTTTTCAGAGGCATATTGTGCAACGTTACCTGAGCCTGATACCACAACAGTCTTTCCTTCAAAGTCTTCACCTTTGGTTTTTAACATACTTTGGGCAAAATAAACGGTGCCATAACCCGTGGCTTCAGGTCTTATTTTAGATCCGCCCCATGAAAGTCCTTTACCGGTAAGAACCCCTGTAAACTCATTTCTGATTTTCTTGTACATACCGAAAAGAAAACCAATTTCTCGTGCGCCAACACCTATATCACCGGCAGGCACATCTGTGTTAGGGCCGATATGACGACATAGCTCAGTCATAAATGAATGACAGAATCTCATGACCTCATCGTCAGATTTACCTTTGGGGTCAAAATCAGAACCTCCTTTACCCCCACCCATAGGAAGCGTCGTAAGGCTGTTTTTAAAAACTTGCTCAAAGGCCAAAAACTTTAAAATACTTGCATTCACCGAAGGATGAAATCTCAAACCGCCCTTATAAGGGCCAATAGCCGAATTCATCTGAATTCTATACCCACGGTTTACATGAATTTCTCCGTCATCATCTACCCAGGCTACCCTGAACGAAATCAAACGCTCAGGCTCGACCATTCGCAACAGTATGTTCTTACCATTATATATTTTATGTTTGGCAATGTATGGCAGTACAGTTTCCGCCACCTCTTGTACCGCTTGAATGAATTCTGGCTCATGACCATTTCTGGACTTAACTTCATCCATAAATGCTTTAATCTTTGCTTCCATATCAGTTTAAAAGATATTTAATTACACTGCCCAAAAATAAGGGTAAATTATTTAATTTTAAATATATCAACCTTATTATGTTATTTTCATAATCAAATGGGTTGATTTTTAAAAATTCAATAAACGCGCTATCCTATTGCTTGTTCAAGATCTGCAATAAGGTCAACTTCATCTTCAATGCCCACACTCAATCGGATCAAGGCATCAACCACTCCACTTTTTTCACGTTCTTCTTTGGGTATACTGGCATGGGTCATACTCGCCGGGTGGCCCGCCAAACTCTCTACACCGCCCAATGATTCGGCCAGAGTAAATACTTTCAATCTTTCGACTATTTTAATGGCCTCTTCATAGCTGTTACCCTTGGTCACAAAAGAAATCATTCCGCCGAAGGCCTTCATTTGAATTTTTGCTATATCATGGTTAGGGTGGTCTTCAAAACCAGGCCAATACACTTTCTCGATTTTATTATGCGAGGACAAATACCTAGCGATTGCCTCGCCATTCTCACAATGTCTTTGAATACGTACATGTAAAGTTTTTATTCCTCTGAGAACCAAAAAACTATCCATAGGTCCTAAAACCGCTCCACTGGCATTTTGAATGAAGTAAAGTTTATCGGCCAAACCTTTATCCTTTACCACTAATGCACCTGCTACAACATCGCTATGGCCTCCTAAATATTTTGTTGCGGAATGCATGACCAAGTCAGCACCCAAATCTAAAGGGGTCTGCAGATAAGGTGTTGCAAAAGTATTGTCTACAGCTAGCAGAATATTATGTTTTTTAGCTATTTCAGCAACCGCTTTGATATCAATAATGTTCATCATCGGGTTGGTCGGGGTCTCTACCCAGATCAACTTCGTGTTCTCATTTATATAATCGGTAACGGCAGCGGCATCGCTCATACCTATAAAGTGAAATTTAATACCGTATTTCTCGAATATCTGTTTGAATAAACGGTAACTACCACCGTACAAATCATTGGTAGAAACCACCTCATCGCCAGGGTTCAGTAATTTTATTACCGCATCCATAGCTGCGAGTCCGCTCGCGAAAGCTAAACCATAGTTTCCGTTTTCTATACTTGCAAGAGAATTTTCAAGTGCAGTTCGCGTAGGGTTACCACTACGGGAATACTCAAACCCTTGATGACCACCGGGCGTAGTTTGAGCATAGGTAGAGGTTTGATATATGGGTGGCATAACCGCCCCATAAGCCTTATCAGGTTGTTGCCCCCCATGTATTGCCTTACTGTTGAATTTTAACTTTTTTTCCTCCATTTCATGTAATTTATCCTACAAATGTATCGTTATCTTTGCTAGCACACAACGCTACTATTAGTAAGCCAATTTCCACATCTCATATGAAAACCCAAATCAGCATCTTTTTTGTGCTACTTTTCTTGGTGAGTTGCCAAGATGAAAAAAACTTGTCGTTCGAAACTTTAAGCCTAGATGAAACTAGATGTTCTGAGTGCCCAGAGGTTGTTATCGATATTCCAAAAGCAAAGGGAAAATCTAAAATTGATAAGACCATCAATACCGCATTGCAAGAAGAAATTATCGAAATTTTAAATTTTGATGATGAGGTAGATGCTACCACCATTAAGGATGCCGTTAAATCGTTCAGTGAAGGTTTCTGGGAAATAAAGAAGCTATACCCAGAAGAAGCTACAGTTTGGGAAGCGCAAATAGAAGGTAAAGTTTCTTACGAAGATGAGCAATTGCTGACCATTGAGTTAAATTCTTTTCTCTTTACCGGAGGTGCACATGGTTATGGCTCAAGAAGGTTTTTAAATTTCGATAAGGCAAAAGGGACAGAATTAGAAAATTGGCAACTTTTTAAAGACCGTAAAGATTTCGAGGCCTTCGCCGAAATTCAATTTCGAACACAAGAAGACATTCCCTTAGAAAAACCCATAAACAGTACAGGATTTATGTTCGAGAGCGATTCTTTTTATTTACCCGAAAATATAGGCTTCACAGAAGAAGGCGTTAAACTACTCTACAACCCCTACGAAGTGGCATCGTATGCCGATGGCCCCATCGAAATTACGTTACCTTACAAAGATGTAAAACCTTTCTTGGTCAAAAAGATGACGCGTCTGTAATTAGCCGACCACCTTTTGTAGTGCTAGAATTGCACCAAGATGAATACCTTCATGAAATAGGTTAAAAGCGATGGCATCATCTACATTGTTCAAGGTGACGTTCATACTAGTGGTGTACGAGTTATATTCTTTGAACAGGCCATTATTATAATCTTCCTCCATCCATTCTATAGTTGAAAGTAAAAAAGCCGCTATTTCCTTAATTTCTTCTTCTGACGCAGTACCATCGGGAACAGTGCCTTTTTTAAATTTTTCGATAAACTCTTGTGGCACTCTCATCTGCAAGTCACTGAACTTATATACCAAAAGCTGTTGTGTCACCACTACATGAGCTATGTTCCACCAGATGTTGTTTCTAAATCCTTCAGGAATTTGCAACAATTGTTTTCTAGGCGTTTTATCCAAAATTTTATAGAGAAGTTTCCTGTTCTGTAATGTTGTTTTTAAAATATTTTCCAAGGGATATGTTTTTATATGTGGATGCTAAAAATAGCACAATTGAATGGAAATAGGTTTCTTTGCAACTCCAAATTTCAACGAAAAACCATGAAGAAAATCTATCATTTAAGCACCTGTGATACCTGCAACAGAATTCTTAAAGAACTTGCTCCTTTAAATCAAGTAGAACTGCAAGATATCAAAACAGTGCCTATGACCGAAAGTCAAGTAGAAGAGATGGCACAACTAGCCGGAAGCTATGAGTCTTTGTTCAGTAAAAGGGCAAGACTTTACCGTCAACAAGGCCTACATGAAAAACAACTTTCTGAAGCTGATTATAAAAAGTTGATTCTTGAACACTACACATTCTTAAAACGCCCGGTTATTCTAATTGATGACCAAATTTTTACAGGAAACAGTAAAAAAACGGTCGAGGCGGCCAAAGAAGCCCTACATTCTTGAATATACGCGCACTGGCCATATTGGCTGCCATCGGGGCTACGGTCATCTACGGGCTCAACCACACTATTGCCAAAGGCATAATGCCAAATTATGTGCCGGCATATGCACTGGTAGTCTTAAGGGTAGTCGGCGCGGCAATTCTCTTTTGGTCAATTTCGTTCTTCGGCCCTAAAGAGCGTATCGAAAAAAAAGATTACGCCCGAATGTTGGTCTGTGCCCTATTGGGCATGGGCTTTAATATGTTGGTATTCTTTAAAGGTCTTTCGCTATCTACCCCTATCAATAGCGCGGTTCTGATTACCACAACACCCATAATAGTTGTGTTCTTGTCCGCTATTCTGATTAAAGAAAAGGTACTCCCAAAAAAAATAGTCGGTATCGCCATAGGTTTTTTAGGTGCACTGGGCTTGATACTTTTTAGCTCTGAGATACGACAAGATGCCCCAAATATACCCCTAGGCAACTTCTTTATACTTCTTAACTCCATTTTTTACGGCGCTTATTTGATCGGGGCAAAAACCTTAATAGAAAAGTACCACCCGTTTACATTTATGAAGTGGTTGTTTACGTTGGGCATTTTCATCTGCCTTCCTTTTGGGTACCAAGAAATAATAAATACAGAATGGACCTCTTTACCCTTCGATGCTATTTGGAGGATTGCATTCGTAGTCATCGGCACCACTTTCTGTACTTATTTGTTCAATATATTCGCCTTAACACAGCTGAAGGCTTCGACCGTAAGTGCTTTTGTCTATGTACAACCTCTAATAGGTATAATTTTCGCTTTGGTCACAGGGCAAGATAAACTCACTACTATTAAAATTGCCGCAGCCTGTTTGGTATTCTTAGGGGTATATCTGGCAAGTACAAAGCCAAAAGGCCACAGAAAACCCCATAAGCCCTCATAAAAGTATTTTATATTTTGGCAGATTTTAATGAAGTTAGACTCTCGCTAGAAGTTATAGTCCATTGATGAAAAGTAAAGCAATTTAAAGAACTAAGTCTTTCGGTGCTCTTGCAAACTTTCGAGTATCTTCTTTAGTGAGAACCCGAAAACCTTCACCCTTTTCCGCAGCACTGAAAGAGGTCAAAAATTCATTGGTCAAACCGGTGAGCTTTCTTGTCGCTAAATCCATCCAAGCACCCATCATCTCGCAATGGGCAAAGTTTTCACCCTTATGGTTGTAAAAATTATGATGAAACTCGAAGAATTTGGCATCTTCGCTCATACCCATGATTTCCATAGATACCTGAACAGGTTTCCCTGGAAAAGCTTCTTTGAAATAGTACATATGCTCATAAAACACCACTGGGCCAATCTCGTTCTTGGCCAGCGTTTTTTGGTCAAAACCAAGTTCGAACAAGAAAGCCATTCTTGTATGGCTCATAAAGTTAAGGTAAGCTGAATTAGCCAAGTGCCGATTGGCATCTACATCGCTCCAACGAATTTCAAATTCTTTTAAATACATAGTACGAGAATTTTTGTTATGCATGCATAATACTAACAAAAATACCATTGTTTGTCAAAACAGCTATATTGAAATCAATAAATTTTAACTTCTTCACCTGTTGTAGCAGATTTATTGATTGCCTCTACAATAGCGATATCTCTTAGACCATCTTGCCCGGGTACCATTACCGGTTTGTTCTCCAAGATAGCTAGGGCATCATCATCCATCTGGCGGGCTTGCTGGTTTTCAATATAAGTATTCAATAAAGTTCCATCGCTGGCCTTACCTCCGACACCGGTATATGATTGAAAAGGTTGCAGTTGGTACCACCCCTTCTTACAATCGGCCCTTAAAATATTTACACTTTCGGCGGCCGTGGTTTTTCCGGTGCCTAAAAGTCCGTTTCCGAAATCAAGCGTGAAGTTGGTAGTCTCCTCAACTTCTTTAAAGAGTTCTGGTCTCGTGTTTTTATGATTACCAACTACCGAAATAGGGTTTTGACCTGTGGTATAGCGCATCGCATTTATCGAATAAACCCCTACATCGTAAATTAATCCGCCGCCCAATTCTTTATCCATTCTCCAAGAGTTACCCGGGTTGCCCGTTTTAAAACCAATTTCTGCCTTCACCGTTTCTATTTTTCCGAAAGGTTTTGTTGTTGACCATTCGATAACAGTTTTTGTATTGGGCTCGTGCTGCATACGATAACCGATTGAAAGTTTCACCTTGTTTTTGTTACAAGCATCTATAATCGCCTGGCATTCTTCGACCGTTTTTGCCATAGGCTTTTCACACCACACGTGCTTACCTGAATTCGCTGCCTTAATGGCATATTCAGAATGTAGGCCCGTTGGCAGTACGATATAGATGACATCAATATCGGCATTATCAGCAATGGCTCCCATAGTTTTATAGTTGTACACATTTTTGTCGGGTATACCATGCTTTTTTTGCCAGAGGGAAATTTTTTCAGGACTCCCAGTTACAATACCTCGCAGTTCACAATGTTGAGTCAGCTGAAGGGCAGGGGCCAAAAGGTTTTCACTATAATTACCTAAACCCACCAAACAGATTCCCAGCTTTTCCTTCTGAAAATTCGAAGTGAAGGCGTAATTTGGTAAAATGCTGATACCACCGAGCAAGAGCCCTGTCTTTTTAATAAAATCTCTTCTTTTTTGCATTTTTATACTTTTTTAAATCGGAGTCCTCTTACAAGATAATCATATTTGAAACATTTAAGAGGCAGTTTTGCAGCTCGTTATGATATAATTGGTAATCTTCGAAATACGATGTAGATTTATAAACTTTGCATTTTAATTTCTAACTACTTTCGATTATGTCAGACAAGCCATCTTTTATCAGCGACCTATCATTACCCGCTATTGCCGCTCCAATGTTTTTAATATCAGGACCCAAACTAGTTATAGAATGCTGTAAAAATGGAATAGTCGGCACTTTTCCGGCCCTGAATCAACGCACCAGTGAAGGTTTTGAAGAATGGTTAATCGAAATCAAGACCGCTCTCGAGGAGTTCGAAAATGAGACTGGAAAAAAACCGGCACCATTTGGGGTGAACCTTATCGTGCACAATACCAACCCCAGACTTGAGGCTGACATCAAATTGTGCATAAAACATAAAGTTCCACTTGTTATCACTTCTCTCGGCGCTGTTTCGATGGTAGTCGATGCCATACACAGTTATGGCGGACTCGTATTTCACGATATTATCAAAAAAAGACATGCAGAAAAAGCACAGGAAGCAGGCGTTGACGGACTCATTTTGGTTGCGGCAGGTGCAGGTGGCCATGCTGGTACCGTAAACCCGATGACCTTGGTCAGCGAGATAAAGAAGTTTTTCAAAAAGACCATAATTCTCTCCGGATGTATCAGTACTGGTCGTGATATTGCTTCTGCGCTTCAAATGGGAGCCGATTTAGCCTATATGGGCACCCGCTTTATCAATACCGAAGAAAGTAAAGCCACTGAGGAATATCGCCAAATGATCATTAACGCCGGAGCCAACGATGTTGTGTATACAGCCTCAATCTCTGGTGTTCATGCTAATTTTCTAGGCGCTAGTTTAAGAGCGGCAGGCATCACCGAAGAAGACTTGAAAAAAGATACAAAAATAGATTTTGGTAAAGAATTAGATACTGAAGCCAAAGCTTGGAAGACTATTTGGTCGGCAGGTCAAGGTTCGGCGATGATTGATGATTCATTGCCGGTAAAACAACTAGTTACAAATTTAAAGACTGAATTTAGGCAAGCTATCGAACAGCAGGCCAAAGTTTTGGAGAATTATCCGAAATAATTGGCTTTACAGTAGCAATCATAAAATTATTCAATGCCAGTACTTTCGTCAGAATATAGACCTCCGTTCTATTTTAGGCAGGGCCACATTTCTACCATCTACTCAGGTCTGTTCAGAAAAGTGACGAACTTGACACAAAAACGGGAACGAATTGAATTACCTGATGGTGATTTTTTAGACTTGGATTGGAGCTTTTCTAAAAAAAAACCGCAAAAGGTCGCCATTTTACTTCACGGGTTAGAGGGCAATGGGCAGAGACCTTATATTACCGGAAGTGCAAAAACTTTCAATGAAAATAATATTGATTCCTGTGCCGTTAATTTTAGGGGATGCAGCGGAGAGACCAATCGACTTTTTCGCTCGTATCACTCGGGCGCTACAGAAGATTTAGATTCGGTGGTTAAACACATTATCAGTTTAAATAAATATGACGAAATCTATATTAAGGGAGTCAGTCTTGGTGGTAACCTAGCTCTTAAATTTGCGAGTGAAGACCGGCAGATACCCGAACAAGTTAAAGCTATAATCGGCATATCGGTACCTTGTGATTTGCACAGTTCTTTGAAAGAACTACTAAAACCTAAAAACTTCGCCTATGCCAAGCGTTTTAAAAAACACCTGGTGACCAAACTTATGCTTAAGCTTCCGCTATTTACAGATAAAATATCTATCGACGACATTAAAAAAATCGGTACTTTAAAAGATTTTGATGATATATATACAAGTCGCGCACATGGTTTTAAAGATGCGATTGACTATTATAAAAAATGTAGCTGTCTTCAATTTTTACCTAATATTAAAATACCTTCTTTAATACTAAACGCGACCAACGATTCTTTTCTTGGCCCGGAGTGTTATCCGTTTAAGGAATCAGAAGAAAATGGGCGCTTATTTTTGGAAACCCCGAAATTTGGCGGACATGTGGGATTCTTCGACTACAGAAACCAGTACTATAGTGAAAAAAGAACAATAAAGTTTTTGGAAGAGGTACTTTAAATAGGGGTATTTCTTATATTAGTGCCCATAAATTTTGTTACCATGAAGAAATTAATTGTTGTGTTTGCTTTGGGCGGATTGATAGTCGGCTGCGGAGAAGAAAAAAAGGAAGAAAAAAAGGAAGGTTTTGAAATGAACCGAACTAAAACTACAGAGAAAGCTGTTGAAGCTAAATCTGAAGGTGTACCTGTTGATATGGACAATGAAGGTGTTGGTCCGTTTAAAGACATTACTTTTGATAGTGAAGTAGATAGTGAATTGGCCGCTGCTGGCGAGGCTAAATTCAATACTATCTGTACTGCTTGCCATATGGCCGAGCAAAGAATGATAGGCCCTGCTTTAAAAGGTGTTTATGACAGAAGAAACCCGGCATGGGTAATGAACATGATTATTGGCCCAGATAAAATGCTTAAAGAGGATCCTATCGCCAAGGCTTTGCTAAAAGAATACAACAATGCTATTATGTTGAATCAAAATCTTTCAGAAGAAGATACACGTGCAGTCGCCGAGTATTTGAGAACATTATAATAAGCGATACAACCATTTTAAAAAAAGCCGCCTTTCAGATTTGAAGGGCGGCTTTTTACTTCTTACAATCGACATGTTACTTGGTCACAGGAAAACTAATGATTCGATTTCACCCCCCCTGTTTTACTTTTTTAACAAAATTTTATCAATTGTCTTAGAATCTACTTCGTCTTTAAAGACAAATACCCTATTCATCAATTAATCAGTTACATCATGAAAGAAGAAACTCTAACCCTGAACAATAGCAGCAACTTGTCTGAGCGCCTATTACGACGCAAGCGCTCTTATATATCGTTAAAATACTGGCTCGGTTGGGCAGGTGGTTACACCAATACCAAGAACAAGCAAGAAGAAAGCCTATAGGCCCCAAAGGTTATAGGGGTTTTTCATTTCTGGATCGTCTTTACTATCTACCTTATCTACAGCAACCTTGTAGGTCGGGTCTTCAAGAACGTTGACATCAATAATTTCATCTGCATTCTCCAGTAACCGAACACAGTCTTTGCTCAAATGCCTTAAGTTGACCTTTTTACCAACTTTGGCGTAGCGTTCGGTTATTTTGTTTAAAGCTTCAATACCCGACATATCGGCAATACGACTTTCTTTAAAATCTATGATAACCTCGTCTGGGTCGTTTAAAACATCGAACTTCTCACCAAAGAGTGTAGTAGAACCGAAAAAAAGAGGACCATAGATTTGATAATGTTTTACTCCATTCTCATCGATATGCTTTCTCGCTCGTATTCTCTTGGCATTTTCCCAAGAATAGGCCAATGCAGAAATAATAACACCCAACAACACTGCTACCGCCAAGTTATGGGTAACAGCAGTAATCAAGGTGACCAATACCATAACTACGACATCTGACTTAGGCATCTTACCGAAAGTCTTAAAGCTTGCCCATTCGAAAGTTCCGATGGCGACCATAAACATTAGCCCCACCAATGCGGCCATAGGCAAGCGTTCGATAAGACTTGACCCGAACATAATGAATACCAATAACATTACTGCGGCCGTAATACCAGAAAGACGGGCTCTTGCACCTGATGAAGTATTGATCAAACTTTGCCCGATCATAGCACAACCACCCATTCCAGATAAGAATCCGGAGAACACATTTGCCGTACCCTGCGCAACGCACTCTCGGTTACCGCTACCACGTGTTTCGGTAATTTCATCTATAATATTCAAGGTCAAAAGACTTTCGATCAAGCCCACACCCGCCATAATTGCGGCATACGGAAACACAATCTTAAATGTCTCGAATGTTAAGGGTATCTGAGGAATGGATAAAGGAGGAAAACCTCCACTTATACTTTCACCTTCCGACATTGTATCAGCAACGGTGATGGTATCAACACCAAAACCGATTACGATAGCTGAAACCACCACAATGGCCAATAGCGACGAGGGAATTGCTTTGGTTAATTTAGGAAAGCCCCATATAATCAACATTGTCAATAGGGTAAGTCCTAACATGATGTACAAAGATGAGCCTTCAAGCAATTGATCCGTACCCTTTTGATAAAAACTAGGAAATTGCGCCATGAAAATAATAATGGCCAAGCCGTTTACGAAACCGAACATTACAGGGTGCGGTACCAAACGAATAAATTTACCCAAGCGTAAAACACCTGCTAGAATCTGAAGTACTCCAGCGATTATTACCGTTGCGAAAACATAATGCAAAATAGAATCTGGTTCAATACCCGGAAAATTACGTTTTAGCTCTAAAATTAAACCAACAAAAATAACCGCTACGGCACCAGTGGCACCAGATATCATACCAGGTCTACCTCCTAAAATTGAAGTAATCAAACAAAGTATAAAAGCTGCATAAAGTCCTGTAAGAGGTGAAAACCCTGGTATCAGTGCAAATGCAATTGCTTCGGGCACTAATGCCAAAGCAACTGTTAAGCCTGAAAGTATTTCCGTTTTATAATCTACTTTCTGTTTAAAATCGAAAAGATTGAGATACTTCTTCATGGTCGGTTTTTGAGCGTGCAAAAATAGCCCAAAATACCCTATTAGCCTAGTCATGTAGGTTAAATAGCTATTTTACAACCTCATCCAGAGCCAATTACCTTTAACTAAATTCATGAATTCATATGACTATTTCAGGTAATTCTATCTTCTCTTATGAGTATTTATGGGATTAGAGGGCTATACTTTACGACATAAACAAGGGCTTTTTTAAGGCATAAATAAATGTTGAAGCGTCTATCTAATTAAGAATCACTTGTTAATTTCTGACCGAATCAATCTAAACCCATTTATTATGTTTTCAATAGCTATTTCTACCATTCTTAAGATAGCTCTCGCCGGGCTATTTATTTACGTCTACATAATTGTGATCACCCGAATTGCCGGCAAAAGAACTTTTGCCAAAATGAGCAGTTTTGATTTTGCGGTTACCATTGCTATGGGTTCTATTCTCGCCGATGCCGTGAATAGCCCAACGAAAAATTTTATGTCCGCTATCATCTCTATAGCAGTTTTAGCCCTGTTGCAAGTGATTTTCGCAAAACTCCGATCTTCTTCCGATTCTTTTGAAAATACCGTGAGCAATACCCCGATTTTGTTGATGCAAGACGGTCAAGTTTTTGAAGAGAACCTAAAAAAATGTTTGGTAAGCAAATCTGATTTGATGGCCAAGTTGCGAGAGGCCAATGTTCTACAGTTTTCAGAGGTTAAAGCGGTAGTATTCGAAACCACAGGCGACATTTCGGTACTTCACACTTCAGAAAACATCGTAATTGATGAAGAAATCATGAACGAGGTGAAAAGTTGAGTGCATCAACGTGCTACAAAATAAAACCGCTCCTGTTCTATGAACAGGAGCGGTCTCTAACTAAATAACCAACCAAAAAAATCTTATTATCTTTCTCTACTTCTTTCGACCTTCATTGTAGGGTTAGAAGTCTTTTCTCTCATTTTATCTATCGCACCTGAACCTGATTTCAAATACTGTCTATAACCCCTTCCACGAAATTTATAAACGGTTTGACTACTCGGGTGATAAAGTTCGATAGTACTGTCACTAATAACGTACAATTCAAAGTAATCATTGCTCGACGAACGGTACGCCAGTGTTAAAGTTTTAAGCATTTCATCGTTAGGAATGTCATACACCTGATAATCACCTTCAAAATCCCATATGACTCGAGAAACTTGTGTTCCGGGTGCATCTATTGAAGAACGAAAATAGCCTGGTTGAAACTGTAAAAAATTCTCATTATCAAAATCATTTAGAGCTCCGGTCTCACTAGTATATACTTTTTCCCAAGCATCGTATTCCTGCAGAAAATAGTTGATATTATCGTAAAATACATAGTCAAAGTCAAAACTATTCAACTGATAGCCGTTCAAATAGTACGAGGTATCCGTTAGGTTATCATAAAGTTCTATAGTATTACGGTCAATTACAAAAAGGTCAAGAATATACCGGCCATCGATATCATGGTCTACCTCAACAGCTCCTCTTAGAGCATCATAATAACCTACGTCGATACCAACGCCGTTACCGGTCTTACCAATACCCACAATGTTATTATTAGCATAGAGCGCGCCATTAATAAAAGATACTGTAAATGCCCGTTGAAGAAACGGAACTTCACCAGAGCCTTTCGTAGCATTAATATCTACATACCAAAGATCGTACGAGTGTAAAACCTCATAGGTATTATGAACAGGCTCTTCGATATAGTCATCTTCAACAATGACCTCGGTATAGCATGAGGTCATTGAGAAACTTATGAATAGTGTAGCGAGTAGTTTTGTTTTCATAATATGGGCATTGAAATTCAAAATGTTAAAAACAATCACCGTGCCACTATTTTTAACTTTTTGATAATCAATGTTTAAGGTTTCGGATTTTAATTTCGTTAGTTTTGCTTCGGAAGTATAAAGCCACATAAGAAAATTGAATGTTTTATGAATAGACCATTGAAGTTTGCAGTTCTCGGAGGAGGAAGTTGGGCGACCGCCATTGTTAAGATGCTCTGTGAAAATCAGGAAAAGGTAAATTGGTATATGCGCAATTCAGATGCCATTGGTTTTATAAAAATTCAAAAGCACAACCCTAACTATTTGACCTCTGTCACTTTCGATAACTGCAAGTTAGAATTGACCGATAATATTAATGAAGTTATATCAACAGCAGACATTTTAATTTTTGCTATTCCTTCTGCCTTTCTCCATACTGAACTGCAAAAGCTGACTGCCTCAATAAAGAACAAAATCATATTCTCCGCTATAAAAGGCATTGTGCCCGAAACCGGACTCATTGTAGGGGAGCATTTTCATGAAGAATATAATATTCCGTATAAAAATATTGGTGTGATTACCGGGCCATGCCATGCAGAAGAAGTTGCTATGGAACGCTTATCATACCTCACCATAGCCTGTGCCGACTCTGAAAAAGCGCAATATGTGGCCAAAAACCTCAGTTGTGATTACATCAAGACCAAAGTAACGAAAGATATTATTGGCACCGAGTACGCCGCCATGCTCAAGAATATTTATGCCATTGCCGCAGGTATAGCCCATGGGTTGGGGTATGGTGATAACTTTCAAAGCGTTTTGATGAGCAATGCTATTCGCGAGATGAAACGCTTTACCAAACGCATACATAAAATTGATAGAAACATCAATAATTCTGCTTATTTAGGTGATTTATTGGTAACAGGGTACTCTACATTTAGCCGTAACCGTATGTTCGGTAATATGATTGGAAAGGGTTATACGGTGAAAAGCGCCCAGATGGAAATGAACATGGTCGCCGAAGGCTATTATGCCACTAAAAGCGCCCATGAAATCAAATCGAAATTCGAAAAAAAGGTAAAAACGCCGATCATTAATGCGGTGTATAAGGTTTTATACGAAGGTAAAAATGCCAAAAGTGTCTTTTTAGAATTGACCGATAAGTTAGATTAAAGAAATTAATTGTTTTTAAAAAATCTTACTACAAAGTGTTCAAAAATTGTAAACATTATAGATTCAGGTTGTCGTTTACCAAGGATTAAAACTACGTTAACAATATATAAAAGAATTAAAGGTTTAAGTACAATAAAACTTTGAACATGGCTTTAAAACCCACTCTTGTACTTCTATTATTATCTGTAATCTATTTTTCTTCTTGTAGCAAATCTGAAGAATCTAGCGATACTCAAGTTACCCCTCCTGAAGTTAAAGAACCAGAAAGAACTGCAATTGTGAATCTCAATACAGAAATAGCTGACTCTTTAAATTTTGGTAATGTTGTAAAAAATTATTCTAAGACTATCGTATTTAATTTTAGTAATTCTGGTAACTCTGATTTAACCATCTCTAAACTAACTTTACCTGATACGTTTAACACAGACTTTACCTCCGCAATTCTTAAACCAAATGATAGCACAACAATATCGGTCAATTTCAACCCATTGGAAATAGCAGAATACAATGGTTTTTTAGAAATAGAATCTGATGCAACCAATGTAGTAGGCCCTATAGCTATAACCGGAAAAGGAGTTAGTGACGTTTACGATGGTTCAATAAGTCTATTAAATCAAAGTGAAGTTGACGAGTTTTCAGCTTCTGGTTATACTAAAATCACGGGTGTACTATTTATTGGTAATTTGGTTGGCAATTCTTCATCGATATCCAGCTTGGAGAAACTAAGTATACTAACAGAAATTGGTTCCTTAGATGTGGCAAATACAACCCAATTGACAAACCTTAGCGGACTAGAAGACATTATAATTAACCAAAGTATTTCTATAGGAAGAAATTCAAAACTTGAAAATTTAAATGCATTAAGCCATCTAACGAGAGTCGAGAATTTTGTCAATATTTTCGGTAATCCTCTTTTAAACGATTTGAACGGGCTATCTAATATCACCGAAATTGGAAATGATTTATGGATTAGAGAAAACAATTCGTTAACGTCTTTAGAAGCTTTTTCAAAACTAACGTTAGTATTTGATAGTTTTAGATTGGTTAACAATATTGCCATTGAATCACTTGACGGGTTAGAAAACCTTAGGACTCAAAAAGGAAGTTTTACCGTCATGAACAATCAAAAATTATATAATTATTGCGCAATTAAAAATTTACTTTCCAGTGAAACTTTTACAGGTTCGTTTTCATCTACCCGATGGAATCGTTATAACCCAACCCGCTCTTTAATTCTAGGTCAAGATTGCTCAAAAGAAATACCGCTGGATACTTACCATGGTAGTCTAAATCTGGAAAGCGATAACGGTATTGAACAATTTGCCTCAAAAGGCTACACTAAATTTGATGGCACCCTATCAATAAATGGTAGTCGCGATTTAGGTCAAATAACCACACTTGAACCATTATCAAATTTGGTGAGTATCAGCCAAGAATTAACAATATATGATACCGATTTAACAAGTTTAAATGGCCTTGAGAAGATAACTTTACTTAAAAATTTTACAGCTCGGAATAATGAAACTTTGGTAGATTATTGTGCTATTAGCACGTTAGCACAAAATGAAGGAATTACATTTTATATATCAGAAAATAATATTTTTAATCCCACAATTGATAATCTTAAAGATGGCAATTGTGCCCAATAATTAAAGTTTCCAGTATCTATATTATCCCGTTTTGTGTAAATTTAATTTTTTTACAAAACGGGATATTTATTTTCTTTCCAGCGAAAAGTTAGAATGCTCGTCCAATTCTTCCTCTAAAGTGTCTCTCCAAGCTGAAATCGGAGCCTCATCGACTTTAAATTTTGAATAAGAAGAAAGATTTTATAGCATTGTTCGAGGGGTCATATTGAAGAAACTTTCACTATCTTTCAGTAAATCAACACCTTCACTTATGCGCCTGTGGTCAATTATTTTTATTGTCATAGCTTTTTACGCTTGCAATCGAGAACCCGAATATAAAACCATCGATGGCATTCTCGAAGTACCTGAAAATAGAAATGACCCCGATTCTCGCACCCTCAAATTAGTCTACAAGGTTTTAAAGGCCAAAAAAGCCGATTCGTTAAAGGCCCCTATTGTTTATCTAATGGGTGGACCTGGAGGTGCTACTTTGATTATGGAGGACTACTGGAAAAATCATCCCCTTCGTAATGATAGGGATATTGTATTGATGGATCAACGCGGAACTGGTAAGTCTGAAGCAAACTGCGTTGATTTAGGTGATGCAATATTCACCATTATGCGACAAGATCTTGACATATACAATGATTATAAGGCTATGGCCACCATAATGGCCGAATGCAAGGAAACTATGAAAAAAGGTGCTGTTGACCTTGCCGGTTATAACAGCCGAGAAAATGCGGCCGATTTTGAGGATCTGCGCAAAGCCTTGGGCTATAAAAAATGGAATCTTTTTGGAGCTTCCTATGGTTCGAGGCTAGGGCTGACCATCATGCGTGATTTTCCGAAGGGTGTTCGTAGTGCGGTACTTGTCGGAATTTTGGCCCCTGAATCTGACATATTCGGACATCGAATTAGAAACATTGAAAATTCGCTTTTTGCTTCACTTCGAGGTTGCGAGGAAAATGAAGGCTGTAACAACCGATATCCTAATCTCAAAGAGCGCTTATTACAATCGTTAAAGAAATTACAAAAAAACCCTATGCGCTTTGACTATAAAAAGAAACCATATGCATTTAATTTACAAGATGCATTTGCACTATTGAACTTTTTACTTTATGATAATAAAACTATAGGTAATTTACCCTTTTTCCTTGAAGCATTGGAAAATAGAAAAGCCGAGCCCATTATTGACACTTTACAAGATTTCGAGTCTTTTTATAACCTCTTAAATATTCCCATGCTCTATTCGGTCACGGCTTATGAAGAACTTCCGTTCTATAATGTAACAGATACAAATAAGGCCATACAACAATCTGAAATCGGGTTTGCATTTACTTCTTATGACTTGGCCGCCAAGTTGCTGGCCAGTTGGCATCCCCATAGGGCCACAGATTTTGAGAACCAACCTGTGGCATCAGATATTCCTACCTTAATGGTGTCGGGCAGTTTAGACCCTGCCACCCCGCCAAGCGATGCCAATGGAGCTTTAAAGCACTTGAAAAATGGGTACAATGTTGTTTTTCCTGATGAAAGTCATGGTCTTTTCAATCCATGTTTATTTCAAATTGCAGAATACTTCATCAACAACCCCTTAAAAAAACCAAATTCAGAGTGTAGTGAAACAAGAAACCCTATTGAGTGGAACCTGACTACGCTCGATCCAGAGAAAAGTTAGAATGCTCGTCCAATTCTGCATTTAAAATTTCTCTCCAAGCCGAAATTTGCGTATCATCACTCTTATATATGGCCTTGAACTCTTCCAATATTGGCTCCATCAATGTGCGTACACTGTCAATATTAAAATATAACCTACCCGTTCTACGAATGAAGAAATCCATCGGGTTTATGACCATCTCGTAGTCAATACCAAAATGCAACTCCGCTTTAGCTAAACGAACATACTTGTCAGCATCTTTAAGCTTATTATAACTTTCGAGTATTTTATCGGTCTGCTTGCCATAATTCGTTACTAGAAACCAAGCATCGTACTCACTGAAACCATCGTCTTTTAACCTAGTGTATATTTGAGCAATATATTTTTGAACATGCTTAAACTTCTTAAAATCGACATTACCACAAAGTGCGATTTTCTCTGTGTAGCACTCTTTCAATTCTACTTCATGATCTTCTTCCATCTTTTTGGCAATTCTGTTTACCACACGCTCTGCCATTTTACGATAACCCGTAAGTTTTCCTCCCGCTATACTGATTAAACCCGTCTCAGAGGTAAAAATTTCATCTTTACGCGATAATTCTGAAGCCGACTTTCCTTCTTCATGAATCAGAGGTCGAAGACCGGCCCATGAAGAAATTATATCGTGCATCTCTAAATTGATTTTAGGAAACATATTATTTACCGCGGATATCAGATAAATAGCATCAGCCAAATCAGTGCGAACATTATCTTTGTCTTTATTGAAATTGGTATCAGTGGTACCCACATAGGTTACCTTTCCTCTGGGAATAGCGAACATCATTCGTCCATCGGGTATATCAAAATATACCGATTGTTTTACCGGTAATTTCTTCTTCGGAAATACCAAATGCACCCCTTTGGTCAAGTGTAATTGTTTGCCTTTTTTCGAATTGTTCTTGCTGCGCAACTCATCGACCCATGGCCCGGCAGCACTAATAACATACTTTGATTTAATTTCAAAAATCTCATCAGTGGTACCATCTTTAACTTTGACACCTGCGACCTTGTTATCGGTGTCATAAATAAAATCTTCTACAGAAGCATAATTGAGTGCATTGGCACCAAAAACCAGACTTGTTTTAATGTTCTCGATGGTCAATCTGGCATCATCTGTGCGATACTCGGCATAGTAACCTGCGCCCTTCAATATTTTCTTCGGAAGCAGGGGTTCAAGTTTTAAGGCCTCTTTCTTCTCTAGCATCTTTCTTTTGTCGTCACCGGAGACCTGGGCGAGTATATCGTATACCTTAAGCCCTATGGATGTCAGCCATTTGCCATAAGAACCGTTCTCTATTAATGGAAGCAACATTTTTTCGGGTATGACCAAATGCGGAGCCAATTTATGAACGATCGCACGTTCAGAACCCACCTCTTTGACCAGCCAAAAATCGAACTGCTTCAAATAACGCAGACCACCATGTATCAACTTTGTTGACTTACTACTAGTGCCCGAAGCAAAATCTCCCTTTTCGACCAAAGCTACTTTGAGCCCGCGTGAAGCCGCATCAAGCGCAATACCGCCACCAGTGATACCGCCACCGATTACCACCAAATCGTAGGCTTCAGAGGACATTTTTTTTATGGTCTTTGACCTATTTAGATTTGAGAATTTTATATTTTTCATGAATTTTGTGCTAACTATTGTTCTTCCCAGCCTTTTGTACGCTCTATGGCCTTTTGCCATTTCTTATATAAACGCTTGCGTTTAACGCGGTCAAAATTAGGCTTAAAAATTCGATTCATCGGACGGTTTTGATCAACATCTTCCTGTTTCCAAAGCCCTACTTGAATACCGGCCAAAAAAGCCGCACCCATGGCCGTAGATTCAATTACTTCTGGTCTGTGCACCTCAGAATCAAGAATATCGGCCTGAAATTGCATCAAATAGTTGTTGGCACATGCCCCACCGTCTACGCGTAGGTTTTTTAACTGAATACCCGAATCGTCTTCCATAGCCTTCAGAATATCTTTTGTTTGGTAGGCCAATGCTTCTAAAGTTGCTTTCGCAAGATGTGCCTTGCCCGTATCACGGGTAAGTCCGAAAACGGCACCTCTCGCGTACATATCCCAGTATGGGGCACCGAGCCCTGCAAATGCAGGAACGATATAAACCGGGTTTTCATCTTCTATAGATTCTGCCAAAGCCTCCGTTTCTTTGGCGTCGTCGATTAGTTCCAGACCGTCACGAAGCCATTGAATCGCCGCACCTGCAATAAAAATACTGCCTTCCAAAGCATAATTGACCTTACCATCAAGGCCGTAAGCAATGGTCGTTAGCAAGCCATTCTTTGATATTTGAGGTTCTGTACCCGTGTTCATTAGCATAAAACACCCGGTACCGTACGTGTTTTTGGCAGTCCCCTTTTTAAAACAAGCCTGCCCGAAAAGCGCTGCTTGCTGATCCCCGGCGATACCCGCAATAGGTATTTTTGTTCCATTAAGTTCGTAATCTCCAAAATGATGAGCGGAAGGTTTTACTTCGGGTAGCATCAATTTTGGTATACCCAAAGCTTTCAAGAGTTTATCGTCCCATTTAAGATTAACGATATCGTAAATCATCGTTCTAGAGGCATTAGTATAATCGGTCACGTGATTTTTTTTGTTGGTCATATTCCATACCAACCAGGAATCTATTGTACCCATCAACAAATCTCCATTCTCAGCTTTTTCTTTCGCACCTTCAACATTATCGAGTATCCATTTTACCTTGGTTCCAGAAAAATAGGAGTCAATAACAAGTCCTGTTGTTTTTCTAACATGCTCTGTTAGTCCCACATTTTTAAGGTGTTCACAAATATCGGCAGTGCGCTTGTCTTGCCAAACGATGGCGTTGTATACGGGCTCACCCGTAATCTTATCCCAGACCAAAGTAGTTTCCCTTTGGTTAGTGATTCCAATCGCAGAAATGTCAGCAGTATCGACTTCTTCTTTCTCGACAAGTTCTTTTAAAACGCTCATCTGACTTTCTAAAATCTCGATAGGGTCGTGCTCTACCCAACCTGATTTTGGGAAAATTTGTTTAAATTCTTTCTGAACCATGCCTTTGATTTGGCCTGTTTCATCTACAAGTAAGGCTCGAGAACTGGTCGTACCTTGGTCTAGAGAAATAACGTATTTCATAGTAATGTTTAAGTTGAATAGAAAAAGGTCGAAAATTCGCAGAAAGAAATCTTACGTTACGATGAACAATTACAAAAGACTTACGAATGTGACGGCGAAGTTTTGACCATTGCTAAATATAGAACTTAAAGTATCCATTTCAAAGCATGAAAAATAGAGGGTAATCTCGCCCGTTTAGCTCAGGAAAGAAAAATTAAGCAAATTCTGAGATAGGCTCACAACCTATTGGTCGAGCTTATTAAAGTCATATTCACGTTCTACACGGCAAATTCTAACTTTATACCACGAATACCATTCTTTGATTCCTCTTTCCTGTGCCAAAAGATGGTCGGTCTGTGTTTTCCAATTAGCGATACTCTTTAGGTCTTGCCAGTAACTGACAGTTATTCCTAATTCTTCCCTAGCGCTTTCAACACCCAAAAAGCCGGATTGCTTTTCGGCTAAACTCTGCATTAAGCGAGACATTTTGTTATAACCCCTATCGCCTACTGTACGAGTAGATGTAAAAATTACGGCATAATAGGGTTTAGATTCCGCCATCAACTATAAATATTAAACCTATTCATTTTTCAGAAGAGTTCACTTTTAGATGATATAATTTTTTTCAACAAAGTAATCGACTATCGCTTCCTTCATTAAAATGGCCTGCTCGCCAGATTTTAAGGTAGGCAGTTCTTCCTCTACTCTATAATGGGGCCAACCTTCTTCATCGAAATAATCGAACTCATAATAACCGTAGGGCTCCAACAACCTACAAATAGCGATGTGCATGAGGTCGAGCTTATCGTCTTTTTTATATTTTCTATGATACTGCCCCAATTCTTGAACCCCAACCAGATATATGATCGCATCAAGTTCTAATGGGTCTCCATCGGAAAATTGAGAAGAGAGTTTCTCAACCAATACATCCCACCTTTCCTTTAATATTGTATCTCTAGACATGCTTCTTTTTTACTAACTGACCAACTGAAAGAATAATTGCTTTCTATAAGCTAAGAAAGCCTAATTTGCAAAGTTCAAAGGTACAAATCAAAATACTACTTTTGTGTAAATTCGACCACCATGAGCTTTCTTGACATTATCTTAGGGTTATTGCTTTTATATGGATTATACAAAGGGTTAAAAAACGGTCTTTTCATTGAGTTGGCCTCGATTGTTGCCTTGGTCGCGGGCATATATGGTGCAATTCATTTTTCTTATTACGCTGGAGACTATCTCTCACAGAACATGCAATGGGAAGAGCGCTACATCAACATAACTGCTTTCGTTGTTACCTTCATCGCGATTGTCATTGTAGTACATTTTGCGGCAAAGCTATTGACCAAAGTAGCCAGTATTGCAATGTTAGGGTTGTTAAACCGGATTGCAGGCGGCATTTTCGGCGTGGTCAAAGTAGCCGTAATTTTGGGTGCGCTTTTGGTTTTTTTCGAACGGGTAAATAGCTCTGCCGGTATAATACAGAACGATACCATGCAACAATCGGTACTATATGAACCTATTAAAAAAATAGGTGATTTTGTATTTTCAAAAGTTTTAAGAAATGATGTGCTTGAAAAGCCAGAAAAAGAGGAAGAAATTATAGTTTGAAGAGACTACCAAGTTTTCAAAACTTACTATTGTTACTTTAAAATATACAGCCCCACTCCCTAATAGAGTAATATGATAATCAACCTTAGTAATAATGTGCGTTTCAACTTACAAGAGACTCATAGCTCAGTGTATTTCATCGAAAATAGAAAATAATTCAACCCCATAAACGCTAATTTTTAGATATTCGCGTATCGATAATTCCCCAATCGATTTTTTCAGAACACGAGAACACCCCATTTCTCACTCCTACTTTTCGAGAACGCACCTACTTACAAATAGAACACTATATGAAAATGATAAGGCAATACCTTGTCCTAGTTTTATTTGTATGTACCATGGCCTCTTGCACAAAAGAGTCGGTGGATACGGCAGATATTATTGAGGCCAAGAATGTACCTGAAATTGAGAGCGAATTGCTAGATGTAGTCAACCAGCACAGACTTTCACTCGGCCAAAATTCACTAAAATTTAGTTCAGTGGCATACCAATACGCCAATGAACATACCGATTACATGATGTCTCGAGGCTCAATCAATCATGATAATTTCAGTAAACGCGCTTCTAGTATTTCTTCGGAAGAAGATGCCCAGTTTGTGGCAGAGAACGTAGCAAAAGATTATGAATCGGCATCTGAAGCATTAAGTGGGTGGTTAAATAGCTCTAACCATAAGAAAACTATTGAAGATGAGTTTACCCATACTGCGGTCAGTGTTAAGGCAAATAGTGACGGAATATTATACTTTACTCAAATTTTCTATAGATAATTAGACTTTAGAGTCATCACATTTGCCAATGTAGTTAAGGGAGTGGCCTAGTTTTTATAACTTTGTTATCAGTTACGTTCTGAGATTCTCTAATTTCGGTTTCAACCCAAAGTTTAATTCAAAGACTTTTGTACCTATGGCAATTAAGGCACCTTTTAATCTAAATAAGTGGATCGATGAAAACCGTCATTTACTTCAACCGCCCGTTGGCAATAAGAACCTCTATAAAGATGCCGGAGACTATATCGTAATGATCGTGGCGGGGCCCAATGCCCGTAAAGACTACCATTATAACGAAACGGAAGAACTCTTTTACCAACTAGAGGGCAATATCGAGGTGCACATTCAAGAGAATGGTCAAAAGCGCACCATGAAATTAGGCCCTGGTGATATGTATCTGCACCCGGCAAAAATACCGCACTCCCCAGTTCGTCATGAAAATAGCATCGGACTTGTTATAGAGCGAAAAAGAGCACATATGAACGTTGATGACGGTCTACTTTGGTTTTGCGACACCTGCAACCATAAACTATACGAAGCATATTTTACACTCAACGATATAGAAAAGGACTTCTTAAAACATTTCAAGCATTTCTATGGCTCAGAAGAACTTCGAACGTGCGATAATTGTGCTACGGTAATGCCCGTAGACCAACGTTTCGTAGGCGAGGACTAGATCAAATTCGGTTTTAATCTTAAAAATGTCGTTCTTTGCTAGTTGGAAGACAGTAAAATAGAGCTTCTCGCGGTTCCCAATTCATAATTTATGACGAGGTTTCAAATTTTAAAATACTTGTCTGTGCTTCTCATTGGAGCTCTAATTTCCTTCTTTATTTTTTACAATATCAATGCAAGGTATCTCTCCAAGAATAAAATTACAGTAGATAACACGATTTCAAAATCGATATTGAAAGTTACAGATGAGTTGAACAAAATCAATCTCGTTATTGAATCGATGGGCTTCTTCTTCGAGAACCACGATGATGTTTCTCAGAATCTTTTCGAACAATTCACGAACCCCTATTTAAAACAACTTCCTAGTATTGGCGCTTTGGAATGGGCTCCAAAAATTGATGATCCAAAGAATAACGAAACTGAGGAATTAGTCATTACTGAATCAGATTCCGCAGGCGGCTTCGTACCTGTTGTAGCCAATGAGGTTCATTATCCAATCGCCTTATTGAATCCCTTAAAACCTCTTAAAGATGCAATCGGCTATGACAATTATTCTGAAGAAAATAGAAAATCGGCAATAGACTTAGCCATCGGTACAAAAGAAATAACTTTTACCGCACCTATTGAACTTGTACAGAAAAACAATGGCGTACTCGGGTTTTTAGCGCTGAAGGCAGTACAAGATTCAAGTTTAAGAAGAACGAAGGGTATTGTTGCCGGTATTTATAGAATGGACTTGTTCGTCAAAAGAACTTTGAAAAACGAACTGCCAATAGTTAATATTACCATAACCGATTCTGCGGCAAACGAAAAACCCCTATTTACTAATTTACCCCTTAAGAGGCACAAAGGGGAAAATGAAATTATTAAAAAATTAAACATAGGAAATAGAACTTGGTACATGAGTTTCATTCCTAAACAGAAGTATATTGACTTCCCCCATGTTCTCGAATCTTACCTAGTGCTTTTATTCGGACTTTTAACCACTGGACTACTTGTTTATGTAGTCAAGAAAAATGATGACTACAATGATCGCTTAGAGGCTAGGGTCTTACTTCGTACCAGTGAACTTGAAGCGTCGAACAAGATGAAAGAAAACTTACTTCGAGAAATACACCATAGGGTTAAAAACAATTTGCAAATTACCTCTAGCCTTATGAATATGCAAAAACGCAAGCTCGTAAGTAAAGAAGCGATTACAGCGCTATCAGATAGTCAGGCAAGAATCTCGGCCATTGCACTAACGCACCAAAAAATTTATCAAGACCAAGATTCGAAAGCCGTTAATCTTCATGATTATTTGGTTGATTTGATGGAGCATCAAAAAAAGATTTCAGCTTCGTTCACCTATAAAATAAATTGTCCTTACATATCTATCGACCTTGACCGCGCCGTTCCCTTGGCCCTTATCATATCTGAACTTGTGACCAATGCGGTGAAACATGCCTACCCCGATACTACCAAATACAACGAGCTATTAATCGATGTAACCGAGCAAAGTGGAGAAAATGTTTTATTATCCATTCGTGATAATGGAAAAGGGCTTCCTGAACATTTCAACATTAAGGAAGCAGAGGGCATTGGTTTTGAAATCATTAGAGCCTTATGTAGGCAAATCTCCGCTGAGCTCACCTACGAATCGAACGACTACGGTACGCAATTCGATCTTGCCTTTAAAAACCAAACACAAGCTTAATATTCTAAACGTTTCGCATTCTTACTTTGACTATATTTAAAGTATGATTGAAACAATCCTCATTGGTTTTATCGCTTTTTTACACCTCTATTTTATGTGGTTCGAGATGTTCGCGTGGACCACAAAAGGCAGAAAAATTTTTAAAAATTTTCCGCCAGAGCTATTTGAACCATCCAAGCCACTTGCAGCAAATCAAGGCCTTTATAATGGCTTCTTGGCAGCTGGACTAATTTGGACGTTCTTTATATCTAACCCTTTATGGAAAACCAATGTTTCTCTATTTTTTCTATCATGCGTAGCTATTGCCGGTATTTATGGTGCGCTTACCGCAGACAAAAAAATATTCTTGGTTCAAGGGCTTCCCGCGATTATTGCCATTCTTATAGTGTTATTGAAGTAAAATCAAAATACATTCAATCTCTATATGCTTAATTTTGATTTTACAATCTTCTTCTAAAAAAGTATATTTGATTATAATATAACAATACCTGTTTAAAAAGTTATAAAATGACAAAATCTGTTTTACACAATGGAATTTCAGATGTACTTGAAGCCCTTCGAATCGACCCCGTAAACCAAGGCACATCTACTGGAAACACTTGGTTCGGCCAAGGAGAAAATTTTGACTCCAATTCCCCTGTTGATGGTGCTTTGATTGCGCAGGTCAAAACAACATCAGAAGCAGATTATAAAAAGGTTATAGGTAGTGCCGAAGATGCTTTCAAGCAATGGCGAATTGTACCGGCCCCTCAACGCGGAGAGATTGTTCGCCAATTTGGTAAAAAGCTTCGTGAACTAAAACAGCCGCTCGGAAAATTGGTTTCTTATGAAATGGGCAAAAGTTACCAAGAAGGTCTAGGTGAAGTTCAAGAGATGATCGACATCTGTGATTTCGCAGTAGGCTTAAGCCGACAATTGCATGGTTTGACCATGCACTCAGAAAGACCAGGTCATCGCATGTACGAACAATATCATGCCCTAGGTATTGTCGGTATCATATCCGCATTTAATTTTCCCGTTGCAGTTTGGGCTTGGAATACCGCTTTAGCCTGGGTCTGCGGAGATGTATGTGTTTGGAAACCTTCTGAAAAAACACCTTTGTGCGGTATCGCCTGTCAAAAAATAATTGCCGATGTTTTAAATAAAAATGATCTGCCCGAAGGTATTTCGTGCTTAATAAATGGAGATTATAAGGTAGGTGAGATGATGACGAATGACCACCGCATACCATTAATTTCCGCTACAGGGTCGATACGAATGGGTAAAACTGTCGCCCAAGCAGTAGCTGCCCGTTTAGGTAAATCACTTTTAGAGCTGGGTGGTAATAATGCCATAATTGTGACACCAGATGCAGATATTAAGATGACAGTTATCGGAGCTGTTTTCGGGGCAGTAGGCACTGCAGGTCAACGCTGTACATCAACGCGTCGACTAATTATTCATGATTCAATTTACGACACCGTGAAAAATGCAGTTATCGATGCTTATGACCAATTGAAAATAGGCAACCCCTTAGATGAGAATAATCACGTAGGCCCTTTAATTGATACCGACGCCGTAGCCGCATATCAAGAAGCAATCGAAAAGGTGGTAGAAGAAGGTGGTTCTATATTGGTAGAAGGTGGTGTATTAAGTGGCAAGGGGTTTGAAAGTGGCTGTTACGTAAAACCTGTCATCGCAGAGGCCAAACCCGATTTTAAAATAGTTCAGCATGAGACTTTTGCTCCGGTTCTCTATTTACTCAAGTATTCTGGGGATGTAGAGAACGCTATCGCTATTCAAAATGATGTAGCGCAGGGTCTATCTTCGGCAATTATGACCAACAATCTTCGTGAGGCAGAAAAGTTTCTTTCGGTTACCGGAAGCGATTGTGGTATAGCCAATGTAAATATTGGAACTTCAGGAGCGGAAATAGGTGGGGCCTTTGGGGGAGAAAAAGAGACCGGTGGCGGTCGAGAAAGTGGTTCAGATGCCTGGAAGGTCTATATGCGCCGGCAAACCAATACTATTAATTACACTACTGAGCTACCCCTTGCTCAAGGTATTAAATTCGATTTATAAAAGTAAAACCCGCCTATTTCGCTTTCTCGCCCTTCCCCCGAACAGACAAGAAAAAAACACGACGGGTTTTTAAACTAAACTAACTCAAACAATTCTGTTGTATTTTATAAGAACAGACAAGAAACTTATAAAAGACAGTTTCTTGTATAAACATAATGAACCTCACTCGTCTGGGGCATTCTCCAACTTTCACTAAGCAATTTTTGCATACTTACAACTACCATCATACTGACGAATTTAATATCTACATAATCCCGTTCTTTATTTTCCATTGATTCTCAAATACAGACTAAATATACTGATGCACAGCACAGCACACCACAGTTTTTGTATAAATGGTCATTTTTCCTGTATCAATATGCCTTAAAATGCATTTAGTGTCATTTTAAAAGATATACTGTTCCGCTTTCAGTAAATCTGGTAAAGTGTGAATACCAAATAATTTATATGGTGAACTTCAATACAATGCTTCTATAATAAAAACCAATTAGTAATACTTAACCTACTCTTCGTGCACAATTAATCATATAGCGTTAACACATTTTTTAGATTTTTTTAATACATTGTGAGCTGAATACTAAACATTTACGTCCCATGACAAAAATGATGACCAACCTATTGGGTATTGTCATTACCATTTTAGCGGGAATTTACTTCTACATTACCTGTTGTAGTAGTTGTGGTACCGTTACGGTAGAAGATAAACCGAAACAGGTTATGGCACCCCAATCGGAGCCCGAACCCACATCTTATCCGTTTTCTATCAAAGACGGAGATTTTGCTTATGAAACTTCCGACAATTTCAACTTTAACCTGTCTTCTTCAAATTACTTGACACCTCTATCAAGCGAAGTCGCATTGGGCGTAGATTCTGAACTGAAGAATTATCTGAGCGTCAATAATAACAAGGTTATTAATGTAATCGGGTATTATAAGAGTGATGAAGTCAATGAAACTGCTTATCCGAACCTAGGTCTGGCTCGGGCAAATTCAGTAAAGAACTATTTTGTATCGAAAGAAATTCCGTCTTCAAAAATCAATATTTCAGGCGAGCTTAAAGACGATTTCATTCCTAGAGACAAAGTGCTCTTGGGCCCAATAGAATTTAGCCTAAATGAGGTATCGGCCAATGTAGAAACTGAAATAAAAGAACTGTACGACAAAATTGAAAAAAACCCTTTGATGCTTTATTTTGATACTGCGGAAGCTTCAATCAGTTTATCTTCGGAACAACGACAGAAGGTAGCGGACATTGCTAGATACTTAGATAAAGTTCCGGATGCCCAATGTGAAATAGTCGGCTACACCGACAGCGAGGGCAAAGTCTCGACTAATTTAAGATTAGGACAAGAAAGGGCTGATTTCGCCAAAGCTTATTTGGTAGACAACGGTATTCCTGAAGGTAGAATTAGTACTACATCAAAAGGAAAGCAAAACCCGATTGCTAGCAATGATACAGAAGAAGGAAGAGCAAAAAATCGTAGAACGGTAATTTCAATCAAATAAAAAATAACAATTAAACTAGAATCAAATGGATTTTGAAAACATGAACATCTGGTGTTGGCTTATACCGCTTCTTGCAGGTGTACTCTGTGCTATCTTCGGCTATTTACTTGGTAAGGGCAATGTTAAAACATTCGACAACTCTGAAGAACTTAAGCTTTGTCATGATAAAAATGCCAAATTGCAAGCGGACCTCGATGCCTGTAACAAAAAAGTAAGCGTGATTCCGCCACAACCTGCTGCGACTAATATTACTTCATCTTTGGGAGCTACTGCAGAAACGGTTTCAGTATTAATTCCATTTGACGCCGCTGCGGCAAAAGTAGTTTTCGGAAAAAATATTAAACAAGATGACCTAAAGGTTATTGAGGGTATAGGTCCAAAGATAGAAGGTCTATTTAAAGGCGCAGGAATAGAAACTTGGAAGGCACTTTCTGAAACCTCGGTCGCCAGTTGCAAAGAAGTATTGGCAACGGGTGGTGATCGGTACAAAGTTCATGATCCCGCCTCATGGCCTATGCAGGCAAAAATGTGCTACGAAGGCAAATGGACTGAATTGGCCAAATGGCAAGATGAACACGATCACGGTAGATTGTAATTTACTTACTGACAGGTTCAAACAAAAGGCCCCGACTTTAAAAAAGTCGGGGCCTTTTGTTTATTTATATTTTCGTTCCGGTAAAGCTTAGACCATTCCGTTGGCCTCTACCCACTTGAAACGATATTGATCTTCAGGAAATTTCATTCGGTCAGATATTCTTTCTAAACGAGCAGGAAGTTTTACCAAGTAATCTCTTGCTTTCTCAGCTTCCTCAGAAAGGGTTCGTAGATTTTCAATTTCCCAATAATTATTCAACTTTCTAAGAATGTCCACATAATCTTGGGCGGTATAAACACCCATTCGTTGAGCACAGTTCGAGAAATTTTCAAAAGCGGCACCGACTACTCCACCGGACTCTCTCAAGAAATGGGCCGGCATAACTATTTTCTTTTTCATCATATCGGCAAAAGCCAAAACCATTCCTGAAGGGTCTTCACCAAGAATAGTTTTCACGAATTCTCTATATGCCAAATGGTGTCTCATTTCATCGCCGGCAATAATGGTGCACATTTTACCCAAAAGTGCATTACCTTTCTTCTTGGCCATTATTCCAACTCTTTTATGAGAAATATTGGTAGCCAATTCTTGAAATGAGGTATATACGAAGTTCTTGTAAGGGTCTCTATCTGTACCGATATCAAAACCATCGGAAATTAAATGCTGGGTAGTAATTTCAATTTCACGCATATTTACCCTTCCTGAAAGGTATAAATACTTATTGAGTACATCGCCATGGCGGTTTTCTTCGGCCGTCCAAGCTCTGACCCATTTGGCCCAACCGGTCTTCTTATTTTCACCGTGTTGGTCGATTCCTTCCACATCCATCAACCAAGACTCGTAAGTCGGCAAAGCTTCTTCGGTAATGGTATCTGCAACCATAGTTACCCAAAAGTCATAGCCCAATTCTTTTGATTCACCTCTTAAATCTTTTACAGCTTCTAGAAAGTTATCGTTCTCGGAATCGGGCAAAAAGTCGCTGGGTTGCCAAATGTCTTCCACTGGAAGCAAAAAAGAATCCATAAACCCTTCAACCTGCGGCTCTATGGCCTTCATCACCTCTAATCTTATATTCTTCTCGGGCATGATTATGTTTTTTACAAAGTTCGTTAATAAAATACTGAAATTGTAGTATTAGCAAAGCTATTTTCAATTTCTTCCTTGCTCATTCGGGTAAAGCTCATGTACGGGATCACTTTGCCAAACTTGTTTGGTATCGACATCTATCATAGATAAAGGCCCCTTAAATGCGGCTCCTGTATCTACATTCCATACGTTAGCAGCCAACTTTGGCTCAACCGCTGTCGTTTTTGATATCGGAGTATGGCCAATATAAATCTCTTTGTAGTTCGTTAATCTTTTTGGGTAGCGAACATCATCGGGCTTTAGGTTCGGGTCTAGGGAACATACAAGCTCCCACAGGGTACGATCCCAATAAAAAGTTTGTGAGAAATACTCAAAATCTACTCCTTTGAGATTGGTGAAACCTGCATGTAAGAACAAGCGATTATCAGAATCAAGATGATAATTAGTTAGGTTTTCAAAAAAATCTATATGCTCGGCAATGGTCTTTTGGTCAGCATTTTCATAAGAAGACCTAGTGGCCTCACCACCATGTTTGAGCCACAAAGGGTTGTCTTTGCGTTGCTGTAACCACTCTAGGCAAAGTACGTCGTGATTGCCCCTTATAAAGATGCACCTATGCGTCTTGCCCAAATTTATCAGAAAATCTACGGTTTCGGTCGCCTCGCTCCATCCGTCAACATAATCCCCTAAAAAAATAAGTTGGTCTCGGTCACTAACTTCAGCCTTGCCCAATAGTTGTTGTAAACCTTTCAATCCTGAATGAATATCGCCTATTGCAAGTGTTCTCATTTAGCAAAAATCGCAATTATACCGATGATGGCAAGAATAAATAGTACCAAAAAGAAAATTTTCCAAAAAGAATAGGGTCTTGTACCACATAGTTGACCCGTTTGACCGTTTATGTAAAATTGATATTCTTTACCATTATAGCGATATGAACTGATGTAGACCGGCAATAATATATGCTTGAACGTTTCTTCCGACAGTTTAATATCGGCTTGACCAACGCGCTGGGTATCACCACCGATATCGCGCTTAATCCACGTGTTGGCTATTTCCTTTGCCTTTTGAAAAGACGAATGATGCCCTTCTTTTAAAGAAACTGTATATTTTTCGGTCACAAAGCCAGAAAGGTATTTTGAATTGAAAGGTACCAAGGCTTTCATGTTCCAAAAAGAAATTTTGGCAGGTATGTCTCGACGTTTTTTCTCGGAAGCATTTATTAAAATATCATCTACAAACCCATCTACCTCACCAGAAACAGCTGACCATCTAGTCTTGCGCACTCGTTTTGTCTGAGTACCATTTCTGGTTCGCACTCTTCTGTTCTCATAATAATAATCGCCCCTTTGCCCTTGGTATTTGGCAAACAAATTGGCATCGAATGTCCAATATGGTAGATAAAGGCCATGCAATCCTTCGGGATCAAGAGCCGCTCTTTTAAGTTTATTGGGCGCAAACCATAGGCTATTCACCCACTTTCTAAATATGGCTTTAGATTTTTTTTCATCAATCTGAAAAGGGATTATTGCTCCGGGTAAAATCCACCCCTCTTCTTCCACATCTTCTTTAATCAAGGGTTCGCTACAGTAAACACAACTGAGCGATTTATAGTTTTCCTCTACATGTTGATTCGCCCCACAGTTCTTGCAATGCAAAAGGTCAATCGTCTCTGTATAAGTATTCTCGCCAACAACCTTTAAATAGTGTTGCAGTTCAAGTTCTTCAAAACTACTTTTTGCTTGTTCTATAAATTCTTCATAACCGCAATATTCACATTTAAGTTGGTGAGAGCCCGGCTTGAACTTCAGCTCTGCACCACAATTGGCACAAGCTTTTTTAAGCTCTGATTTATGAGGATTTTCCATACACAAAATGTGCTATTTCAATATCAGCTTGAAAATTCAAAAAAGTGATAATCGAATTTTATGTCGTAGGCAGTGGCGGCGGGGTATTACCTCCCAAAAAAGATTTTAATTCTTCTACCTCCTTTAGAGCGGTCCAGTTTGACATACCCTGTTTCCAGATCAGGGAATCTCTATTGATTGAACGATTGGCGAAAAAGCTCTTTTAATTTATCAAAAGTTACTGGGCCATTCTGTTGCCCGTTGACGGCGTAATAGTATGAAACTTGTGGTAGTATCGGTGGAGGTATTGCAGCCTGAGGCGATTGAGCAACAGTGCCCGGTTGTGTTGCCTGGGGGTTCATCATATTGCCCATTTGTTGTGCCAATACAAAACCCATGCCCATACCCATACCGGCACTGGCCGTACCGCCTTCATTTTTAGCTGCGGCCTCCATGGCCTTTGCTGCTTTGAACTGAGAAAGTTTTGCCATGTCCAACTTATCAAGCCGACTATATTCGAAGATTTCTTTTTTGAGTTCTTCGGGCATGGAAACATTTTCGATATAAAACTTCTCTAATTCTATACCTACCCTAGCAAATTCAGGTTGCATCACATCTTGACAAGTATCTGAAAGTTCGGTAGTGTTAGCTGCGTAAAGTTCAATAGGCAGGTTGGCTTCCCCTACGGTATCTGTAAATCTGGTCACTATCAGACTTTTTAGATGCTCATTAATCTCGTAATTCGTAAAATTGCCATCGGTACCGACTACATCTATTACGAATTTTCCAGCATCTTCAATACGAAAGCTATAGGTGCCATATGCTCTTATCTCAACCAAGCCAAAACGATCATCACTAAGAACAAACGGACTTTTAGTACCCCATTTTTCATCTGTGAACAAGCGGGTATTCACAAAATACACCTCTGCTTTAAAGGGACTATCAAATCCATATTTCCATCCTTTGAGGGTTGTTAATATGGGAAGGTTTTTCGTGTTCAAAGTATAGGTCCCCGGGGTAAAGACATCGGCCAACTTACCTTCATTAACAAAAACCGCAGTTTGGCCTTCTCTGACCACCAACTTCGCATTATTCTTAATTTCATTCTGATATCGTTCAAATCTGTGAACAATGGTATCGTTGGTAGAATCTAACCATTCTATAATATCTATAAACTCATGACTAAGTTTCTTCTTTATTTCATTGAATATGTCCATTTTAACCCACTTTAAAATTTTTCAAAAAGGTAGGGATTTCTACAATGCCGTCAAAGACGGCTTTTCTTATTGTTCTCAGCCGTACATTTTCACTGTAAATTTGAAGCCATTTTATTTTTTTTGGCACAATGCTACATTTGGCAGTACTTTAGAGCGGTAAAGTTGAAGATATGAAGAGTATTTACTGCATAGGAGAGCTATTAATCGATTTTGTTGCCGAAAAGCAAGGCAGTGACCTCTCGAAAGCTGATGAGTTTACCAAAAAAGCTGGCGGGGCACCTGCCAATGTAGCCTGTGCCGTCGCGAAACTCGGAGGAACGAGTAAATTTGTCGGGTGTGTTGGCGATGATCCTTTCGGAACCTTTTTGCTTGATGTTTTGCAAAACAACAATGTAGACATCTCGTTGGCACAGAAATCTAAACACTTTACCACCTTAGCTTTTGTCTCCCTAGCTGAAAACGGAGAACGCGATTTCGTCTTTAGCAGAGGTGCCGATAGAAAGTTAAAATATCAATCTGGAATAAAGAAAGGCTTTAAGGGCAATATGGTCCACCTTGGTGCGGCCACTGCTTTATTGGGCGGCGACCTTGAAGAAGCTTACGGACGTTACTTCTTTGATGCTCTAACACAAAATTCATTTATCAGCTTTGATCCTAATTTTCGGGGAGACCTTTGGAAAAATGAGGAGAAAATCTTCATTAAAAAATGCATGCCCTTCGTCGAAAAGTCTCATTTATGCAAATTTAGCCTAGAAGAGGCACAACTGCTTTCGGGCCAAAAAGATTTGGAAAAAGCTTGTGACCACCTACACAAAATAGGGGCACAAATTATCACAATTACTTTGGGCGGTGAAGGCACACTCGTAAGTACTGCGAGCAAGAAGACAACCATACCCAGTATAACCATTGAACCTTTGGATACCACTGGAGCGGGAGACGCTTTTATCGGCTGCCTACTTTATCAGATTTCAACCCTGAACAATGCCGTAGAAATAATTGATGACCATCAACTACTTATTGAAATGGTTAAAAAAGCCAATATTGCCGGTGCGATAACCACTACGAATTATGGCGCCATACCATCTTTGCCCACTTTAGAAGAGGTTCAGGCCCATCTATGATTGCTGTTATCAACTGTACTTCACTTTTCTGAGAATTCGAAGTGATTCTTTTAGCGATAGGTAAATGGCCTGGTCGTATTTTTTTAATAACGTTCTTGCTCTTTCCATTTGGTCTCGGGCATCTTCAAAACCGTTTAAATAACAGATGAGACAGGTGTCAGGCAAGTGCTTTAAATCATCCCTTTCGGGGCCACTTAGAGCCATTTGACTTTCTAACTTTTTTAAAAGGGCATTGTTGGTATTATAAATATGATATAAGTTTTTTTTATCATATTGTGGAGGGTCGAAAATTAAATCGCTTGTAATCTGATATTTACCATTATCATAAAATGTAATTACCATTTTTTCTAAAGGATAGTAGCTTTGTTTCGGTCCTAAGCCCAGCTGCACATACTCCACTGTAGTAAATGAATTTTCATCATAGGCGATGGTGATTTCATCTAAAGCCGAATAAAATAATTTTACCTGTTCATTGATAAGTTCGATATCAACTCTCGAATAATAGTCTTGATCCTTCACTTTTTTTAGGTGGCCGGCCCAACAAACTACGAACTGTTCTTTAAACACCTTGTAGTCACTATCAAGGTCTTTATGTTGAAAATTCAAAAAATCGATAACGCCATCTAACGTAAGCTCTATGTTATTGCGGGCATGGTGCTCCACGGTAGCGACCTTTTCAGAATTGATGTCTTTTAACTCAATATCAAATGCCTTGGGCAAACTGATACTGCCCTCCCTAAAAAATACCATTCCACCATAATATTTCCAGATATTCTTTCTTAAGGCGCAAACCTTGCCATTTGATTTAATGGTAACGAGCCCAACCACCTTACCTTCAGGAAGATCAGGAAACGGGATGTTTTCATAAGATATTAAAGGTGGATTATCTAGATAGGCATTGACAAGGTTCTGTATTTTACTGTCATCAAAGAAGTCTACCCCAACAATTCTATTATCTTCATCTTCAACTCCGATTACGATATATGAATTGTTTTTAGGGTTGCTGTTCGCCAAGGCACAAACGTGTTTTAAGAACTTGGCCTTCCCTTCTTTTTGGCCAATTGCAATAAAGCGTTTTTTATCATAAAAACTGTTCTCATCGTTATGCGCAAGTAAGTTTTTTACGAGTAAACGTTTATTGATCATTTGAACCTGTGTGACTTATAAGTATTCATTTCTGAAATATCTTCCTCCTACTATAATTTCGATACCATTTCTAAGTGATCATGAAGTTAAATAGGTAAGAGCGAACTACCTCTTATTTAAGTTGGTTTTTAGAATAAATTCAGAATTTTATAACTCTATAGGTCTCAAATCGAAAATTCGATATTCAACCATCAGCTTCTCTTATTGAACACTGTTGCCGACGCCTGAGCGGTAGGGGTCACAATTAAATCGGAAATATTTACATGTTTGGGCCTTGTGACTACAAAAAGCAGGGTTTCGGCAATATCTTCAGCAACTAGGGGATCAAAACCATCATAAACAGAATCGGCCTTTTCATCATCACCTTTGAATCTCACATTGCTGAATTCGGTTTCTACCGCCCCAGGGTTAACCGCACCCACCTTGATACCATACTGATTTAAGTCGATACGCATACCCGTAGTAAGTGCATCAACGGCATGTTTGCTTGCGCAATACACATTGCCTTTAGGGTAAACTTCTTTACCCGCTGTTGAACCTATATTGATTATATGTCCCGATTTACGTTCTACCATCTTCGGAATAATTGCTTTCGACACATAAAGTAAGCCCTTCACGTTAATATCTAACATGGCATCCCAATCTTCTGTGTTACCTGTCTCTATGGGGTCAAACCCATGGGCGTTTCCCGCATTATTGATTAATATATCTATCTCGGTGAAATTGCTTGGTAGAGCAACTATTGCATTCGAGACCGACTCTTTATTTCGCACATCAAAATTTAGTATGTGTACATCGGTTTTTTTACCCAATTCGTTTTTTAACGCCTCTAATCGTTCTTGCCTTCTTCCGCAAAGGATCAACCGAAAACCTTTAACTGCAAAAAGTATTGCGGTTGCCTTACCAATTCCGCTTGTTGCTCCTGTAATCAATACCGTTTTACTCATAATTTATATTTAAGTTTTAAGGGACTTCATTTCCATTAGCCGCTTCCAATAAAATAAACCAATCTTGAAGTTCTATTTCGATTTGTACGGCTTTTGCCGCCATGGTCAACCTTGCCTCCGTAGTAGTACCCACCACGGGCTTTATTCTTGATGGGTGTTTCATGATCCACGCCAACAAAAGTTGATCTTCGGTCGCAGCATATTTTTCGCAAAGGTTTTCAAGACAGTGCCCGATTTTCGATATCGCTGGGCTATCTTCCTTAAAATAGGCGCCCAAGGGGCTCCACGACATCGCTATTCTATCATTGGCCATTATATCATCTAAGGTTCCGTCGTTCATGGCCCTATTTTGGGTCAGTGAAAACTCTACTTGATTTGCATCTATCTCAATTTCCTTTTCCAATAACTCGATTTGAGAGGGCGAAAAGTTAGAAACCCCAAAATCTCTAATCTTGCCTGCAGCTTGTAATTTGTTTACAGCTTCTGCTATCTCAGAGGGCTGCATCAACGGACTAGGCCTATGTAACAACAACATATCCAAATAATCCGTTTTTAAATTATGAAGTGATCGTTCTACCGACCAAATGATATAATCTGTTGAATAATCGTAGTGCTTCACGCGGTTATTTCTACTTTCAGCAGAAAATTGTATCCCACATTTACTGATAAGTTGAATTTTCTCGCGTGGAACATTACTTTCGATCAACGCCCGCCCGAACTCAGCTTCGTTGGTATAATCACCATAAATATCTGCATGATCAAAAGTCGAAATACCGTTTTCAAGACAAAAATTTATGAGAGCTGCCGATTCGGCTTTAGAAAATTGCTTTCCCCAACTTCCCCAAGTCATTGTACCCGCAATTATTTTTGAATAAGAATCCTTCTTTTGCATAGAGCGTTAAATTAAAAATAATTACCTTAAAAGCTTCACAAAAATAGGGGCTTACAAATTTTTTTAACCAATCGTTAACAGCTAGGCAATGAATAAATTTTCAATTTGCACTCTATTCAAAAAACGGCCAGCCCAAACCAAAATTTGTAGATATATATGGAGGAAAATACTACTGTAGATATTAGTGCGGTAAACGAAAAAATAGCTCAAGAAAGCGCGTTCATCGATTTGCTGGTATTAGAAATGAACAAAGTCATCGTTGGTCAAAGACACATGGTCGAAAGGTTATTGATCGGACTTTTAGGGCAAGGGCATATTTTATTGGAAGGTGTACCCGGACTAGCAAAAACACTGGCCATCAACACTTTGTCGAAAGCCGTCAAAGGTAGTTTTAGCCGTATACAGTTTACGCCTGACCTTTTGCCCGCAGATGTTGTAGGTACATTAATCTATAACATGAAAGAGAATGACTTCTCAATTAAGAAGGGTCCGATTTTCGCTAATTTCGTTCTTGCCGATGAGATTAACCGTGCCCCGGCCAAGGTACAGTCCGCTCTTTTAGAAGCCATGCAAGAAAAGCAGGTAACCATTGGAGACGAGACTTTTATTCTTGACAAGCCCTTTTTGGTTATGGCTACCCAAAACCCAGTTGAACAAGAGGGCACCTACCCTTTACCGGAAGCTCAGGTCGACCGTTTTATGCTTAAGACTGTTATCGACTACCCCAAAATGAACGAAGAGCAGTTAATCATGCGCCAAAATCTATTAGGGGCGTACGAAACCGTTAAGCCGGTAGTGACTTTAAATCAGATTTTGAGCGCTCAAAAAGCTGTAAGAGAGGTCTATATGGATGAAAAAATCGAGAAGTATATACTTGATCTGATTTTCGCCACACGATACCCCGAAAAATATAATCTTGAAAGCTTAAAACCATTGATCAGTTTTGGTGCCTCGCCAAGGGGAAGTATCAATCTAGGCAATGCATCTAAGTGTTATGCTTTTATAAAGCGAAGAGGCTACGTAGTTCCTGAAGATGTTCGTGCCGTGGTACACGATGTACTCCGCCACAGAATAGGAATCACTTATGAGGCCGAAGCGGAGAATATTACTTCAGAAGAAATCATCAATAGAATCGTCAACGAGATCGAAGTGCCTTAATCGGGGCCTATTTGACAATAAATATTACTTGCCCAGCATTTTGACCAATCTATGCTGAAACCTGATTGTTAAGTGCATTTTACTGAATCATGAATACCAAAGAACTACTAAAGAAGGTACGTAAGATCGAAATTAAGACCCGGCGTCTTTCCGATCATATTTTTGGAGGGGAATATCACTCCACTTTCAAAGGTCGTGGTATGACATTTAGTGAGGTAAGGCAATATCAATTCGGCGATGATGTTAGAAATATCGATTGGAACGTAACCGCCCGTTACAACGAGCCTTATATAAAGGTGTTCGAAGAAGAACGAGAATTGACCATGATGCTCATGGTCGATGTTAGTGGTTCTGAAATGTTCGGTACTACCAACCAATTCAAGAAAGAGATTATTACCGAAATATCGGCCACTTTGGCCTTTTCGGCTTTGCAGAACAATGATAAAGCCGGGCTTATACTATTCTCTGACGAGGTGGAGCTTTACATACCCCCTAAAAAAGGAAAGAGCCATGTACTGAGAATCATTAGGGAATTGCTTGAATTCAGGCCTAAAAGTGACCGAACCGATTTAGCAGAAGCTTTAAAATTCTTGAGTAGTGTAATGAAAAAGCGAGCTATAGTTTTCGTCTTGTCAGATTTTATAGCGGATGATTACGAAAAAACCTTGAAAATTTCGGGTAACAAGCACGACCTTACGGGTATCAGGGTGTTCGATCAGAGAGAAGAGGTAATTCCGAATTTGGGTATGGTGCAAATGCAAGATTCCGAAACCGGTAAAATAAAATTGGTGAACACGCAATCAAAGAGTGTTCGCAAGGGGTACGCCGACTATTACCATCAGCGGGTAGATTACTTTATGAATACATTCAAAAAATCTGGATGTGGAGTAATTACTTGCCGTGTTGATGAGAGTTACGTAAAGAAATTATTGGGCTATTTTAAGCGCAGAGGTTAATGAAAATATTCAATTTGAAAATACAGTTCTCCCAAATTGCTTTTTCTTGGCGAAAATGCCTCGTGCTCTGTGCTTTCTTATGGTTTTCAATAGGTCATTCTCAAACAGAACCAAAAATAAACTCCGTTGTAGATACCACATCAATTAAAATTGGTGAACAGATAAATTTCACGGTCACCGTAGAAACCGATACACTGGCACAGGTCATTTTTCCTAATGGGCAGACCTTTTCTCCCCTAGAAACCGTTGAAGCTTTTGAAACCGATACTACCCGCAAGGCAGACCGAATGACCCTGCAAAAAATATATGCGCTGACCCAATTCGATTCAGGTTCGTACAAATTGCCTGCACAGCGAATAGAGGTAAACGGAAAAGGCTATTTTACCGATTCTACACAGATAAGTGTTGCCGATGTTGCCGTTGATACCTTAGCGCAGAAGATGTATGACATCAAACCGCTCATAGAAGTTGAAAAAAGCAATTTTAAATTTTGGAAATGGTTGCTCAGCATCTTATTGGCTATCGCCATAATCGGAGGATTGATGTACTGGTTCTTCATTAGAAAAAAACCGCTCACGGAAGAAGAAAAAGTAGCGTTGCTTCCACCATACGACAGGGCATTACTAGAATTGAAGAATCTTGAAAACTCTAAATATCTTATTCAAGATGAATACAAAGAATACTATTCAGAGCTAACCAATATCGTTCGTTCTTATCTTGAGGAAGACGTTCATGTAACCGCCTTAGAGAGTACCACCGACGAACTTATCGCTAAACTAGAAATGCTTCGTGATGCGGGTGAACTTAAAATAGATGACGATACGTTACAACAGTTCAAACGCATTTTACAAACGGCCGATTTGGTTAAGTTCGCCAAATCAAAGCCCAAAACGACCGTTGCGGAAAATGACAGAAAGGCGATAGAAGAGATTGTTATCAAAACCCATGAAGCCTTACCAGAACCTACGGAGGAAGAGCTTATGGAGCAAGCCGAGTATCAGGAAGAATTGGCGCGAAAAAAGCAAAAGAAAAAATGGGTCATGGCAGGGGTTGCCGTGTTGGCATTATTTCTTATATCAGTTGCATCATCGATTGCCTATTATGGCTTTGATTATGTGAAGGACACGGCATTAGGTCATCCTACGAAAAAATTATTGGAAAACGAATGGGTCGCGAGTACGTATGGGTATCCGCCAATTAATTTAGAGACTCCCGAGGTTCTTAAGCGTCAAGATGTAAAACTTACCCCAGAGATGAAGGGTAATATACAAGACCTTCAAATTTTCATGTATAGAGATGCTGACGCCCTATTCACTGTCGGCACTACCTCAACGACATTGACTCAAGAAGCGGAACCCGATTTTGAACAATCTATCGAAATGTTCATCAAGAACCTTGAGGAAAAGGGTGCAAAGAACATTATCACAAAACAAGAAGAATTCATTACCGTAAGCGGTGTAAAGGGAATTAAGGTATATGGTAGTGGACAATTCGCCGTACCCGAATCAGATGATCTTGTACGCGGAAAGTATAGCGTAATACTTTTCGGGGGCAAAGGTTTTCAGCAACAAGTAATCTTAACCTGGTTAGATGGTGATCAATATGCTGAAGAGATTGTCGAGAGAATTCAGAGAACCCTTGAAGTAAAAACCGACGTATAGAATGCTAGAGAATATATCATTTGCAAATCCTGAGTTCTTTTGGTTGCTGTTGTTGCTTCCATTGGCCGTGCTGTGGTATTTCTACAAAAGGCGTGAACAGTCTGCGTCATTAAAAATACCAACTGTAAAAGGGTTTGAAAAACAAGGCATCCTTCCGAAATTAAAACCATTGCTGTTTATCATGCGATTATTGGCACTGGCAGCAATTATTACGGCTTTGGCACGACCTCAAACAGAAGATATTTCTACCCGTACGAAGACCACTAAAGGTATCGATATTGTTATGGCCATTGATGTGTCTTCAAGTATGTTGACCCGTGACTTAAAACCAAATCGACTTGCCGCCCTTAAAGAAGTTGCCGCTAAATTCATAAAAGAAAGACCTAACGACCGTATCGGGCTGGTTGCTTACGCTGGTGAAGGTTTTACAAAAACACCGATTACAAGTGACAAATCGATTGTGTTAAGCTCACTGCGCGACATTACCTACGGTCAATTGAATGACGGTACCGCAATAGGCATGGGCTTGGCCACTTCGGTAAATCGTCTGAAAGAAAGCAAGGCTTCAAGCAAGGTGATTATATTGCTTACCGACGGAGTAAACAACTCCGGTTTCATTGAGCCGCAGACGGCCGCAGACTTGGCCATTGAATTTGGAATCAAGACCTATACCATCGGTCTGGGAACTAATGGAAATGCGCTTTCGCCCATTGGCTTTAATGCAAACGGCTCATACCGCTATGGAATGCGGCAGGTCGAAATCGACGAAGAGCTGTTAAAAGATATTGCTAAAGTTACCGGAGGAAAATATTTTAGGGCTACGGATAATGAAAAGCTAGAAACTATTTACGAGGAAATCAATAAACTTGAAAAAACTGAAGTAGAAGAGTTTAAATATTACAAATACGAAGAAAAATTCAGGTCTTGGGTCTTTTTGGCAGGAGCTTTGCTATTGCTAGAATGGTTATTGAGAAACACAATATTCAGAAGTTTTATTTAATTGCCCCAAGACAAAGCACAAAACGACAATGATACAGTTCGACGAAAAAATATATTTCTATTTTCTGGCGATTATTCCAGTAATCGTTGTGCTGTTTATATTTCTTCAAATCTGGAAAAAAAGAACTCAGCGTAAATTTGCTGACCTATCGCTGTTCAGAAGAATTACTCCCAATCGATCAAGATATAAATCAACATTGAAGTTGTTATTTTTTCTCTTAGGAATTGCATTTTTGACTATTGGGCTTGTGAACCCCAAAATAGGCACCAAACTTGAAACTGTGAAGCGTGAAGGAGTAGATATCGTATTTGCGGTAGATGTGTCTAAAAGTATGTTGGCCGAAGATATTGCACCCAACCGTTTGGAGAAATCGAAAAGGTTGGTCTCTGAAATAATCAATCAATTGGCCAGTGACCGAATCGGAATTATCGCGTATGCCGGTCAAGCATTTCCGCAGTTGCCCATCACTACCGATTATGGCGCCGCAAAAATGTTCTTGCAAAGCATGAATACCGATATGCTGACCTCCCAAGGTACCGCCATTAACGAGGCCATTGAGTTGGCCACGACATACTATAATGATGCGGAGCAAACAAATCGGGTGCTTTTTATTATTTCCGATGGAGAAGACCATTCAGAAGGTACTACACTAGACGCCGTTGAAAAGGCGGTAGAAGAAGGTATTCGTATTTTTACTATTGGGGTAGGTAAACCAAAGGGTGCACCTATTCCGATCAAACGCAACGGTGTAGTTGAGAGCCTTAAAAAAGACGCGCAAGGCGAAGTGGTCATTACCAGGCTAAACGAAGAGGTTCTTATTGACATAGCTGATGAAGGCAACGGAGAGTATATAGATGGTTCGAATACAGAAGGCGCTGTTGAAATTATAAAGGAACAACTGCTACAAATGGATAAAAAGGAATTTGAAGCCAAGCAATTTGCCGAATTTAAAGATCAATTTCAATGGTTTTTGGGCATAGGTCTATTATTTCTATTTTTAGACCTATTCGTTCTAGACAAAAAGACTACATGGTTGAAGAAATTAAATCTGTTTAACGAAAAGATTGAAGAATAAATGAAAAATCTAGTTTTAATACTGTTTTTTATGACTTCTCTTTCTTTTGCTCAAGAGGAGGAGAAAGAAAAACTTGAAGCCCTTTCAGAGTCTAAAAATCTGACTTGGGAGGCCAATAAGCAGCTTTCAGAAGAGAATTTTATTGAAGCAGAGGTTGATTACCGAAAGGCGATTGCCAAAAGCGATGAAAACTCCGCTGCGCCTTACAATCTTGGCAACGCCTATTATAATAAAGAAACGTATAGCGAAGCATTCGGCAGGTTCAAACAAGCCGGTGAATTGGCCAATAGTAAGAACGATAAACATAGCGCATATCACAATATGGGCAATGTCTTCATGAAGCGCAAAGAATATGAAAAAGCTGTTGAAGCCTATAAGGAAGCACTGCGCAATGACCCAAAAGACGATGAAACCCGCTATAATTTAGCATTGGCCAAAGAAATGCTCAAAAAAGAACAAGAGCAAAACGACCAGAATCAAGACGATAAAGAGCAAAACGATAAACAAGACGAAAAAGACAAGAACGAAGACAAGAAGGAAGGGGATAACGAAGAAGACAATAAAGACCAAGATAAAGAAGACGAGGGCGATGAAGGTGAAGATGGCGACAAGAACGAAGAGCAAAAAGATGAAAAAAAAGAGGGTGATGGAGATGAAAAAAAAGAGCAAAAGAAGAAACCTGAACAAGGTGACCAACAAGAACAAGAACAGCCACAGCAACCTCGACCTAATCAGTTGAGCAAGCAGCAAATTCAGAATCTACTCGAGGCCATGCAGAACGAAGAGAAAAAGGTTCAGGAAAAAATCGATGCCCAAAAAGTCAAAGGTGTAAAGGTTAAAAATGAAAAAGATTGGTAATGTCGATACCCTTTAAAAACATTCTTGTTTTTTTATCGATGGCATTCGTGGTATTTGGCTATGCCCAAAACGATGACAATGCCATTACTTTTGAGATGAAGCTCAGTAAAGACAAATTGGGCATCAACGAACGTATACGGGTAGATTTCACCATGAACAAAGATGGCGATAATTTCAACCCTCCTGATTTTACTGGCTTTCGAGTGCTTATGGGCCCCTCTCAATCAATCAGCTCTTCATGGATCAATGGGGTTCGCAGTTATTCAAAGACCTATTCCTATACCTTGGCGCCAACGGCAAGAGGGCAATTTACGATTCAGCAAGCGACCATTGTAATCGATGGTGAAACCTATAAATCTTTACCTAGAAAAGTTGAGGTTACCGCAGCTGTAGATAAACCTAGCGACCAGATGACTGTTGATGATGTGGCCGATGAGAGCTTACATCTCGTGGCAGAAGTTTCTAAAACGAGTCCGTACTTGAATGAGGCGATTAGTGTAGTCTATAAATTATATGTAGCCCCATCGATCAGCGTGTCAAATTATCAACCGTTAGACAACCCTAAATACAACAACTTTTGGAGCCAAGATATTCCAGTGCGACGTCTATCGGCAGAAAACGGTACTTATAAGGGCAAACCTTATCGATACGTGATTTTAAAACGAGTGGTATTATATCCTCAGAAATCGGGCAAGTTAGAAATAGAACCTTTATCGTTAGATGTGACGGTTGATGTGCCTACGGCAAAGCGAGACTTTTTTGGTGGCCGAATCTATTCACAGACCAACAAAACAGTTTCAGCGGGAAGACGCACCATTAATGTAAAGGCCCTTCCCGAGAAAAATAAACCTGTTGACTTCAGTGGTGCCGTAGGTAATTTTAACTTTTCGGTGACCACCAGCAAAACAGCACTTAACGCATCGGAATCTTTACAGGCCAAAGTGGAAGTCAGTGGAAAAGGTAATTTAAAACTCTTTCAGTTACCAGAGCCAAATCTTCCGGGCTCGTTAGAAGTCTACGACCCTGAATTTGATGAGAACGTTCGTACCACACTAGCGGGTTCTCAGGGGAAAGTGAGCAATAACTATACAATTGTACCTTCCTTTAAGGGTAAATATCCGATACCAAGCATTGCTTTTTCCTATTTCGACCCGAGCACCGAATCTTACAAAACATTAAATTCAGATGAGATTGTCATCAACGTGAAAGAAGGGCCGGTCAATTCATCCGCAGGAAACCTTCCAAACAATTCGACAGGCAACAAGCAAGCAGTTGCTACGGGCAATCAATTTAATTTCATTAAACTTCAGCCCAACTTGAGTACCATTGGTACGAATTATTTCTTTGGCTCTACACGTTTCTATCTCTTTCTATTGCTACCGTTGCTCTTGATTCCGGCTGCAATAGTATTCGGAAAGAAAAGAGATGCCATTGCGAGTGATGTGGTGGGCAATAGAATTCGACGCGCCAATAAATTGGCCCGAAAGTTTTTATCAAAGGCTCGAAAAGAGTTAGGCAATAAAGAGGCATTTTATATTGCATTGGAAAAGGCATTGCATAACTATTTGAAAGCAAAATTGAAGATTGAGACCTCGGAGTTCAGCAAAGATAAAATAGCCTCTCTGCTTAGTGAAAAGAAAGTAGATGAGAATACCACTAACGGATTCATAGCCCTCTTACAAAATTGTGAAATGGCACGTTATAGCCCGTTTTCAGAGGTACAGATGCAGCAAGATTATGACAAGGCCAGTGAAGTGATTTCACAATTGGATAAACAATTGTAAGATGGTAAACGAAAAGTATAATTTGAATTGTAGCCCAGTGAAGACTTTGTTCTACATAGCACTTTTTTTCTTTGGAGTCACTGTTTCGGCACAGAACGAAGCAGTGTTCAACAAAGCCACCGAAGCCTATAATGTCGGGGAATACCAAAATGCAATTAATGGGTATTTAGAGATATTGGACAATGGTGAACATTCGGCAGAACTTTACTATAATCTGGGCAATGCGTATTATAAGTTAAATCAGATAGCTCCCAGTATCTATTATTACGAAAAGGCATTATTATTAAAGCCTAACGATGCAGAAGTCGAAAACAATTTGGCCTATGCAAAAAATATGACTTTAGATGCAATCGATACCATACCGGAAACCGGACTATCAAAAATCTATGATAACATTGTAGGGTTGCTATCTTTTGACCAATGGAGTTATGTAGCCGTATTTTTCATGATTCTCTTCGTATTATTATACATCGCTTTTTATTACTTCAGGTATTCTTCTAGAAAGCGTTTGGCCTTTGTTACTAGTATTGTAGCACTATTAATTTCAATCACTTCAGTAGTTTTTGCCACCTTACAGTACAATTTGTTTAAAGCGGACCAGCCAGCAATCGTTTTTGCTAGTGAGAGTAGTGTAAAGTCTGAACCTAATCTCAGAAGCCAAGAGGCCTTCGCACTTCATGAAGGCACTAAAGTCAATATACTGGAAGAGCTCAACGAATGGAAAAAAATTCGAATTGCCGACGGTACTACGGGTTGGATTCCGTCAGAAGATATTAAAACCCTAAAAGATTTTTAAAATTTTCTTAACAAAGAAAAAAAAATATGCCCTTATATTTGCAGTTCATTTTTCAATATGAAGCGTATTGCCCAAGTTTTTTTATTAATCTTATGGCTTTTTGCCATTTCGGCTCCTAGCCTTATAACGCTATGCGATATTGAGAATCCTATTGTGGTCACGAACTTGAATGAAGAAGAGCACCAAGAGACCAGTAAAAAACCACAAGCGGAAGAGAAATTTGTTAATGAACACAATTGGGATTATTCCCTTATAAAAAACATCAAAGAGTCTGAAATGAACGATTTTCATTTGTTGGGCACCTTTGATTACATTCTTGAAATAGTTCCACCTCCACCGGAACGCTCCTGTTAGTCTTATTTACATCAATTTTATTCCATTAATTGACTAACCGTCTTCTTAGTAATAATTAAAGAGAAGGCATAACATTTCGAGTTCTATGTTCAAGCATATTAAAAGCGACCTTCCCGCAAGTGTCGTAGTATTTTTTGTAGCCTTACCTCTCTGTTTAGGTATCGCTTTGGCCAGTGGCGCCCCCTTATTTTCTGGATTGATTGCCGGCATCGTCGGTGGTGTTGTAGTAGGAGCCTTAAGTGGCTCTAATATTGGAGTAAGTGGGCCTGCAGCAGGTCTAGCCGCAATTGTATTAGTGGCAATAACCTCTTTAGGCGGTTATGAGAACTTTTTGGTCGCCGTTGTAATTGGTGGTGTTATACAAATTTTATTCGGTGTACTTAAGGCAGGAGTAATAGGCTACTATTTTCCTTCATCTGTAATTAAAGGAATGCTCACAGGCATCGGTATCATCATCGTTTTAAAGCAAATTCCCCATTTTTTTGGTTACGATCCCGATCCAGAAGGTGATTGGGCTTTTCTTCAAGTAGATGGTGAGAATACATTTTCTGAAATACTGAATACAGTAAACAATATAAGCCCAGGCGCTACTTTAATCGCAATTATCGGTCTGAGTATACTTATACTTTGGAACACCGTACTAAGTAAAAAAGGCAAGATTTTTCAATTGGTTCAAGGGCCCGTCGTTGCAGTTGTTGCTGGTATTTTATTCTATATTTTGACCAAGGATCACGAAACTTTGGCCATTTCAAAAGAACACTTGGTAAGTGTGCCCGTACCGGATGATTTAGATTCTTTTTTAGCGCAATTTAGTTTTCCGAATTTTGGAGCCATCGGCAACCCAGAGGTATGGATCACCGCGTTTACCATCGCTTTAGTTGCAAGTTTAGAAACTTTGCTATGTGTAGAGGCTACAGATAAACTAGACCCTCATAAAAATGTTACCCCAACGAATAGAGAGTTATTGGCACAAGGTACCGGAAACATTCTTTCAGGTATGATTGGTGGTTTACCTATAACCCAAGTAATCGTTCGAAGTTCTGCGAACATTCAGTCTGGTGGTAGAACCAAATTGTCTGCAATCATTCATGGTTTTTTCTTGTTGATTTCGGTAATACTCATTCCTAACCTACTAAATATGATTCCGTTGTCGGTTTTAGCGGCCATATTATTTATTGTAGGCTATAAGCTAGCGAAACCAGCATTATTTAAGGTCATGTACAAATTAGGATGGAAACAATTTGTACCTTTTATTGTCACAATTCTTGGTATTGTTTTTATCGACTTGCTCTGGGGTATAGGCCTTGGTCTAGCAGTTGGTATCGTGGTCATCTTATTAAAAAGCTACCAAAACTCGCATTTCTTGCATATTGAAGATATTAGCAACGGTAAGCATAGAATAAAAATGACATTGGCCGAAGAGGTTACTTTCTTCAATAAAGGGGCGATTCTAAAAGAATTAGACAGTCTTCCGAGAGACTCTTATTTAGAAATCAATCTCTTAAAAACGAGATACCTCGACAACGATATTATTGAGATTTTAGACGATTTTGCACACAAGGCAAAAGAACGCAATATAGACATTCGTTTAGTATCGAAACGCGGCGAAATAGAAAACCCCTCCAGCTTTATGGAGTTCTTTCAAAACCGACCTAAATCTAAATTAAGTCTAAGCTGATCATTATGGAAAACAAGAAATACAAAATAGTTCTGCTTTCCGATTTGACAGACTCTATCTACAATACATTAAGAAGTACTTCGAATCTGGCCAAGATCATTAATGGAGACATTGAAGTATTCAATGTTCGAAAACCTTCTGATGTCGTTAAGAAAGAAAACCAGTTATCAGCAATGCGAACCATCAATTCAGAGCATTCGGTAACCGATAAAAAACTGAAAGATATTATAGAGCCCTTGGCGGAAGAACTCGGTTTAAATATTAATTACTCGTTCGAATTCGGCAATGTAAGAAACGAAATCGACAGTTTTCTTAAACTGAAGCAACCTGATATCGTAGTTATAGGTAAAAAAAGCTTGCACCCAATACATTTTATGGGTGATAACATTACTGATTTTGTGCTTAAAAAGCATTCAGGTGTGGTTATGATCGCCCCCGATAGAGAAACTTTAGTACCAAATACTGATTTTTCTATGGGAACAATAAATGGTTGGAAGTCAACATCTGATTTTGAAATTCTCGATCATCTATTGAAAAATACGCGCAAACCTTTAAAATCATTCAGAATCAATAGAAAGGGTGATGTACAAACATCTTCGAATACCTCTGGCAGAAAAATGGTAGAATACGTATTTGAACATAATGACAATTCTATTCAAAGTCTTCCAAAATACCTGACGAGAAGTAATATTGATATGCTTCTTGTGAACAGACAGCAAAATAAGTTGAATAGTAAAAGCCAATCGATTTCCTCTGATTTAAAAAAGGTTATGAGCAAAATAGATGTAACACTTTTGGTCGGAGCTACAAGATTAGCTTAAAATTAATTATATTAAATTAACAGAAACAAAATTTATGAAAGCATATACTAAAGAAACTCAAGCAGCCATTTCTCCTGATAAAGCAGTTGAACTTCTCAAAGAGGGAAATAAAAGGTTTACCGACAATCAAAAAGCTGAAAGAAACCTATTAGAGCAAGTTGATGACACTAAAGGTGGCCAATATCCATTTGCAACCATTTTGAGCTGCATTGATTCGAGGGTTTCAGCAGAGTTGGTATTCGATCAAGGCGTGGGCGATATATTCAGCGCAAGGGTTGCCGGAAATTTCGTGAACGAAGATATTTTGGGCAGCATGGAGTTCGCTTGCAAATTGGCCGGCACCAAATTAGTCGTCGTATTAGGGCATACCGCTTGCGGAGCGGTAAAAGGTGCATGTGACCATGCACGATTGGGCAATTTAACTGCACTGATCAAGAAAATCGAGCCAGCTGTAGAGGCCGTAAAAGAACCTATTGAAGCAGACAAAAGAAATTCAAAAAATATTGATTTCGTAAATGAGGTGTCGAAAAAAAATGTAGAAATGACCATTGATAATATCAGAAGTCAAAGTGAAGTGTTAAAAGAAATGGAAGACAATGGTGAAATCAAAATCATTGGAGCCATGTACGATATTAAAGACGGTACCGTAGCGTTTTACGAGTAATAATTTTTTAAATTTTCTATTTTCAAAACCAACGCAAATGCGTTGGTTTTTTATTTGCCAAAAATTAATCAACTTGTTGTATATCAGATATTTGAATAAATAAAACAATCGAATTCATAAAGGCTAGAACTATTAAAAAAATCAGAATTCTATCAAATTGACAATTAAATTGGGTTTTTTAAAAATATCATCAATCTAGAGGCTATAACTTAGCTATATTAGTTTAAAATCCATATCTTATACTCACTTATCTCAACTATTAAATCTCCCATGAAAAATTTATTCTCAAACCTTCGAGGTGACCTATTTGGCGGCATCACTGCGGGTATCGTCGCCCTACCTCTGGCATTAGCTTTCGGTGTGAGTTCAGGCATGGGACCAAGTGCCGGATTATATGGTGCAATTTTTATAAGCTTTTTTGCCGCCCTATTCGGTGGCACCAATACTCAAATTTCCGGGCCGACAGCTCCAATGACCGCTGTAAGCATGGTCGTTATTGCTGGTATTATTGCCTTGAACGACGGAAGCCTGGAAAAGGCTCTTCCTGCTATTCTTATCGTATTTCTTTTAGCCGGTCTTATGCAAATTGGCCTTGGCCTTTTAGGCATTGGCAAGTACATTCGTTATATTCCTTACCCTGTTGTTTCCGGTTTCATGACCGCAATAGGTGTTATTATTTTGGTGACACAGATTTTACCGGCAATAGGTTATTACCCTAAAGAGGATGCTGAATTTGTCAATCAATTCAAGCCAATGGCGGAAGAAATTATATTGGACAATATTCTTAAGGAGGAAGCAGGCGAGGGTATACTGGTTCTTGAAGATTTTGAGGAAACCATAAAGAGAGCTGGAAAAATTACTGAGGCCGACATGCTGAAAGAAGCCCAGACCTTAGCTAAAAGCGAAGCTTCTGGCGTGCTTGGGGCTATAAAAGTTTTTCCTAGGGCATTGCAAAATATCAATTGGCTAGAACTAATTCTAGCACTATCGACAATTGTTATCATTTATGGCTTTAAACGTATAACTACCACTATACCAAGTGCCCTTGTTGCCCTTGTCGTGGTTTCTGGAGTCGCTTACGGTTTTGGTTTGAATTATCGGCCTATTGAGCAAATACCAAGTGGTTTTCCGACTCCAAACTTAGGTATATTCACTGGTTTTCAACTTGATTCTGTAACCCCCTATGTTTTTACCGCTTTGACTTTAGCGCTATTAGGTGCTATTGATTCACTGTTGACTTCAGTCGTAGCAGATAACATGACCAAAACCAAACATCAGCCCAACAAAGAATTGGTGGGTCAAGGTATTGGTAATAGTATAGCTGCTGTTTTTGGTGGAATACCAGGTGCAGGAGCTACAATCAGAACCGTTGTAAATATCAATGCCGGAGGTAAAACAAAACTTTCAGGTATGGTTGCAGGGGTGCTTCTTTTAATTATTCTTTTGGCTCTAGGGCCAGTTGCATCGCAAATTCCAGCAGCCGTTCTTGCCGGTATTTTAGTAACTGTAGGTATCGGTGTAATGGATTATAAAGGTTTAAAAGCTATACCTAGCCTACCTAAAGACATGAGCTTAGGGCCGATCAAATTTAGTTCTGAAGTGGTAATAATGCTTGTTGTTCTGGTATTATCGTCTATATGGAATTTGGTCTACGCAGTTGGTGTTGGTCTTGTAATTGCATCTCTTATGTTCATGAAAAAAATGGGCGATTTAACGGCAGAACGTTCTGATGTGACTCCCTTAGATGAAAAAGATTGGGTTCATGAAGTAAATTTTCCTCAAAGCTTGAAAGAAGAAGTTTTCATCAAACATCTCAAAGGGCCCCTATTCTTTGGGTCGACAAGTGAATTTCAACAATTGGCAAATCAAATACCCAGAACTGCATCGACGGTAATCATACTCATGGGACGCATGCAATATATGGATCAATCAGGGCTCTACACCCTCGAAGATGTGTTAATAGATTTGAAGAAATCTGATATTAATGTGCTTTTGGTTGAAGTACTTCAACAACCCAGATACATGATGGAGCGGGTCAACGTTATACCTAAGCTGATTCCTGAGGAACACATTTTCAATGATTTCGAAAGTTGTCTGGTTTGGATAAAAGACAATGTAAAAGACAAACATACCGCCAACGAGAACAATCAGTTAATCGAATAACTGGTTTTCATTTGCATAAATTCTTCAAAAGGTCTTGATACTTATATCGGGGCCTTTTGCTTTGAAATGTTACGGTCAAACAAAATCTATGTTCACTAAAATGTCTTAAATTTGCGCCATTAGCCATGACCATGATCGATACATTAAAAGAGCATATTGCAGAGGTTGAAAAATTTACAGCTGACAACAAAGAAGGTGTAGAGGCTTTCCGAATCAAATATTTAGGTAAAAAAGGATTGTTGAACGATTTCTTTGCGGAGTTCAAGAACGTACCTAACGACCAGAAAAAAGAATTCGGGCAGACCATAAACCAATTAAAAACCGCCGCCACTGAAAAAGTAAACAATCTTAAGTCGGCTTTAGAATCTGTTTCTGAAGAGAAAGGGGTTTACGGTGATCTTACTCGCCCGGGCGAGGCATTGGAGTTGGGAGCGCGGCACCCGATTTCTATTGTAAAAAATCAGATTATTGAGATATTTTCGAGAATTGGTTTCAACGTTTCCGAAGGTCCGGAAATTGAAGATGATTGGCACAACTTTACGGCTTTGAACCTTCCGGAGTATCACCCTGCCCGAGATATGCAAGACACCTTCTTTATACAGACGGATCCAGATATACTTTTGCGTACCCATACCTCATCGGTTCAGGTTAGGTATATGGAAAAAAATCAACCACCAATCCGGACCATTTCACCAGGTCGTGTTTATAGAAATGAAGCTATTTCGGCACGTTCACATTGCTTCTTTCATCAGGTGGAAGGCCTATACATAGATACCGATGTTTCATTTGCAGATTTAAAGCAAACACTTCAGTTCTTTACTCAAGAACTTTTCGGAAAATCAAAAATTCGTCTTCGCCCGTCATACTTCCCGTTTACCGAACCTAGTGCGGAAGTTGATGTTTATTGGGGGCTTGAAAGCGAAACCGACTATAAGATGACCAAAGGTACGGGTTGGTTAGAAATTATGGGCTGCGGTATGGTAGATCCTAATGTACTGGATAACTGCGGTATCGACTCAAAAAAATATTCAGGGTTCGCTTTCGGCATGGGCATAGACCGAATTGCCCTTCTACTTCATCAAATATCTGATATACGGTTGTTGAGCGAGAATGATATTCGCTTCTTAGAACAGTTTAAGAGCGCGCTCTAAATTTCTCTCAAGATGAAAAAAGACATCGAGATACCGATAGCCAAAGATGTACATGTGGTCATAGCACATGAATGGAACGAAGAATTTTTATCTAAAGATTGGAACGCCTACATCATAAACAATAGGCCTGACCCCATTGAAATGGTCATTGTAGTCACCAAAGGTTTCGATGATGAACGCAAGACATCTACCATGAGGCACGGGCTCGGTACAATAGCTGCAAAAGGGTTTTCAAAAATTGAAGTACTGCAAGAAGAAATATTGGCTTTAGACAATGAATTCTTCGTTACTTTCTTTGCAGAAGACAAACTTTTCGAAAAACGATTTCTCTTTCCTAAATACACCATTGCCGAAAAAGGCTTAGAACCTCTGCCTATTTTAGATAAACAAGGTATTATACCTAGAGAGTAACTACACTTTATCGGTACTTTCTCCTATTTAACAAAATTTTAGTTCGTGTTAGTTCGGTAAAAACCGAACTAACCGTACTTTTGCGCTCTGAATTCGTAATATTATGTCTAGAGAAGAAGTCAAAAAACAATTAATTGAAGACCTAGGGGTACATTTTGAGAATATGTATCAAATACCTCCTTTGGCCGCTCGCTTGTATGCTAGTCTAGTATTGACCGAGCAAGATGGGCTGACCTTTGAAGATTGCCAACACCGTCGTGGTGCCAGTAAAAGCTCTATTTCTAGTGCATTAAACCTGCTATTAAAAATGGAGACCATCTCTTACTTTACTAAGCCGGGCGACCGTAAACGCTATTTTAAAGTTTCAGAAAGTGGCACTTTCTTTTTAAACAAACTGCAAGAACGTTTAAAACTTTTTAAAGAAGAGAAAGTCATTATTAATAAAATATCAGGTTATCATCAATCGTACAATCCTGAAAAATTCAAAAAAAACAAGCCTAAAACTGATACGTACCTCCATTTTGTAAACGAAAGCGAGCATTTGCTTAACCAGAGTATCGACAAATTAAAATCACTAAACGATAAATAAACGAAGAACAGCGAATATCATGAATGTAAAAACCATATATATAGCACTAGCCGGCCTTTTGCTTTTTGTTAGTTGCAAAGAAACTCAAGAAAGTGCACCGCAACAACAAAGCGCTCCTTCCCTAAAGGTCATACAACTCAAAAAACAAGATGTTACCACCTATGACCTGTACTCAACTTCTATACAAGGAAAACAGAATGTTGAGATCAGACCAAAAGTCTCTGGCTTTATTCAAGAAATATATGTTGAAGAGGGCCAAAAGGTTAAAAAAGGCCAACTGCTATTTAAACTAGAGACCGAGTCTCTAACACAAGATGCCAATGCGGCACAAGCTTCGGTAAACGCAGCACAAGTAGAAGTCGATAAGTTAAAGCCCTTGGTCGAGAAAAATATCATCAGTAGCGTTCAATTAGAAACTGCCAAAGCTCAGCTAGAACAGGCTAAAAGCGCCTACCAGAGTATCTCTGCCAACATAGGTTATAGCCGTGTGACTAGCCCGGTAGACGGGTATATTGGCGAAATACCTTTTAAAGTGGGAACATTAGTTAGCAATACTACAACCACACCATTAACTACAGTATCTGATATTAGTGAAGTACGTGCTTATTTTTCTCTAAATGAAAAAGAACTACTAGAAATTAAACAACGTGTCGCCAAAGAAGGTAGAACCATAGACATAAAAAAAGCTCCCGAAGTTGAGCTCGTAATGGTCAACGGAGAAACCTATTCACATAAAGGTAAAATTGCCATGGTGAACAATATTATCAACAGCTCAACGGGGAGTGTAACCCTCCGCGCAGATTTTAAGAACCCGAACCTCATTTTAAGTTCAGGTAGTACAGGAGAAATTAAAATTCCGACGGTAATGAACGAAGTTTTCACTGTTCCTATGACCGCAACGGTAGATCTTCAAGGAAACAAAATGGTCTATATCGTTTCTCCCGATAATACTATCACCAGTCAAACCATAACCATCGCAGGTCAGACCAAAGACAAGTATATAGTTAAAGAAGGTTTGGAAGAAGGTTCAAAATTGGTTGTTGAAGGTGTATCTAAACTTAAGAGCGGGCAAACCATCAGTCCTGTAGAAAACTAATAGAAAGAAAAGCACAAACTTATGTTTCAAAAATTTATAGATAGACCGGTACTTTCTACCGTAATATCAGTTATAATCGTAATTCTGGGGGTTTTAGGCCTTACAACCTTACCCGTAGAACAATACCCAGAAATTGCACCGCCTACCGTACAGGTGTCAGCTACCTATACTGGGGCAAACGCAACTACCGTATTGAACAGTGTAGTTGTACCATTAGAAGAACAAATTAATGGTGTAGAGGGAATGACGTATATGACCTCAACAGCCAGTAATGACGGTACCGCAAGTATAAGTGTTTTCTTTGAATTGGGTACAGACCCTGATATTGCCGCTGTAAACGTTCAAAACCGTGTTTCTAGGGCAAACAGTGTATTACCGCAGTCTGTAATTAGTACCGGCGTTACTACTCAAAAGTCTCAAAATAGTTCGTTGATGATATTTTCGATTTTTTCGGAAAACGAGAACTATGATGCCACTTTTGTAGAGAACTATGCCAAAATTAACCTAGTACCAAAACTTAAAAGAATTTACGGAGTTGGTAATGTAAATGTTTTTGGCTCTAAGGATTACTCTATGCGTATATGGATCGACCCTGATAAAATGGCAGCTTTTAATGTAGTTCCATCCGATATTCAAGCAGCTCTAACAGAACAGAATACTGAAGCTGCCACAGGTAAAATTGGTGAAAATGCAGATGGGGTTTATGAATATGTATTAAAGTATAGTGGTCGATTAGATGATATTTCAGAATACGAGAATATTATTCTTAAAACTACTGAAGATGGAGGTTTCTTGAGGCTAAAAGACGTTGCTACTATAGAAATGGGCGCCTTTAATTATGCCCGTAAAAATTACGGTATGGGTAACCCTGGGGTTGCCGTAGGGGTTTACCAAACATCGGGCTCTAACGCCAATCAAATTATTGAGGAGATAGAAACTATTTTAGAAGAGAGCAAAGCCGAATTTCCTGAAGGTTTAGACTATGTAGTTCCTTTTAACACCAAAGATTTCTTAGATGCATCTATAGACCATGTAGTACAGACCTTAATCGAGGCCTTTATATTGGTATTTATTGTAGTATTCCTATTCTTGCAAGATTTTAGGTCTACTTTAATTCCTGCCATAGCGGTACCTGTAGCTATTGTAGGTACATTTTTCTTCCTGCAAATCTTTGGGTATTCTATAAACATGCTCACCCTTTTTGCTATGATTCTCGCCATTGGTATTGTGGTGGATGATGCAATTGTGGTGGTGGAAGCGGTACATGCAAAACTAGAAGACGGTGCAACCTCGGCCAAATCGGCAACTAAATCTGCCATGAGCGAAATATCTGGTGCCATTATCTCTATTACCTTGGTAATGTCTGCGGTATTTATTCCAGTTTCCTTTATTGAAGGTTCATCAGGTGTATTTTATCAGCAATTCGGTATCACCTTAGCGGTAGCGATCTTAATTTCAGCAGTAAATGCCTTAACATTAAGTCCGGCATTGGCGGCCTTGTTCTTAAAACCTCACACCGAGGAGCACGGTAAAAAACAAAATATAAAAGATCGGTTTTTTAACGGCTTTAACCGCGGTTTTAATGCGGTTACCGATAAATATATGGGTGCGGTACAAACCTTGATCAGAAGAAAGTGGTTGGGTATAGGTCTTTTGGTAATATTCTCTGGTTTGGCGGTCTATTTATTTCAATCTACGCCATCTGGCTTTGTACCAAACGAGGATAGAGGTATCATTTTTGCCAATGTGAGTATGCCCCCTGGTACTACTTTAGAGCAAACAGAGAAGACCTTGATGAAACTGGATTCTATTTATGAATCGATGGATATTATTGATAACAGGTTAACTGTTTCCGGTTTTAGTTTATTAAACCGAGTTAGCGCCGGATCCTACGGTTTCTCTGTAATGAAACTACAAGATTGGAGCGAACGTAAAGAAGATTCTCAATCTGTTGAAGCTACATTAAAAAAGCTTTACGGAGTTTCAGCAGCGTTCAAAGATGCACAAATCATCTACTTTACGCCACCAAGTATTCAGGGGTTCGGTACATCATCAGGGTTTGAAGTTCAGTTACAGAGTAAAGATGGAGCCGATTATGCAGCCATTGATGAAGTTAAAAACCAGTTTTTGGGTGCACTTAACCAACGCCCAGAAATTCAATATGCCATATCGCAATTTAATCCTAATTATCCGCAATATGAGTTAGACGTAGATGTTGAAAAAATAAAGATGGCCGGTTTCTCGACCACTAATATTTTCAATGCTTTACAGGGGTATTACGGTGGAATCTACTCTACCGATTTTAATAAGTTCGGTAAGCAATATCGGGTCATGATACAAGCAAAACCAGAAGATAGAGCTGATGAAAATTCACTTAATAAAATTTATGTTAGAAATACAGAAGGTGAATCTGTTGCCGTAAGTCAGTTTGTAGGTCTAGATAAAATTTACGGTCCTGAGTCGGTTGAACGTTTTAATCTGCTAAGCTCTGTTAAAGTAACTGGTGCACCTAATACCGGTTTTAGTACGGGTGATGCCTTAACGGCTATTGAAGAGGTTGCCGCAGAAGTGCTTCCAAATAGTTATACCTATGAATATTCTGGCTTAACACGAGAAGAAAGTGCCTCTGGTAGTACAACCATTATCATTTTTATATTGAGTTTGGTCTTTGTGTATTTCTTATTGAGTGCACAGTACGAAAGTTACATTTTACCTTTCGCCATTCTACTTTCATTGCCATTTGGTCTTGCCGGTGCCATACTGTTCATTAATCTTGGCGGCTTGGAAAATAACATCTATTTCCAGATCGCACTGATTATGCTTATTGGTCTATTGGCTAAAAATGCCATTCTGATTGTGGAATTTGCATTACAGCGCAGACAGTCTGGCATGGGTCTTTGGGATGCTGCTATTGAAGGTGCCAAAGCTAGGTTTAGACCCATTATTATGACCTCACTTGCCTTTATATTCGGGTTATTGCCATTGGCATTATCATCAGGAGTTGGTGCAATTGGTAATCAATCTATCGGTATGAGTGCGGTAGGTGGTATGTTAATAGGAACCATATTAGGTGTATTCATTATTCCTGTTCTGTTCGTGATATTTCAGTCTTTACAAGAACGATTTTCTGGAGTTCCGAACAATGCCAGTGAAGAAGATAAAGTCTTAAATGCTTAAGAATTACAAAATGAAAAAACAGAATAACATCAAATATTTAGTCGTTTTGGTATTGCCGCTCTTGTTACAATCTTGTTTTGTAGCCAAGAACTACGAGCGACCAGAATTAGAGACCGAAAATCTTTACCGAACAGACCAACTGCCACAGGATAGTATTTCTATGGCAGAGGTTTCCTGGAGAGAAATTTTTAAAGACCCTCAACTTCAAAATTATATTGAGAAAGGGTTGAGCAATAACCTAGATATTCGAATTGCGATACAAAATGTCGCCAGTGCGGAAGCTTATTTAAAGCAAGGGAAAGCAGGCTATTACCCCACACTGACCGGAACAGCAAGTGTTACCCGTACCAAAAACTCCGAGAACAGCCAGTTCGGTAGTATTTTTAGTGAAGCCATAGAACAATACCAATTATCTGGTAATCTTTCTTGGGAGGCTGATATTTGGGGAAAAATACGAAGCACTAAAAGAGCATCAAATGCCAGTTATTTGCAAAGTATAGCCGCTCACCAAGCAGTAAAAACCCAATTGGTAGCGAGAATTGCCGACACCTATTATCAACTATTGGCACTAGACCGACAACAAAAGGTTACCAAAGAAACTTTAGAGGCTAGAAAAAGTAGTTTAGAAACTACGAAAGCCTTAAAAGAAGCTGGTCAGGTTACTGAAGCTGGAGTTAAGCAAACCGAAGCCCAAGTGCATACCACAGAAATTATACTAATAGATTTAGAGAACAGCATTAAACTCTTAGAAAATAGCTTCTGTTTGTTATTAGGAGAACCTTCACATACTATAGAACGCGGTCAACTGAACGGGCAAGTAATCAACACAGAACTTAAGACGGGCGTTTCTTCTTTGCTACTCGCCAATAGACCAGATGTAATACAGGCAGAGTATGCCTTGGTAAATGCTTTTGAGCTCACAAATGTTGCCAAAAGCAGCTTGTACCCTAGCTTAACGCTAACCGCTACTGGTGGCTTACAAAGTTTAGAACTTGATAATTGGTTAGATGCCTCCTCTTTATTCTCCACCTTGGTAGGATCATTGACCCAACCCATTTTTAACGGTAGAAAATTAAGAACTCAACTTGAGGCTGCTCGTGCACAACAAGAGCAGGCATTGCTAAGTTATAAGAAGAGTTTACTGGTAGCGGGCCAAGAAGTTTCAAACGCTCTTTATAATTATGAAGCTGAGACCAAAAAGTTAAACGCCAGAAAAAAGGAGTTAGATTCTTATTCACTTGCAGAAGATTATTCAGAAGAATTATTGAACAATGGTCTTGTTAACTATTTAGAGGTGCTTACAGCACGCCAAAATGCATTGAACTCAGAACTGAACCTTATAGATTCAAAATATGGGCAATTGAGTTCTACTGTTGAATTATATAGAGCATTAGGTGGCGGGTGGCAATAAGAGTTATACCCGATTATGTCAAATAAAAATACATTTCTAGAACAAGCATTAACCCTCTTTACCCAATATGGTTGTAAAAGGGTCAGCATGAACGATCTTGCCCATGCCTTAGGTGTTTCTAAAAAGACTCTTTATGCACATTTTAAGCATAAAGACGAACTTGTTCTAGAATGTGTTTCTTTATTGTTACGGCGCTCTCATACGAAAATGAGTCGTTTTTTTTATAATGCCAAGCCTTCGGTCGACCCCATTAAAAGTATAACTCATATTTACCGAATAGCCCTAAAAGAACTCAGAAACTTGAGTCCGACCTTTATTTATAGTCTTAAAAAATACTATCAAAATGCTTATAAATTATATGAAGATTTTCGCCAAAAAATAGTGTGGACATACATTCTAAACTTACTAGAACAGGCGAAGAATAGGGGCCAAGTACGTGAAAATATTAATCTGAAGCTGATTTGTGAACTTTTTCTATTACGAATTGACGATATCATCTTGCCCCACAGTGATTTCTTCAATAGCTATACTACCGAATAATTGCTTGAGCATTTGATTATCGTACCCCTACAGGGCATCAAAAGGTGATGAACAAAAAGTATTTGTTTACCATTTTCTAAAAGGGTTTTTACCCAGCTGTGAATTGTAGTATTTAATATCGCCTGTAACTTCCTCCCCCAACCAATCGGGTTTTTGAAATCTTTCTTTTTCTGCGGATAATTCTACTTCGGCAATAGTCAACCCCTCATTATCACCATAAAATTCATCTACCTCAAAAATATGATTGCCAACGGGTACCAAGTATCTGGTTTTATCAATAATTCCCTTTTCACACAGAATTATAAGCTGCTCAGCCTCTTTAACTGTAATTGTATGCTCCCATTCAAAGCGTGTGGTGCCCGCTTCATTTGATTTACCCTTAACGGTCAAGAATCCCGAATCGCCTTTAATTCTAACACGCACCGTACGTTCAGGATCGGTATTTAAAAAACCCTGTACAATACGCTCTCTGGAGGTAGCAACCGTCTTATAATCTACGGATTTTACCAAAAATTTTCTTTCTATTTCTATCACTTGCCCGCTAGTTCTTTGATTTTATCCGATTCTATTCTATTGGTTTCATAACTGTTATTGGCTAACCACAACATACATTCTGCAATAGTGCCGGGTTCTATAGAACGGTATTTTTCTAGACCTCCCACTAAAACCAAATTGGCCAATTTCATCACCTGCTTAAAAATCCATTCGCCCAACCTCTTTTCTTTCCGCTTTCCTCCAATGAGCGATGGTCGTAAAATATAGGTGTTTTCAATTCTCTGTTCTAAAACGGCATCCTCCATTTGCCCTTTCATCCTATTATAAAAAATCTTGCTTTGGGCATTGGCTCCCAAGGCGGAAATCACCACAAAGGTTGAAATTTTATTTTCTTTACATAATCGAGCCGCCGTCACGGGAATTCCGTAATCTATTTTTTCATAAACCTCCTTATCTGGGGTTTTAGACTTGGTAGTACCTATGCAGCAAAACACTTCATCAGCCTTAAATTCGTTCTTAAAACTTGACAAATTCAATAAATCGCCTAAATGTTCCTCCAATTTTGGGTGATCAAAACCTACCGACGATCGGGAAAATAATTTCACTTTACCATACCTATCATCTTCTAGTAAAAATTCCAGAAGTCTTCCTCCAGTTAGCCCTGTAGCACCAAGAATAATCGCTGTCTTTTCTGTTTCCTTCATCCAACTAAATATAACTTAATTTTGTAGCATGCCAAACGATTTTCCGCTACGTAAAATTATTCATGTAGATATGGATGCCTTTTATGCATCGGTAGAACAACTTGACGATCCTGAACTGCGCGGTAAGCCTATCGCCGTTGGTGGAAGTTCTAAACGTGGCGTGGTAGCCGCAGCCAGCTATGAAGCCAGAAAATATGGTGTTAAAAGCGCTATGAGCAGTGTATTGGCCAAACGCAATTGCCCCGAACTCATTTTTGTAAAGCCCCGATTCGAGCGTTATAAAGAAATTTCAAAACAGATACGTCATATCTTTTATGATTATACCGACCTGGTCGAGCCTTTATCATTAGATGAGGCGTACTTAGACGTGACCATCAATAAAAAGGGAAATCCTTCGGCGACCCTTATAGCGAAAGAAATACGTCAACGCATTTTTGAAAACACGGGCCTAAATGCCTCCGCAGGTATTTCAATCAACAAATTTATCGCCAAGGTCGCCAGTGATATCAATAAACCCAATGGTCAAAAGACGGTGAATCCTGAAGAGGTTCTGGAGTTTCTTGAAAAATTGGAAATTAGAAAGTTTTACGGTGTTGGTAAGGTTACCGCAGAAAAAATGTACCGTCTAGGTATTTTTACCGGGCTAGACCTCAAAACCAAATCAATTGAGTTTTTAGAAGAGCAATTCGGTAAAAGCGGTAATTACTATTATCAAGTTGTTAGGGGTATACATACCAGTGCGGTAAAACCGCACCGCATACCTAAGTCAGTAGGTGCAGAGCGAACCTTCAATGAGAACCTCAGCAGCGAAATTTTCATGCTGCAGCGACTTGAACATATTGCCGAAGAATTGGAACGCCGTTTAAAAAAATCAAGGATAGCAGGCAAAACGATTACACTTAAAATAAAATATAGCGACTTTACCCTGAATACTCGAAGTAAAACAATCTCTTACTTTATCTCCGATAAGAGCTTGATACTTGAAACCGCCAAAGAATTATTATATCAAGAAGAACTTCAAAACTCTGTTCGCCTGTTGGGTATTTCGCTATCTAACCTAAATACGGAAAAGAAATCAACGGTCGAAAAAGAATCGGTATCGGTATCGGTACAGTTAAGGTTTGAACTGTAATTGGGCATATAGGATAAAAATTAAATGCCATTATAATCTCTAACAAAGAGATTTTACAATATCGATTCTTGAGAACGTGCGGGATATCAATTTGCGTAAATCTTAAAAAGGCCTATGTGAGGTGAGCTATCTATCGAACCTATAATATTTTTCCAAAGGATGCTCTTTGTTCTTTAACATGTTAGAAATTACATCCATACCGATTATAGAGAAGGTAATGCCATTTCCACCAAACCCCAAAACGAAATAGGTGCTTTTGAAATTTTTGTGAGCCCCAATATATGGTAATCCGTCTTTAGTCTCTCCGAAAGTACCTGCCCAGGCAAAATCATTCACAAACTCGTAATCTGGCAATATTTTCTTGAGATACTTCTGAAGCTTTATGGCCTTGTCACCTATAGTGGCATTTCTTTTTTCAGCGTTGACATAGTCTTCGTCTTCCCCTCCTATCAGCAATCTACCATCATCTGTTGTTCTCATATAAATATAAGGATCTGCGGTATTCCAGAATAATGTATTCCTCAGTTTTTTTTGGTCAGATTCGTGTTGTTCACCCACCATGGCATAAGTCGATAACAGTTTCACAAAATTGTCTTTAATGATTTCAGTGCTTTCAAAGCCTGTACAGTAAATCAATTTTTTCGCACTGATTTTGCATTCATTTTCTAGTACCACCTTTACACCGTATTTACTATATTTTACATTTTTGATATTGGTTTTATCATATACTCGAAGACCTTTTTCTGTATTATAGGATAACAAATCATGTGTTAATCGAAATGCATCAATACTTCCTCCTATATCTGAAAGAATACCTCCAAAAGTATTCCGTAGTCCATACTTTTTTTCGATGTCGTCAGGTTCTAACCATACGACAGGAAACCCGTATTTTTTCCTTGTTTTGAACTCCTCTTTAAGAGCGGCAACATCTTTCTTATAAGCTGCAAAATATAGTGACTGTTTTTTATCAAATCCGCAGACCGATTTTATCTTCTTAGAAAGCTTGCCAAGAGTGTCGATAGAATCTGCACATGCGCGGTAATTGGCGACAGCGCCTTCTTCGCCAATTTTTTCAATAAGTTCATTGAGAGGCACATCAATTTCATATTGCAACATCGAAGTGGTAGCCGACGTGCTGCCATGGGCGATTTCACGCTTGTCAATCAAAACGGTATCGTAGCCGTCATCAATACACTGATGTGCAATCAGGCTTCCGGTAATGCCGCCGCCGACGATTAGTATTTCGGTCTTAAGGGGTTCCCGTAGCGACGGATAAGACTTGACGATTCCATTTTTCTCTAACCAAAATGGCTCACTCGAACGTAGTTTCATCAGAAATTTTTGAGAAGTATCTAAAAAAGGCCGCTAGCTCCAATTCGAAGCTCACGACCTTATTAAATGAATTAAGTTTACAGTTTCTTACACCGGAATTTTTTCTGCTACTTCCATACGGTCCCAATTACGGTGTTGGGCGATTGCAGAGATAAATTCTTTCGGCTTACCATTTATAAAGAGTGCCTTATCGTCTTTATACTCTTTCAATGCACTTTCATCTATCAATCTTGCACCTTCTCCGTCAACCGCAATAGCTTTACAGTGTGAAAAGGCCTCGTTGATAAATTTGATGTATTTCGGTTTTTTCAATAAAGCATCTATAGATTTCTGCCCACCTGGCACATATACTGCATCAAAAAGAACACTTTCGGTGGTCATGATAGAGGCATCTACTTCATGTTCCATATCTTCGTCGCAAGTAATGGTGCCACCGTGAGGTGCTACTAATTTAACAATGGCTTTTTCCTTTTCTAGAGCCTTTTTCATGGCGTCGAACGATTTCATATTGAATCCGTCACCAACTAGAAACGCTACCTGTCTTGTTTCGATAGTGTCAAATTTGGTATTGGCCTGACTTAAAACTGAAGATTCTTCTAAATACACCTTCTTTTTACCAGGCTGATGGTCTTTTTCTTTAGCATCTGCTCCGATGGCTTGATTTATTGGTTTTTCAATACTTTTGGGCACTTTCATTCCTAAATTATCCGCTACTTTTTTAGCCAAATCAGTATCAATTTGGGCAATAATCCAAAGCATTCGTTCTTTAATATACCCATGGATACATTTACCGAGTTCAAAAGAATAAGCGCTAATAATATGTTCTTTTTCCCATTTCGCCAAACTCCTATAAAATAATGCGGGTTGTGAAAAATGATCGCTAAAACTATCGCTTCTTGTTCGTATTTTCTTGGCATCGATACGTTCTTGGTATGATTCAAAACCACCTTCGGCCACTGTGCTCAAATAGGGGCACCCACCGCTTAAAGAATTCGGAAAATACGCTGTTTGCCCTTTGGGCACATCCATCTGCATATGTCCGTCACGTTGATTGTTATGTACTTCACCTACCGGACGGTTTATCGGTATTTGGTGAAAATTGGGGCTTCCCAATCGTGACAGCTGCGTATCTCTATATGAAAACAAGCGACCTTGAAGTAGCGGGTCGTTCGTGAAATCTATACCGGGCACTATACTACCTGGCATAAAAGCTACTTGTTCAGTCTCGGCAAAGAAGTTTTCGGGGTTTCGGTTCAGAACCATTTTACCAATAATCTTTACTGGCACCATCTCTTCAGGAATCAATTTAGTCGGGTCGAGCAAGTCAAAATCGTATTTATGTTCATCGGCCTCCGGAACGATTTGTACACCCAATTCCCATTCTGGGAAATTACCGGCTTCAATGGCATCCCACAAATCCCGGCGATGAAAATCAGAATCGGCTCCACTTATCTTTACGGCTTCATCCCATGTCACTGAATGTACCCCCAGTTTTGGTTTCCAGTGGAATTTAACAAAATGAGCCTCTCCATTCTTATTGATTAAGCGGAAAGTATGAATACCAAAACCTTCCATCATACGATAACTACGGGGTATACCCCTATCGCTCATCACCCAAATATGATTATGTAAGGTTTCGGTAGTTCTCGAAACGAAATCGTAAAAGGTATCATGTGCAGATGCCGCTTGCGGAATCTCATTATTTGGCTCTGGCTTCACGGAATGAATCAAATCAGGAAATTTCATAGCATCCTGAATAAAAAAGATGGGCATGTTATTGCCCACTAAATCCCAAGTACCTTCTTGGGTATAAAATTTAACGGCAAAACCACGTACATCTCTCGCTAAATCGGTTGAACCTTTTGAGCCGGCAACCGTAGAAAACCGAACAAAAACTGGGGTCTTGCGAGAAGTATCGGTAAAAATACCTGCTTTTGAAAACTGTTCTATACTCTCGGTCAATTCGAAATAACCATGAGCTGCACTACCTCTAGCATGCACAATACGTTCTGGAATTCTTTCATGGTCGAAATTGTGAATTTTCTCTCTTAACAGAAAGTCTTCTAAAAGTGTGGCCCCTCGTTCCCCTGCTTTTAAGCTATTATTGGTGTCATTTACTTTTAGCCCCTGACGGGTAGTCATTGGTTTGCCTTCGTAATCCACTGAATACTTATCGAGTTGCTTAATTTTATCGGTTTTAGCAGGACTTGATTTTTTCTTTGCCATAATGTGTTTTTCTAGGTTTTAATTGGAATTCGAAGAATATCAAAATCCATGCATGAAATTAGAAACAAAATCAGGGTAAATCGTGCTTGATAAGTCATATGATTGACTGTATTAAGACTTTGGTGAAGTTTACAACAAGAATAGTATGTGATTAGAAAAGTAGTGTAAATGAAACTGCTTAGCTCAAGTCAGGTTTTGAGCGATTTGCCTTTTTCAGGGCATGCTCCTTTTTTGATTTAAGCCGTCTCTCTATCGAAGACCTTGAAGGTTTGGTCTTTCTCCGTTTTTTTCTTCTTTTAAGAGCGTTCTCAAGCGTTTCAATAAAATTTTGGATAACCAGCTCTTTATTTTTGTGCTGACTTCTCGTGTCGCTGCATTGCAATTGCAGAACGCCTTCTTTGGTTATTCTGTTGCCCAACTTTCGAAAAATGCGCTTCTTTTCCTCTAAAGATAGTGCCGAAGAGTTCTCAATATTAAAATTGAGTTCTACTTTCGTAGAAACCTTGTTCACATGCTGCCCACCGGCGCCACTGCTTCTTACAGCTTTGAAATTCAATTCTTGTATAGCGCGCTCCCTATTCATAGATTAAGGTGTAGCCATACGCTGGTTGATAGTCTCTATCGAAATATTAAGGAAAATCATCTTACCGACCTCTAAGGGCTCGTGGTGATGAAAGAAAATGTCATGACCCTCATAGATGCCTCCGATCATAAAATGGCCACCCATGTAATAAGAGCCCTTTACTACGACTTCGAGTCCTGTTTTTTGGGAAACTTTAAACTCATGCGCGTAAACTATAATCCTACGTTTGGTATCGGCATAAGATTTTAGAATATTTATAGGAATTCTATTTGCCTCACCGAATAACGATGCGATATATAAATCTTGCGGATGCTCATACAGATTTCTGGGAGTGTCTTTCGCAATGATAAACTTATCTTTTAGCACCACAACTCTATCGGCAAATGGAAGCATATCCATAGGGTCATGTGTCGCCGTTACCACCGTTACTTTTTGCCTACGTAAATAACCAAATATATTACGTCGCAAACTGTTCTTTCTAAAGTTATCGATGTGACTAAATGGTTCATCTAACAATAATACTTTTGGCTCTTGTGCCAAGGCTCTTGCCAGAGCTACCCGTTGTTGCTGACCTCCGCTTAAGTATCTAACCTTCGTATCGGCCAAATCGGCCATTTCTATCAATGCCAAAAGCTCATCTATTCTTTCTTCTGATTTTTCGCGTTCGAAAACCGATAAAAACTCTGAAATATTTTCTCTTACCGTTGTATACTGCATCAAATCGAGGTCTTGCGCCAAGTACTTCATGTACGATTCCCCAGGAACCAAATTATAGAGCGGACCTAAGACTTGGGTGTCGTTCCAATACACTTCGCCCACTTCAATATCCAACAACCCATAAATTATCTTTAAGAGCGTACTCTTGCCACAACCACTTTCTCCAATGATGGAAATGTGCTCTCCCTCTAAAATGCGAAGATTGATATTTTCCAAAACGGTAACCCCATCTTCATAGGAAAAAGAAACATGGTCTACTTGAAGCATATTTAATTTATTATTGATAGAAATGGAAAACCCCGTCTATAAAAAAACGGAGTTTACGGCAATATATTGAATCTAAAGGTCGCTATTGGATCAATCTTTGAACTCCTTTACGACGGCTTGGTTCGGCAACTTCTCGAAACCCATGTTGTATAGGGTGAAACCAAATATATCGGCATATTGTTCAATGGTCTTGCTTACCGGCGTACCGGCACCGTGACCAGCGTTGGTCTCAATACGAATCAAAGTCGGATTCTCCCCAGCCTGTTTTGCCTGTAATTCAGCAGCAAATTTAAAACTGTGCGCAGGCACTACGCGATCATCATGATCACCTGTAGTGACCAATGTAGCTGGGTAATGAACACCCTCTTTCACATTATGTAAAGGAGAATAGTTTTTGAGGTATTCGAACATTTCTTGACTTTCTTCTGATGTACCGTAGTCATAGGCCCAACCTGCTCCGGCTGTAAACGTGTGGTATCGAAGCATATCAAGAACCCCAACTGCTGGTAATGCCACTTTCATCAACTCTGGACGCTGCGTCATCGTTGCCCCTACCAAAAGGCCACCGTTACTTCCACCTCTGATGGCGAGATAATCGGGAGAGGTGTACTTATTGTCTATCAGATATTCCGCGGCAGCGATAAAATCATCGAATACATTCTGTTTTTTGGTCTTGATGCCTGCCGTATGCCACTTTTTACCATATTCGCCTCCCCCTCTCAAATTGGGCACGGCGTACACACCACCCTGTTCAAGCCATACCGCGTTAACGATACTGAATGAAGGGGTGAGACTAATGTTGAACCCGCCATAGCCATATAAAATGGTAGGGTTTTTACCATTGAGTTCAAGTCCTTTTTTATACGTAATAATCATAGGCACCTTAGTACCGTCTTTTGAATCATAGAATATTTGCTTGCTTTCGTAATCTTCTGGATTAAAATCTATTTCGGGTGTCCAATAAGGTTCATATTCTCCAGTTTCAACATCATATTTATAGGATGAACCCGGCATAATATAATTGGTAAAAGAGAAATAAAATTCTTTGTTTTCTTTCTTTCCCCCGAAACCACTAGCACTACCAACTCCGGGCAACTTCACCTCACGAACGAGATTACCCTCATAATCATATTGAAGCACCTTACTGATGGCATCAACCATATATTCCGTAAAAAAATATCCTCCTCCCGTGCCTGGTGAAAGCACATTTTCGGTTTCCGGAATAAAATCTACCCAGTTTTCCGTTTTTGGGTCAGAGGCATCGACCGTAACTATTTTTTTATTTGGGGCGTTTCGATTGGTAACAATATATAGTTTAGACCCTACATTTTCGATGACATAATTATCGGAATCTGTATCATTTACTATGGGAATTAACAAGGCATTCGGATCCTTTAAATCTTTAATAAAAAGTTTATTTCCTGAAGTAGAAACCGCAGCAGAAAGCGTTAGATATCTTTGGTCTTCACTTACTGAAGCCCCTACATATCGATGTTTTTCTTCAGGCCTACCGCCAAATACCAATCGGTCTTCTTTTTGTGATGTACCTAATTTATGGTAATAGACTTTGTGCTGATCTGTTCTCGCCGAAAGTTCACTACCCTCAGGTTTATCATAACTGGAGTAATAGAAGCCATCATTACCTTGCCATGAAAGTCCGCTGAACTTTATATCGGTCAAGGTATCTTCAACAATCTTTTTGGTTTCGGTTTCGATAACGATGGCCTTACGCCAATCACTGCCCCCTTCTGAAATTAGATATGCCGCCAACGACCCATCTTTAGTAAAGCTGAGCCCGGCAAGAGAAGTAGTACCGTCTTCTGAAAAGGTGTTGGGATCCAAAAAAATCTCTGGCTCGCCTTCTCCTTTTTTTCGATATACGACGTATTGGTTCTGCAACCCATCGTTCTTATAAAAATAGGTGTAGTCGCCCTCTTTGAAAGGTGAACCTAATTTTTCATAGTTCCAAAGCTTTTCGAGCCGCTGTTTGATAGCCTTTCGAAAAGGAATTTTCTCTAAATAACCGAACGTTACTTTGTTTTGCTCTTTGACCCAAGCTTCTGTTTCTTTACTTCGGTCATCTTCTAGCCAGCGATAAGGATCCTTAACGTCGGTTCCGAAATACGTATCTATAGAGTCTACTTTTGCCGTGGTGGGATATGTCACTGTAATCTTATTTTTTTTTGTCTCAGTTTCACAAGAAACTAAGATACTTGCGAGTACTACCAATAAACTGATTTTTTTCATGGCAATTTTCTTTGCTTTTGCAATCGACCAAAAATACCATAAAAAAACCTGTACAATAAATTGATTGTACAGGTTTTAACTTTATTTAAGAAGGATAAATATGTTTATACCAACTTGTTTTTTACCAAATACTCCGCAATTTGCACTGCATTGGTTGCCGCTCCCTTTCTAAGGTTATCTGCGACGATCCACATATTCAAACTGTTTCTTTGAGACTCATCTCTACGAATTCGCCCAACGAATACCTCATCTTTATCATGGGCGTATATCGGCATTGGGTACGTATTCGTATCAGGATTATCTTGTACGGTCACGCCTGGGGTATCGTTCAATATTTTTCGAACATCGCTTAACTCAAAATCGTTCTCGAACTCTACATTTACAGATTCAGAATGCCCGCCGGACGTAGGAATACGAACTGCAGTGGCACTTATAGAAAATGACCTATCGTCTAATATTTTCTGCGGTTCTCGAGCTAATTTCATCTCTTCCTTGGTATAGCCGTTCTCTAAGAAAACATCGCAATGCGGCAATGCATTTCTGTTAATAGGATAGGGATAGGCCATTTCACCTTCAACACCGGCCATCTCGTTCTCCAGTTGCTTAACCGCCTTAACCCCAGTGCCAGATACCGATTGGTATGTTGAAACTAAAACACGTTTCATTTTATATTTTGAATGTAACGGGGCCAACGCCATGACCAATTGAATGGTCGAGCAATTGGGATTGGCAATAATTTTGTCTTCAGACGTTAATACATCTGCATTTATTTCAGGAACGACCAATTTCTTGGTGGGGTCCATGCGCCATGCAGAGGAATTATCTACCACAGTAGTGCCCGCCTCAGCAAATTTTGGTGCCCATTCCAAAGAGGTATCACCCCCGGCCGAAAAAATAGCAATTTGCGGCTTTTTGGCAACCGCATCCGCTAGACCTATAATGGTATGTTCTTGACCTTTGTATGCTAGTTTTTTACCCACAGAACGCTCAGAAGCTACTAAGAGTAATTCCGTAATCGGAAAATCACGCTCGGCCAATACTTTTAACATTACCTCGCCAACCATGCCGGTGGCACCTACAACAGCTACTTTCATCTTTTAAAATTTTGTCAGGCAAATGTACTGCAACATAAATGAGTGAACAAAAGAATTCAATACCTATTTTTAAAATATAACAAATTGTTACATAAATAACAATACTGTAAAAAAGAACCGTCACTAAAGTTGTGAACTTCAATGACGGCTTTAAATTAATACTGCAGTGCAGCGGCAACCAACGAAGGGTATCGAAACCCTCGTCAGCTATGTCTTATTGCTTTTTAAGCAAGTCTCTAATTTCTGCCAACAACTCTTCTTGAGTAGGGCCTGCAGGAGCCGCCTCAACTTCTGGCTCTGGCTGACGTACTTTATTGTAAGACTTTACAATCATAAACAATACAAAACCAACAATAATCAAATTGATAATTGAATTGATCCAGGCGCCATAGCGAATAGCACTCTCTGGCTTCTCAACAGTACCATCGGCGGCAACAATTGCTTCAGAAAGTATAACTTTCATATCGGCAAAGTCCATACCACCAGCAAAATACCCAACGATAGGCATCATAATATCGTTTACAAATCCGTTAACGACCAGACCAACGGCACCGGCCAAAATAACAGCAACCGCCAAGTCAATAACGTTGCCGGTCATAATAAAATCTTTAAATTCTTTCCACATGGTTCACGTGTTTTTTAGTTGATAATTATTTATAGTCACTGCAATGTACTAAAAATATTCAGTTGCCAAGAAACTGTTAAAAAGTTATTTGCTCAAAATTTTTCGTTTGACCCGTTGCGAGATGCCTGTCAACAATTCGTATGAAATTGTACCAGCCTCTTTAGCAAAGTCTTCTGCGCTCGCTACCCCTCCAAAAACAATAACTTCGTCACCGGCCTTGCATTCGATATCGCTGACATCAACCATAATCATATCCATACAGACATTACCTAATATTAGGGCTTTCTTTCCATTAATTATTACAAAGCCCTTGCCGTTACCGTATTGTCTACCGATACCATCGGCATGACCAACGGGCAATGTGGCGGATATCTTTACACTATCAGATTTGAATTTCCTATTATAACCAATGGTCTCACCGGCCGAAATCGTATGAATTTGAGAAATTATCGTCTTGAGCTGCGCCACAGGGCGTAAATGCCTGTCGATTGCAGCCTCATTGCCATAACCATAAAGACCGATTCCGCTACGAACCAATTCATACTGCGCATCGGGGTAGTTGATAATACCGGAAGTATTTAAAAGATGTCGAAAGAGTTTCTCTTGAAGAATATCAGTCATTTGCGAATAAATTCTATCAAAAGCCTTGATCTGACCTTCAGTAAACGCTTTTTCGTTCAAATCTTCTGATGCGGCCAAATGCGAAAAAATCGATTTGACCTGAATTTGTTCCTTCGCTTTAACGAGTTTACATACTTTAACTACTTCATCCTCTTTAAAACCCAATCGATTTAAACCCGTATTAAATTTTAAATGAACCGGGTAATTCTTCTGCCCCAATTTATGGGCGGCCTCTAAGAACTCATGAAGTATTTTCTCTGAATATAGGTTGGGTTCTAGGCAATGTTTAATCAATTTCTTGAAACTGACCGGTAAAGGGTGCAACACTAGAATAGGTATGGTAATTCCTGCCTTTCTCAAGGTCACCCCTTCTTTAACATAGGCCACGGCCAAATAATTGGCCCCAAGCTCTTGTAATTTTTTGGCAATAGCTACTGAATCGCTACCGTAAGCAAAGGCCTTGACCACCCCCATAAATTGAGTTTCAGGCTTAATTCGCGATTTGAAATATCGATAATTATGTTCTAGAGCCGCAAGGTCTATTTCTAAAACCGTCTCTTTAGCTTTTGGCATTCGACCCCTTATCTTTTGTGTTCAATATTTCCCCGTCAACATTTATGTGTTTAACCCTTTCTTTCAACATAGCCTTATAATATGCAGCTCTGCTCAACGGCTCATATTCTTCAGTTTCTCCTAAGAGCACCAAATTGTCATTACTTGATTTTCGATAGCTATAATTAGCCAAATTACCTGTGCGCGTACAAATAGCATGCACCTTGGTCACATACTCCGCAGTTGCCATAAGAGCCGGCATAGGCCCAAAAGGGTTTCCTTTAAAATCCATATCTAGTCCGGCGACTACAACCCTAACTCCCTTATTGGCTAAATCGTTACAAACGGTTACGATTTCATCATCAAAAAACTGGGCCTCATCTATACCTACTACATCACAGGTATCGCCCAAAATTCTAATATTTGCAGCGGCAGGTACGGGTGTAGAGGGTATTTCATTGGCATCGTGCGACACTACCATCTCTTCATCATACCTCACATCGACCATAGGCTTAAAGATTTCTACCTTTTGCTTGGCAAATTGAGCGCGTTTCAAACGTCTGATCAGTTCTTCGGTCTTACCCGAAAACATAGACCCGCAGATGACCTCGATCCATCCGAATTGTTCTTTGTGATTAACAGTGTTTTCGAGAAACATTTTGTAATTTTAGACGAAAATACATGCTTTTTCGTTCCTATTTATAGCGTACTTGTTCAAGTACTTTATTGCAAACGCAAATTTAGGGTGAAAAATAAATGTGGGACAAGTTCAAACCCTAAAGTTAGCAACTTTACCTAAAAGTGCTACTTAAAAAAATTGACCGATGAAGAAAAAATTAAAGGAAGAGCTAAGAAAACTGTCAACAGATATCATTACATCTCGCGACATGAACAACCTAGACGATTTATATACTGCAGCAAAAGACCTTTATGAAAAGTTGGCCGTTCTGAAGTTTATAGAGGAAAAATTACACGACATAGAAATTGACGTATCAAAAAACGTAATTGCAGAAAAGTTTGAAAAGATGGCAACTGCTGTATTGAGTGCAAACTCATCAGTGCCCGAAAGCAACCCCCATCAAGAAGATATAATGATACCTGGTATGGATACTATCAAAGATATCGTATCAGAAATGCCAAACGACCCAGAAACTCCGGTCGACGAGGTGCTGGCCGAGTTTTTGTCTCAACCCGACTACATGAAAAACGACAAAGAGTTGTTCATGCCTCAAAAAGAATCGGTACCTGACAAAGAAGCTACCATCAAATCACTAAATGATAGATTGGTCAATAAAGAAATCAAGGTCGACCTCAACAATCGATTGGCCTTTGTAAAGCACCTTTTTAATGGCAGTACTGCAGACTATAACCGTGTGCTGTCACAATTAAATACAATTGATAGTGAAGAGCGTTCTATTTCGTTTATTGAGAATATGGTGAAGCCCGATTATGCAAATTGGGTGGGAAAAGAAGAATACGTTGAACGCTTCATGCAGTTGATTGAAAGACGATTTTCTTAAAGACATTATAAAACATGGCATAGGACCGGATTTCTCTTAGAGGAAGCCGGTCTTTTTTTGTTAATATTGCCAAAAGCGGATGTATATGGGAAAACTATATTTGGTACCAACACCAATAGGAAATTTAGAAGACATGACCTTTCGTGCCGTTCGCATTTTGAAGGAGGTTGATCTCGTACTGGCCGAAGACACCAGAACCAGCGGAAAGCTTATGCAGCATTTCGATATTAGCACCCCAATGCAAAGCCATCATATGCACAACGAACACAAAACCGTTGCCGCGTTAACGAGCCGAATACAATCTGGCGAAACCATGGCCTTAATTTCAGATGCGGGAACCCCCGCAATATCTGACCCCGGTTTTTTACTGACGCGTGCCTGTGTTGAAAAGAACATTGAGGTCGAATGCCTGCCCGGGGCTACAGCCTTTGTGCCTGCCTTGGTCAACAGCGGCCTGCCCAATGATAAGTTTGTTTTCGAGGGCTTTCTTCCTCCAAAAAAAGGGCGACAGACACGGTTGAAATTATTGGCGGAAGAAGTTAGAACTATGATTTTTTATGAGTCTCCCTATAAATTATTGAAAACCTTAGGCCAATTTTCCGAATATTTCGGAGCTGAAAGAAATGCATCGGTATCACGTGAACTTACCAAACTTTATGAAGAGACCGTTCGTGGCAACTTGGCAGAAATCATAAAATATTATACCGAAAAACCTCCGAAAGGCGAAATCGTAATTATCGTTGAAGGAAAAAAATAAGAATATGATGCTTACCCAATTTTTACAAAAATTAAAAGAAACGCCCAAGTCTATTGAATTTAACGAAACTATGGCAATAATAGAAGAACATTATTATTTTGAGCCCACCTCTTTTAAGAACGGACAACTCAAAAGCAAGGTCGGCGAAAACTCAGGTTCTTGTAAGCTATTGGCCTTTGCGCAAGACCAAGAATTGAACAAAGAGGAAACTTTGGCCTGTTTCGGCAATTTCTATTTTAACGATGTATTAGAAAACCCCGATGGAGAAGGCCATCAGAACATACGAAACTTCATGCTGACCGGTTTCGGTGGGGTTCATTTTGACCGTTTTCCATTGAAAAGAAAATAAAAAACACCTATGGAAAAGCTGCTTTCTGAAATACGTGATTGTACCGTTTGCAGCGAGCATTTGCCATTGGGACCTAGACCTATAGTAGCGGGCACCTCGAAATCAAAAATAGTTTTGGTAAGCCAGGCACCGGGCAGTAAGGCCCATATTCACCACAAAGCATGGGACGACCCAAGCGGAAGAAAACTACGGGAGTGGTTAGGTGTTACCGACGAACAATTCTACAACCCCGATAATTTTGCCATCTTACCGATGGGCTTCTGTTATCCTGGAAAGGGAAAAACCGGAGATTTGCCACCCCGAAAAGAATGTGCCCCCTTATGGCATGAACTATTCTGGAATAATTTAGAGGATGTCAAACTAACTCTGGTGATAGGCAAATACGCTCAAGACCGTTATTTAAAGAATTTTTCTAAAGGTAACCTTACTGAGAACGTGGCCAATTATCAAGAATTCTTGCCCAAATTCTTTCCGCTACCGCACCCCTCGCCTGTTAACCGCTTTTGGATGGCTAAAAACCCTTGGTTTGAAAGTGATGTGTTGCCGGAGTTGAAGGAGCGGGTTAAGCAAACCTTGGAGGTTGGTTAAATAAACTCTTTTGAAGGTTGGAAAATCTATTTCAGAATTAAAGATTTTCAAGTGGTGGCCTATTTATACTTTTGAAGTAAATCAAGCTATTTTCATGTTTGGGCGCAGGCTGGCCTGCCTTGGAAGACGTTCAAAAAAGCATTTTGCCTTGACAAAAGAGTCTGGGCGCTGCGAGAATCAAAAAGTGTAGATTTCAAAAAAGTATCAATCAGCCTAGCGGTTTTTGATTCTTTTTTTGGCAATGCAAAAATTGAAAGTAGGAGATTATGAATATACCCCAAAGTTTCTCTCTTTTGGAACAATATGTTATCCCTTTGACGGCACTTTAGGGGTGAACTAAAAAATTCACAACCTAAATTTAGTAAACACTTCCATCATGCTTCCCCTTTTCCCAACCATGTTTTCCTAGGTATTGCTCGCCACTTTCTACAGCACCTTCTTCGATGGCGGTTCCCATAGAATCGTTCCAGCGGTTTAGATAGCCAAAAAGAGAAATCACACCTAACATTTCGACAATCTCGCCCTCGTTCCAAAACTGATAGAGCCGGTTCTTAATTTCAGCATTTACAGCGTTTGGTATTTGTGACGCCGCCAACGAAAAATCTAATGCGGCCCGTTCCGCTTCCGAAAATGCAGAATGTGTCCGGTATTCCCAAATATTATCTAACTGTTCCTGCTCCGCTCCATAGCGCTCAGCCGCCCGAATGGCATGTGCTTGGCAATAACGGCACCCTGTAGCATTACTACTTACCCAGGCTATCATTCGCTTTAATGCCGAACTCACCTTGCCTTCATTTGCCATTACGGCCTTGTTGAGATTAATAAATGCTTTCGAAATTGCAGGACGGTGCTGCATGGTCAATACCGAATTCGGACAAAAGCCCAGCGTCTCATTGAAAAACTCTGCCAATTGTTTGGTTTCTTCATCATGGTTTGGGTCAAGAGGGGTTACTAAGGCCATAAATTCTATAGTTTAAGTTACTTTTGTAGTTCAACAAATAACGAAAAATTATGCCCACAACAAATCATATCAGCACAAAATGGTTAGGAAAAATGGCCTTCGAAAGCACCAACCCTTCAGGTCTTAATTTGAAAATCGATGCCAGCCCAGACGATGGTGGCGAAGGAGGCGGTCTTAGACCAAAGGCCCTTATGCTTTCCGGACTTGCAGGATGCTCAGGTCTTGACGTTGCGGCCCTAATTAAAAAAATGAAATTAGAGGTAGATGATTTTCATATCGAAACCATCGCCAACTTAACTGATGAGCACCCTAAGTTTTATGATGCCGTTACAGTTGAATATCACTTTCACGGCCCTAACCTTGCGGAGAAAAAATTACAGAGGGCAGTAGACCTCTCCGTAGAAAAGTATTGTGGGGTCATGGAAATGTTTCGCCAATTTGCCAAAATGGAAATCAAAACGATTTTTCATCACGGGTAAGGTATAAGTTAAAGGTTTAAGTTCAAATACCAAGCTAAAATCCAGATCTAAATTAAAAACAAGAATAGCCCATTTTGGAAGAAAAAAAGTATGATTTAGAAGATAGGTTGGTGAATTTTGCCGCTGATATTGCCATTTTTTGCCGTGAGATTCCTAAAGATTTTACTGGAGAATATTACTGAAATCAACTATTACGCTCTGGTAGAAGCGCAGCATTAAACTTTGGAGAAGCCCAAGGAACCCATACCAATAAAGATTACATACATAAAGCTAGTATAAGCTTAAAAGAGTTGAAAGAATCTCGGGTGAATCTGAAGATTTTGAATAAAATCAAATATGGAAAAGATTTAAAGAGAGAATTTCTTCTAGATGAGGTGGAGCAGCTAGTTAAGATTATTGCGACAATTATTAAGAACAAAAAGTGAATTCGAACACTCACTTCATTAGACATTTTAAATATTTAAGGTCTCTATTTTTCGTTGGTATGCATCATTCGGTAAACTAATGTTGAACTTGTACTTTAAACTTGATTTTAATTCTATATCATGCGCTGGACGATAAAGCCAAAACCTGAACAACATCAAATAGAGGCGTTGGCCAAAGCCCTTAAGGTAGATGATTTGGTGGCACATCTGTTACTACAACGTGGGGTGTCCACTTATGAGGAAGCCAAAAAGTTCTTCCGTCCGCAATTAAGCGATTTGCACGACCCTTTTTTGATGAAAGACATGGATGTTGCCGTTTCGCGAATTGAAAAAGCGATTTCCAGCGATGAAAACATACTTATCTACGGCGATTATGATGTGGATGGAACTACAGCCGTAGCATTGGTATCCTCTTACCTCCAGTCTTTCTATCCGAATATAGCGACTTATATTCCCGATAGGTATGGCGAGGGGTACGGCGTATCTTTTCAGGGAATCGATTTTGCACACGATAACGGTTTTTCGCTCATTATTGCGTTGGATTGTGGAGTGAAGGCCATCGACAAGATAAAATACGCTAAGGAAAAGAACATCGACTTTATCATCTGCGACCACCACAGACCAGGCGATAGTTTACCGGAAGCTGTAGCGGTTTTGGACCCCAAACGTAACGATTGCAACTATCCCTACGATGAACTTTGCGGTTGTGGGGTGGGCTTCAAATTGGTTCAAGCTTTGGCTTCAAGAAGGGGCCAAACCATCGAAGACCTATTTTCTTATCTAGACCTTGCTGCTACCGCAATCGGCGCAGATATTGTTCCTATAACCGGAGAAAATAGAGTTCTGGCCTACTTTGGGCTTCAGGTTATAAATACCAGTCCGCGAGCTGGTTTCAAGGCTATTATCAGTCAAATAAAGAAGAAAACATTGACCATTACCGATGTGGTCTTTATCATTGCCCCGCGTATTAACGCTGCCGGTCGCATGAAGCACGGCCAACATGCCGTGAATTTACTTCGGGAAACCGATTTGGAACAGGCCACAACCTTTGCGGCCGAGATAGAAAAGTTTAACACCGATCGGCGCGGATTAGACCAAGAGATTACCCTAGAGGCACTTCAACAAATAGTAGACAACAAAGAAGAGAAACGCTTTACTTCAGTGGTGTTCAAAGACAGCTGGCACAAAGGGGTTATCGGTATTGTGGCTTCTCGATTGACCGAAACCTACTATCGGCCCACTTTAGTCTTTACCAAAAGCGGTGATAAACTAGCGGCCTCGGCCCGTTCGGTCAAAGGTTTTGACGTGTACAATGCTTTGCAAGGTTGTGCCGATTGTATTGAGCAGTTTGGTGGGCACAAATATGCGGCGGGGCTCACCTTATTGGAAGAGCAGTTCGAAAATTTTAAGGAACAGTTTGAAAAAGTGGTTCAAGAAACCATCGACCCTCAACTTTTAACTCCTGAAATTCTGGTGGATGCCCCTATTGAACTCGAACAAATATCTCCCAAACTAATGCGCATTCTCAAGCAGTTCGCCCCCTTTGGACCCGGTAACATGACACCCGTATTTATGGCGGAAAATTTAAAGGATACCGGTTGGGGAAAAGGTGTAGGTGAAAATGAGGCCCATTTAAAAGTAACGGTTACCCAAAACGGTAGTGCGCCCATTGGAGGAATTGGCTTTAATCTAGGTGATAAAATCGACCTAATCGTCAATAATAAACCTTTTAGCGCCACATTCTCTTTAGATGAAAATGAATGGCAGGGAAATGTAAGTCTTCAACTTAAATTAAGGGATATTAAATAAAAATTGAACATCTGGCCATTTGGTAAAATACCTCGAAAAAATGAAGTGCTTTTACAAGCATTAAATCCGCAATACAATCGCCTTTAATTAACTATTTAAATTCTATAAAGGTCTTTTTAAAAAAATAATACTGACTCAAACCAACCACTCGGTCTGTTTTAGTTTTCTGAAAACCTTCATAAAAGCTGGTTTTTGGATTTAAGTTTGAAAAGCTTACCGTTTATCGATAGCACTTCTAAAATAGGCGTACTTCAAAGATTAATTTACCGACCCGCCGGTCGGTTTTACCATTTTTTGAATGACAGGTGTATTTCTTTCATTCTTTGGGTTCATCTTCGGTAAGAGTTGATACCTTTGCCCCTTATTTCATGCGCAAATAGCGATTATGGATCCGTACGCAGCCCTTCGTTTTAGAGAATTCAATATTTTTTTATTGGTCCGTTTTGCTATGGTGTTCGCTTGGTCGATGCAGTTTATTGTAATCGAATGGCAAGTCTATTCTATGACCAAAGACCCTCTTTCTTTAGGAATCATAGGTTTAATGGAAGTGATACCGGCAGTTTCTACAGCACTCTTTGCTGGCCATATTGTTGACCAAAAGGAAAAACGCAACCTCTTGGTAAAATGTATTTTTGGTTTTTCGGTCATCAGTCTAGGGTTATTTATATTAAGTCTACCCTCTATAGAGCAACAGACCTCACAAAAAGTAATTCTTTATAGCATTTATACCTTAGTGTTTTTGGGCGGTATCGTTAGGGCATTTATTGGCCCGACCATATTTTCTTTGATTGCTTTGATCGTACCTAAAAAAATATATCCGAATGCTGCCACTTGGAGCAGTACCACGTGGCAATTGGCAGCCGTAATGGGACCAGCATTAGCTGGTTTTTCAATTAGTTGGATAGGGGTTCACTGGTCGATGTGCGTAATATTCAGCTTTTCGGTACTTGCCCTCATCAGTCTTTTTCAGATAAAGAGAAAACCCATTCTAAATCCTAAAATTGGGGAACCTGTTTTTCAAAGTCTTCGAGAAGGTTTGCGATTTGTTTTTAACACCAAGGCTATTTTAGGCGCTTTGACCCTAGATATGATTGCCGTACTGTTTGGTGGTGCCGTCGCCTTATTACCCATTTATGCCCAAGATATTCTTCACGTGGGTTCCGAAGGATTTGGGGTTCTACGGGCTGCCCCGGCAGTAGGCGCTGCTATAACCATGCTGGGCTCGACCCGTTTTCCCTTACATAAAAATGCGGGCAAGAAACTGCTGTTGGCCGTATTTGGGTTCGGAATTTGTATGATTGTCTTCGGATTGTCAACCTCTTTCTGGCTCTCGGTCGCCGCCTTATTTGTCAGTGGGGCTGTAGACGGAATTTCAATGATTGTTCGACAGACCATTCTACAACTCAAAACTCCCGATAACATGCGTGGGCGAGTGGCTTCGGTGAATTCAATGTTCGTAGGTTCGTCAAATGAATTGGGGGCCTTTGAAAGCGGACTTACAGCTAAACTCATGGGAACCGTTACCGCAGTTGTTTTTGGTGGCACGATGACTTTATTGACCGTTGGGTTTACAGCGTTTATTTCCCCAACATTTAGAAGGCTAGATTTATCGAAGGATGTTGAAGAACATCAGTCATATTCGCAATAAGCAAAAAAAAAGCCTCTGAAACAGAGGCAATTCTTTTAGGTAGGTAACACTTAAGATTTGGGATCTTCAAGTGAAAAAATGTAGGTAAAAAATGAAGATTTGGGATCAACATTTGATTTTAATAACACTGTAAAGATATATACGTAATCCGATTGTAAGTAACTTTTGTTGTCAAGCATTAAAATCATGTTGTAGGAAATGTATTACTTGTTGTTTGACAATTGTGACTCAAGTATTAGTGCTCGAATTTTTGTAATCTGAGTTGAACTCCATCAAAAACTGCGTAGGTATAGTAATTTACCCAATCGCCAAGATTGGTATATTTTGATTTTCCGTTGAGGTCTATTTCCAGAGGAAGGTGTCGATGACCGAATATAAAATGATCGTAGTGAAGGGTTTCTAACTTTCTCTTGGCATATTGAACCAACCATTCGTTATCATCACCAAGATATTTAGCATCATCGTCACCCGAAATCAACTTATTCTTTACTGAAAAATATTGGGCCAACCGTACCCCTATGTCTGGGTGCAGCCAACGAAAAAGCCATTGCGCTAAAGGGTTGGTAAACACCTTTTTCATGCGTTTGTAGCCCTTGTCGTCGGGGCCCAGCCCATCACCATGACCTATAAAGAATGTTGCCCCGTTGATATTGAATTGTTGGGGTTTATGAAAAACGGGAATGTTGAGTTCCTCTTCAAAATAACCGTTCATCCACAAGTCATGATTGCCGACAAAAAAGTAGATAGGTATGCCCGAATCAGAAATCTCAGCCAATTTTCCTAAGGTTCTTGTAAACCCTTTCGGAACAACAGTTTTGTACTCCATCCAGAAATCGAACAGATCGCCCATTAAAAAAATTGCAGCTGCATCTTCTTTAATAATATCGAGCCATACCACAAATTTTTTCTCTCTGGGTCGACTATCTGCCATAGTAGGCGCACCCAAATGATTGTCACTTGAGAAATACACTTTTTTGCCCGTTGGAATGTCAATCGTTGTCATGGTCGGGCAAATATAAATATTCGTAAAACAAGGTGGTAATATTATGAGTTGTCGCTACTGTACCATTCGGCATAAGAAGTATCTGTCTCTTGCAGCTTTAAAGAATGTAATTTGATATTACTTGGCAACCGGTCACCTATTTTTTTGGCAAAATCTATAACCATGTTCTCACTGGTAGGCTGATAATCGGCCAGAATTACATTATGCCCCCTATCGGTCAACTCTTTCGCCAATTCAATATGCGGCGTGTTTTTGTTGAAAACCGTGGCATGATCGAACTTGTCTACGATTTCTTCTTTGACAATTTTCTTCAAATCGCCAAAATCGATAACCATGCCCAGCTTCACATGAGAAGTGTCTGTAATAGGCTTTCCGATTACCGTAACCGAAAGTTTGTAACTGTGCCCATGAACATTTCTACACTTGCCATCATAACCGTACAGGGCATGCCCCGTTTCAAAATTGAATTGTTTCGTAATTCTAATATTGCCCATCAGATACATTTGTGAGACAAAGGTATTCAATTTAAAAAACCAATCCGTTTTTAGTCTACATTTACCCGCTTTTTTAAAATTTAATCTAGTGGCAGAACTTTTTGAACAACTGAATTTTGAGACAAACCATCTATACGAAAGAATTATCGATGATATTCTTGAAAATGGGTATTGTGTGGTTGACGAACTTCTTTCTTCTAAGGTTGTTGAGGCTTTGAGGGCAGACCTTTTGCAAAAATATGAGGACGACCAATTTAAAAAAGCGGCCATAGGTAACCGTACCAACGAAGTTATAAAGGCTGGTATTCGGGGTGACTTTATTTTATGGATGGATGAGAACCTTCAAGATTATGCCCAAAAGTTATTCTTCGATGAAATCAACAATCTGGTCAACTACCTCAACCGAACGTGTTTTTTAGGCATTTTTCGAAAAGAGTTTCATTATGCGCTTTACCCAATAGGAAAGTTTTATAAAAGACATCTCGACACTTTTCAAAATGATGACCGAAGAAAGTTGTCGCTCGTATGCTATTTAAATGAAGATGATTGGCAACCTGAAGATGGCGGAGAATTGGTGCTTTATCTGAACATCGATAATAAAGAAGTATCGAAGACGATTTACCCCTTTCCGGGCAGAACGGTGATATTTGAAAGTCAATTATTGGAACACGAGGTTAAACCGGCCATTCGAGAGCGTTTAAGTATTACGGGCTGGCTAAAAACCCACTAGTCCATCAATTTAATCTTCTGGCCTCACCGGTTGCGTCCACGCCATTTCGTACACCATATTTTCAACAGGGTTATCTTGTAAGGCTGTCGAGCTAATCTTAGCCCTCACGAACAGAATATCAGATTCTAAACTAAACTGGGCTTTCTCTCCCTTGACGGTTTTGAAACTTTGTGTTTGGGAGTCTCCCTTTTTGCATCCAATAAACTCAATTTTGTATTCAATGTCTTCTTCTACATCTACCTCAACATTCAGCACATTATTTTCGAACTGAACTTCTTTCAGTTCTACTCCAGTGGTCGAGTAAAAATCACCGGCCTCCAAAGCATTTATAAGTTTTATAGCTGAGAGCGTATCGGCTTGCACCATGACCCAGCCTCTACCTGCATTGCTCCATTTTTTACCTTTTCTGTGGTAATTATGAGAATCATCATTAGCAAGGCCATACATCATAGGTTTACCTTCGGCCAAGTAATTGATGTTAATAATATCCCACATTTCTTCTGTAGAAATATGTGTTGAATCACCCATGTTGTGTACTGCCGGGTGACCGTTATAAACTTCAAAGAAACGCTCACCTTTTAAGGCTATCATATCTTCTAAATCAATACTATAATAAAAGTTGGGGTGATTGATGTGCGGAATGATAGGTACACCCGTAGTTCTTCTTTGTTCGAGCACCTGGTCGATATTATTTTGCATCACTTCAAGAACACTATTGCCCCCTTGTGGCTCGATCATTTCTTGAATGTTGGTGGCATTCATATGAATATGCTTATCCTCATATCGATCTGTAATTTCCTCGGAAGGAATTACCAAAAACTTGCCTTCTTCCTGAACCCGCCCGCTATACTCTTCAAAGGTCTTTAACCTTACCATGGTTCTACCTGAATCTACCTTATGGTTCACCCAATCAGAACCATACTCTTTGAGATACGTTTGAAAGGCCTTTTGCCGAAGCGTATCTTCAGAAATAGTGACCCACTTCTCATCACGTGCAATTGTATTATGATCAGAAAGTGCTAAAAAATTATACTCGTTAGCCTTATACCAATCTAGAATAACTTCAGGAAATTCATCGCCATCGCTCCAATACGAATGGGTGTGCAGGTTGCCTTTGTACCAATTCAAAGTTTTAGCAGGCTTCTCTCCTTTCCCTTTTTCGGTACAGCCAATAAGTAGAAAGAAAATAAATAAAAAATACGCAGTTCTCATCTTTTTTGGTTTGGTGGTGACCAAAAATAATGATAATTAAGTAACACTGGTTTAAATTACCATTAAACCTTTAGGTGTAGCGTACTATGATAAAAGAAGACTATAAAAATTGTTATTACCGCTTGAACCTCTTTCTGGTTTTAACTCGATTTATAAAGTATATGGCCACTACAAAAAATGCCAAAAGTGGAAAGATAAGGTCTCCGTTAAGAAAGTTAAGAATATCCATTAAAGTAATTTTAGAGGATAACGTATGGGATGTCGGTCTTATTATTTCTTGTGCATTTTATTGCCGCGCATACGGTTTATGATATAAACAATGATGACGACCACCGCCAATATCAAAAAAATCATATTTCCGCTTAAATATTCAGCCATATCTATTCTATTTTTTGAATTTAGAAAGTGCGTTCTTAGTAAACTCCGAAAGCACCAATTTACCTGTGATACCTGCCCTATCAATCAACAATTCTTTCCAATGGTCGGTATTGGCCCAAAGCACCTTTTTCCATTCCGTGAGTGCCTCAGGGTTATAACTTGACAATTTCTCTATATAAAACCCGAGTTCTTTATCGAGTTCTTTCATACTATCAAAAACACGCGAAAACAACCCTTTTTCTTGAGCCCAGTAGGCATTTTTCCAATCGGTAGGTGCCAGTGACATTTCAGACAGCGCAGCCTTGCCCATTTTTCGTTCTACCGCCGGTGCAATCACCAACGGTGCAATACCAATAGTAAGCTCTGATAATCGAATCGAGGCATCGACAGAAGCAAAAACATAGTCACAGGACGCGGCCAAACCAACACCACCACCAACAGTTTTGCCCTGAACCCGACCCACGATCACCTTCTTACAAGTACGCATCGAATTGATTACATTCGCGAAACCACTAAAGAACATTTTACCTTCTTCAAGATTGGAAACAGCTACCAATTCATCGAACGAGGCCCCACCACAGAAAGCTCGGTCACCCTCCGATTTTAAAACAATTACACTTATATCGTTATTATCGGAAAGCTTGTTGAACTCGCTGGTCAATCGATCTAAAAGCTCAGCTACAAATGAATTACCCGCCGGATGGCCAAATTCTATCGTGGCGACCTTACCGTCGATTCGTGTATAAAGACTTCCATTCTCTCTTTCGGTTCCCATATTAATTCAAATTGAGGTATATAATACCATATAAGTCATTTAACATTAAAAAATACTTTCAAGATGAAAGATTATATAATTACCCACACCAGTAAAATAGTTTTATATGCTTATAGTTTCCTTTATCTGTTTCTCTACAAATGTTCTTACCTCTATCAAACATCCTTTTTATATTCTCAAAATTGGCTAACCCAATTTTCGCTCTTCTCTCATTAATGTTGAGAAATTCCGTTGAATCACTAGTCTGATGCCATTGATTGTAATATTCTACTCTGCAGAACTTACTTTCTCCAAACTTAGCTTGAAAATCAATAATTGAAGCATAATGTTCGGGTTTCAAATTGCCTTTTTGCATCTCACTAAAAAATAGTTCGTTGTATTGGCAACTTTTAGCAAAACCATAATAATGCAGTAAGATGAATAAAGTACTATTGTTAACAAATGTGTAATCAAATGGTTCGCTTCTGGAAATCAGTTTTTGAATACCAATTTTTCTTTCACCTGGATAACCATATTTTGATATCAGGGGCATTAGCTTATTCTCAACCAGGTTTGAAATTATAGAATCATATTTCTGATGATAAATTTCTTTATTCTTAGTATCAACATATGATAGTGAATCTATATAATGAACTTTCCATTTATTGTCATAATTAGACATTTTTTCGATAGTGTCCATCAGAAAACTATCAAGATTTTGAGAATAGATATTTTCGAACTTTTCGAACTTTCTAGAAACTATTTTGTTTAGTTTATTCTCTCTAATGAACGAATTTAATAATGAATCTTTTTTTAAGTCTGTCGGGTCTAACCCTGTGCTAAAAGCATTTTCCAAATAATCAATAAATTTCCCACTCTCCTTAAGAAAGGCGGCAAGCTGAAGAGCAGTAAAACAATCTGCCGCTAATGGTCTATCTATGAGCTGTAAAGCTTCATCGTACCTAATAAGGGCATCATTGAACTTTTCATCTATAATATTTATTTCCCCCTTCTGAATCAGTGAAGTGTATTCAATAAATCTACTATTTTTTTTAGGTGAGTGTTTTTTGAATATAAAGCAACTTAACAGAATTCCAATAAATAGTAAAATAGTCGCTTTCAACATAAGTGAGAAACTAAAATGGATTAAACGTCTTTATACACTTTATATCAAATCTAACCATTTTGTAATAGAGGCAGAAATTTTCTTCTAAACTCCCACACCAAAGCACCTCCGCGAATAACCATCCATACAGTGAAGGCTATCCATATACCATAAAGCCCCCAGTTTAAGTACTTACCAAGAAAAAGTATGGGCACGAAACCTATAAAAGTAGCGACGAGCAGGGTGTTACGCAGATACTTCATTTCGCCCATCCCTTTAAACAATCCATCAAAAACAAAGGCAACGGTGTTCATGGGCAAACTTAGAATCACGATAAAAAATACGGAATAAAAAGTGTTGAGTACCACATCTTCCTTAGAAAAAAGGTAGCCGATAGGTTTATAGAAAATAAAACCTGCGGCAACGAGCGCCAAGCTGATCAAGAGTCCGTATTTAATTGTCTTTTTGGCCAAAAGCCACAGTCCGCTATAGTCTTTGGCCCCCAATAACCGACCTCCCATAATATTACCGGCTGCGGCATAGCCATCGATAAAAAAGGCGGAAAACAACCAGATATTTATGGCTATGGTATGTGCCCCAATATATTTCGGACCCAAAGCCGTGGCTTCCCTAACCGCCAAAATAAGTGCGGTATTCAAGGCCAAGGCTCGAACGAACAGGTTCAAGCTCATAACGACCAGTCGACCGAGTTCGACATGAACGGGTAGTTTCAGGCGTAAGCTTATATCCGTTTTATTCCAGAGAAGAACAAATGCAATAATAGCCATGACCCCTTGTGAAATCAAGCTTGCCCAAGCAGCACCCTCTAGATACATCGGTTCGATATAACCCGCTACACCATACACCAAAATAAAGTCTAGAACAATGTTCAAAACGGCGCCAACTATCGCAATCAACATGGGGTAGTAGGTATTTTGTAGCCCACGAAAAATGCCCATTACCGCAAAAACGAAGAGCGTTAACGGAAAACCCCAAACCCTGATGGAGTAATAAGAAATACAATATTCAAGTATCTTACCCGAGGCATTGAGAAGCTCAAAAATTTCACGCACAATGAAAATGGTCGATAACAGTACAACTATGCTCAAGCTGATATTCAGAAAGATGGCTTGTGCCGGCAAGGTCTTTACCTCTTCGATTTTTCCGGCACCCAAATATTGGGAAATAATGGCGGAAATAGCGCTGCGTGTTTGACCTAAAATCCAAATCAACATCGATAAGAAAGAACCCACTATACCTGCAGCGGCCAAAGACTCTAGGCCATCAACGGGAATATTGCCCACAATGGCCGTATCGGTTATCGACAACAAAGGTTCGGCAATACCCGCTATAGTTGCCGGAACAGCCAGTTTATTTATTGTTCTAAAGTTGATTGCCGCTTTCAAGTGGCGCAAGTTACAGCACTAATTCGTAACAATGAAAAGGATGTTCGCTCTGTTTCGGAAAATAGATATCTTCAAGTTTTTGATAGCCTCTCTTCTCGTAAAACCTTTGGTTTCGTTTGTTCTGACTAAAGGTGTCTAGGCGCACCGAGGTAAAACCATTTTCGCGTGCATAGCCCTCAGCAAAAGACATCATTTTTTGGGCTAGGCCTTTACCCTGTTGATCGGGGTGAACGCCCAAGCGATGAATGTAGATATTCTCCCCGTTTTCGGTGGTCCATTTTATCGGCCTATACTCCTCATCCATCAACGTAGAAATAACTATAGTGCCGATAATATTCTTGTTTTCTTCGAGCACATAAAGTTCATTTCGTTCTATATCTTTCTTGAAGTCATTAGTAGAAGGGTATTCATCGTTCCACTGATAGATTTCTTGCTTTATCATGGCCTTGGTACATGCCTTGACCATACTCATTATTTGTGGGATGTCGGATAGTTTTGCCGGCCGGATCATTGAAAAAATCTAATTTAATCGTAAATTTAAAGTTAAAACCTCGAATTTCATGAAACACATTCTTGTACCTATCGGAATTTCACCCGATGCAAACCACACTTTACAATACGCCATAGATTTTGCCAAAGAATTTTCATCAAAGATTTTTTTGATGGAAGTTTTTAGCGTTTCGGTAGGAGCCGGAAAAAGTTTGACCAATGTTACCCAAAAGGTCGCCGAAAGTGGAAAAGAACGAATGAAAGAGGTACTGGAAAAAGTGGACTCGAAAGGAATTGAAATTCAAATTGCATCGTACAACGGTAATATTGAAGATGGGCTAAAAAGTATAGATAAAGAATTGGGTATTGACCTTATAATAGTGGCTCCACGAAGCAACGATGTAAGTGAAGCACAATATTTGGGCAATACCTCTGGCCGTATCATTAAAAGAACGAACATACCTACTTTGATTGTACCCAAAGGCACCCCAATAAGACCATTGAATACCATTTTAACTGCATTTAAGTCAGGTGTTCTAAAGAGAAAACGCATTCTTAACCCTTTATTGGAAATTCGAAATAAATTCGATGCCAAGGTGAACCTTTTACTGGTTAAGACCCCCGGCTATACCGACGACGATCTTCAGGTAAATACGGCTTTGATGGATATCAGTTCGCAAATGACAATGGCCGAGGCCCCTACTACTTACCTTGGTGTTTTAGAACACCTGCAATCTCAACACCCAGATTTATTATGCGTGTTTCGACGTAAGAGAGGTTTCTTTAAGAAGCTTTGGGAAAAAAACACCATACCAAAGGCAGAGTTTTCGGCACGAATACCTGTATTGGTGCTCAGTGTGAAGAAAGATTAGGCGACAAAGAGCATTACTTTATCAAGAAGTACTTTGATACCTTCATAAAAAGTATTTTCTTTGCCCTCACTAAAAGGGGGATTAGCTCAGCTGGCTAGAGCGCTTGCCTGGCAGGCAAGAGGTCACCGGTTCGACTCCGGTATTCTCCACCAAAACCATCGCTAGAGCGATGGTTTTTTATTTCGTAGATGTTCTACTTCGATAAAAGCTTGTTAGTTATTTGTCACATAAGCGAAAATTAAAGTGAACCGGTAGGCTAAAAATATTTAAACCGTTCAGGTACAAGACCATGAAGCACAAGGTTCTTAGCTGTGCTAGACCATGTACATTTCAGTAATAAATTTTATATCTTAGTATTTTAAAATACGAATCAACTGGTATCTATTAATGATAACCATTACCAGACTCTCCCCCGAGCAATTGAAATATTTTTCAATATAAAACCTAAACTGTAACTAAAGATAAATATCATGGGCAAAAATGATAAGGTGGTGCCATTAAACACTCCGGAAGAAGAAGCATCATCAAAAATTGAAATCATCAAAAACCTGATTTTTGGTGAGAATATAAAGACATACGATTCTGAATTTGAGACCCTAAAGAGAGATATTCTTGATAAAAAGAAGATTTTAGAAGATTTAATCGAAGAAGTAAGACAAGATTTAAAAACGGCCATTGATAATGTTGCTACCGATGTAAACATCAGAATTACCGAACTTGAAGATAAAGTCGATGAAAAAATCGACAGTCTTGAGACGGAGAAAGTGGATAAGAAAATGCTTGGGAAATTGCTTATCGACCTCGGCGAAAAAGTTAGTGATAAATAGGTAGGTTGCACTTTGCAACAATGCTCCGTACCAAACTTTAGTTGATTCTTTTAGGTTCTGACTTAGTAAGTTCAAGGTTTAAGAAAACCGTGAATATAGTCCTGAAAATTTTGCGCTAATGAATGAAAACGATAAAATTCAGATTTTAAAGGATATTCTTTTCGCAGAAGATAGCGTTTATATTGAAAAAATTGCCCATCGCATTGAAAACCTTGAAAACACTATAAACGACAAACAAAAATTCTCTTCTAAAGTAGACCCGATCATACTTCAGCAACTTGAAGAGTTTAAAACAAGCATTCCTATTACTTTAGGGCCAACTATTACCGCGACCCTTAAAGCCGAAATCAATAAGAATAAAGATGAGGTGGTTGATGCACTTTTTCCTATTCTAGGAAAAATGATTAAAAAGTATATAGCGCACGAAATCAAAATGCTATCAGAAAAAATAAACCGTCAGCTTAGTTTTCAAGATAAGGTAAAATCTTGGTTCGGTAGTTCGTCAAGAAAGCAAGAGATTATTAATGAGCTTGTGGAGAGCCATATTGAACAGGTTCTTCTGATTGAAAAGGAGTCCGGTCTTTTAAAGGCCAGTTATTCGATTACCGAAACAATTGATGAAGAAATGATTTCAGGTATGTTGACCGCCATAAAACATTTTGTCGAAGATGCATTTGGAAAGAAAAACCAAAATTTAGAGCTTATCGATTACGAATTATATCACATTCACCTTCAGAGCTTTAACGATTATTATATAGCTGTAATACTTTCAGGACATTATACCACCCAGGCCAAAGACAAGGTGCAGAACCTTATTTTTGACTTCTTCGAAAAATTCACGCAAACAGAAGGTTATAGAACCCTTGATACAGAAAATATAAATCAACAGTTAGCACTCAATTTTAGGCATGAACATCTCTAAGAAAATAGTTGTATTGGGGCACTTTGGCGTTGGAAAAACGTCTTTGATCCGTCGCTTTGTTGAGAATAGCTTCTCCAACGATTATAGAGTTTCTATAGGTGTACACATTCTTAAAAAAAAGGTAGAAGTCTCTGTAGACGAAACAGTTTCCCTTATTATATGGGATTTGGAAGGAACCGATAATATTGCAGCTATTCGTCAATCCTATTTACTGGGTACCCATGGGGTCATATATGTTTTCGATGTTACCAGACCTATAACTTTTCAAGCCATAGAAGAAGATCTCATAGCCCTGAAATCTAAGGTTCGCAATGTACCTATGAAAGTCGTGGGCAATAAATTGGATATGGTTGTTGAAGAAGAAGTTAAAAAAGTACTGTTAAAAAATAAAATATCATTTGATTACCTGACCAGTGCCAAAACAGGTGATAAAGTCAATGACTTGTTCGAACAATTAGCTAAAATGCTTGCCCTTGATGCTAAACAAATTTAAGGAAGAATTTAAGAAGCATAAACTACAATTCATTAGCACTGATTTGAACGGAATCGTGCTTGAAACTGATCAGACTTTATTGCCGATTGAAAAGAATGTCGATATTGGCACCATACACCCCTTTTTCTTCAATCTTTCTGAAGTTCTAAATATCGAACAAGAGAAGGCAGTGTTTCATTGCGTACAGCTAGGGGAAACTGTTGAAGAGCTTACGGTCGACATTGAAATTTATCGCAAAGAGGATCAATTTCTCATAGTCATCGAAAATCTCACTGAACATTACCTGAATTACCAATCATTGGCCCAATCGCGCAATGAAACTAGCATAGATTCTGAACTTGTACTTCTCAAAAATCACGAGCTACAAGAGCGCGAACGCTTCAAAAATGAATTCATACAGAATTTCAGTCATGAATTAAGAAATCCGCTGACCAACATTATCGCCCTGACCAATATTCTTCAACGATCCAAACTTACAGAAGAGCAAGAAGGTATTTTAAATGTGCTCAAAAATGCAACTTCTGACCTAAAATTGATGCTAGAAGATATTTTGAGCATAGCAATGATAGCTAAGGGTAAGTTAGCGTTGAACCCTTCTGTTTTTAATTTTGAGCAATTTTTAGAGTTCTTAAAGCTGACCTATACTGCCAGGGCTAAAGAAAAAGGACTTGACTTTTCAATTTTGGCAGATTCAGCCATACCAATTTATCTTGAAGGTGATCGACTAAGATTACTTCAAGTATTGACCAACTTGTGCGATAACGCTATCAAGTATACTGAAAAAGGTGATGTTAAACTTCAAGTAAGGTTAAACCAAAAGAGAGCGAATACGGTCAGTTTGCGATTTGGCGTACAAGATACAGGCCTTGGTATTTCTACTGAAAACCTAGGCCGAATTTTTGAAAGTTTTGAGCAATTAGGTCGAACAGAAGGGGCCGGGCTGGGTCTAGCCATCGTGAAGGGCCTTTTACAATTAATGGGCAGCACCATAGCCATAGAATCTACAGTAGAAGAAGGTTCACATTTTTATTTTGACCTAAAGCTTAATTTTCCGTTGTATGTACCTGAAATACCCAATATCGACAATGCACGTCTAAAGACAGTTAGAAAAGAAAAATATAGTGTGCTCTTGGTTGAAGACAACGAACAGGTTCAAACCAGTCTTTTCAAATCGCTTATAGAATCAGGGGAGTTTTTCATAGATGTTGTTAGTGATGGCGCTCTGGTTATGCAAGAAATTATTGATTCGGGCTATGATATTATTTTAATGGATGTGAACTTGCCCAATATAAAGGGTGATCAGTTAACAAAGGTAATACGAAGCTTTCCTTTTAAGAATATCAAGAACATACCTATTGTAGGCATCACGGCTAATTCATTTGAAGAACAGTTAAGAGCTTATAAAAAAGCAGGTATGAATGCCGTGCTAACCAAACCTTTCGATGAATTGGAACTCATCAAAACCATGCGCCGATTATTAAAATAGGATTTTAACAATTGTAAGAATTGGACTACTATTTGTGTATTTCATCGAATTTATCATGTCTTTGGTCGATATATTAAAATACGATTATTCATATTCTTTGAATCAATTACTTACCTATACTTTTATAAAGCTTTGAAAAATATAGCTCTTCGCTATACTGAACACTAACCATGTTTTAGAGCAAAAAAATATCGAATCTATGCTATTATTTAGAACAGATTCGCATGTTTGATTCAATTGAAGTTCCCCCTTTTATTGATATTAAAAACATCACTGTAGTAGTTTGGTTTAGGTTACACAGAGATTTTTCGAACAATTATAGGCTATGTATAGGGTTAGGAAAGTAGTCTATATAAATGTTCCCCCAGGGACATTCAAGTTAATTCTTGAATTGTCCCTTTTTTATTGCCTTTTCAACTATTCAAAATATTGACTCAAAGCTTTCTATACAGGGAATTATTTTACTTTTAAATTCTATAAGATTATCTGGGTCATTAAGCGATTACTTAAACACGTGTTTGGCATAATTCAATCCTTTTTCATCATATATACCTTTAAATCTATCAAGTCTTTGAAGAAATTCTTGGTAGTCTTTTGAAGTATTCGGTGACGACCAAGCAACTTCAGAAATCGCCGTCATGCGAGGTAGCAACATGTATTCTGCATAATCAGGGGTGCTGATATATTCGGTCCATAAGTTGGCTTGAACACCCCAAATATGTTTTTGTTCATCGCTTGAAAGTTCTATCGGCAAAGGATCGAAGATATAAACATCTTTTACCGTATTCGGACCTCTATCACCAATAGCCAATGGTTCGCTGGCAAAGTCTTTATCTTGATAATAATCAAAATAACAAGGCTCTCTTGGTGAAATAATAACGGGGTGACCTTGCTTTGCCGCCTCGATTCCACCTGTAAGTCCGCGCCATGACATAACGGTAGCATTGGGTGCCAAACCTCCTTCAAGAATCTCGTCCCAACCTATGATTCGCTTCCCTTTACTGTTGACAAACTTTTCCATATGATTAATGAAGTGACTCTGAAGACCGTTTTCCCCTTCTAAATCGTTATCAGCAATTTTCTTCTGGCAGTTGGGGCAACGCATCCAATTATCTTTTCTACACTCGTCACCGCCTATATGAATATATTCCGAAGGAAAAAGATCTATTACTTCGCTTAAAACATTCTCAAAGAAAGTGTACGTGCCCTCCTTTCCAGCGCACAGAACATCTGTTTTTACTCCCCATGATTCTTGAACGACCTTTTTTGTGCCATTTGCCATAAGCTTCTTTGTAGCTTCTGAAATTATGTTGTCGTTCATTGGGGTCTTCTCATGAGGAAAGCAACTTAAATAAGGATAAGAGGCTATGGCCGCACCATTATGACCGGGCATATCTATCTCCGGTATAATCGTAATGTGTTTCTTTTTGGCGTATTCGATTACCTCCTTTATTTGTTCTTGAGTATAGAATCCGCCGTGTTTTTTGTTATCACTTTCCGTTCCGGGAGTTTGGCCTATTTCCGTACCGTTTCGCCATGCACCTACCTCAGTAAGTTTAGGGTATTTTTTAATTTCAATTCTCCAACCTTGGTCTTCCGTTAGATGCCAATGAAATATATTCATTTTGTGTAAAGCTATTAAATCAATGAACTGCTTTACGAAAGCAACGTCATAAAAATAACGGCCCGTATCTAGCATCATACCTCGATACGCAAACCGAGGCGCATCTTCGATTTTTGTAGCAGGTACAACAAACATTTCTTCTCCATCTACCATTTGCTTGGTAATTAATTGCCTTAAAGTTTCAATACCATAGAATATTCCGGTTGAGGTTTTTCCCTTGATGGTTATTTTGTCATAACCTACTTCAAGTGCGTAACCTTCTTCTTCACTCACCTCATCTGAGATTTTTAGCTCAATAAGATGTTGACCTTCTGAATTATTCAATATATTTTCAGCAGAAAGCCCTTCTCCAACACTTAATATTTCCACTAAATAATTAGCCTCATTTTCAAGCGACGCAGAACTATTGATAACAACGTTTTCGTCTAGAGCAAAAACACCTAAATTCTTGATTAAATTATTTGGTTTGGGAATGATGCCGTAAGCCTTTTCGCTAGCACTAACATCTTTATATCTATCATAATTTTCTGCACAACTAAAGCTTAAGAGAACAATGCTTAAAAATAGAATTCTTTTCATATTTTCATTTATTTGGATAATTTGGTTTTGGTAGAAATTAATACCCGGGATTTTGGGTAAGATTAGGATTCAACAATCTATCTTCTTCTGGAATAGGAAAAAGATATTGACGCTCCGGAAAAGTTGTAACGTTTAACGTACGGCAATACCCGGCATTCAATAAATTCGAGAAATCAGGAAGCCCATCTTCTCCTATTTCCGGTGTTTGACCCCAAAACCATAGGCCTTCATTCACTAGGTCATCCATTAATGGGCCTGTAGGCGCAACACTAACTTCTGCATCTGCAGTAACATTTAAAAGACCATAAGTGAAACCTGTAAGCGCTTTCTCTGCCAACCTCCATCTTATAAGATCCATGTATCTACGACCCTCAAAGGCAAGCTCGGCCCTTCGCTCATTTCGCACCTTGTACCGTAATTCGGTTTGGTCCGTAGTTGCAATAGCAGGATTTTCAAAACTAGAATTCGCATAGGCCCTGTTCCTAACTGTATTCATAGCATCTAAAACAGATTGGTCTATTTCGTTCAGCTCAATTTTAGCTTCGGCATACATGAGAAGAACATCGGCATAACGAATGACAATTAAGTCTGGATCTGTTCGGTAATCTTTCCAATCTTTAGTAACACCCTTTTTAAACAAAAGACCATTAAATGCCGCAAAAGCCCCAATAGACCTAGTGTCTTGGTTTTTAATTTCAACATTGTTTTCAAAATCGAATACTTCTTTACTTTCCGGATGCGGATTGTACTCAATATCCATAAAATTGGAGCCGTCTTTAGGCTCTAGACCATCACCATCTTCCAAAGAACCAAACGGGGCGATGGTAGCCAACAAACGCGGATCCCGGTTCTTAAACGGGTTCTGAGGGTCAAAAAGAGGTGATTCGTCCACAGGTAGACCGTCTACACATTCATACGATGCCAAAAGTTCCCAAGTTGGGTTTCGCCCTGCAAAACCACCGTGATTTCTAGGTAAAAAGTCTCGAACGTTATCGTTTCTGATAACGTTCAAATCTGTGTTTCTAGCAATTTGAAAAATGGTTTCAACCGAATTCTTCGTGGTCGGTTCAAAAAGCTCAGCGTAATTTGGGTACAGCTCGTACAGGCCTAAATCCATAACATTTTTAGAGGCTTCCGCAGCGATTTCATAATCCCCCATGTATAATGCCAAACGAGCTTTCATTGCATAAGCTGCACCTTTTGTTGCGTATTTTAACCCGTTATAGGACAATGGAAGAGATGCTGCCGCATTGTCATAATAGGTATATAATTTCTGTTTGATGGTCTCTTTTGAAGTTCGTTCAATTTCAAAAGATTCATCTATACTTAACTCATCTTCATAGAAAGGCACATCACCAAAATGAGTAATAAGATAAGAGTAGTACGAAGCCCTCAAAAAATCGGCCTCACCCCTATATTGTTCGGCTTCTTCTGCGCTTAAAACGGTTTGGTTCTCTAATTGACTTACTACAACTAAAACCCGGGCGATAGCCTTGTAAAGATTTGACCAATCTGTATTTGACTTGGCGTACTCAGAAGAAATATTGCCAGCTTTTATGGCATTTAAAACATCTCGGCGTTGCCAATCATCGTCCATACCCTCATAAACTTCATCCAAGGGCCAAAACACCTCTCGGTAACCCTCATTTAGAGATTGTCTGAACTGATCTTTAGTTTGATACCAAGTCGCAGAGCTCGCCGCATCTTCTTGAACCAAGTCAAGTTCAGTACAAGAATTGAACAGGAGACCGACAACAAAAAATAATGTATAGCCTATTTTATGAATATATTCTTTCATCTTTATATTTTTTTAGAAGTTAGCTTTTAGACCTAAAATGAATGATTTCGTAATCAAGTATCCACTTTGTTGCTCAGGGTCGATCCCATCGGGCAAACTGTCAAAAGAGAATAGGTCGTTACCAGAGGCATAAACCCTTAAACTCGTAAACGGTGAACTTTGCATAAAATCAGAAGGCAAGGTATAACCTAAGGTGATATTCTTTATTCTTGTGTAAGCACCATTTTTAAGCCAAAAGTCAGAGAATCGGTAGTTATTACTGGAAGAGCTTTCGGATAAACGCGGATACTCAGCATTCATGTTCTGCTCAGGTGTATTGTAATTACTGTAGTAGTTATTGTCATAGATACTATTCACTGCTTGCCAGTTAAACAAGAATGGTCGAATGTAATTTTGGGATAAGTAAAACTTTTGTTTGCCTACGCCTTGAGCGGTAACACCAAAATCAAAGTTCTTGTATTTCAGGTTTATTGTCCCTCCATATTGATATCTAGGCAATGACCCTCCTAAATGTTGTTTATCGAGTTCATTGATAATTCCATCTGGCACACCGTCAGGGCCACTAATATCTTTATAGCGAACATCACCGGGCATTACCGAAGCACTAGTAACAGCAGAATTGTCTATTTCTTCTTGAGATTGATATATACCGTCGGATACATACCCGTACCAAGATTGAAATTCTTCTCCTTCTTCAGAAATGACATTACCAGAAATAAGCCGCTTATCGCTAATATCACCCACAGTTGATTTTGAATCAAAAATGTTGGCAGAGACGGAGTAATTGAAATTACCAATACTGTTTTTGTATGAAAGTGCCATTTCCCAGCCTTCGGTCTTCATACTTCCGACATTTACGGTCGGGTCTTCATAGCCGATTAGAGAGGGTATACTTAAGTTTAACAGCATATCCTCGGTGTCCTTTATATAATAATCTGCTGTTAAGGATAGAGCGCTATTGAACATGGAAAGGTCAATACCTACGTTTTTAGAAATAGTCGTTTCCCAAGTAACATCCTCTACCGCTAAGAACCTTTGTGCAGCAGATCGGACAGCTTCTACATCATTACCATTTGCAATCAATGCATTGCTAAATTGAAGCACGGAAAGGTATAGATAGTTACCTAAACGGTCGTTGCCCAAAGAACCATACGAAGCCCTAAATTTTAAGAAAGAAACCGTTTCGCTCAACGAACTCATAAACTTTTCATTGGACAGCACCCAACCTGCTGAAATGGAAGGAAACGAGCCCCATCGATAGTCTTTACCAAAACGTGAAGAACCATCTCTACGAACATTGGCCTGTAGATAATAGGTGTCATTATAGTCGTAAGCCAGCCTACCAAAGTAAGAGGAGTATGCGTTTTCAGAAATAGTGGATCCGTTATCAAAAACTCCATCAACGGGAGCCTGGCTTAAGTAAGGGTATTCTGCGCTCACAAATTCATTGCCTCGAACACTCAGGGTTTCATAATCTGCAGAAAATTCTTCATAACCAAGTACGCCACTTACCGAATGGTCTCCAAATTGCTTATCATAATTGACCAGAGCCTGTGTAGTTAGTGTTTTGTCAATAGTTCTGTTTTCCAATAGATAGTTTTGACTATTATTATGACCCGAAATGTAATTCGGAACCCCTGTTTGATTAGGGTCATCATAATCCCAATAGGGAATAGCTTTGTTGAAAAACTTATATTTATTGAAGTTAAAATTAGGAGCAACGTTCACCGAAAGTTTCAAGCTCTCAATAGGTTTGTAATAAGCACCTACCTTACCATAAAACAAATAAGACTCACTGGTCTGAAAACCTCCGCTTTGCAATACGGCGTATGCATTTTCCCCAGACTTTCCACTGGCAAGACGGCCATCTTCCCATACAGCCGGATAATTAGGACCTGAATTTAAAGCAAGATCTGTCGGATCAACTACGGGGTTGTTGTTTGTGGTCAGTTTTAAAGCGAAATCGATATTAGCCCCGATTTTATCAGAAATTTTAATATCGTTGTTGATACGTGCGGTATACCGATTCCAGTCACTATTTTTATATAGGGCATCTTGATATTCATAGCCCATGGTAAAGCTTGATTTGATTCTCTCAGATCCACCACTTACCGCAATATTATGACGGTAACCATATGCCGATTTGTTTAATATAAGATTTTTCCAATCCGTATCAGGGTATTGATCAGGGCTGTTTGAATGATTAGCGTTATAATTTGCAATGTAATCACTTGACCAGGTTGGGTCTTCTACACCAGTGTTCGCATTATCGTTCCACGCTTTTTCGTTATCCATTTCAAAATAACGTACCACACTAACATTCTCTCTGTTCTCGGTGGGTGTATTTATAATCATTTCTCCACTATATGACACGTTATATAGCCCTTCTTTACCTCTCTTAGTAGTAATAATAATTACCCCTGCAGCTGCTCTAGACCCATATAACGATGAAGAAGCTCCATCTTTTAATACCGAAATACTTTCAATTTGATCCGGATTTACATCGTTAATGTCATCTACCGGAACATCATCTACCAAAATTAAAGGAGAGCTATCACCTTGCAATGTAGTTATACCCCTAATGTTAATGGTGTTTCCCGCGCCAGGAGAACCGCTACTGCGAGTTACACTAACCCCAGAAACTGCACCTTGCAGTGCGTTGGAAACATTGGTAACACTTCTTGAGGTAACATCATCGCCATCTACAACACTAATCGACCCTGTAATGTCCTTTTTCGATTGAGTACCGTACCCTACAACTACGATCTCTTCTAAACTTGAAACATTTTCTTCAAGAACTACCTCAACTTCATCTTGACCTTTAACGACCACCTCTTTAGCAGAAAAACCAATATAGGTCACCACCAAAACAGCATCTTCATCAGACAGGTTAAGAACAAAATTACCGTCGAAATCGGTCTGCGTACCATTATCAGTGCCCTTCTCAACCACTGAAGCTCCTGGCAAAGGAAATCCTGCGTTATCGAGCACACTTCCAGATACGGATAAATCTTGCGGGGGAATTTCAGTATCCAAATCAGGAATGGCAAATGATTGAAATTGGAAAAATAATAGAAATAGAAATGACCAAAATGGAGCTATTCTAATTTTCTTTTTCACTAGGCCATATGCACAGGGCGAGTTACACTTAAGTTTTTGATTCATAATGATTTATATTAGAGTTTGAATTAGTAAGCCTACTATTATATTCTAGAGAAAAGAAGGATAACAACTATCTTCACAATAACTAAACGCTTGCCATCGAAAGCAGCAGTAATTAGATTACCGGTTCACTAAAATAACAAAATTTTCATAAAGCGTGCTCGAACACGCTATTTTTTTCTAAATTCAACGCAAAATATTATACTATAATTGTTTTTCTTCCTATTCACCTTTCAAAATCGGAGGTATATCCTATAATTTTCAAGAATACAAGAAACTAGAAACCAAAAATATTATAAACGGTACAAATTTCCTGTAGCGCAAAAATTGAAGTACTTAACTATAAACTGAAGTATTTCCTGCTCCCTTTAAACCGATATCTACGGGTTCATTTGATTTCCAGTTCCCTCTTGTAAAATCGGGTACATCTATTGCATTAGATCTATTCGTAATAGACTGTTCGCTTAATGGCCCTATTGCACTCCACAACGCCGCATCGTATACATCTTGATCTAGTGGTAGTCCGTTTCTTAGGCAATCTATCAACCGCCAATCCATAATAAAGTCCATTCCACCATGTCCGCCAATTTTCTTGGCGAGTTTACCAACTTTCTTTATTAGCTCTGGTGTGTACTTCTTTTCTACACTTTTCATTTCAGCATCCTTCAGCCATTCATCGTTTACTGCAATTTTTCCGGGTGTAGGCCACTTTTGGGCAAATGCTTTCGTACCACTTATCATGTGAATACGTGAATACGGTCTAGGTGAACTAACGTCATGCTGTACCATAATACTTCTTCCTATACTGGTTTTTATGAGAGTAGTATTCATATTACCTCTAAAAGTTCTGTTCGCATACTCTGAAAAAAATGCATCATCCTTAGCATATTGTTTCGCTCTCTTCTGCATATCAAAATCTGCAGATGACAAAGAGTTCAGGTAATCCATTCGATCACCTCTGTTGATATTCATTATCTGACATATCGGGCCCAAACCATGGGTAGGGTACAAATTTCCGTTACGAGCGGCATTCTCCTCTAGTCGCCACATGCTCTCATAGCCCTTATTTTTATCAAAATTAAGGTCCAAAAGATTGTGAATATAAGCCCCTTCACCGTGAATTATTTCGCCAAAGTAATTTTGGCGGGCCATATTTAAAGTAAGCAATTCAAAAAAGTCATAACAGCAATTTTCCAGCATCATACAATGCTTCTTGGTACGCTCAGAAGTCTCCACCAGTTGCCAAGCCTCATCTATCGTTTTTGCAGCTGGCACTTCAACTGCCACATGCTTATCGGATTCCATTGCATAAACGGCCATAGGTGTATGCCAATCCCAAGGCGTGGCAATATATATCAAATCTATATCGTCACGATCCACCATTTCTTTCCAGGCATAAGCGCTACCATGATATAAATCGGGGTCATGATCGGTTCCCTTAAGTAGCTCGTTAGATTTCATAACACTTTCCTCTCTAAGGTCGCATAAAGCTTTAATCGAAACGCCTTCAATAAGACTCATACGTTTAACCGCTCCTGGGCCACGCATTCCCAAACCTATAAACCCAATACGTACCTCATTAAGTTTTGGGGCACTATAACCCGACATATTAAAATGTACTTCTGACGTATCAAAAGATTTTGAACTGGAAGATATATTCTCAATAGACGCTGCCGAAAACACGGTGCCGCCAACTAAACCCAAAGTGCCAACAGATGACATCTTCATGAATTTTCTTCTTTTATTTTCCATGAAATAAAAAGATTTTAATTGTTAATAAAGTATTGACCCTAGATTAACGCTATGCCATTTCTTCAAGATAACACCGCACCTCAAATAGTCTGGCCAAATCATCTCCGTTAGTTCTGCTTACTCGAATACGCATTGACTTGATCGATTCCTGCCCAAAAGTATGCTTGGCCAATCTCAAGTAATTATCATTGACTTCCGCTACCACTTTCTTGTTACCGCTTGCAGTTTCTACCTCAATACTGTAATCAGCAATCGTTTCGGGTTGTGGGCCACGTACTTGATCGTTATAGACCCAATCTTGAGGAGACATGCGCAAAAATCTGTTTAAACCGGTGTCAAAAGTGAGTTGAACGGTATTGACGGTTACCGGTTTTTTCCAATTTAAGGAAATCCATTGCTCGCCTTCTTTCATTGAAGCTTGCCATTGGTGCACCTTACCATCGGCAATATCACGGTTAATACCATCTAGAATGTTCGTGTCTTTACCATTTTTTGTTTGCGATGAGCTTTTCACCTTTGCAGCTCTGGCCAAATCATCCTCATCTTCATTTTGAACCCCTAAAATACCTTGGTCTTGTTTTAAAAGAAGTTGCTGCAGACCCTTTATCTCATTAGTAGTTGCAGTCAATTTTTGCGGGGTGATTTTCTTATTTAAACAATACGCCATTGCAGTACCTATGGCCTGCCCCAAAAGAGCACAAGTAGCCATTACCCGCGTAGATGAAAGCGCTACGTGTGAAACGCTTATATTTCGTCCTGCAAAAAGCAAATTAGAAATACTATTACTATACAAAGAGCGGAACGGAATAGAATACGGTTCTTTTAAGGGAATAGAGACATACGGCACATCTCCGGTAGTGTCCATACCCCCAGGTGGGTGGTCATCAAGAGGCCATCCTCCATAAGCTACTCGATCTTCAAAGAGGGTTGCGGCTTGTACATCTTGTTGCTTCATTATATATGGGCCTTCTATACGACGACTTTCCCGTTTTCCAGGAATCATGCCTACCCAAGACAATGCCCAATTCTCAGATTCAGGGTGGTTGCCAGAGTTTTTGATATAATCCCAAACACCAAAGAGTGTAGCCAATAAGTCATGCCGGTTCTGTTGTCCATCCCTTACAATATCAATAGAACCACCAAGCTCTAACCACCAATACCCATACTCATAAGACCCAATATTACGATGAACAAAGTCTTTTGTGGTATATTTTCTAGCCCATACCGGCGGTGTATATGGCATTGCTTTCTCATGCGGCTGCGCCATGAACAAGAGGCTGTTTCCCATAGTTTTTTGATCGGCCACATCTACCGCCAAAGATTCATTAAAGGTAGACTTCGCTTCGCGCCCACGCATATAATTCGCCCCTGCCTTGGCCGCTAAGGAACCATCACCCGTACAGTCGGAAAAATAGGTTGCCGATATTTCTGAAATTTCTTCGGTAGGGGAACACAATCCCCATACCTTTTTAATTTTTCCATTAGATACTTCAACATCATAGAAAGATGTGTCCAATAAAAGGGTAATATTCGGTTCCGAGACAATCTTGTCATAGAGTACAAAATCCCACATTTCATATGAACGTTGCGGATTTGTTACGGCTTCGGTAAGCACCAGCTCCTCTAATATTCCGGTCTCGCGCCAAACCTGTTTCAGCTGGCTTGCGCCGGATATGTGCATACGAATCTCACTACTGGCATTACCACCTAATCGTGAACGGTCTTGCATTAAAAGAACTTTACTGCCGTTACGGGCAGCAGCTATTGCTGCACAAATACCCGACATACCACCGCCCACGATACATACATCAACATTATATTGCACCTTCTCGTAGGCTTTTGTCTTCGTTAGAAATTCTAACGTTTTGATCTCTGCCTCACCATCAAGTGGGAAGCCTGTGTTGCTGTTGGCAAAAAGTGTAGTGATAGGACCACCCAGGGCCATTGCCCCAGAACTTACACCTAGTTTTTTTAAAAACCCTCTCCTTTTATTCATCGTATCTGTTTTTAAACCGTTATTATCCTCATTTTATTTTTTAATACCCTCAACTAATTTTCTTGCATAAGGGGCAAACTCTATATCGCTTTCAGAAACTTTCTTGAGATGTGTTATATTTTCCTTTGTCAAAGCAGACGTACTGCCACGTATGATTGAGCTCAACTTCTTATATTGACTTTCTTTCAAAGCCGCCAGTTCATCTAAGAGTTTAGTAACGCTGCCCGAAACAAGTTTTGTTGAACTTAACCCGTTTAAAATTTCGTTTTGCATCTCAAAATTTTGTGAGTCGAGCAGACCGATCAACTGGCTTTGAATTTGGGTATCTGCCCACATATGAGGTGTCAATTTTGCTATGGCAAAAAAGGGTACATATTCTTGACCATTTTTGATAAGGGAAACCAACAGATCGAGGTATTCTTCAGCATCTTGGCTTATGTGTCGCATACCATACATTTGTAGCGCATACCTATTTGAACGAATCATCTTTACAAACAGTTCTTCATTCTGCACGTTCGTGGTATGATTCTCAATTTTACTCGCAATTGTACCATTTACAATATTCCATAATGTATGTGTACTGTAAACCGCCCCTTGTACAACTTCGTCCTTTAACGCAGGATAGGTTGCACCCGCCATACCATCTATTACAGACGAGTAGACCGAATTATTTTTGTCGATTAAATCTACGGGAGCATAATTCGCGAGCGGCGATGTTTTATCGGCCAATATTTTCTGCAACTTTATATGATCCTCAGCTGTAAACAAATCATGTTCAAACTTTGTGAAAGGGTCTGAGGCTACCTCTTTATACTCTATAAAATTGCCTAGCAAATCCCAATAGAGGTGAAATTTCAAATCGTAACAAACACCATCTTCACAAACAGGACTTTCTATATATGCGTAATATCTATCTGGCAAAGAATCTGCATCATAAATTAAATCTACGGTTACAGGTATGGAATCTTTTATATATGCCTTAAAAACGGGCTCACCCCTTCTTTCTTGAAAATTACCCGGTACAGTATACGCTGAAAAGTGTACAGCAATCAGTAAAAATATACCGACTGTTGCCAAACGCCTGAATGTATCCCGTGCTATTCTCAAAATGAAAAATTTTAAATTAAGTCTATTATAGTTTCAATCATTATTTGCGTCAAATCTGATGCTTTCTTAACTGATGTACTTTCGGCATAAATTCGGATAATGGGTTCGGTATTCGATTTACGCATGTGCACCCACTCACCATTTTTAAAATTTATTTTTGTCCCATCGATTATATCGAGTTTTTCATTTGCATATACCTTTTGAATCTGAGCAAAAACAGCATCAATATCTGAATCCGGCGGAAGCTCCATTTTTTCTTTCGCTATAAAATAAGAAGGATATGATGCCCGCAATTCTTTGCACGACATATTGGACTCTGCCAATAAGGATAAGAAAAGCGCAACCCCTACCAGCGCGTCTCGACCGTAGTGCGCTTCAGGATAAATCACTCCACCATTACCTTCACCGCCAATAACAGCATTCACCGACTTCATTTTCTTTACCACATTAACCTCTCCGACAGCGCTTGAAAAATGCTGCCCACCGTGCTTTAAGGCTATATCTTTTAATGCTCTTGTAGAAGATAAATTAGAAACGGTATTTCCGGCTTTCTTTCCTAAAACATAATCTGCGCAAGCCACTAAAGTATACTCTTCACCAAACATGGTGCCGTCTTCATTTACCAATGCCAAGCGATCCACATCTGGATCTACCACGATACCAAAATCTGCCTTTTCTTTGACTACCAAAGAAGATATTTCTGTTAAATGTTCTTCTAACGGTTCAGGATTATGCGGAAAATTTCCTGATGGATCACAATATAATTTTACACATTCAACGCCTAGCTTTTCTAACAAAGCGGGTATGGCTATACCCCCGGAAGAGTTTACCGCATCTAAAACCACCTTATATTTTTCCCGCTTAATAGCTTCTATCGCAACTACATCAAGAGCTAATACCTGTTCTACATGCTCTTCTATGGCGTTTTGCTTGGCGGTGGTTTTTCCTAAGTCACCGACCTTAACAAAATTAAAATCTTCGTTATGCGCAAGCTTAATAATTGCTTCACCTTGTTCCGCATTTAGAAATTCACCTTTGTCATCCAATAATTTCAGGGCATTCCAATGTCCAGGATTATGGCTTGCCGTTACCACAATGCCTCCTTGTGCCTTCTCGGCCACTACCATCACTTCAACAGTTGGGGTAGTCGACAACCCTAAATCGACTATATCAATACCTAGTGCCATAAGTGTATCAGCAACTAGGCCGCTAATCAAAGAACCGGATACTCGGGCATCTCGGCCTATCACAACTTGGACAACTTCACTATTCGATTGCTTTTTTAACCACGTACCGTAAGCGGCAGCGAATTTCACTGTATCTATTGGTGTTAGATTATCTCCTGCAATTCCTCCGATCGTACCCCTTATACCCGATGTAGATTTTATTAATGTCATATAAGATTAAATTTTAATATTCCCAACGTACAAATGCCTCCATTGCCGCATAATGTGCCAACCCAAGTTGATCGTACATAGTAGCCGTTTCTCTATTTCGGTCTTCTGCCCTTTGCCAGAATTCACGACTATCAGATCCTTGAAAAACAACCCCGTCTTTTTGTGATTGATGTTTGAAAATACCCAATCGCTTTTCGATGACCTGATCAGGGCTCATAGGCACTGCCATATCAATTTCGTCAATACCCCATTCTTGCCAAGCACCTCTATACAACCACAACCAACAATCTTGCATAAAGTCTTTATGCTTTATTGATTTTAGCGCTGCAAAAATAGCATCAAGACATACCTTATGGGTCCCATGTGGGTCGGCAAGGTCTCCAGCGGCATAAATTTGATGTGGTTTTATTTTTTCAATTAAATCTATGGTCAGAGCAATATCATCTTCACCTAATGGATTCTTTTCAATAGCCCCCGTCTCATAGAACGGAAGGTTCATAAAGTGAATCTGAGAATCGGGCAAGCCTACAAAATGACTCGTAGCCCGTGCCTCTCCTCTTCTAATTATACCTTTGATTTTTCTTAATTCCGGAATGTCTATACCACCAGCTTCCTTGTTTTTTATAAACTGCCTGCTCTTGTCATAAATTTCCTTTGCACCATCACTTGATATATTAAAAGCCTCATTGAAATCAGTGATAAATTTTGCAAACCGAATAGCTTCATCGTCAGCAACGGCAATATTACCCGAGGTCTGATATGCAACGTGTACCTCATGGCCCTGTTCTTGCAATCGCTTGAAAGTACCTCCCATACTAATAATATCGTCATCAGGATGTGGACTAAATATCAAGACACGCTTTTTTGCTGGTTCAGAACGCTCAGGTCGCTTGCTGTCATCTGCATTGGGCTTACCTCCAGGCCACCCCGTAATTGTATTTTGAAGTTTGTTGAAAATACGAATATTGATGTCATAAGCCGGACCCTTTTCAGCCAATAGGTCGCTCATTCCGTTCTCGATATAATCAGCATCGGTAAGCATTAGAATAGGTTTTTTCAACTCTAATGCCAACCCCAAAACAGCTTTGCTGATTAACTTATTGGTCCATTCGACTTCTTCTACCAACCATGGTTTTTTTAAGCGGGTAAGTTGAGATGCGGCCTCTTTATCCACCACAAAATCAACAGCGTTATGCTCTTGTAGGAAGGAAGCCGGCACTTGATTGGTAAATTCCTCTTCTACCGCCTTTTTAACTATTGCCGATTTAGCTTCGCCCCATGCCAATAAAATAACACGTTTGGCCTCCATAATTTTGCTAACCCCAAGAGTTATAGCAGTACGCGGTGTATTTTTTAGGCCTTTAAAATCTTTACTCGCAGCAATACGTGTACTATGGTCTAGAGCAACTAAACGAGTTTTAGAGTTCTGTAACGACCCGGATTCATTAAAACCAATGTGTCCATTACCTCCTATACCTAAAATCTGAAGGTCAATGCCCCCCAATTCTTCTATTTTTGATTCGTAGGAATTACAATATTCCGCAATCTCTTGTTTTGAAAGAGTTCCATCGGGAATGTGGACGTTTTCTGCATCAATATCTACATGGTCGAACAGTTGTTCATTCATAAAACGAACATAACTATGTATAGATTCGGCCTTCATAGGATAGTACTCGTCAAGATTGAAGGAAATCACATTCTTGAAGCTCAAGTTCTCTTCTTTATGCAATCGTACAAGTTCTGCATATAGGCTTTTTGGAGAAGAGCCCGTTGCCAAACCTAAAACACACATTTTCTTTTGTGCCTGTTTTTTTCTAATCAAAGAAGCGACTTCTGCAGCTACTTCTTTTGATGCATCCAACGAATTGTTAAATACATGGGTATTAATTTTCTCGAACCGTTTTTCAAGCTCTGTTGCGTTATCAATTACACTGGTTAACATTGTATTATATATTCTTTTTTAATTAATATTTTTTTCTCGACCAACTTTTAAACTTATAACCCCAAATAGCGAAAAACAAAATGATGAAGTAACAGGGAATCAAAATTATATAGCCAGAAGTTGCCGCGCTTCCAACTGCTTCCGAAGCTGATACTCCTTGATTTATTAATTCTGCCTTGTTCACATCCACAATTTTCCCATAGAGAGGCGGAATGATAGCCCCCCCGGAAATACCCATGACCAACAAAGCCGCCCCGGTTTTGGTGTGCTTGCCCAAATCACTCAAAGCAAGCGGCCAAATTGCTGGCCACACCATTGCATTTGCCATTCCAAGAGCAGCTACAAACAATATAGAAGTTAAACCCTGGGTAGAGATGATACAAATGCTCAGGACAATACCTAAAACCCCACTGCCAACCAATGCGTTTCGTTGCTTAACATATTTTGGTACCAAGAAAATTCCCAAACCATAACACGCCACCATTGTCAACAGAGTAAACGAAGCAAAATATTTTGCCTGGCTTGCAGGAAAGCCCATAGCCAAGCCATACGCTATAATACTATCTCCGGCTATTACCTCTATTCCTATGTAGACGAACAGAGTAATGACTCCCAAGAATAAATGAGGGTATTGAAATATTGAACTTTTTGTTACTGTTGTTGTTTCTTCTGGGGTGCTTTCAACCTGAAGCTCAGGAAGCGGAGCTTTCCGTATAAAAAATGCACCTATAAACAGGCATATTCCCATAATAGTATAGGGCAAAACCACACTATCTGCCATTTGATCCAACAGCAGGTTTTTTTCTTCGTCGCTAACGACACTCAATCTTTGCTCTGTCGCTTCGATACCCGAAAGTAAAAGTGCTCCGAAAATCAGCGACCCAAGAGCACCGGCAACTTTATTGGAAATACCCATTATAGCTATGCGTTTAGCAGCACTTTCAATCGGCCCCAATATGGTTATATATGGATTTACCGCCGTTTGCAGCAATGTCATTCCTGCGCCTTGTATGAAGATTCCTATCAAGAAATAGCTGTAGGTACGTGCCCCTGCTGCAGGTATAAAAACCAGAGCTCCCAAGCCCATGATCAAAAGGCCAAGCGACATACCTTTACAGTACCCTATTCTCTTAAGTATATATGACGCGGGAAGTGCCATGACCACAAAAGATATGTACGAAGCAGATGCCACAAGATAGGATTGTTGATCACTTAACTCGTTAATAGCCTTCATGAAAGGAATAAGTGCCCCGTTTACCCAGGTAACAAAACCCAAAATAAAGAACATACCCGCAATAATGGCGATGGAGATTTTTTTAGAATCTGATCTTTTTGTGGGCGGAGAGGTGGTATTCATAGTTATTACGCGTTTGTTTGCTGCACCAACTGTCTTTCATAAAAGGCAATCGTTTCTTTGAGACCTTGTTCAATTGTAAACTTCGGTGTAAAACCTATTTGATTAATTCTTTGAGTTTTGGCCACAGAATGCTTGATATCCCCAGGTCTTTGAGCTAAAAATTCAATAGCAGATTTAGAATTGGTAATTTCAATAATATTTTGGGCCAGCTCTAAGACCGATGTCCCTTTTCCCAAGGCCACATTATACACCCCTTCGCCTTGACCGGCTGCCAATATGTTTGCGGACACGACATCTTTAACATAAACAAAGTCTCTGGTTTGCTTTCCATCTCCATAAATAACCAAAGGCTTATTTTGTAATGCATTCATAATAAAAATTGGTACTACGGCCGCATAGGCAGACTTTGGGTTTTGACGCGGGCCGAACACATTAAAATACCGCAACGACGTGGTGGGTACCTCAAACTCGTTCCGATACATATCTAGATAATGCTCCCCGTCTAACTTTGTAATTGCATAAGGAGTCAAAGGCTCTGGCACCATTGTCTCTATTTTGGGAGACCTAGGATTGTTTCCATAATTAGCTGCCGATGATGACAGTACCACTTTACAATTACCCGTTTTCTTGGCAGCTTCTAAAATGTTTATGGTACCTACTGCATTTATTGAGTTGCACTCGTTTATTTTCTCTATTGACTCGGGCACACTCACTAATGCTGCCAAGTGAAAAACAGCAGAAGCCCCGTCAATTAGTTCGGTTATCTTTTGTTTATCGCGAATATCAGTATTGCTATACTGAACTTTCATTTGCCCTAAGTTTTTTTTAAAACCTGTGCGCAAATTGTCTATCACAACCACTTCGTGACCCGCTGTCGTTAAATGCTCAACAATATGGCTTCCTATAAAACCTGCCCCACCTGTAACTACATATTTACTCATGCCTCTTTCAGATTTATGATATCGTTGCTTATTTCAAGTATTTGGTCATATTGCTCTTCAAAGCTATCGATGAGTTTCAGCTGATTTTTAGAACGATTCAGATTATGATCGTCGTAGTTTGTTTTGTAGTACACGTCGTCGTTCAGATAATCCGTTAGAAAACGAAGTGCCATAATATAAATAATCGTTTTGGCCCCAAGCGGTAGATGCTCTATCTCAAGTGGACTAAGGGAGAATCGAAGTTCTTCAAGAAAACCTTTGAAGTACGCCTTATAATAAGGCACATTAAAGCTTACCAAGCTTAAATCTTTCTCATCTTCCTCTGCTGTATTGCAAATTGTTCGAATGGCATCACCAAAATCGTTGTGAACAATACCAGGCATTACGGTATCGGTATCGATAACGCAAAGTCCTTTATTTTTTTCATCAAAAAGTGCATTGGAAATTTTTGTGTCGTTATGGGTAACACGCACTGGTATTTTTCCTTTATCCTTTAGGTTTTGCAAAATCAACATTTCCTCTTTCAACCCTTCGATACGCTCAATTGATGTTCTGGCCTTTTTCAAACGCTCTTCAGAAGCTTTTTGCTTAGCTTTTTCAAATTGCTTCAATCTAAAGTTCATATCATGAAAACCAGGTATAACCTCAACTAAATGTGCCGGATTAAAATCACTTGTCTGATTGACAAAATCACCGAACAGCTTACCACCTTCATACGCTACTTCTTTTTCCGTTACCGTATCAAATGAATTACTGTCGGGTATGTAGTAAGATAGATTCCAGTATTGACCTGCGTCATCTTTGTGATAATATCTTCCATTCATTGAAGGAACGAAAGTCAATACCCTTCTATACTTTTCTGCATCGGTTATCTCGGGTAACCTGCTTAGCAAATGCTTGCTGATTTTAACCTTGTTCTCTACGAGTGCCGGAATATTTTTGAACACCTCACCGTTGATACGCTGCAATACAAAATTTTGACTCTGTTCGGTATCAATCAGAAATGTGTCATTAATGTGGCCGCTTGAAAATTCTTGAACGTGCTTAGGCACAGCTTGATGATCAAATGCCTCAAAAACAGCCAATATGTTTTCAGTTTTGCTCATTCCCATAGCTTTTTAGGGTATACTTCGTTTTCCTTGAGTTTCATAATCTCATTTTGCACTATAACCTTATCTTCTTTGTATGTTACCCCGAACCACTTTTCATTGGTAGTCAAAACATTTACCTCGACCTTGTCAGATTTCAACATTTCATTCACTACCGTGGGAATATAGAATTCAGCCTTAATATTTTCTTTGTTGTTTTCAAGAAACTCGACAAACAATTTCCACCCAAACTCAAAGCATTTTGGTGTGAAACCCCAAAAGTTCATAGATACATAGGTATTTGGGTCTATCGGTTGCAATTCACCAGATTCATTTTTGACAACAATAACTTTTTCCTTTTTTTCTATATGAGTACGTTCTGTAACATCTTGAAGAAAATTTTCGGAAGAAACCTTGCACTCTCCCCTAGAAACATACCCGTAATCAGAAACCGTATTCTTTAACTTGTAGGCCACCATATGAAAATCATAAGATTGGGAGTCCGTCTCCTTTAATGCATTTGCCATAGCCTCAAATGCTTCACGCCCATAAAAATCATCAGCATTGATAATGGCAAAGTTCTCTCTGACAACATCTTTGGCCAGTAATAAGGCGTGACCCGTACCCCATGGCTTGGTTCGCTTTGCATTCACATAAGGTTCTGGCACTTCATCTAATTCTTGAAACACATAGTCAAGCTTCACCTTTCCTTCTAGTTTGGGTCGAAAAGTATCTTCAAACTCTTCGACCAGGTTTTTTCTTATCACAAAAACTATTTTCTTAAAACCGGCTTGAATGGCATCATATATAGAGAAATCTATAATGGTATCTCCTTCAGGTGAAAAAGTATCTAACTGTTTTAGGCCGCCATAACGACTTCCGATTCCAGCTGCAAGAATTACAAGAGATGGTCCATCGATACTTTTATTGATATTTGACATAACTATTATTTAAACAAATTGATATCTATACTTAAAAGCCACTTTTTAATTGGCTTACAAATTGGTTGAAACATTATTGACCAAAAATATATTGCTGATTTTCAATAATTTAAATTCTACTTTTAGGAAAATAATGAGATGTTCAGCTCTAAAGTCTGGACCAATTTATCTAAAAAATAAATGTAAACGAAGGAAATTGAGTTAAAATGTGCTCGTACACGCAAAATATGCGTTATCGAGCACATCAATTTTTAAATAAAATAGATTACTATATTTGTTAAAATGAAGAAAAATTACACCATTAAGGATATTGCCCGAATCGTAGGTGTCTCGAAGGGAACTGTTGACCGTGTTATTCATCAGCGGGGAAGAGTATCGCAAGAAACAGCTGAAAAGGTCAAGGCCGTAATGGCACAATTTGAATATAGGCCAAACCCTATTGCCAAAAGACTTAAAAAAAATAGGGTTTATTCTATTTCTATAATTCTGCCTCAAGCAGATGCAGATTTATACTGGGCACCATGCTATAAGGCCATTGAACAGGTTGAAAAAGAATTTGGTCATTTTGGGATTAAGCTTGATGTGTGTCACTTTGATCCTGAAGATACAGAAACATTCATTACTGCAGGTTTAGAGGCCATAAAATCAGAACCTGTCGCAATATTAATGGCACCTCTCTTCTTTAATGAAGCTGAAATAATTATAAAAAAATGTCGTGAAGCGAACATTAAAGTCGCAACCTTCAACAATTATCTTAAGCAGATCGAGGTTGATGCCTTCATTGGTCAAGACTTACAGCAAAGCGGTAGGGTTGCCGCCAGCCTTTTTAATATGCTATTAGAAGAAAAAGCGACCATTGCAATTCTTCATATCGATGAAGCGTTTCAAAATGCGTCTCACATGCAAGAGAAAGAACTTGGCTTCAAAGATTATTTTAATCAGCATGTCACTAAAAATTTTGACATCAGTGTGTATAATATAAAAAAGGAAACTGAACGCTCCTTTGAAGATACCATCAATGCCTTTTTAGAACAGAACACCAATATTGATGGCCTATTTGTTACAACATCTAAGGCATATTTACTGGCCAATCAAATAGCTAAAAGGCCATATAAAAAAATAATAATCGGTTATGATCTGGTAGCGGAAAATATCACACACATAGAGAACCAGAATATATCTTTTTTGATTTATCAAGACCCTAGAAAACAGGTCTACCTAAGTCTATCTTATTTAATAGAACATTTTCTTTTCGACAACCCTCTTAGAAAACAGCATTTACTTCCAATAGACATTATAAACGCTGAAAACTATCCTCAATATCTAGCTTAATCATTAAATTCAACAAAGCATAACCTAGATAAGAAAAAGATAATTTAATTTTTTTTGAATTTCATGGGATTTAAAAAGTTGTAGTCTGCTCAACGATATAGCGTATATGTCATCGTCAAAGAAGGGTACATCATAAATTCACGTTTAAATAATCGGTCCATAAGTATTTCTTAACGTAAAAATATTTACAAATAGTAATATTTTACCGATTATTGTATAATATAATTTACTATTGGTAAACTTATACTTTTGAAACTCGATAAAAAAGATATCCGTTTTATTACCTACGGAGCCCTAGCTTCCTTTGGTACATACTTTTGTATGTATGCCTTTAGAAAACCGTTCACTGTAGCCACGTATGAAAATCTCTCTTTTATCGGTGTAGACTTTAAAATTGTACTGATTATTTCACAGGTTATCGGCTATATGCTGTCAAAATTCATAGGCATCAAACTAATATCTGAATTAAAGCCGAAAAATCGCCTCCCCTATTTGTTGGTGATGATTATTTTGGCAGAATTGAGCCTGATACTTTTTGGCTTTTCAGTTGCTCCCTATAATATTTTATTCATTTTTCTTAACGGCCTTTCTCTAGGTATGATTTGGGGGGTCGTTTTCTCTTATCTAGAAGGTCGAAAACTGACTGAAATATTAGGTGTTATACTGTGTTCAAGCTTCATACTTTCAAGCGGCATAGTCAAATCTGTAGGCCTTTTGGTCATGAAACATCTTAATGTTAGCGAGTTCTTAATGCCTGCAATAACCGGTGCTTTATTCTTGCTTCCATTTGCTGGTTTTGCCTTCATGTTAGATCGGATACCACCGCCTACACTCGAAGACAAGGTGCAGCGTGAAGAACGATTGCCCATGACCCGTAAAGACCGTAGAAAAGTAATCGCTAACTTTTTCTTTCCGATAGTAATCCTTGTTTTCTTTTATATCTGTCTTACGGCAATGCGCGACTTTCGTGATAATTTTTCGCGTGAAATTTGGGATGAAGTCGGTTATCAAGGCAATACCTCCATATATACACTTTCAGAAATTCCTGTGGCTATTATCGTTCTACTTTCCATAGGTATGTTTGCCTTTATCAAAAGTAATTATAAGGCCTTTTTATCATATCACTATCTATTAATAGCCGGTTCATTGCTGGTGGGCCTAAGTACTTTTCTGTTACAGTTGTCCGCTATCGGCCCTGCTCTGTGGATGGTGCTCGTGGGCCTCGGTCTCTATGTTTGTTATGTACCCTTCAACTGTATATTCTTTGACAGAATGATTGCCACGTTTCATATCAAGGGCAACGCAGGTTTTTTGATCTATATCGCCGATGCCTTTGGTTATTTGGGTAGTATGGCAGTTTTACTCTATAAAAATTTCGGGCAGGGGTCTATTTCATCTTTACAATTTTTCACACAGGGCACTTATCTTATTTCAGGTATAGGTCTAGCCGTAGCTATATTATCATTATTCTATTTTAAGAACAGGGCCAAGAAAGCATCACCCGTGCAAGATGAACCTAATTTAACGAACACCTATGAACAACTCATATGACCTTATCGTTCTGGGCGGTGGGGTACTCGGTACTTTTCATGCCTACCATGCCATAAACAAAGGGCTAAAGGTAGCTCTTATAGAGAAGGATGCTCAGCCGCAAGGTGCTACCGTTCGAAATTTCGGGCAGGTGGTTCCTTCAGGTATGGATAGTAAGTGGCAGAACTTCGGAAGAGAAAGTTTAGCTATCTATAAAGAGATACAATCACAATTTGATATTTCGGTAAGACAAGAAGGAAGCATCTATTTGGCTTCCAACGAAGAGGAAGTTCAACTGCTTGAAGAGTTGAAAGAAATCAATGACTCTAACTCCTACTCATCTGAACTACTGACGAAAAAACAATGTTTGGAGGGTTATCCGAATTTGAGGGAAGATTATGTAAAGGCCGGACTATTTTTTGCTGAAGAAGTAAAGGTAGAACCCCGTGTAATGATTAATAAACTGCATCAATACCTCAAACAAAAAGGTCTAGATATTTATACGGGCGAAACGGTTTTAGAATGTGATGCATTACGAAATGGGGTTCAATTATACACCTCAAAAAGCCGCCTTCTTTCGTCTTCCAAGGTTATTATTTGCAACGGGAGCGAATTCAAAATACTCTACCCAAAGTTGTTTGAAGAAAGTGACTTGATCGTATCTAAGCTTCAAATGATGCAAACTAAGGTGCAACCCAATTATACATTGCGCAGCTCGGTACTTACCGGACTGTCAATCAGGCGATATGAAGCTTTTACCGAATGCCCATCTTATGCCGGCATAAAAGCGAAGGAAGACCCCGAATCTTTCGAAAGAAGATGGGGTGTTCACATTCTATTCAAGCAAGCCGCCGACGGTTCTATAATTATAGGCGATTCTCATGAGTATGCCCCTGCCGGTAGAATCGATAAACTTGGCTTCGACCTTAATATGAATGTTGATAATTTTGTCATCGAAGAGGCCAAAAAAATATTTGACCTACCCACCTACGAAATTCAAAACCGTTGGTTCGGTATGTACTCTCAATGCCAGAATTCAGACATCTTTCAACATACCATTGACGAAGATATTCATATAGTTACCGGAATCGGTGGAAAAGGTATGACCGGTAGTGCCGGCTTTGCAAAACAAAATATAAACTCAATATTTAATTTAGAACATGCATAACATTGAACTTGCTGTTTTCGATATGGCCGGTACGGTCGTAAATGAAGACAATGTGGTATACAAAACTTTACAAAAAGCTATTAATGAAAATGGGTACGACCTCAGCCTAGCCTATGTTTTAGAACATGGTGCCGGAAAAGAAAAGCACCAAGCCATAAAAGATATTTTGGCAACGGTCGGTGCCGATCCTGTACAAGAACCGTCAGAACCTATTTTCGAAAATTTTAAAAATTTACTTGACGAGGCCTATAAAACACTTGAGGTCACCACTTTTGAAGGAGTCGAAGCCAGTCTGGCCAACTTAAAATCACAGGGAATAAAAATTGCTTTAAATACGGGCTACAATCGAAAAATAGCAGAACTCTTACTTCAAAAGATGAACTGGAAGCAAGGTGAACAATACGACGCCTTGGTTACTGCTGATGATGTCACAAAAGGTAGACCCGACCCTGCTATGATTCTTGAAGCCATGAAGGTTCTCGACGTTCAAGATTCAAAAAAAGTTATTAAGGCCGGTGACTCAATTATAGATATTGAAGAGGGTAAAAATGCTGATTGTATTGCAACAGTAGGGGTGACGACAGGTGCTCACACTGAGGCTCAATTAAATTCTGCCCAACCCACTTATGTTCTCAATTCTTTAAAAGATTTATCAATTTATTTTAAAGGATAGAATGAGCCAACGTTTTTAAAACGAACCGGCTGCGAGAAATAGAGTCTACGCGAAATCTATTTTCTTGCAGCCTAATTTTAAATAAAGAAATAAAGAACTAACATTTTCGAAGAAACCGACCCCTTGTTAATCGGCACGTGTGGAATTCTGCCATCAAAGAAAATGGAATCACCTTCTTTCAAAAGCACTTCTTCACCTCCGATATCATAGTAACATTCTCCTGATAGAATATACTTAAACTCAAAAGCATCGGTAGTAACCTTATCTCTTTTTGAGTTCGGAGCCACTTCAAGCAAAACAGTTTCGAACCCTAGAGAAGAAAGTTGTTTGCCGAAAATATAGGTATATGAAAAACCGACGGCCTCATCTTCTTTTTCAATAACAGAATTATCCTCTTTTCTGGATACGATAAAGTTCGCTCCGTTTACTTGGGGCATTCCGTTAAAAAAATCGGTTACCTCAACCTCTAACGAGTTTATTATTTTTAAAAGCACGGGCAAAGAGGGTATGGTACGCCCGTTTTCAATTCGCGAAATCAACCCTCCGGTAACGCCGGCTCGACCAGCTACATCGCTAATGGTATTACCTCCGCCCTTTCGAATTTCCTTTATTCTCTTTCCTATGCCTATTAAGTAATCTTCCATGGTAATATCAAAAATACAAACTTACCCCTAAATTGAATTGTCAGAAATTTAGCTTTCCGAATATTAAAATATCATAAAGTACCCCTTCCACAAACAAATACTCAAAAATTAATAAAAATTGAGTATTTGTAAATAATAATTTCATAACTTTTACGTAACACTCCCCCGTAAAATGTTGCAATTATTTAATACTAACAAGCATTTTATCTAACCTCGAGCTTAGATATTTGCCAATCTACAATAACCAACAATTTACAAATACGAAAAAAAATGAAAAAATCACTACTCTTGACAATCTTTGCTCTTTTTGCAGGCATTGTTGCTCGTTCCCAAACTACTTTTCAGGGTTTGGTTCTAGATGAGAACAATGTTCCGCTACCTGGAGCTTCCGTAGTAATCAAAGGAAGCTCAATCGGTACAGCCACCGATTTTGACGGTAACTTTGAGATTGCCTTACCAAAAGGCAATGAAATACTTTTAGTATCTTATATCGGGTATCTTTCCTCTGAATTTGATGCCGCTGGAAAAACAACCGGCACCATAAGTCTACAATTAGATTCTCAACAATTAGACGAAGTTGTAGTAACAGCTCTGGGCATTGAGCGTGAAAAAAAATCTTTAGGTTATGCCTCCCAAGAGTTGGGTAACGACGAAGTTACCCAAGCGAGGGAACCGAATTTGCTAAATAGCATTTCCGGAAAAGTGGCCGGATTGCAGATAACCAATAGCCCTACCGGTTTAGGTGGTTCGGCGAGAGTTTCCATTCGAGGTGATGCTTCTTTGAACATTAACGGCAACTCGCCTTTGTTCATCATTGACGGAACACCCATAAGCAATGAAATAGTTGGCTCCAGCGGTTCTGGTACTCAAAGTGTAGATTATGGTAACGGCGCTTCGGAAATCAACCCCCAAGACATCGAATCGATGAACGTTTTGAAGGGTCCTGCAGCGGCAGCTCTTTATGGTTCTCGGGCAGCGAATGGTGCAATTATAATCACTACAAAAAAAGGTAAATCGCAAAGTTCAAAACTTGGGGTGACCATAAATTCAGGGTTGACCATTGAAAATGTTTTGATGTTGCCCGATTGGCAAAATGAGTATGGCCAAGGAAACAATCAACAATTTGAATTCGTTGATGGCAGCGGCTCAGGTAATGCTGATGGGGTAGATGAAAGCTGGGGGCCACGGTTGGATGACGGACTTACGATAGCCCAATTCGATTCTCCCAGGGCAGACGGAACAAGGGGAGGAGACACCTTTGTAAGCGACTCCCCGATTACACCTACACCTTGGGTCTCTAACCCGGATAATACGAAAGATTTTTTTGAGACCGGTATAACCAAGACCAATAGCATTGCCGTCTCCAAATCAGGAGAAATGGGAAATATGCGCCTATCTTATCAGAATCTAGATCAAGAAGGCACATTGCCCAATACAGATTTGCGAAGAAATAGCTTAAGCTTTACCGGTAGTCTTAACTTAAGTGATAAATTAAAGGTCAATGCCAATTTAAATTATGTAAAAACCGACAGTGACAACCGGCCGGCCGTGGGTTACGGCACAGAAAGCATCATGTATCTCTTTATCTGGTACGGAAGACAATTAATTACCAATAACCTTAGAGATTACTGGCAACCAGGTTTAGAAGGGGTACAGCAGTTCAATTACAACTATAATTATCATGACAACCCTTACTTTACAATGTATGAAAACACGAATGCACAAGATAAAGACCGTGTTTTTGGTAATGTAAGTTTAACATATGGAATTAACGACAACTTTAGTTTCTTGTTCAGAAGTGGTCGAGATTTTTATCGTGACTTCCGAATAAGAAAACGAGCATTTAGCACTCAACGTTTCCCTTTTGGCACTTATCAAGAAGATGATGTTTTCTTCGAAGAAAGCAATACCGACTTCTTGTTGACTTATGATAATACCTTCAACGAAAAATGGAATATTAACCTATCTGTTGGCGGTAACCAATTACGTCAAAAGCAAGATTTTAAAAAGAGTGTTGCTCCACAACTAATTAACCCTGGGGTGTATTCATTCAATAACAGTAGACAAGCAGTTCAAATTGGGTCTGACAATTATTCTAAACGTATTAATAGTCTTTACGGGTATGCGCGTCTTGCCTATGACAATTTGTTGTTTCTAGATCTAACAGGAAGAAATGATTGGTCTAGCACCTTACCATCAGACAACAATTCTTATTTCTATCCGTCTGCAACAATAAGTGCGGTGGTGAGCGAGATGATAGAGAAACCTGATTGGTTATCTTTTCTAAAACTAAGGGCGGCCTATGCAGAGGTGGGTAACGATACAGACCCTTATAGGTTAAGAAGTTTTTACCAGAACGAAACTTCTTTTGGCGATTCAACCCCAATCTTAACAGAATCGGCATTGATTCCTAATGCAAATCTTAAGCCTGAAATTACAGGTTCTTATGAATTCGGATTGGATTTACGCCTATTTCAAAGCAGGGCAAACTTTGACCTTACTTATTATGACAGCTCTACTAGAAACCAAATTATCAATATCAGCACCGACATTGCCAGCGGTTACTCAAGCCAGTTGATTAATGCCGGTGAGGTTCGCAACTATGGTTTTGAGGCCATTGCCAACTTTGTTCCGGTTGTAAACGACAACTTTAAATGGAACGCAATTTTCAATTTCGCTACCAACCAGAGTGAAGTTAAAGACTTAGGCGGTGTAGACTTTACACTGACAAGTGCAAATGGTGCATTTATTCAGGCTAGAGAAGGCGGTTCGATAAGTGCCATTTACGGAAGAGGTTTTCAAAGGGTAACCGATGAGAATAGCCCGTATTTTGGTCAGAAAATCATTAACAACCAAGGCATACCGATTCGTACAGACGATTTGGTATATCAAGGGGATTATGCACCTGATTTCACCCTAGGTATACAAAACACTTTCAAGTATAAAAATCTTGACCTCGGATTCTTAGTAGATACCAGACAAGGCGGCATAGTGGTATCGAGAACCAAGACCATAGGCAGCACTTCAGGGCAATTACAAGAAACATTGGAAGGTAGGGAAACGGGCATTGTTGCCGAAGGAGTGATAAACACCGGTTCAGAGGAAGCGCCGAACTACGTCGAAAATACCATTAACGTCGATGCCCGAACTTATAATAATAGATATTATGAAAGGGATAATGTTGAAGCTGCTAAGTATGATGCTTCATATACCAAGTTGAGAGAAGTGACTTTGGGTTACTCCTTTCCACAGAAAATCACCGATAGATTGTCTCTTTCCAACTTGCGTTTATCACTAACGGGAAGAAACCTGTTATTATGGACCGATAATCCTCATTTTGACCCTGAAACGGTTGGTGTTTCCGGAGGAACGCTGCAACCTGGCATAGAGAACATGTCTTACCCAAGTACCCGTTCATTTACGTTCAACCTACAGTTAAGTTTCTAAAGTAGTATTACCAAAATAATTATAACACTATGAAAAATATAGTATTAGTATTAGCTACCCTCTTAATGGCTGTAAGCTGTACAGAAGATTTTGAAGAACTAAATATCAACCCCAACTACCCTGCATCCGCACAACCAGAACTATTGCTGCCCGGTATACAAAGGGAAATGGCTTACAACTGGGGCGACCAAGGTTGGGAAGAAGGCTTTACCGTTGTACAATATGGCGCCCGATTACAATTTACCAGTGGTGATACCTATAACTGGTCTCCATCTGGCGACCCATATGACAATGCCTATGCCTCATTAAGAGATGTAGAAAACATTCTTCGTGATACCAAAGATGTGCCAGAAGCACAGAACTATTATGGGGTGGGCCTTGTAATGAAATCTTGGATCTATTCTTACCTGACCGATGCCTACGGAGATGTGCCGTATACCGAAGCCACGAAAGGAATCAGTGACGGAAATATTACTCCGGCCTTTGATAGGCAAGAAGTCATTTACGATGGTATTTTAGCCGATCTTGAAACAGCGAATACCCTCTTGGCCGGTCAAAGCAATGTTTCCGGTGATATATTCTATGATGGAGACATCCAGAAATGGCAAAAATTTGCCAACTCCCTAAGGTTACGCCTCTTAATGCGTATTAGTGATGTGGCAAATGCCAAGACAGTTGCCGGCATGCAGCAAATACTTGCAGACCCTGCCACCTATCCGATTTTTGAGAACAATGACGATATGGCCTTCGTTCAGTGGAACGCGCTTAACCCGCAACCAAAATATGAGACAAGGTCAGGTAGTTTTGATGAAGTGCGTTTGAGCCAAACCCTAGAGACCAGATTAAAAGAATTGAACGACACACGATTGGTAGTTTTTGCCCAGCCTACTACAAACTCTGAAAAGGGAATCTACTCTGACAATTTTGACGATTATGTCGGTATGCCGAACGGTTTGGATGACGAGGCCGCATTAGGATATAGCCCTACCGGCAACCCCGAAGAATCTGGGTCTAACTATATATCAAGATTGGGAATATTATTAGGGTGTAGGGCCTGTAACCCAGAACAAGCATCGGCTACCGCATCACAAACCATTATAATGAGCTATTCAGAACTTCAGTTCATTCTTGCTGAAGCACGGGAAAAAGCGTGGATAACTGTTGGTGATGCAGCTACCTATTACGAAAATGGTATTAAGGCCTCTTTTGATTACTATACCCAACGTGTTACGGCCGGCGGGTGGTCAGAAATTGCCGCAGCCATGCAAGCAACAGACTTAGATGCTTACATTGCACAAGAAAAAGTAGCATACACCGGATCAACAGATGAAAAACTGAAAAAAATTGCCCTCCAAAAGTGGATTTCCCTTTTCTACACGGGATTTGAAGGTTGGTCTGATTGGCGAAGAACCGGAATGCCAGAGGTAATTCCAGGACAAGATTCAGCAAACGATATGATGGTACCCGTACGTTTTCAATACCCGAACTCAGTAAAATCTACCAATAATGCCAACTATGAAGCGGCCGTACAACAGATGGGCCCCGATAATATCAATACAAAACTTTGGTGGGATGTGGACTAAATCACCAAAATACCAACCTTCAAAAATGACCATAGCGCTTTTTGTGCTATGGTCTATTTACATGAATGCCCAAAAGGCTCCAACACAAAAAATCGAACACATAGTGGTGATGGGTTTTGACGGACTTAGCCCAGATGGACTTCAAAATGCCGACACCCCGACCTTCGATAAAATAATCGCTGAAGGCGCTTCGACTATGCACGCCAGGGCCGTACTGCCAACAAGCTCGAGCAGTAATTGGGCCTCTATGATCATGGGCGCAGGTACCGAACAACATGGCATTACCTCCAATGCCTGGGAACGTGACAACTTTACTTTACCGGCCGTAACCCAGAGTGAAGATTTTTTATTCCCCACGATATTCAAGCTGGTTGACACGAACTTTCCTAATAAAGAGGTTGGCGCCATTTACCACTGGGGCGGTTTTGGTAGATTATTCGAGAAAAGTGCTGTCGATTATGATGTAAACCCTGAATCAGAAGATGAAACGGTTAAAATTGCCAGCGAATACATCCGATCAAAAAAGGCTAAATTCACTTTTGTTCATTTTGACCATGTCGATCATGCAGGTCATGAATATGGTCATGGAACCCCACATTATTACGAATCCGTAGAAAAATCAGATGAACTTCTCAAAGAAGTCATGAACGCCATTGAAACAGCAGGTATTTCAGATAGAACTTTGGTCATCATTAGTGCCGACCATGGCGGATTGGGTAAAGGTCATGGAGGTGAATCTCTTCAGGAAGTAGAAATTCCATTTATTGTTTGGGGGCCGTCGGTTAAAAAAGGGCATACCATTTTACACCCCGTTTATCAGTATGACAATGCGGCCACCGTTGCTTTTGCTTTAGGATTAGAGATACCCCATGCTTGGATTGGCAAACCTGTCAAGTCGGCTTTTAAAGGTTTTGTATCGAATGATGATTACCCTACACTGATTCAGTTAAAAGAGCCTTCCATTTTACCTAAATCTGAAGGTTATAAAAAGGCAGGCGGCCTTTTTAATGAGAAGGCTGAGGTGATAATAGAAAATTTCAATACCGAAGGTGAAGTTCGCTATACGACAGATGGTAGTTTTCCGACCAAATCTTCCGAACGTTACCTAAAGCCTTTTCAATTAACGGAAAATTCAATAGTGAAAAGCGCTATCTTCAAAGAAGGTAAAATAAGAAGCATGGTAAGCGAGGCCTATTTTAGATTCAAACCTAAAGACAGACCAAAGCCAGTTCAATATGAGGTTTTTTATTTAAAAGGATTACAGTTTGTTCCCGAATTGAAAAATAAAAAAGCTGACTTTTCTGGTCACTCTTTTGAAATTGCATCCGATGAAATTAAAGATAAAATCAAAGCAAATACCGCAGTTCGGTTCACTTCTCAGATTCAAATCAATGAAGTGGACACCTATACATTTTTTACTCGCTCCGATGATGGCAGCAAACTCTTCATTGACGGAAAGCTGGTAGTTGATAACGACGGCGACCACGGGGTCAAAGAGAACGGAGGGCAAATGAAATTAGAATCGGGGGCGCACAAGCTTGAGGTTCTTTGGTTCAATGGAGGTGGTGATGGTTGGCTCGATGTTTTCATCGAATCGGAAAAAATGGCCAAACAAATACTACCAAGCTCAATGTTAAAAAAATAGTTCGATGAACCTTAGATTGCCCTTATATTGTTACTTGTTTTTTACAATTAACGTTCTTTTTGCCCAAAATGGGGAGCAGTTACCCCCTTGGGAAGAGGGCATGCTAGATATTCATCATATAAACACCGGTAGGGGCGATGCGGCATTCTCGATTTTACCCAATGGCACCACACTTTTAATAGATGCCGGCGACATGTCAGAAACCCGTGCCAGAACACTGTCGGCACGAAATGCCAAACTTGTTCCCAACCGCTCAAAGTCGGCTATGGCGTGGGTCGTCGACTACATCGAACAATTTTTACCAAAAAGCAATAAAAGGCAATTAGATTATGCCATGATTACCCATTACCATGACGACCATTTTGGTGAGATGGATGCGGAACGGGAATTTATATCTGAGGGAAACTATGCCCTCACTGGCTTGGTCGAAGTGGGGCATCATTTGCCTATAAAGACCATAATAGATCGGGGAAGCTCTTTTCCGATTGACCTAAAGAACCCCGAAATACAGTCCGAATTAGCTAAAGATGATAAGTACGGAATGATTTCGTCTTTGACAAATTATTGGAATTTTCTCGAGCACCAATCAAAAACCAATGGTACGGTGCATGAAGAGCTGGTTGCCGGCAAGTTGAACCAAATAGGGTTGAAAAAATCACCCGGAAAATTTTCTGATTTTAGCATTCGGAATATTGCCGTCAACGGACAGGTATGGACAGGCAAAAACGACAACACTTATCCCCTTTTTTCCGAAGGGGAATATCCGGGAGAAAATCCGTTAAGTACGTGCATCAAAATCTCTTACGGCGCCTTTGATTATTTCACCGGAGGAGATATTAGTGGTGTCGGGCCTTATGGGGAATCTGACCTCAACTCTTTAGAGTCTAACGTCGCACCGGTCATTGGGGCGGTTGATGTTGCCACGTTGAACCACCATGGCAATCGCGATTCTCAAAACATTGAGTATGTTCGAACCCTCAGACCAAGGGTATGGATTCAGCAAAATTGGTCTTCAGACCACCCTGGGGAAGAGGTATTGCGAAGAATTACTTCTAAAACTTTATATCCGGAAGACCGAGATCTATTTTCAACCGTAATGCTCCAACCCTTAAAAGAGGTCATCGGAGAGCGTTTAAACCAATACATAAGTCAAAACGGACACGTGGTTTTGCGTGTTTATGAATACGGAAACAGTTACGAAATCTTTATTTTAAACGACCGCTCTGAACAGCGCGAAATAAAATCACAGCACGGACCTTATGAATCAAGATGACGGAAAGAAAATTGGCCTGAACAAACGCACCGAAGGTGATATAAATTTTACACCCGAAAGAGAAAAATGGTTGAATGAAAATGTTGATGCAGAAACCATAAAACTTTTAGAAAAAGATGCGAAATTCTTTCTGCATCAATCGCTATCAACCCCATGTTTAGATGTGCTCAAAAACTGCGAAGGGCCCTATATCCAAAATATTGACGGAAAGAAGTATCTCGATTTTCATGGTAACAATGTACACCAGATAGGGTTTTCTCACCCCAAACTGGTTCAGAAATTGACCGGGCAATTACAATCGCTTACGTTCTCCACACGTAGGTACACCAATGAAACCGCCATTAATTTTGCTGAAAAATTAGCCTCTTTACTACCTTCGGATTTAAATCGAACCTTAATGACCCCCAATGGCAGTTCTGCTATTGGCATCGCCCTTAAATTGGCAAGGGCCGTAACCGGAAAATTCAAAGTGGTCTCTTTTTGGGATTCCTTTCACGGCGCATCGCTTGACGCCATCGGTGTGGGTGGAGAAGCTGTTTTCAGGGAATATATGGGTCCGTTAATGCCCGGGGTCGAGCGTATTCCGCCACCTGTATCTTACCGAGGTATCTTTGAAGGTGACGAAAATAAATGCCTAGAACATTTGGAGTATGTTTTTGCGAAAGAAGGTGATATAGGCGCATTTTTGGCCGAGACTATCAGAAATACCGATGTTCAAATACCCTCCAAAAAATTCTGGCAAGAAGCACGAGCGCTATGTGATAGGTATGGTGTATTTTTAATTCTTGATGAAATACCGATTGCATTGGGCAGAACGGGAAAGATGTTCGCCTTTGAGCATTTTGAAATCGAACCTGATATTCTTTGTTTAGGAAAAGGCCTTGGTGGTGGTATTTTTCCGCAAGCAGCGATGGTTACTAGAGATGATTACAACCGTTTCGGAGATATCTCTTTAGGGCACTACACACATGAGAAGAGTCCGCTAGGTGCTTTGGCCGCTTTAACTACCATAGAAATTATTGAAGAGGAAAACCTATTGGAAAAAACTCAGGAAGATGCCAAGTTCATGTCTAACGAGCTTTTAAAACTTCAAAGTAAGTACAACATAATTGGTGATGTTCGTGGTGCAGGCCTCCTTTGGGGCATAGAACTCGTGAAGGACCGAAACACCAAAGAAAAAGCTATTCTTGAGGCCGAAAAGGTAATGTACCATTGTCTAAAGCACGGACTAAGCTTCAAGGTTTCCGCAGGTAATGTATTGCAATTGGCCCCAGCTTTGACCATTTCTAGAAAAGAACTGCAGCACGCCATTGGCATTATTGACAACGCACTGGAACAATTATAATTCAAACTATACCAAAAAATGTACAATAAGTTTACCCCTTTATTACTGCTGTTTGCAGTTTGTATGCAGGCTCAAAAAACGGTGCCGGAATTTGTGGTGCATCCCTTTTTACAAGATGCAACTCCCAATTCTATTATCATCAAGTGGGAAACCTCCAATGGAGAGCAAAGCATCGTTGAATACGGCACAACACCCAAGCTGGGCAAAAAGTCTGAAGGATTTTCCTATGACATCAATTTTAGTGATTCACGGGTACACGAGGTGAAAATTGAGGGTCTAAAACGATTTACGGTTTACTATTACCGCGTTCGTACGGGTAATCTGGTTTCCGATATATTTCAATTTAAAACACCCCCTTTCGGCAGCGATAATCAATCTTTCAATATGCTCGCTATGAGCGACATGCAGATTGATGGCCAACATCCTGATAAGTTTTCAGAGATAGTGAACGAGGGCATTCTTCCTTATTTAAAAAAAGAATACGGTAAGGATGTTGCCGAAAATTTGGCCTTAGTGATGATCCCCGGTGATCTGGTTTCAGACGGCACTAATTATACCCACTGGAACGACCACTTTTTTAGACCTTCAAAAAATTTGTTTGCCGAAATACCTGTCTATCCCGTTTTAGGCAACCATGAAAAAAACACCACTTACTATTTCAAGTACTTCAGTCTTCCTGAAAATGGCACTCCTGCCTACGCCGAGCATTGGTGGTACAAAGATTATGGCAATACCCGAATTATCGGCCTTGATTCCAATGAAGGTTTCCGAAATATCCAAAAACAATATGATTGGTTGAAAGAGGTGCTGGAAGACACCGAAAAGAACGCCGATATCGATTTTGTGTTCGCTCAACTTCACCATCCGCACAAATCTGAATTATGGATTCCCGGGGAGGAAGAATCTACCGGAAAAGTGGTTAAAATGTTGGAAGAATTCACCACAAAAACGGGGAAACCAAGTCTACATTTCTTTGGGCATACACACGGTTATTCTCGCGGTCAATCAAAAGACCACAAACACCTATGGGTAAATGTGGCCAGTGCCGGTGGCGCAATTGACAATTGGGGCGAATTCGAGGGTAGAGATTATGACGAGTTCACCGTAACCCAAGATGAATATGGTTTTGTAATGGTAGAGGTCGATGCCTCTCAAGAAGGTCCCAAGTTCACTTTAAAAAGAATAAGTAGGGGCAATGAGAATGTTTTTCGAGAAAACGAAAAGACCGACGAAATAACAGTTTACGCCAAAGACCGAAAGCCCAATACTCCAGAAACGGTTTCCACTGATGCTACCATCTCTTTTACAGGCACTGTCTTAAAGGCCAAAGCATTTAGCAGCTCGCACGAGGGCGCTTATCATGCAGCTTCCCATTGGCAAATATCAACCAAAAACGATTTTTCAAAACTTGTGCTTGACAGCTGGAAACAATCTGAAAATTGGTATTATCTTGAAAATAGGCAGAAGGATGACGACCTTACAGACGAACCTAGCAAACGTCTTTCCCCTTCGACAACCTACTATTGGCGCGTGCGCTACAGAGACCAAAACCTGAATTGGAGCGATTGGTCAGAAACCGGAACCTTTAAAACCTCTTCAAAATGAAAAAAATAGAACTTTTGCTTTTGTTTATTTTGGTTACGAACCTTATTGTGGCTCAAGATAAACCTAAAGTGGTATTGATAACTTTAGATGGATTAAGGTGGCAAGAACTTTTCTCTGGAGCTGACCCTCTTTTGGTCGCCAACAAAGACTTCGTACACGACACCACTGCCTTGAAAAATCAATTTTGGAAAGAAACAAAAGAAGCTAGACGGGAAGCTTTGATGCCGTTTCTATGGAACGAGGTAGCTAAAATAGGCCGATTGCACGGTAATCGAGCGCTAGGCAGTAAAGTTGATCTGACCAACAAAATGTGGTTTTCTTACCCAGGATACAATGAAATTTTGACCGGCCATGCCGATGACGAACGAATAACCAGCAACGATAAATTAAACAACCCCAACACTACCCTGCTCGAAATTGCAAACCATGATAAAAGGTACAAAGGCAAGGTTGCCGCTTTCGGAAGTTGGGATGTGTTCCCCTATATCGTAAACGAAGAGCGTTCGGGAGTACCTGTAAACGCAGGTTTCGAGATGGCAGCGAGATCGAACCTTTCTGAGCGGGAAAAGTTTTTGAACGAATTACAGCCAAAAGTGCCTAGCCCCTGGGGTACGGTACGCCTAGATGCCTTTACACATCATTATGCCCTGGAGTATATGAAAAAAGAGCATCCTGAACTGGTATATATCGCCTATGGAGAAACTGATGATTTTGCCCACGACGGCGAATATGATTCCTATCTAAAATCGGCAAAAAATACCGATGCGATGATTGAAGAGCTGTGGCGCTACACCCAACAAGATTCATTTTATAAAGACAACACGCTATTTATCATCACCACCGACCACGGTCGTGGCACTCAACCTCTTGAGACTTGGAAAAGTCATGGAGAAAAAATAAAGGGTGCAGGTGCGGTTTGGATGATTTTGTTTGGAAAAGGAGTACCCCCTCAAGGTGAAATTGCAAAGCCTGAACAGCTATACAGCAATCAAATTGCACCTACGGTACTTAAGGTTTTTGACCTTCAAGACAGCTCGAAAAAAATGAAAGGTAAACCGTTAAATTTATTATTGGAATAGCGCTCCTTTTCGTAATGATTGCTTCACTTTCAATTAACCCGAATACAAGCTCTAAAGCCGATTTTTGACAAGATTATTTGAGTTAGTCTAGTTTGAGTTAGTTTTAAAACCGGTGTAGAATCAACACCGGTTTTGTCTTTTTACCTCAATACAAAGCGCCTAAAAACTATATGCTTCACAAAGTTGATGATTAACTAACAATTAATTAATCAAGGGTTTACGACTGGGTAAAGTTAATTTTGCAAAATTTGGTATACCGTATTTTCTGCATATGAAGCTAATTGTAGTTTACGTTTCAACCCTGTTGGTCAACTTCTTTATCTCACGACTGAGAAGCTACTTTTCGCCCCTCAAATTCAAGAAAATAAAAACTTCCAGATTTCATTCCGCTACATGAAAAAAAGACCCGTTGACATTGTAGTCATTTCCGATGTGCACTTAGGCACATACGGGTGCCACGCAAAAGAATTGATTAAATATTTAAAGTCGATCAAACCGAAACAAGTGGTGTTGAACGGTGATATAATCGACATCTGGCAGTTTAGTAAACGGTATTGGCCAAAATCGCACATGAAGGTTATTAAAATTATTATGGAGTGGATAGCCAAAGGGGTTAAGGTACACTACGTAACAGGTAACCATGATGAAATGTTGCGAAAATTTGTTGGCTTTCAATTGGGGTCGTTCAGTATCGTGAACAAATTGGTCTTGACCGTACACGGTAAAAAAGCTTGGATTTTTCACGGCGACGTGTTCGATGTCACCATGCAACACTCGAAGTGGTTGGCAAAACTAGGTGCTGTTGGTTATGATACCCTCATTCTACTGAATAGGGGTGTCAATTTCTGCTATAAAAAATTGGGTCGCGGACCGGTTTCAATGTCTAAAAAGATTAAGAATGGAGTGAAATCCGCTGTGAAATTCATCAATAATTTTGAGTACACAGCAGCTGAAATTGCGATAGAGAACGAATTCGACTATGTTATCTGCGGCCATATTCACCAACCCGAAATAAAAACCATTAAAACAGATAATGGTGCTGTGAAATATCTCAATTCAGGGGATTGGATCGAAAACCTTACCTCGTTGGAATACTCAAAAGGCCAATGGAAACTGTACCATTATGAAGAAGATTTGCAATTGATGACCCACGAAGACGCCGATACCAACGACCCTATTGAAATGCTCGAAAAAAAAGCGCTTTTCGAGAGTTTACTGGCTGAATTCAACAGTATGTCAGCTTCAAGGGCTAGCAAGTAACAATCAAAAATTGCTTAAAGATGAAAGTGCTATATGCGATACAAGGTACGGGCAATGGTCATTTAAGTAGGGCTAGAGATGTTATACCCGCCCTTCAAAAAAAGAATATTGAACTTGATCTATTGGTCAGCGGTACACAGGCCGATATACAAATTCCGTATCCGGTTAAATTCCAACTTCGTGGTTGGAGCTTTATTTTCGGTAAAAAAGGTGGGGTTGATATGTGGCGAACCTATGTACGCACAAACTCGTCAAGACTTCAGAAAGAAATAAGAAGTATTCCTGTTCAAGACTACGACCTCGTCATCAATGATTTTGAACCTGTATCTGCTTGGGCTTGCAAGTTAAGACATCGACAGTGTGTTTCTCTGAGCCATCAAGCAGCAGTTTTGGCACCTAATGCCCCAAAGCCTAAAAAAAACGACCCCTTGGGCAGGCTTATACTCACCAAATATGCTCCTGCGACAACACAGTATGGCTTCCATTTTAAGAAGTATGACGATAAAATCTATACTCCTATTATACGTCAAGAAATAAGAGATACGACAAGAACCATAGGCAATCACTATACGGTGTATCTGCCCTCTTATAGCGACGAAAAGATTCTTCAGGTCTTATCAAGCATCAAAAATTGCTATTGGGAGGTATTCTCAAAACACAACGACACTAAATTTTTCTGGAAAAACATTACGATCAGGCCTATCGATAATGGGGCCTTTATCAACAGTATGGCGAGCAGTAAGGGGGTTTTATGCGGTGCCGGTTTTGAGACCCCGGCCGAGGCCCTGCATATGCAAAAAAAACTGATGGTCATACCTATGAAAGGCCAATACGAGCAACAGTGTAATGCTGCGGCCTTAAAAGAAATGGGTGTGCCGGTAATAAAGTCGTTGAAAATGAAGCATGCAGATAAAATCAGGAATTGGATCGACAGCGAAAATCATTTAGACATTCATTACCCAGATATTACAGAACAGATTATTGACCAAGTGCTTCAAGAGGCCAAAATTGGTCAAATAGGTGAATTCTCGTAATGCCAAACGATAATAAACCTTCACATAAAGATTTGAACGCTTTAAATTTTTCTTCGGATTTTGTCTGGGGGGTCTCCACAGCCGCCTATCAAATTGAAGGTGCGTATTCTGAAGAGGGAAAAGGCCCATCTATTTGGGACCAATTCGTTATAAAAAAGGGAAACATATACGCCGGCCAACATGGTAGGGTCGCATGTGATTTTTATCATCGCTACAAAGAAGATATTCTTCTTATGAAATCGATGAACATAAAGAATTTTAGATTCTCGTTGTCATGGACACGAATATTACCCAACGGAACGGGTGAAATAAATAGTCACGGACTAGAATTTTACGACCGAGTAATTGACTTTTGTCTCGAATGTGGCATCACCCCTTGGGTAACCCTCTACCATTGGGATCTACCTCAAGCTCTTGAAGAAAAGGGTGGTTGGACCAATAGGCTAGTGTTGGATTGGTTTGAGAATTATGCCTTGGTATGTGCAAAACATTTCGGTGACCGCGTAAAAAACTGGATGGTTCTTAACGAACCTATGGTCTTTACAGGTGCCGGCTACTTTTTAGGGGTTCATGCCCCGGGTCGTAAAGGTCTCAAGAATTTCTTGCCGGCCGTTCATCATGCTACTTTATGTCAGGCCATTGGTGGTAAAGTACTTAGAAAAATAGTAACGGGTGCACATATCGGAACTACCTTTTCCTGTTCACAAATTGCACCTTTTTCTAAAAGTTCAAAAAATATTAGAGCTGCGGAAAAGGCCGATGCGCTACTTAATCGTCTTTTTATTGAACCATCTTTAGGATTTGGTTACCCAACTGAAAGCGTCTCGATCTTAAAAAGAATCGAGAAATATATTCAACCAGGCGACATCGAAAACAGCGTGTTCGATTTTGATTTTATAGGTATTCAAAACTATACTCGAGAAGTAGTTAAACATAGTTTTACCGTACCCTATCTAAGAGTCAAAATTGTTAAAGCGACCGAACGTAAGGTTCAGACAACCTTAATGGATTGGGAGGTATACCCCCCTAGCATCTACGAAATGACAGTAAAGTTCAGTGCCTACCAAAAAGTCAAAAAAATTATTGTTACAGAGAACGGAGCTGCTTTTGAGGATCGAATGGACCATGGTGAGGTAAACGACCAAGAGCGAACTAAATATCTTCAAGACTATATTCATCAAGTGCACAAAGCCTCAAAAGAGGGCAAAAAAGTCGCAGGATATTTCGTGTGGACGTTCACCGATAATTTTGAATGGGCCGAAGGCTATTACCCTAGGTTTGGGCTGGTATATGTAGATTTTAAGACCCAAAAAAGAACCATAAAGTCATCTGGAAAGTGGTATTCTCAATTTCTAAGCCCTACCATTGCATTGGTAGAATCGGCAGACTCTGATCGAGTTCGATAAATTACTCTATTCAAACAGAAAATTAGTCTGAGATATTTTAATAATATTACGATGACATTTAGTTAATATTCAAACAATCATTTGTGCCGATTTTTGCGGCATCATAATTTGAGTTAGCAAAGTTTGAGTTAGTTTATGAAACCGGTGTCGCTCTCGTCCCCGGTTTCTTGATTTTTTACTTTTACCTAAATTTGAAACCAAATACCTAGCTAAAACCAAAATGAAAAAATCTCTTTTTCTAACGTCTTTATTCTTTTGCTTTCAGATATTATTCGCTCAAAACTCGACGCAATATAAAGTACATTCCCATAACGACTACCTACAGAATGTACCTTTTTGGAAAGCTTTTTCAGCAGGAGCCAATTCAGTGGAAGCCGATTTATTTTTGGTGAACGATTCGCTATATGTAGCTCATACCCAAGCCGAAATTGAAAAACAAAGAGATTTCGAGCGCCTTTACCTACAACCCATTCAAAGAACTATCGAATTCGGTAATGGATTCGACACTCCTTTTCAACTATTAGTCGATATTAAATCGGAAGCCAAGACTACTTTGGAAAAGCTGATTGCTGTTTTAAACAACTATCCCGAAATAATCACCAACAAAAATATATCAATCGTCATATCAGGAAACAGGCCCGAACCAAAGAACTATGTGAACTATCCAGATTTTATTTGGTTCGATTATCAAAATGTTCAGCCCATTGACGACCAAAAAATAATGGACAAGATTGCCTTGGTAAGTTTAAGCTTTAAACAAGTGACTGCGTGGAACGGAAAAGGAAGATTGACTGCTGGCGATTTGGAAAAAGTTACCTCAGTGATTGAAAAAGCCCATGAATTGGGCAAACCATTTCGTTTTTGGGCCACGCCAGATTCCAAAACAGCTTGGAAGGCCTTGGCCCATTTAGGTGTAGACTTTATCAACACAGATATGCCATTTGAATGTGTAGCCTACATGGCGACCTTACCTCAAAGGGAATATCAAAATGAAGTCTTCTCGAAAGTATACCGACCTAGTTTTGCTATCGATCAGAAAAAATCAAAAGTCGAGAATGTGATTTTAATGATTGGCGATGGTAACGGACTTACCCAAATTTCAGCAACGGCTTTGGCAAACAATGGAGAAACCACCTTGACCCAATTAAAAAGTATCGGTTTTTTAAAAACTCAGTCTGCCGATGACTTTACTACAGATTCCGCTGGGGCGGGTACCGCTTTAGCTACCGGACACAAAGCCCCAAATAGGGCCATTGGGATGACCACTGATGGAAAAATAGAAAACATCACTGAACTTTTATCTAAAAAAGGCTTTGTATCGGGCATTATTACTACCGACGAAATTTCCGGTGCCACGCCCTCTTCATTTTACGCCCATCAAATAGACCGATCTCTTTCAAAAGGAATTCGAAAAGATCTAGAGGAAAGCAATATTTCGGTCTTTTCCAGTATCGATAGAGTTGAAAATTTTAAAGATTCTAAGTATACCTTACTTGAATCATCCGATAAATTGATTTCCCATGTTGGGCATCATGTAGGTTTTCTTATGGGACAATTAGATGATAAGGAAAAAAAAGAATTGGCGAGCACGACTAAAAATACCTTGGCATATCTCAAGAACAGCAAAAAACCTTTTTTCTTAATGGTGGAAGGAGCAAAAATAGACTCCTATGGCCATACTAATGAAATTGACGGAGTTATCAATGAAGGAATTGGTTTCGATCAAGCCATTGCCGAAGCCTTGAAATTTGCCGATAAGAACAAAAATACCTTGGTAGTCATTACTGCGGATCATGAAACAGGCGGGTTGACCATACCGCAAGGTAAAATGGCCAAGCATGAGATTGAAGGAGATTTTACCACTCATGACCATACGGCGGTTATGGTGCCCATCTTTGCTTATGGCCCGCAATCTCAATTATTTCAAGGTGTATACGAAAACAATGAGGTGTTTCATAAAATTTTGGAAGCTTTGGATTTATAGGAATCAATCCTTTCCTACTAATTATTTTCTTCGAGAACCCAGACAAATCATCCTCTTTTCGAAAGTGATTTTTCAGCAATTCGTAGCCATATAAGCTAGGCGTCTTAATAACAGCATTTTCCGAAAAATCACCTAACATTAAAATAATATTAGACCCCAAAAGCATACTTTTTGGTAAGATAAGTATGAACATTCCCTAACCTTAACCCTTCTGCCTTCTACTATTTTTGCCCCTTTCAAAACCGAAATGCTGACCGCTCAGTTTCATAAGAAATCAACTATACAAGAATCTCAATAAGAGGATTCTAACTCTTTTATTACATATATTCAATTATATTTAACAAATATTTAAACTATTTTCAAAAAACCTAACTTAAACCACACTAATATGAAAAACAGCAAGTTATTATTTTTACTATTCGGGCTTCTATTTGCCTCCGCAACCTGGGCCCAGACAATAGTTACCGGAACGGTAACTGATCAACAGAACTTACCCTTGGCAGGGGCCACTGTTCTTGTGAAAGGCACCACCAATGGTACATCTACTGACTTTGATGGTAATTTCAGTATTGAGGCTAATATTAATTCAGATATACTTGAAGTTTCCTATATCGGTTTCTCACCTTTAGAGGTTCCTATTAATGGACAAACCACTCTTAGCGTTCAGCTAAATGAAGACGCTACCCAATTAGAAGATGTGGTGGTGGTAGGCTACGGTACCCAAAAAAAATCAGATGTTACGGGTTCTATTGCCTCCGTTAAAAGTGAAGATTTTAACCAAGGGGTGGTTGCCAACCCGGGCCAATTGCTTCAAGGAAAGGTATCGGGTGTTAACATTACCAACGTTAGTGGTGAACCAGGAGCATCTCAGAACGTAATCATTCGTGGTGTAGGTAGTCTTCGTTCCGGCACCGCGCCTCTATATGTCATCGATGGTTTTGTGATCAGCAACAATGATATCGGCATGGGCTCTAGCCCATTGAACTTTATCAACCCACAGGACATAGCATCAATGGATGTTCTTAAGGATGCCTCTGCGACAGCTATCTATGGTGCACGTGCGGCAAACGGGGTAATTATGATTACTACCAAAAAAGGACAAGCCGGAAAATCAGAAATAAACCTATCTGTTTCCACGGCCATGTCTTCCATTGCTAAGAAATTAGACTTGTTCACCGCAGATGAATTTAGACAACAGGTTGTAGCTGCCGGAGGAACTTTAGACGATCAAGGTGGTAATACCGATTGGCAAGATGAATTGACCCGTACCGGAATCACCAAAAACGTGAATCTATCGATGAGCGGCGGGGTTAGTGAAAAATTCTCCTATTTTGTATCAGGAGGGGTTCAAGACCAACAAGGTATTTTTTATAATAGCGATTTAAAAAGATACTCCGGAAGGGTAAAACTAAATCAAAAGGCCTTTGACAATAGATTGAATATCGACTTTAACCTGACCGCATCGAAGACCATAAACGAAAGACCTGACATTGGTTCAACAATTGTTGACATGATTCAGTTAAACCCTACCTCCCCCGCCTACGATGCTAATGGCAACATTACCGTTTTAGAAGGCGCTAGTGGGTTAATCTTAAACCCTTTGCAACGAAATGATATTTATTTAGATGAAGCTCGTAGTAACCGAATTCTAGCCAACATTTCACCATCTGTAGAAATTATAAAGGGCTTGACTTATAAGGCCAACCTTGGTGTAGACTATTCCCTTACCAATAGAGATATTCAAAGTAAACCTTATACCCTAGGCGAAGGGCTTTTTATGGGAACCCTAAATACCATTTCTACAGAAAACAGTAATTTTTTGATAGAAAACACCCTAAACTACAAATTAGAATCTGGCAATCATGCCCTCACTTTATTGGCCGGCCATTCTTACCAAGAGACCCAATTTGAAAGAAAGAATATTTATTTTCAAGGTGGTTTTGCCAATAACGGCATTGAGCCTCGATATCAAGACCAATCAAGTACAGAGGTTACCGCAACCACAATAGCTTCAACCGCCATAATTGATGAGCTTCAATCTTATTTTGGAAGGCTTAATTATTCCTATGCGGATAAATATTTGTTTACCGGAACCTTACGTGCAGATGGCTCCTCTAGGTTTGGTGCCAATAACAAATATGGCTATTTCCCTTCTGTTGCCTTGGGTTGGAATATCTACAAGGAAGATTTCTTAGAAGATAGTAATATATTTAGCAACCTAAAATTACGTGCTTCTTGGGGGCAAACAGGTAACCAGAACGGCATCGCAAGCAAAGCGAGCTTTGCTAGTTATAACGATTCTAGAAGCGATAACGACACCTACCCTTTAGATGGCAATGAAAACACTTTAGATGATTATCCATACGGTACGATTGCTGTTAGAACCGCCAATCCCGACTTAAAATGGGAAGTGGTGACACAAACCAACATAGGTCTTGATTTTGGTTTCTTGAATGGCAGTCTAACCGGTACTTTGGATTATTTCAACAAAGTAACTAATGATGTTATTTTGTTCGCCACTACTCCAGACCCTGTCAATCCCACAGAGAAATATTGGACCAACTTCCCCGATATGAAAGTAATAAATAATGGATATGAAGTAGCTTTGGACTATAGAGGTAGTGCCGGTGAGGATTTTACCTATAACATAGGCGGCAATGTTTCTTACATTGATAATGAAGTGGAAGGGTCTATTTATTCTGTAATCACTTCAGGCGCCGCTCAAGGATCTGGTCAAACAGATGCAACCATTAATGGATACATTAACGGAGAACCTATTGGAGCCTTTTATATGAAAGACTTTATAGGAATTGGGGCTGATGGTCGCAATCAATTTAGAGATGTGGTGGAAGATGGAGTTTCTTTAGACAATGACCGCTTTGTACCTGGTACTGCCCTACCAAATCTCTTGTACGCTTTCTATTTGAATTTTAACTACAAGAAATTTGATCTTGGTTTCAATTTCAATGGAGTTTCCGGCAACAAAATATTCAACCACACTGCCATGTCATTATACAATAAGGGGCAATTGGCGAACAATTTGAACACAACTGATTTTGCAATACAATACCCCAGTGAAATACTAACGAATTCAAATGATGTATCTACAAGATACTTGGAAGATGGTAGCTTTCTAAGGTTGAACAATGCCAGTCTTGGGTATAATCTTGATCCAGCGGTTATTGGTCTTAGAGATTTGGTAAACAATATTAGATTTAGCCTTACCGGGCAAAACCTGTTTACTATTACAGACTATTCTGGTTACGACCCAGAAGTTAATACCGGAAGCGAAATCGATCAAATTCAAACATTTGGTATCGATAGGTTTAGGTATCCGTCCGCAAGAACTTACCTGTTCGGTTTAAACATATCATTCTAATTAAAAAATTGTGCTAAAGATGAAAAATATAATTAAAATAGGAGCATTTATGATGCTAGTAGGGCTTTTAGCCCTAGGCTGTACCGACCTGATCGAAGAACGGATCGACGAAACCGAGTTTGGTGCCGAAGCCGACCCCATAGACGGAGCAATTGCCCCAGCCTATGGTTATATTTCCTGGACCTGGCGTCATACCAATTATTTTGGTCTTCAAGAAGTTTCTTCAGATGAGGCCATTTTGCCGTATCGCGGTGGTACGGACTGGTTTGATGGCGGTAAATTTTTAGCGGCACATCAGCATAATTTTACCCCTAGTAACGATTTGGTCGCTTCTGGCTGGAACCAAGTTGCCATTAATATTTCGAGAACGCTATCAGCTATCGAGGTGCTTACTCCTCTTTCAGACCAAGGTAACGCCGAAGCAACAGGTGCTTTATATGAAATGAAGGCGCTTAGAGCTTATTTGAACATGCTAATGTTGGACAGTTGGGGCATCGTCTTTAAAAAAGAATCTTCAGATGCGCTTTCTGAAATCTTGCGAACAGATGAGGCCATCGCCTATATTGAAAGTGAACTACTTTCTGTTCTTGACGGCATTAATAATGATAAAGGCCCAGGAAGAATAACCCAAGACGCCGTAAAAGGCTTTTTGGCCAGATTGTACCTCAATGCCGCTGTATATAGAGACCCCTATGGCACACCTAATTTCACGGATGCAGACATGGACAAGGTCATCTCATACACCAACGATATCATCAATTCGAACAGTTACGAACTTTCCCCAGAGTATTTTGAGCTTTTTAGTGATGAAAACCACGAAAATGTCGAGCTAATTTTTGCATTAGATCAAAGAGGTGTACTTAGTGCAGAGCATAGCCGTTGGGCCTATTGGTCGATTGCTGGGGCCATGATCGCAAGACCTGAGTTTTTTCCGGACAATACCGCAGATGGTACTGATGGGCCTGCCGTAACATCTGATTTTTACCAAACTTGGGTCGATGCCTATGGCGATGTAGATCCTGCTGAAGCTGACGCCCGTTTCTATCAACGTAATACTATGGTTCCGGAAGCCCAACTTACAGATTTAGAAAATCGTGAGCCGACATTGGAAACGGAAACCGATAACAGCTACTATTGTGTTGAAGCTACCGATTTTGAAATGGACAGAGGTATCCTTCGAGGTATTCAGTGGGGGCCTCGTAGAGGTGATGGCGACCTTGTGAAATGCGATGATGGATTAAGAATTTACCCTCTTCAACAGACCAAAGGTAATGGCCCAGATAGGGACACGGGTTATGTTGATCACACGCTACAGGTAGATTTTACGACCGAAGGATCCTTACACCGCGCCGGATATCGTTTTTCAAAGTATCAATTCAGCCGCACCTCACCTAATGGCAACAATTTTAGCAGTGTAGATTTAGTTTTGATGCGCTTGGCAGAAATTTATCTGATGAGGGCAGAGGCAAAACTACGCAAGGGTGACAATGCAGGTGCTTTAGAAGATGTGAATATGGTAAGAACCTCTAGAAATGCCAGACCGGAACAAACACCTGCCGCATTAACAGAATTGGATTTGGATATTCTTTTTAGAGAAAGAGGCTTTGAGTTCTATTGGGAGGGTCTTAGAAGAACCGATCAGATACGTTTTGGCAAGTACGAAGACTCTTGGACGGACAAAACGGATGCGGATCCTAATAAAAGGTTATTCCCAATTCCACAAAGTGCCGTAGATGGTGCTTCTGGTATAGATGGCTTCTTAGAACAGAATCCCGGATACTAAAAACTTTAGTTTTCTTGAAAAAAAGGGTGGGCAATGGTCCACCCTTTTTATTTTTACATACCGGACCAATAATTGCAAGTAACAGATGCGAATAAATATATTTCTTTCAACGATTGCATTTTTCACATTGCTTTCCTGTAAAAATGAAAAAACTCAACATCAGGAAAATATCAGAATTGCTTTTATTTCAGATGTTCATTTGCTTGACGTCAAAGGCACTTTACAAGATATTGGTTATGACGGTATAAATAATCCTAAAACGGGACAGAAGGCCTTCATTAGAACCATGGAAGCTCAATTGCATTCCACTAGGCTTTTTAATGAAAACTATTTTGCTTTTAAGGAAGCCCTTAACGATGTAGCTAAAAGGGGTATTAAATTGGTGGCCCTTCCCGGTGATTTTAGCGATGACGGCCAACCAATTAATGTACGCGCCCTCAATAAAATTTTAAACGAATATCGCGAGAAGCACGATATCTCATTTTTTATTACCACAGGCAACCACGATCCCACTAGTCCGTTTGGGGAAGAGGCCGGCAAAAAAGATTTTATGGGTGCGCAGGGTCAGCGACAACCAATTATGAGTTCAGAAGACCTTTATCAATCCAACCGTGGAGAACTTCCGGTTTTGGTAAGCAAAGACATTCGGGAAATGGGATACAAAGAAATTGTAAACGAACTATCTCAACATGGCTTTTTCCCTTTGGAAAGCTATAAATATTGGGAAACGCCCTTTTCCAAATATTCCTACGACACCTATTCATTTTCCGAAGCTAAAAAGCATTCCTCCTTAAAAAACAGAACGTACCAAATAACCGAGGGTTCTACCCCGCAACCAGATGTCAGTTATTTGGTGGAACCCATAAAGGGACTTTGGTTGGTGGCCATCGATGCCAATGTATATGTGCCCAAAGAAGACGGTCTTCAATATCACGGCGCAAGCATTGGCTACAATCAGGTTATCAAGTATAAAAAACATCTAGTAGAGTGGGTTGGTAGTATCGTTAGAAAAGCCAAAGAACATGGCAAAGAAGTAGTGGCCTTTAGTCATTACCCCATGATAGAGTTTAATGACGGTGCTTCTTCTACTATGAAACAACTTTTTGGAGTTAAAGCCCTTCAAGCCCATAGAATTCCAGAAAAAGAAGTGGCCCGATTGTTTGCCGATGCAGGTCTCCAAATTCATTTTGGCGGACATATGCACATTAACGATTCGGGAATAACCACCACAGAAAGAGGTAATACCCTAGCAAATATTCAAGTACCCTCACTGGCGGCCTATCAACCTGCCTATAAAATTTTGGAAAAGAAAAGCGACCACTTTTGGGATGTGGAAACTGTGGTTCTTGAAAAGGTGAAAAACTATGACGAGTTTTTTGAACTCTATCATAGGGAACATGATAACCTCACCCAATCAAAATCGCAAAACATCTGGAACAAAGAAGTTCTAACTGCCAAAGACTATCTCGATTTTACAGATTTTCACCTTCAAGAACTGGTAAGACTGCGCTTTTTACCTTCAGATTGGCCGCAAAGCCTGAAATCTCTGCTATTAGAAAATACAGGATTAGAGCTTCTTGTAATTTCACATTTACATGATACTGTTTCCTTCGAAGAACTAACGAATTTAGAAAAATTTCAACAATCCCAACTATGGCAAACGGCTCTGAGAGAGGCTCAAAAACAAATGACATCTGAACAAGTGTCAGAGACCGACCTCTCTAATTGGACGGGCATTGACTGGATTACAGATTTCTACCGACTGAGAAGTGGAGACGAATTGGCAAAACGCGCCATTTCTAAAAAACGTCTAAAAGAATATCAACTCATCATTCAAAACTTGGCCAACAACCATAGTTCATCTCTAAAACAGCTTCGAGAATTTAGTCAAATTTTTGATGCCCAGCTTCATTCAGAACCTGCCAGTAATTTCAGCATCGACCTGCATAAAGGAATGCTTATACCACATTAACGGCCTATGGAACGATTAATCGATAAGTCCAAACGCCCGTGGCAACCAAAGTGAAAGCTCTGGAAAATAGGTAATGGCCATCAGTACAGCTATCATTACGGCCAATAAAGGCAGTAGGGGCTTGATTACCTTGGTAACGGGCACTTTTGCCACTCCACTACCAACAAACAACAAAGTTCCTACAGGTGGCGTACAGACCCCAATACAAAGGTTCAAGACAATGATCATACCGAACTGTACCGGGTGCATACCCAAAGCCATCGCAACAGGAAGAAAAATGGGTGTAAATATCAACACTGCCGGGGTCATATCCATAAAGGTCCCAACAATCAACAAAATGAGGTTGATCATCAGAAATATCAAGATAGGATTGCTCACATTATCCAACAAGGCAGAGGTCAACATTTGAGGTATTCCCTCAAAAGAGAAAAGCCATGACATCGCCATAGAGGTTGCAATAAGAAACATTACGATTGCCGTGGTTCGTGCACTACGCAAAAGCAAAGGTTTGAAATCACTGTATTTGAGTTCTTTATTAATAAAGCCCAAAAGCATCGCATAGACCACAGCGATGGCAGCAGCTTCGGTAGCGGTGAAAACTCCCACTACAATTCCGCCTACAACGATTATAAGGAGTGTTAAACTTAAAAAGGCTTTTCTAAAATCAAGAAAGAGCTTTTTAAAACTTACTCTCGGCGCCTTTGGCAATCCTTTTCTTTTGGCATATAAAAAAACCATGATCATAAGGGCGAGCCCCACTAAAATACCGGGTATATAACCTGCGATAAAAAGAGCGGCAACGGAAGCCGTACCCCCACTAGCCAAGGCAAAAATAATGAGTACGTTACTTGGCGGAATCAGCAAGCCTGTTGTCGAAGAACTAATATTGACCGCGGCACTAAACTCTCTCGGATAGCCTTCCTTTTCCATCTTTTCGGTCAAAGTACTACCAATGGCTGATGCGGCCGCCACCGCAGATCCCGAAATAGCCCCGAAAAGCATGGCTGCAATGATATTTACGAAAGCCAAACCACCGGGCAAGCTACCAATAAGCGATTTTGCAAAATCTATGAGCCGCTTGGCGATACCTCCTGTATTCATTATCTCACCGGCCAAAATAAAGAATGGAATGGCCAACAGGGCAAAATTATCAATACCCGTGGTCATACGCTGTGCGGCAGTGGTAGTAGCGGGTAGGTAGGCGATATTCAATATTAAGGTCAAGGTGGTAGAAATACCTATAGAATAGGCTACCGGCACCCCATAGGCCAATAAAGCGATAAAGCTTACAAAAAGTACGATAATGCTAATGGTCTCAATGCTCATCTTAAAAATTTTGTTTCTTGATATTGTAAATCGAAAAGAATATGATAATTAGCCCCGAAATGGGAACAATAGCATAGACCACCCCTAATGGTAGTTGCAACGCCGATGAAGTCTGACCTAGGGTTAAAGTGATATAAACTAAATTACCTCCGCCGATTACCATAATAATCAAGGCGAATAAGGCCATTAATATTTGAATGATTTTTTGACGTTTCACCTTTCTATCCGCAGGAAGTTTTGACAAAAGAAAATCCATTGATAAATGACCATCTTTACTACCATTGATATGAGCGGCACCTAAAACAGTCAACCAAATCAAAGAGAATCTGGCGAACTCTTCAGTGAACGAACTTGATTGGCCGACCACATAACGCGATACTACTTGCCATACGACATCGATAACCAGTAAGCCGAAAACTACAACTAAAAGGGCTTCTATTACCTTGTTCAGAGTGATATAGATTCTTTCCATTAATTTGCGTTTATCTTTTCGATGATGGGTTTTAGTTTAGGGTCTTCCAATAGTCTTTCCATAACGGGTCTTGACTTTGTAACAAAGGGTTCTTTATCGGGGTAGATAAATTCAACACCTTCCTCTTTCAACATTTTCATGTTTTCGGCGACCGTTTCTTTCCAAAACTGTTTTTGCTTTTCAACACTTTCATCCGCAGCCTCTTCAAGCCATCCTTTTTCTTCATCCGAAAGGGAATCCCAAAATTTTGTGCCGATAATGACCACATCGGGCACCATGGTATGCTCGTCAAAAATGTAATACTTACATACTTCAAAATGATTCGAACTTACGAATGAAGGTATATTATTTTCCGCGCCATCAACCACGTTCTGTTGTAGGGCAGTATACAATTCGCCGAATGACATGGGGGTTGCAGAGGCCCCTAAAGTATTGGCCATGTCAACCGACATTTGGTCGTTCTGAACCCTTATCTTGAGACCATCAAGGTCATCTGGAGAATTCACCGGTTTATCTTTGGTGTAAAAACTTCTGGCACCGGCATCATAAAAACAAATGCCACGTAATAAATACTCGGTTCCGCTTTCCAACAATTGTTTACCAACTTCACCCTCTAGATTTGCAAACAAGTGTTCATTGTCGCGAAATAAGTACGGTATGACCGTGATTTGATATTCAGGTGCAAAATTTGAAAGTGCAGAAGCACTTACCTTTGTCATTGCAATACTACCTATCTGCAATAGCTCAAGGGCTTCTCTTTCAGAACCCAATTGCCCATCAGGAAAAATCTTAATCTGTAATTTGCCCTCAGATTTTTCATTCAGTGATTCTTGCATGGCCAAAATACCCTTATGTACAGGGTGGGAGGTTGGCAGGGAATGGGCAAAGAAAAGTATCTTCTCGTCGCTTACTGTCGAGCAAGAATAAAAAGTCATCGCCAACGATATAGTTATCATCAGCAAAAAGCACTTTTTCAATACCACAGGTTTTAAAAATTGTTTCATTCGTTGTCTGTTTCTAAGGCTTCGGATTATTTTAGGGTCGATTACTACGTTCTAGACCCCATCCTACAAACTAAACCAATATTAGTATTTAGATATTTTTGCATTCACGAAAATCGATTAGAAATCGAAATACTTTTTTGCATTGTTGTAGCAAATATTTTGAACGATTTTACCGATCCACTCCATATCATTTGGCAATTCACCGTTTCTGATATCTTCACCGAACAGGTTGCACAGAATACGACGAAAATATTCATGACGCGGAAAAGACAAAAAACTCCTTGAGTCGGTCAGCATACCGATAAAGCAACTGATCAACCCCATGTTCGAAAGGGTATTTATTTGCTCGGTCATACCGTCTTTCTGATCTAAGAACCACCAACCTGATCCCCATTGTACCTTGCCCCTAACGCTTCCATCATTAAAGTTGCCGATCATGGTCGCCATCATTGCGTTATCACCAGGGTTCAGGTTATACAATATTGTTTTTGTGAGTTTATCTTTGCCATCTAAGGTATCTAAAAACTTAGATAGGCTCTGGGCTTGAGGATAATCACCGATAGAGTCCCACCCGGTATCCGGTCCCAATACGCTCAACATTCTTTTGTTATTGTTTCGCAACGCGCCCAAATGAAATTGTTGCACCCAACCGAACTCATGATAGGTTTCGGATAGATAAAGCATCAATGCGCTTTGAAATTTTGCATTCTCAACTTCCGAAATGGTTTGCCCCTCTCTTCTCTTTTTGAAAATAGCCTTGATTTCATTCTCGGTAAAATTTTCTGCATACAAATGTGCCAAACCATGATCGCATAAGCGACATCCGTTTTCATGAAAATATTCAATTCGATTTCTTAGGGCCGAACACAGCTGGTCATAAGTCGAAATGGTACTGTTACTGACTTTTTCTAGACTGTCTAGGTAGCTATTGTAAGCGTCACTTGCAATTAATATGGCCTTGTCGGGCCTGAAGGCGGTACTTACCTTGGTGCCGAAAGTGCTTTTGCTCAATTGTTGGTGGTACTCTAGCGTATCGATAGGATCTTCCGTCGTACATAGGACCTCAACGTTCATTTTGGAAATGAGCTCTCTTGAACTGTATTCAGGAGTTCTTAATTTTTCAGAGGCATTCTCAAAAACAGTATCCGCATTTTTATCCGATAATAAATCATCGATGCCAAAATAGCGGGAAAGTTCCATATGCGTCCAATGGTATAACGGATTTCGCATAGTATATGGTACAGTATGCGCCCATTTAGAAAACTTCTCTTTATTCGAGGCATCACCGGTTATATACTTTTCATCTATACCTAAAGTTCGCATAGCTCGCCACTTGTAATGGTCACCATCTATCCATGCCGCCGTAATGGAATCGAAGACCGTATTTTCCGCTAATGCTTTTGGCGATAAATGGTTATGGTAATCGATTACAGGCATGTTCGCAGCGTAGCTATGATATAGCTCTTGGGCATATTTACTTTCCAATAAAAAATTATCGTTGATGAGTTTGGTATCTGTTGCCATTTTTAAACTTATGAGCTCTAGTAATTTAGAATAAAAGATTTATTTGCCTTGCAATTAGTAAATCTGCAAGGTTTTAAAAATAGGTTTCTATTTGCGTTTAAGCAAGAAAAAAGATAAAGAATACAATCGTTGCCCATATCGTATTATACTTGAATAAAAATTGGATTCTTGAGACGTTTTTAAGAAAACTATAACGTCAGGTTTTTTTCTATTACTGAGCTGCGAGGTACATTGAACAAAAATATTCTTATGAAAGAACTAAAAGATAAAGTAGCATATATTACAGGAGGGTCAAAAGGTATCGGCTATGCCGTTGCCGAAAAATTGTTGGCCTCGGGAATGAAAGTTGCCATAAGCGGTCGAACATTACAAACGGTACGCAAAGCAGCAGATCAACTGGGCGACGAGAGCCAAGTAATCGGTCTTGCCTCTGATGTTTCAAAATTGCGTGATGAAGAAGAGGCCGTCAAAAAGATTATTGATAAATGGGGAAAAATAGACTTGGTTTTGGCCAATGCAGGACTTGGAAATTTCGCCCCAATCGATGAAATGACCGAAACCCAATGGCATCAAATGATCAATACCAATCTAAATGGTGTTTTTCATACGCTAAAGGCTTCAGTTGATGCCTTGAAAAAATCAAAAGGGTATTACATGACATTGGCGAGTCTCGCAGGCACGAATTTCTTTGCTTCTGGTGCTGGTTACAATGCCACCAAATTCGGAGTGGTCGGTTTCACCCAAGCTGCAATGCTAGACCTTAGAAAGTATGATATAAAGGTTTCTACTATCATGCCGGGTTCTGTTGCCACTCACTTTAATGGAAACGAACCTGATGATAAAGACGCTTGGAAAATTCAACCTGAAGATATTGGTGAACTAGTGGTCGACTTATTGAAAATGCACCCTCGAACGTTACCAAGTAAAATTGAGGTTCGACCCAGCAGACCTGATAAAAAATAGAAGTATTCAAATTGAAAAAGGCCCGAAGACATTTTATTTTTCGGGCTTTCTTTTTATACGGATTAAACCTCTTTTTCTTCAAAAGCACTATAAGGGTTACAAATTTCCAGAATCAAGGCCTTTAATTCATTAAAGAATAGGGCCAAGGTCTCTTGCGTTATTTGATAATCTTTCTTTCGGCTCATTTTTGCTTCTTTAGTTGCAAAACGTAGAAGTCCGGAGCTTAAATTTTTAAAGGTAAAAATACCTGACTCAATCGTTTCGATAGGTTGTTGTGCATTATACATTACGGCATAGCAGAGCAGTTGAAATGCCTTACTGTATTCATATTCGGAAGCAATCTCGACCCAATCAACAATTTCTACCTGCGATTGATTTACTCTACCAGTTTTATAATCAATAATACGTACCGTACCGTCATATGAATCGACGCGGTCAAGTTTTCCTTTTAATTGAACCGGAAACTCCAGTTCCGGTATTTGAAGTTGAACTTTGAGATTTTGCTCAAGAGCGATAATCTTTATTTCATGCGCTTCGGCTTCCTTTATTTCTAAATCGATAAAGTTCTCAATATAACGCACGATTACATGATATGCGATCAAGTTTTTACCTTGACTAATATCTCCCTCTAAATAAGACTTTGAAAAGTGTTGTTTCACCAACTTAATTATATTGCCCTTAGCTTCGGTCAAGTTCTTCTCAGTAAGAATCTGACCTACCAATGGCGTATAAATATCTTCTAGGGTGTCATGAACAATGGTGCCAAAAGTGTTGGCCGCAATGGTCTCCTCAACCTCTAGAACATCATCAATTCCCAAAAGATTACGCTTGTAGAAATCAATGGGGTTTCTAATATAATTGCTTAAGGAAGTTGGTGAAAAACCTCTGGACGCATGAGCTTTGATCAACGAGAGTAGATGCTCGTCTTTTTCAATGATTTCAATCGATTTTCTTACCGGGTTTATCTCAGGTGCCGCAATTTTTTCTCTTATATCGGGGTGTTTATTTTCATCGGTGAGCAATTGACTTATCAAACGACTTTTCTCACCACCTTCTAGCACATCGGACTCTGTATTATACAGAAGGTAAATATTCTTTGCACGCTGTAACAGTCGATAGAAGTGATAGGTGTAGACAGCATCTTTTTCTTTATAGGTGGGCAGACCTAAACGAACTTTTAAATCAAATGGAATAAAAGAGTTGTTCGATTTGCCCGAGGGAAGTATTCCTTCATTAACCGAAGTAAGAATAACCGTCTCAAAATCTAAATTTCTGCTCTCTAACATTCCCATAATTTGAAGCCCCTCTAGTGGCTCACCCTGAAAGTCTAGCGATTCTGCGCTTAACAGTTCACGATAAAGTGCCTGTAGCGATTTTAAATCGGCTACAAATGAATGGTCACGCACCAAATCGACCAACTGATTGAACAGCGTATAGAACCTATATAAATATTCTAAGGCTAGGGCATCATCAAGTAGTTTAAATTTCCCCTTTAAAGCTAATATAAGATCAATACATCGCTCGATAAACTCGTTCGGTTTTAACTCATCATCAGTGAATAGCCGTGATGCATGTTCACTGTCTATAATCTCATTGAGCTTATCGGCACTTAAATAGCTCCAGTTTTTGGTTCGAATAATTTCTACTATACTGCTAACCGAAACTTTGTCGTCATTTAGAAGCACTTGAAGATAGGGATGGCTCAACAAAGACTGAATATTCTTATGAAACCATTTACCGTTACTTTTAGAAATATATAAATCAATAAACTGATCAAAGAGTGAAGCCAAGGGGGTTTTATCCAATGGGTAACCCATGGTAATGTTAATACCATCGACTTCTTCTGGAATAGAATTGATTAACGAATTCATCAACGTTTCATCACCTAGCACAACCGCAGTGTTTTGCAATTTGGCAGCTGATTCAAAACGTAACTTTGACAGCAATTGACCAGTATACTTAGCCTGCGAAACATTTTTTGGAATTCCGATTACCTCAATGTTTTTCGATGATAAATAGTAATCACTAATTCCTTTTGGGGAAGAATTTTTATAATAGGGCCAATTTTTAAGGTGTTGACGGATAAACAGACTTGCATCATGAACGGCGTCGCTCAAAAAATAAGAATCAAGATCCCAATAAATATCAGAATCTACTTTCGAAAGAATACTTTGTATAATTCGACTCTCAGCAGTGTTCAATGCATTAAAGCCGACAAACAAAAAATGTTTTTCAGCTTGACCCTGTAAATAATCATCTAGCCTATTACAGGCCTTTCGATAAACGAGACCCTGGTGACCGATACCTTTCTCGGCTAGTTTAGAATTGAACTTGTGATACAAGGGTTCGAGGTTATTCCAAAAGTCAAGATAGTCTTCCATCATCTTGGTCTTGTTTTCCTCTAAAGACCAATGGTTGATTTCTTGAATCGCGGCTAGATTGCCAAATAGTTTAGACACATCAATAAGATATCTATCTATCTCATTAAAATCTTGAAGCAAGGTTTGCGCCCATTTAGAGAAAGTGAAAAAATCATCTTTTCTTTCTAAGGGCTGCTCGCAATATGCTTCGTATAATGTGAACAGTTGTTGGGTCGCACTGGCATAGGTAAGGCCAGATATTTTTTCAACAAAGCTTTCTATGCTATGAATTTCGGGAGAGAAAATAGAACCTTCTATATTCTTCGCTATAGCCTTCTTTAAGAAGGTTCCCGCCCTCTTACTGGGCAGTATGAAAATTAACTTCTCAAAAGAGTAACCCTTTTCAGAAATTTCAACAACAACATCTTCTAAAAAACTCTGCATAATCAAAAATAAAAAAAGCCCTGACAAATGTCAGGGCTTAATGTATTCAATTGTGTGAAATTAACTTATTTCACCAAGTTGATTTCAACTCTTCTGTTTTCTTTTCTACCACTTCTTGTGTTGTTAGAAGCGATTGGCTTGTCTTCACCGTAACCGATAGCAGACAATCTGAACTCTTCGATGCCTTTGTCAACCAAGAACTCTTTTACAGAAAGGGCTCTAGACTCAGAAAGACTTTGGTTCAATTTCTGGCTACCAACACTATCAGTGTGACCTTCTACTGTAAACTTAGCAGTTGGGTACTCTTTCAAGATGGTGATGATATCTACCATAACTGAAGTTGATTCAGCTTTGATTGAAGATTTACCAGTGTCGAACAAGATTGTTCTAGCGTACTCATTCAATTGCTTTTGAACTTCTTCGGTAACCTCAGGACAACCGGCGTTAGCTACAGTACCAGCAACATCTGGACACTTGTCATCTTTATCTAATACACTATCACCGTCAGAATCTGGCCATGGACATCCTTTGTTTTCAGCAGGACCTGCTTCATTAGGACACTCATCATCACCATCAGCAACACCGTCACCGTCAGCATCAGGACAACCAGCTAAGTTAGCCAATCCAGCAACATCTGGACACTTGTCATCTTTATCAGCAACACCGTCACCGTCAGCATCAGGACAACCGTTCATTTCGGCAGAACCAGCTTCATTAGGACAAGCATCTTTGCTATCTTCGATTCCATCGCCATCAGCATCAGGACAACCGTTGAAAGCTTCTAGACCAGCAACTTCTGGGCAAGCATCATCTTTATCGTAGATACCATCACCGTCAGTATCAGTTCCACCGAACTTAACTGCGATACCGGCCATATGTTGCCAGTGCTTAGCAAGGTAATCTTCGAAAGCATGCTTGTAAGAAGTCTGAACTGTAAGACCGATGTTATCAGTAAACCAGAAGTTGATACCAACTCCACCATTTGCTGTACCAGCACCGATTTCATCGATCCAAGTATAACCACCACCAATCTCAACGAAAGGATCGATTACCGTACCTTCAATAAAGTTATATTTAATCGTACCATCTATAGCGTAATGAGAAAGGTCATCAACACCAACATCTCCTAATTTGTCGATTTTGTTCAAAGAACCTCTAGCACCAACAGAGAAACCGTTGCCTACGTACTTTGATACACCAACGTAAGAGATAGAGGGAAGAATGTTCCAGTGGTCGGTCGCATTGAAAAGCTGACTACCGAAACCGCCATCGTCACCTGTTGGGTAAGTGTCTATGGCATTAACCCCAAAACTTACCTGCCAAGGGTTATTCTCGTCTTGCGCTTGTATGTTGTTAACCCCTACTATTAGCAGGACAACAACCAATAATTTGCTAAGATGTTTCATGTTCAAATTTTTAAGTTTAAGTGTTTATTAGCTGCAAATGTAAGTTGTTAAATATTATTAACAAAATCAATTTCCTATTTTTTTTAACGCTTTTTATAGGGAAAACAATGCATTTAAACGATTTTTAAGGCCTTACCGACTTCGGTGAAAGCATCGATAGCTTGGTCTAAATGCTTCATCTCGTGGGCCGCCGACAATTGTACGCGAATTCTTGCTTTACCCTTAGGAACTACCGGATAAAAAAATCCGATTACATATACATTTTTCTCTAATAGTTGCTTTGCCATTTCTTGGGCCACTTTCGCATCATATAACATAATAGGTACAATGGCCGAATCTCCATCAACGATATCAAAACCTGCATCTTTAATTCCTTTTTTAAAATATTCAGTGTTTTTCTGAAGCTTATCGCGCAATGAAGTGTCATTCTGTAAAAGTTCAAAAACTTTGATAGACGCCCCCACGATTGCCGGGGCCAATGAATTTGAGAACAAATAAGGTCTTGAACGCTGGCGTAAAATTTCAATAATTTCTTTTCTCGCAGTGGTATAACCGCCCATAGCACCTCCCAGGGCTTTGCCCAGGGTGCCCGTTATGATATCGATTCTACCCATGACCCCTTTTTCTTCCAAGGTTCCACGACCGGTTTCTCCTATAAAGCCTGTCGCATGACATTCATCGATCATCACTAGAGCGTCATATTTATCTGCCAGGTCACAGATAGCATCAAGTGGTGCTACTAGGCCATCCATAGAAAAAACCCCATCAGTCACAATAATTTTGAATCGGGCATCATCTGCATTAGCTTGTTGCAATTGTTTTTCCAAATCTTTCATATCGCTATTGGCATAACGGTATCTTTTGGCCTTGCATAACCTTACCCCATCAATAATCGAAGCGTGGTTGAGCGAATCTGATATGATAGCATCTTGTGCCGTAAGCAAAGGTTCGAAGACCCCGCCATTGGCATCGAATGCCGCTGCATATAATATGGTATCCTCAGTCCCGTAGAAATCAGCAATTTTAGATTCTAACTCTTTATGAATGTCTTGAGTACCGCAAATGAATCGAACCGATGACATACCGAAGCCATGGGTATCTAAAGTATCTTTTGCGGCCTGTATGACTTCCGGGTGTGAAGACAGACCCAAATAATTATTGGCGCAAAAATTAATAACCTCTGAACCATCGGCCAATTTTATTTCGGCGCCTTGAGGTGAAACGATGATTCGTTCATCTTTATAAAGGCCATCTTCTTTAATCTGATTGATTTCACTTTTTAAGTGCTCTTCTATTTTTCCGTACATATAATTGTTATCTGAATATAATATTTGATAAATCTCTTAAAATCAAGTTATTTATTAAATGATTAGGGTTCTTTTCAAAAATAGAAAATAAGTATGTTGCATTCATTAAATACAAAATGAATATTATGAAATCTAAAATATTAGGAGTAGCCGCTGCCTTGACCCGAAGCCGTAAATACACTTTAGCTCTTGTTGGAGCACAATTTGCTTACTTGGGCTATAAATATTGGAAAGAGAAGAAAACCAAAAAAAATCGATAACAAGAAGTAGACTACACGAATTCGGCAAGCACTAAATCATTAATATAGACTATTATTCTTTTTTCGACTATGAACCCCATACTCTCAAGTGTATCTGAATACCTGTAGAGTTGTTCTTTATATTTCGGGTTTCGCATACCTGTTTTATAGTCGATAAGCACCGCATTATTATTATTCAAAACAATTCTGTCAGGTCTCAAAAGTTCGCCTGTTTCGGTGATGATGTCTTTTTCATTTTTAATGATATTACCTGTTTGGTAATAACTGTTCAAATCTGGATGTTTCAATACCTTATTCAAACTCTTCTCAAAATCGGATAACTCGGATTGAGAGATAATGCCTTGATTGATACTTTTCTCCAAAGCGGCATCAATTTCATCTTTGGTTTCTATTAAACCGAGAATATGATGCATACGGTTACCTTGCAGTATGGCTTCCTCCCTTGCACTATCCCAAAGCATACCTCCTCTGGTCAATATTTTAAATGCCGGCCTGTCTTTTTGAGTTACCACAAAGTCTACTCTGCTTTGCTGAATTGCCGTAGTTTTGGAAGCGTTCTCGACTAGTTCACCGAAGGTATATGTAAGCTTTTCACTGTTCCATAGACCCTTGCTTATGAGATATTCAATGAACAGCCCCGAATAATAATCGGTTTTGTGAATTCCATTTCTATTCAAATCTTTCTCGCTTACAATATATAAACCCTTTTCAGCTCGTGTAAGTGCCACATATAGTACGTTAAATGAATCAAGTTCCATTAGATGCTCTTCTTCGGTAAATAAATTTTCAGCTACCTGCCCATACTCAACAACTTCTTTCTTTTCATTGATCAACACTTCATCAAAACCATCTGAAAATTCCGGATTCAGTGGTAGCCACATTTTTTTCTGCCCTGCCAAGCGTTTGTAAATATTGTCATTCGCAAAAGGAAAAATTACAAAGGGAAACTCTAAACCCTTAGATTTGTGAATACTCATGATTCGCACCGCAGCAACGTGCTCAGGGGCCGAAAGGCTTAATTTGTCTTTCTTTTTTTCCCAATACTCTAAAAAAGTATGTATGCCAGCACCTTCTTTTCTTTCTACATCTAATACCTCATCTAAAAGATAGATAACGTAAGCGTCAGAATCGGGCATTAATTCAAATTGCCTAATGGCCAATTCGATACCATCGTAAACCGAAATTTGTTTCAAGGCATCGATGCTAAAGCTAAATCTTGACAAGAATAACTGTGATACCGCATTCAAATTTTGATATATGAACTGATGCTGACCATCTTCTTTAGCTGAGAGATAATTTAAGAGGTCGTAAGCTACTTCAGAATTTTCACGATCTGCGGCGTATTTCAGTAAATTGACAAGAAATCGAACCTTATCGCTGCTATTGAGCAACAGGCTTTCCGATGATATGGTCGGTATTGCATTTTGAGTGAGATAATCCGCAAGGAAAACTCCATCTTTATTACTACGTACCAAAATACATATTTCACCGTACGAGTAATCTTTATCTCGAATACCTTGAATTAAGTTCAAAACTTCTTTACCGTACATTTCATTCTTGTCGAATTCATCATCTTTCTCGATAAAACTGAGTTGAACTATTCCTCCCGTTTTTGGGTTTACGCCTTGCCGATTGCCTTCTTTGAACAATGTACCATATGTGATATTATTCAAATAAGAGCTGGTAGCGGTAAAGAACTCATTGTTAAAATTAATTATCTGATCGTGGCTCCGGTAATTTACCGGTAAGCTGTAGGTTTCTGGAGGCACTACAAAAGGATTGGCGACCTTTATGGCCAAGTTTAAAAATTGTTCGGCCCGGCCCCCACGCCAGCGATAAATAGCCTGTTTTGCATCACCGACCAAGAATAGAGAACCTCGTTTGCCCAACATGTCTTCGCTTTCAAGAGCGTTCGCTATGAGCGGTACTAAATTATTCCATTGCAGTACTGACGTGTCTTGAAACTCATCGATAAAATAATGTCGGTATTTTTCACCCAAACGTTCATAGATAAAAGGGGCAGGTTGATTTTTTATCTCTTTTGAAATTAATGTATTGAATTCAGATATAATCAGCTGGTCACGTTCTTCTTGCAAGGTCTTTACTTCTTGCTGAATGGCATTGAGAACGGTTAAGGGTACTATGTTACCATAGGCATTCTTTAGAAATAACAACTGATAAAAATCTGTTCGTATTGCTGTAAACAACTGGGCAAATTGTGCGTGAAGTATGTCTAAGGTCGATTTGACTTGCTCTGGTGACGATTTGTTGTATAGCTTGGTGGTGTCAAAATTTTGTTTCCAACCCGCATTGTAATCGATATCAAAATCACCTTTCGAAATTTTCAACATAAAATTAGGAAAAGAGCTTCGAGTAAAATCAGAGTACTCCAAACCATTATCATCAATGATGTCCAAAGCCTTTTCCGCAAGTTCGACCAAATGCTTTTCAATAGCTTTTTGACCTTTGCTCAACTTGCTTTTGAGTTGTAGGAAGTCTTCTATTTCCTTATTTCTTAATTTAGCAAGGTGTTCGGCATGATTTTCACTAAAAATCAACTTACCGATATTATAAAGGTCATAAGTAATATCCCAACTTTTGTCACCATCTATTTTTTCCAAAGCAAAATCAAGCAAGACTTTGGTCAATTTTTCATCTGAACCCGCCCTCTGCACTAATCTTGCTATCGCTTCATCAAGTAATAAGTCGGTGTCTAAAACAACTTCGAAATTCTGGGGGATTTTAAGGTCTTTGGCAAAGGTTCTTATAATACGATGGGTAAACTTATCTATCGTCGATATATCGAAAAAAGCATAATTGTGCAGAATTTCTTTAAGTGTTTCTTTTGAACGTTGTCGAAGTTCTTCGACACCCAACGAAAGTTCTTTGCAAATATCTTGAAATAATACTGGTGCACCCTCTAATTCCGCAATCTTAGAAAATTCAAAAAGACTGTCTAAAATTCGTCTTTTCATTTCGTTTACCGCCTTATTGGTGAAGGTAATTGCCAATATTTTTTGGTACCCTCCCTTTTTCTGAAGTATGATTTTTAAGTACTCTTTGGTGAGGGTATGGGTTTTTCCCGAACCCGCTGATGCGTTGTATATTTTGAAGGGTGCGTCTTGCAAGTGCTTTTTTACGCAAAATAAGGATTCTATTAGAGTTCTTAACAAATAATTAAGGGATTTTGTTTGTTAAAAAACGTACTTTTCAACTTACTAAATAATAATCTATAAAATTAAGTAATATGGCTTTTGAACTACCAAAATTACCCTATTCATACGATGCTCTTGAACCTAACATTGACGCTCGTACCATGGAGATTCACCATACAAAACACCATAATGGTTACACGACTAAATTGAACAACGCCATCGAAGGCACAGATTTGGCCGGAAAGTCTATTGAAGACATTCTCGAGAATCTTGACATGTCTAATAGCGCAGTTCGAAATAATGGCGGGGGCTTTTATAACCACTCTCTTTTTTGGGAAGTTATGTCACCTGACGGCGGCGGAAAACCTTCTGGTGAACTAGCCGAAGCGATTAATGATGCTTATGGCTCATTCGAAGACTTTAAAGAAAAGTTTAGCAGTGCTGCTGGCGGTCAGTTCGGTTCTGGTTGGGCATGGCTTTGTGTTCACAAAGGTGGAAAAGTAGAAGTATGCAGCACGCCTAACCAAGACAACCCGGTAATGCCTAATGTTGGCTGTGGAGGTCAACCGATTCTTGGGTTGGATGTTTGGGAACATGCTTATTATTTGAACTATCAAAATCAGCGCCCTGCATATATTGATGCATTTTTTAATGTAATCAATTGGGATAAAGTTTCAGAATTATACTCTAGCAATAAATAGAGAAAGAAAATTGACTAATTAAAAAGTCCCGGTCGTAGCTAACGACCGGGACTTTTTTTGCTTTGAACTATATGGTTTCATTTAAAAATAGCCCTCTGAACAGTACTTTTTTAAAATAGAAAAGGGCGGAGAAGTCTCCACCCTTTTCGTCCCAAATCTTACCATAAACTTAACCTACTTATGCTATGGCAGCACTAAAATACTGGTATTGTGGGAAATAAAAAAAGAAATTTTATAAATTTTAAGGCTTTTTTTTAACAAAAAATGAGCTTAAAAGTGTTAACACTATGAATTACTGGTGTTTCGCGAAAATAAAAAGGCGGAGCATTGCTCCGCCTTTTCCCCAAATCTTACCATGAACTTAACCTACTTATGCTATGGTTCTCCAAATATAGAGTGATTGATTTCGTAAAAAAAAGGTTTTAGATAAACGTACACTTAAGTGGTCGAAATACCTATCGAGTGGTGTTTATCAATATAAAGGGAGGTGTTTTGAAAATGATCGTGAAACTAAATAGTATCCTTGGCAGTAGAAATATTCAAAGACCTATTCGTAAAAATAAAAAGGTGGAGCGTTGCTCCACCTTTTCCCCAAATCTTACCATGAACTTAACCTACTTATGCTATGGTCCTCCAAATATAAAGCGGGTATTTACGGTTCTAAAAGTTCTTTGTTGAACGGTCTATAAACTAGGATAAAGTGCTATAAGCGCCCGGTCGCAAATCTCAAAATTAACTCTCTCGGTACTACCAAGCTTATTGAAATAAAAAAGGTGGAGAAATCTCCACCTTTTTTGCCCCAAATCTTACCATGAACTTAACCTACTTATGCTATGGCAAGACTAAAATTATGTATGCATGCTACGTATAAGTACAAAAAGACGTTGAAAGGCTTAGAATATCGATGAAATACCTTAATTCAAGTATTTCATCGGGTAAATTGATTAATATGCCCTTTGGTTCTTTCCTTCATAAAAATTGATAAAGGCTCTGTTTACCACCCGATTACCACCAGGCGTTGGGTAATCGCCCGTAAAATACCAGTCCCCTAAATTTTTAGGGCAGGCCTCATGAAGATTGTCTATAGTCTGATATATGATATCCACTTCGGCCTTTATTCCCTCAGGGCTCAATAACTCCCCGATTTTTTCAGATATCTCTTCAGCTGTAAATGGAGCATAAAACTCTTTAACATAATTTACGACCTCGGCATCTTTTGAGTTAACTTGAAGTAAACACTTATCGTATATATCATCTACAATATTCATGGTCAATCGTTCTTGATGAAGTGCCAAGGCTGCCTTAAATGCAATAAAGTCTTCCAACTTGGCCATATCAATACCGTAACAATCAGGGTATCTGATTTGGGGAGCGGAAGAAACTACAATTATTTTTTTTGGTGAAAGTCGGTCCAGTATGCGAAGTATGCTCCTTTTCAAGGTGGTACCCCTTACGATACTATCATCAATTATTACCAAATTATCGCCCTCCTTAACTGAACCGTACGATATATCGTAAACGTGGGTGACTAAATCATCTCTACTACTATCTTGCGTAATAAACGTTCGAAGTTTGGCATCTTTAATGGCTACCTTTTCAATACGCGGCCTGATTTCTAAAATGGAGTGAAGCTCCTCACTGGTAATTTTAGAGCCGATAGCCAAAATTTGCTCTTCTTTACGCTTGTTCAAGTAGTTCTGAGCCTCTTTGACCATGCCAAAGAAAGAAGTCTCGGCCGTATTGGGTATATATGAGAAAACGGTATTCTTTATATCGTGATCAATAGACTTAAGTATTTGTGGGAAAAGCAACTTCCCCAATTTCTTTCGTTCTTGATAGATTTCCTTATCACTTCCCCGTGAAAAATAAATACGCTCAAAAGAACAGGCTTTGCGCTCTACCGGAGGTAAAATCTCCTTAACGGAAAAGCTTCCATTTTTCTTAATAATAATAGCATTTCCGGGATCAAGCTCAATAACCTCATCATAAGGCACATTAAAAACCGTTTGAATTGCAGGTCGCTCAGAGGCTACCACCACTACCTCATCATCTTGATAATAATAGGCTGGGCGTATACCCGCTGGATCCCTTAAAACAAAGGCGTCACCGTGACCCAATAATCCTGCCATGGCATAACCACCATCCCAGTTTTTTGATGCCCTTCGTAAAATCTTACCTACTTTTAAACGGTCTGCAATCAATGGTGAAGCTTCTTGTTTGGTATAGCCTTCTTTCTTGATCTGCTTGTAAAGCTTGGCAACGGCATCATCTAGAAAATGCCCGATTTTTTCCATTACGGTAACGGTATCGGCCATCTCTTTCGGATGCTGACCTAATTGTACCAAGTTGTCGAACAATTCATGAACATTGGTCATATTAAAGTTGCCGGCAACGATAAGGTTACGATGCATCCAATTATTTTGACGCAAAAACGGGTGTACACTCTCTATACTGTTCTTACCGAAAGTACCATATCGTACATGCCCCAATAATACCTCGCCTATATAGGGTATGTGTTGTTTCTGTAAAGCAACATCATCACGATATTCAGGGTGCTCAAGCAAAGTTGTATTGATCCTGTCGTTGATCTGTGCAAAAATATCTTGAATAGGCTGTTGTGCACAAGAACGAACACGGCTCATATAGCGTTCCCCGGCGGTTACATCAAGTTTAATGCTGGCGAAACCTGCACCGTCTTGACCACGGTTGTGCTGCTTCTCCATCATCAGGTACATTTTGTTTACCCCATAAAAGGCCGTGCCATACTTTTCTTTGTAGTATTCTAAAGGCTTTAACAAACGAATTACCGAAATACCGCATTCGTGTTTGATAGCGTCGCTCATTTTATATCTCCTTATTTATTAAAAAAGCCCCTGTTTGGATAGGGGCGTGTTTTATTTTAATTCTATATCAAATTGGGTGAGGGCTTTAAACTCATGGAGTCTTTTGTCCACCTCGTGCCTTCTTAAGTTTTCCATTCGTTCGGTGCCGAACTTTTCTACGCAGAAGGAAGCCAAGTTAGACCCATGAATGACCGCATTTTTCATATTTTCAAAAGACAAGTCGTTCGTTGCCGCTAAATACCCCGTAAAGCCACCGGCAAAAGTATCGCCTGCTCCCGTTGGGTCAAAAACCTCTTCTAACGGTAGTGCGGGAGCAAAGAAAATTTGCTCTTTATGAAACAAAAGCGCCCCGTGCTCGCCCTTTTTAATAACTACATATTTAGGCCCCATCTTCTGAATAGCCTCTGCGGCCTTAACCAAAGAATATTCTTCGGTCAATTGCCGGGCCTCTTCATCATTAATAGTGATAACATCGATATGTTGAATGACTTCTTTCAATTCAGTAAGTGCATTATCCATCCAAAAATTCATCGTATCCAAAACTATAAGCTTTGGTCGTGTTTTCATCTGTTGAATTACACTTAATTGAACGGAAGGGTGCAAATTACCCAGCATCACCACATCTGCATCGATAAAATGCCCAGGTACCTTCGGCTGAAAGTCTGCCAGCGTATTTAAATCTGTGATAAGCGTATCTCTACTGTTAAGGTCATTATGGTATTTTCCTTTCCAATAAAAGGTTTTTCCACCTTGCACAACTTCAACACCTGTGAGGTCAATATTTTTAGACTTTAAGGTTTCTAGGTAAGAGTCGGGGAGGTCATCACCAACGATGGAAACAATACCTGATTCAACATCAAATTGTGAAGCTGCCAATCCGATAAAGGTCGCCGCACCGCCCAGAACTTTTCCTGTTTTCCCAAAAGGAGTTTCGATTTCATCAATGGCAACAGTACCTACAATCAAAAGTTTACCCATAAGGTCTTGCAATTTTGCTGCAAATATAAGGTTTTGCTAAGCGAATATACCTTACGGCGGATATCAAATTATAAAATTCGGCAAACGGTTTATTTTCTTCCAAAATCTGCAGGAATCTCTCCCCAAGCCTTGGTCTCCCATTTGACAATTGGCGTACGGTAAGAGTTGCTTTTTAGCCAAAGTATCGCCCTGCGAATCAATTCGAAAAGTTCTTTATTTTTTTCTGTTTCCTGCAACTTGGTATTACAGGTTTTTTTTCGAACCCAGCTCATTGCCGTTCTAGAATCGGTATAAATGATTCGATCACTATTGTTTTGCTTTAAATAAGCCAACCCGTGTACGATGGCCAAAAATTCCCCGATATTGTTGGTGCCCTGAGCAAACGGACCTTGCCTGAAAAGCTTCTTTCCCGTTTTGGTATCTACCCCTTGGTATTCCATGACCCCGGGGTTTCCACTAGATGCGGCATCTACAGATATAGAATTATGATTGGGAGAACCATATTTTAAGAGTTCTTGAGGTGAAAGTGTAGAACCCACTTTTTTCTTCCCTTTGAAATCATCATAATTGCCATTATAGGCTTTTTTGGCTTCGGCAAAAGTTGAAAAAGATTTGTACTGCGCTCCTTTAAAACCTTCAATAGCCGCCTTACAATCTCGCCAAGTATTATAAATGCCGGGGCGCTTGCCCTTCCAAACGGTATAGAATTTTTCTTTTTTGGCCATTTAGTTCTCTGCTAACAGTTTTTCGACAACTTTTGGAAAATGTTCATACTCCAATTCATGAACCTTGGCAGCAATGGTTTCGGGCGTGTCTTTAGAATCTACAACCGTTTTGGCCTGTTGTATTATGGCGCCCTCATCGTAGTTCTCGTTTACGTAGTGGATGGTTATACCGGTTTCAACCTCATTATTGGCTTTAACGGCTTCATGAACTTTGCTGCCATACATTCCTTTACCACCATATTTAGGCAGTAAGGCGGGGTGTATATTGATAATTTTATCGGGAAAGCTGAGAATTAAATCTTTAGGTATTTTCCATAGGAAACCGGCCAGCACGATTAAATCGGGCTGTATCGACTTTAACACATTTAAGACAAAATCAGTTTTATAAAAAGAATGCCGATTAAAATAAATTGCATTAATACCCAATCTATCGCACCGATCCAAAACTTTTGCCTCCTTTTTGTTGGTCAAAACAGCAACTACCTCAATTCTTTGGCTGTCTTTAAAGTAATTGGCAATGTTTTCGACATTGGATCCAGAACCCGAGGCAAAAAGTACTATACGTTTCGTTTTCAAAAAATTGGAATTTAAACGAGCAGTTAATCAATTGATATATCTATCGAACAGAAGAAAAATGGTTAAAATTCTTCTTGAATTCAACTCATCTGAATTAAATTTCAAAGATTTTTTTAAAAATGATGAGCTAAAAATATTTGAAGCGAAAATAGCACTCTTGCATTTAAATTTAGTAAATTACCATACATTTTATCGGTTAATAGTGTTATTCAACCAAAGTTTTTTATTTTTGCCAACAATTTAAATTTAAAACCAATTTTATTATGTCAGACATTGCATCAAGAGTAAAAGCTATCATCGTTGATAAATTAGGTGTTGATGAAAACGAAGTGGTAACGGAAGCTAGCTTTACAAACGACCTAGGGGCAGATTCTTTGGATACAGTGGAATTGATTATGGAGTTCGAGAAAGAATTTGATATCCAAATCCCAGACGATCAAGCTGAGAACATCGCAACAGTTGGCCAGGCCATTAGTTATATAGAAGAAGCGAAATAATCTTTATGGTTCTTTAAAAGAGATTCAAAATTATCCATGTGGTAACCTTATCGCATGGATAATTTTTTTTAATTTACGGTTGGCTTAAAATCAAAACGAAAAATTAAGTTCAATGCAATTAAAGCGAGTAGTAGTTACCGGACTTGGAGCATTAACTCCTATAGGTAATAATATTGAAGAATATTGGGAAGGTCTCAAAGAAGGCAAAAGCGGTTCAGCACCGGTTACCTATTACGACACTGAGAAATTTAAGGTCAAATTTGCTTGTGAACTCAAGAATTTCAATGCAGAGGATCATTTCGACCGAAAAGAAGCTCGTAAGCTAGATCGATTTGCACAATATGCATTGGTTTCTTCAGACGAAGCTATAAAAGACTCAGGTCTTGATCTTGACAGCCTTGATAAATTTCGCGTTGGTGTTATCTGGGGTGCAGGTATCGGAGGTCTCGAAACTTTTCAGAACGAAGTCATGAACTTTGCCGAAGGCAACGGTACACCTCGTTTCAATCCTTTTTTTATCCCGAAAATGATTGCAGATATTGCCCCTGGACATATCTCGATCAAACATGGTTTCATGGGGCCTAACTATACTACGGTTTCCGCATGTGCCTCATCGGCCAATGCTTTGATCGATGCGTTAAATTATATTCGACTTGGCCACTGCGACGTAATCGTTTCCGGCGGTAGTGAAGCGGCCGTTACCATAGCAGGTATGGGCGGATTTGGTGCCATGCATGCCTTGTCTACAAGAAATGAAAGCCCCGAAACAGCCTCAAGGCCTTTCGATGCGACGAGAGATGGCTTTGTTTTAGGTGAAGGTGCAGGTGCGCTTATTCTTGAAGAATATGAGCATGCCAAGGCACGTGGAGCAAAAATATATGCGGAAGTCGCCGGTGGCGGACTTTCAAGTGATGCCTATCACATGACCGCACCGCACCCTGATGGAATCGGTGTGGTTCGAGTTATGGAAAACTGTTTGCGCGACGCTGGCCTTAAGCCTGAAGATGTAGATGCTATTAACACCCACGGCACTTCAACCCCTTTAGGTGATGTTGCCGAGCTGAAAGCAATTAGTGAAGTATTTGGAGACCATGCCCCGAATATCAATATCAACTCTACGAAATCAATGACCGGTCACCTTTTGGGGGCTGCAGGTGCAATTGAGGCAATTGCTTCGATTCTGGCCATGAAACATGGGATAGTGCCACCAACTATCAACCATTCAGTTGTAGATGAGAATATTGATCCAACTCTAAATCTCACCCTTAATAAAGCGCAAGAGCGAGAGGTCAATGTTGCATTGAGCAACACCTTCGGATTTGGCGGTCATAATGCTTGCGTTATATTCAAAAAAATAAGCGAGTAAAACTGATGGCGTTTCCTTCCAATATATTCAATTCCCATTCCAAACAGGATGGGGATTTTTTTTTGGGGATAACTAAAATATTAGGGTTCAAGCCCAAAAAGCTCGATATCTACAAACGAGCCTTTTTGCATAGGTCTGCCAATAAAAAGGATAATAATGGAAACCCTATGAACTATGAGCGCCTAGAATTCTTAGGCGATTCGATGCTAGGCACTATTATATCAAAGCATTTATATGATGAAGTACCCGACGGAGACGAGGGCTACTTGACAAAAATGCGTTCAAAAATCGTAAGTCGTAAACACCTTAACGAATTGGGCAAAGATTTAGGTCTTATCAATTTTGTAAAGAGTAGAATACCCAAATCACATTTTGGCGAGAACATTCACGGTAATGTTTTTGAAGCCCTAGTGGGGGCCATTTATCTTGATCGAGGGTATAAGTATTGTGAAAAATTTATTGCCGATAGAGTAATAGGGCCCTATGTAGATATCGAACAACTTGAAGGTAAGGTAATCAGCTACAAAAGCCTAGTGATCGAGTGGTGCCAAAAGCAGAAAAAAACCTTCAACTACAATGTTTATGAAGACACCGGCAACGATACTTTAAAACATTTCGCGGTCAAACTAAGTATTGGGGGAAAAATAATGGCAAAGGCCAGAGCTACTTCAAAAAAGAAAGCGGAAGAAATCGCTTCAAAAAGAGCCTATTACGCACTTCAAGACAAAATGAAAAAAACTTAAACCATCCCTTTTGTAACTAAAACGTTATAGAATGCCAAAATTTTGGTTTAGACTTCACTAACCTAGGCGTTGTTCTGTATTAATATTATATTTGCTGCTTTCTGTGGCTATGGTAGCGATACATAAAATTTCGACGGACTTTTACGAAGATTCCTTCGATTTGATTGCTTTGCACAGCAGTCTTGAAGATTACGCCATGGCTTACGCTCTTAACCTGTGTCTAAAATCAAATTTTAGAAGAAGGCGTAAAGATCTTGATTTATCGGCGAATGTAGCTGTTCCCATTTTTGAATGGCAAGATGATTTCAATGATAGGTATTGGACGTTCTTTCCCAACAATACTATTAGGGAAGACACCTCATCAAGATCAGACCTTTTCAGAAATGAGCCGGCCTTTTCTACATTTACAGTAGTTTCAGAATACCGAGATGTAGATTATTTTATCAAAATCGAGCAAGATGACCATGATAACACAGAAGAACTCTTAAAAATGCTATTGGCCGTACCTCGTATAGTTACGGCTTACCATATAGATACAGACAAACTAAAATCTAAGAACAACTTAATTTATTGAATCAATGTCTAGCAAAAAGAAGACAAAAATAGTTGCCACCCTTGGGCCGGCCACTAGTAAAAAAGAGGTATTAAGAGACATGATCGAAGCTGGGGTAGATGTCTTTCGCATAAATTTTTCACATGCCAATTACGATGACGTTACCGAGCGAATAAATATGATTCGTGAACTTAATGAAGAATTAGGTTCTTATACATCAATACTAGCCGATTTACAGGGTCCGAAACTTAGAGTTGGGGTTATGGCCGGTGAAGTGGTAGTTGAACCTGGTGATGAAATAACATTCGTGACCGGTGAACCATTCGAAGGCACGAAAGAGAAAGTCTACATGAACTATGAAGCTTTTCCAAGAGATGTAAAGGCTGGTGAACTTATACTTTTAGATGACGGAAAACTTATGTTCCAAGTCGTAAATACGAACGGTGAGAATGAAGTAAAGGCCAAAGTTGTTCAAGGAGGTCCGTTAAAATCTAAAAAGGGTGTAAACTTACCCAACACTAATATTTCACTACCTGCCCTGACGGAAAAAGATGTTAATGATGCCATTTTCGCCATTTCTCAAGATGTAGATTGGATCGCTCTTTCGTTTGTTCGCTTTAGTCAAGATTTGATCGACCTACAAAACTTAATCAAAGAGCACTCGGAAGTGAAAATTCCGATCATTGCCAAAATCGAAAAGCCGGAAGCAGTAGAAAATATCGATAAGATTGTTGCTTATTGTGACGGACTTATGGTTGCGCGAGGTGACCTTGGTGTTGAAGTTCCTGCACAAGAGGTTCCGTTAATTCAAAAACAACTTGTTTTACGTGCCAAGAAAGCCCGTATACCTGTGATTATTGCCACTCAAATGATGGAGACCATGATCACGAGCCTCACTCCTACGAGAGCCGAGGTAAATGATGTGGCCAACTCTGTAATGGATGGTGCCGATGCCGTAATGCTTTCAGGAGAGACTTCGGTTGGAAATTATCCCGTTCAGGTAATCAACAAAATGACAAGTATTCTTGAAAGTGTTGAAAGCTCTGAACTCATTCAGGTGCCACATGACCCTCCACACATACGTACCAAGCGGTATATTACTAAATCTATATGCTATCATGCGGCTACTATGGCCAATGAAATAAAGGCAAAGGCAATTTCAACACTCACAAATAGTGGCTATACAGCCTTTCAAATTTCGGCTTGGCGGCCAAGTGCACATATCTTGGTATTTACCGACAACAAGCGTATTCTGACTCAGTTGAACCTTTTGTGGGGCGTTAGGGCTTTTTATTATGACAGGTATGTGACGACTGATGAAACTATCGACGATGTCAATCAGATTGCCTGTAAGAAAGGTTTGTTAGAAGAAGGGGATATGCTTATTAGCCTTGCAGCGATGCCTATTAGAGAAAAGGGTATGGTCAATACGCTTAGGGTAACAGAAATAGAAAGTTGTAATTTTGAAAGCTAGCACCAAATAGGCTAGGCAACAGCTCTTTCATAGGCGATGAAATTTACCAGTTCGCCCTTTTTATCAAACAACGGCTTGCCCTTAATACTACAAGTGTAGGGCGAGCCGTTTTTCTTGTAATTTATTAGCGTTTCTTCAAACGAACGCCCCTGCCCTACCGCCGTTCTAATGCGATTTTTTACAGATTCACTCGTTTCTGAGCCTTGAAACATTGAAGGTTTGCGCCCAATAACTTCGTTTTTCTTGTATCCGGTCAAATCACTAATATTAGAACTGGCAAAAACAATCTTTAAATTCATATCGGTCACAATGACCACGAGATTCTCTTTGATAGAATTTTTATCCCTTTCTGTAAAACCATCCCAATTGTTTACTTGAGATAACTGCCATAAATCACTAGAATCACTGAAATGTTCACAGAAAGCATCAAAATAGTTGCAGGTAAAATCGTGTGATAGTAATGGAAAACAATTCAATGGCTTAGAACGATAAAATCGCTCCGCCGCCTTGTCATAAAGTTTCATTTCGCTCATCTGAAAACAATAAATGCTCGCGCCAATAGTACAAAATTCAACGGCATCATACAAATATCAAGCTAAATTGAAATGATGGAACAATTACCTTCGTTTCTTCAATAGTCGTTCTGACTATTTTATAAATAACTATTTTTTTAGTACCATCTCCGAATTGGGCCGTGCATTGTTTTCTCTTTCTATTTCATCGGCCATATCTTCAAGTTCTGACTCTACGCTACACGAAAAGGCTGTTATTAAGACGGCAATTAACAAGGGCAATTTTAAAAATAAAGTTTTCATAGTTCTTCGATTTGGGGGTAAAGCGAATTGCCCTATTAGAACTCATTGACATCAATAATATTGTGTTCGAACACATTGTTTCTAAATATAGGCTCAATCAGTGAAAAAAGCTTATTAACGGAATAATACATACTTTAATCATTTTTTATGATTTGATATTGGTGGAGAATAGTAGTTTTGCCTTTCCTTAAAATTATACTGATATCATAGATTTTATAATCGCCATACTCTGGAGTTTATCTCCGTTCGGGGAAGCCAAGGCCGGTATTCCTTATGGAATGCTAAATGGCATCAATATCTATTTGGTGTTCATTGGGTGTTTTTTGGCCAATGTTCTCGTTTTTCCGATGATGCTTTTTTTTCTTGATAAAATCAATAAGTATTTTCTACGTTGGTTTTTCTATAAAAAGTCAGCAATATTTGTGGCACGTAGAGCTAAGACCGGTAGTGGTGAAAAAATCAAAAAGTTCGGTTTCTGGGGCCTCATCTTGTTTGTTATGATCCCATTGCCCGGTACCGGAGTATATGCAGGTAGTATCGCCACTTATCTGTTCAAGATTGAGCGTAAAAAAGCCTTTTGGGCCAATACCATAGGAATCTTTCTATCATCGGTAATTGTTTGGTCTGCAACTCTTATCTCAATGAAAGGTATGGGTACGGTTTAGACCCGCTACTGCCAGATTTACTTGATCGAAAGTATTTCGAATTGGTTTTCATTGAACAAAATGCTGTCACCAACTGATTTCCCTAATAATAAACGACCTATTGGTGTGCCAACAGAAATGCAGAATACTGCATCTTCCCCAGCCTTAAACTCCCCAGCTGAGATCGCTATAAAATAAGAGGCCTTAGAGGTTTTTACCAAACTACCCAATGCCACCGAAGTTGGTTCATTATTAATATTGACCTTGTTCAATACCGCTTTCATCTTCTCTGCCTCCGATAATTGTTGACCCAATTTTTCCCTTTCGAGTTGAAGCATAGCTCGACCCGTTTCATGTTTATCGCCTGCTGAGCTTTTGGTCTCGCTTTGTAAAGACTCTTGAACCCCAGATATATTATCTTGTATTCGAACCATTCGGTTCGCTACAAATCTATGGCAGTAGTCTATTAAATCGTTTTTATCTATCAATGTTCTCTTAGTGTGAATCGCGTTCTACCTTAGAGCCCGAACCTCCCACTAAAAAATCTAAATCGGCCCCTTTATGGGCCTGTTCGACATGGTCGATATAGAGTTTTACATAGCCCCGCTTCGCTAGGGGCTCAGAAGCAATCCACGCTTTCTTTCGCTTGACAAGTTCTTCATCGGAAACATCTAAATGAAGTTTTCTATTCGCAACGTCAAGTTCTATCATATCACCGTTTTCCACTAGGGCCAAATTACCGCCAACAGATGATTCAGGTGATACATGTAATACCACTGTGCCCCCTGCCGTGCCACTCATTCGCCCATCAGAAATCCGTACCATATCTTTTACGCCCTGCCTAATAAGTTTCTCCGGTAAATCAACATTACCTACTTCTGGCATTCCCGGATAACCTTTCGGGCCCACACCCTTTAAAACTATCACGCTATCTTTGTCGATATCAAGGTCGGGGTCATCGATGCGGTTGTGATAGTCTTCCATCGTTTCAAATACGACAGCCTTGCCTCTATGCTTCATTAAATGCAATGATGCTGCCGAGGGTTTAATAACAGAGCCGTTTTCGCATAGATTTCCTTTCAAAACTGCAATACCCGCTTCTTTCTTTAACGGATTTTCCAAGGTGCGTATCACATCCTCTTCATAGCATATGGCATCTTTATAATTTTCAGCCATTGTGGTGCCATTTACGGTAATAACATCCTTATGTAGCAAGGGCATTAAATTCTTTAATACCACAGGCAGACCACCTGCGTAGTAGAAATCTTCCATTAAGTATTTACCGGACGGTTTTAGATTGACCAGCAACGGTATCTTGCTGCCATGCATGTCGAAGTCTTCCAACTTTAAATCTACGCCCATACGGCCCGCTATAGCTGTTAAATGAACAATCAAATTGGTAGAGCCCCCAACCCCAGAGTTGGTAACAATGGCGTTTTCAAATGCCTTTCTAGTAAGTATTTTTGATAAGGTTAAATCTTCCTTGACCATTTCTACAATACGCCTACCGGATAGCTGTGCGTACATTTTTTTTCTTGAATCAGCGGCCGGTATAGAAGAGAATCCGGGCAGTGTTAGCCCTAAGGCTTCCACCATGGTTGCCATGGTTGAGGCCGTTCCCATAGTGTTGCAATGACCGATACTCCGGGCCAAGCATACCTCTGCCTCGCGAAAATCAGCATCAGTAAAAGCTTCATTGCTCTGCTTTTCCTTTACCATCCAGTTCATAGATCCAGAACCTATTTTCTCTCCTCTAAAGCGCCCACTCAACATAGGACCTCCCGGAACTACGATGGTAGGTAAATCTACACTGCAAGCCCCCATCAACGTAGATGGGGTGGTTTTATCACAGCCTGTTAAAAGAACAATACCATCCAAGGGATTGGCTCTAATGGACTCTTCCGTATCCATACTGACCAAATTTCTAAAGAGCATGGTAGTAGGCTTCATTATGGTTTCACCCAAACTCATCACCGGAAACTCCATTGGAAAGCCTCCTGCTTCCAAAATTCCTCTCTTAACTACTTCCGCGAATTGCCGTAGGTGTCCATTACAAGGCGTTAGATCAGACCATGTGTTACAAATTCCAATAACCGGCTTTCCTTCAAAATAATCATCTGGATACCCCTGATTTCGTAACCACGAACGGTGTACAAAATTCATTTTTTTATTGTCGCTATTGAACCATTCTGAGCTACGTAGTTTTTTCTTTTCTAACATTAAGTTTAAGTTGGATTTTTGACTGGATTAAAATAGCGATAATCAATCAGACAAACAACGTTGAACCCAATTACCCCAGACCTAAACTAAATCTGCCACTTCTTTACCAACTAGGCTACCTATAGCTATGCCCATGCCGCCCAATCTCACGCCGCAATAAACATTGTTCGAAAGCTGTTTGACAATCGGTTGTTTTTCTTGGCCCGTACCCATAATACCGCTCCACCGACTTTCTATCTCAAAGGGAATATTAGGTAGTATTATATCTCTTAGCAAACCTTCAAGACGATTTTGAACCAAATCGGACAGACCGAATTCAGTGGTTTCTTCAGCTTTAAAATCTAAGTTTCTGCCCCCGCCGATAAGTATGCGATTATCAATGTTTCTAAAATAATAATAGCCCCTTTCGAAATGAAATGTACCCGCAACCTTAAGATTTTCTATCGGCTTGGTCAATAGCACCTGTGCTCTAGCAGGTTTTATAGATTCGTTCAAGAGTTTTTCAGCAAATCCATTTGTAGCGACAATAAGTTTCTTTGTTTTGAATTCAAACAGATTCGTTTTGACGGTAATGTTTGTTCCGTTTTCGGCGAACTCTTCTACCTCTACCGAATTAAGAAGAATGACTTTATTTTTCTGAACCTGGCGGAGTAAGGCTTGCATCATTTTGCCAGTGTCAATTTGCCCTTCAAACTTATGGCTGATGTAATAGTCTTTAACCTTATTAAAATTAAAGATGTTTTTCTTCTCAAAAAATGGGTTCGCCTTAAAAATAGGATATAGTAGTTTGTTGACCGATTCAAGTTTCTCTAGGCATTCATTATAAAGCAAATCATCTTTGTCAAGAAATATTTCATGCCCACCCCATCTTTGATAATCGATATTCGAATCAGCCAGTGTCTTTCGAAGTAGTTGAATACCATACCATCGCATTTTTACCAACTGTTGTACTTGTTCTTCGGAATGAGAGCGTAAATCGTCTATAATCTCAGAAATACTGCCAAAACAGGCAAAACCCGCATTCTTTGTGCTAGCGCCTTGAGGTAGAAACCCTTTTTCCAATATTAAAATTTTGGCTTTAGGAAAGCGCTCATGAAGCCTTAACGCACAACTAAGTCCTACGATGCCACTACCAACAATGGTAAAGTCTACGTTAGATAGCCAAGTTTTATATTCCCAATAGCTTAGGTTCACTCTACTCTGGAGTTAATTTTTCAGACACCCTTTAAAGTTAAGGCCAAAGCATAAAAAAACCCCGAATTTTTTCGGGGCTTTGTTTAATCTTCTTGCTCGGGCTTCATCTTGAAATCTTCCATGAACTTGGTGGTATAATTACCGGCCAAATAATCAGGGTGATCCATTAACTGTCTGTGGAAAGGAATAGTTGTTTTAATACCTTCGATGACAAACTCGTCTAATGCCCGCCTCATTTTGTTGATAGCCTCTTCCCTTGTTTGGGCGGTGGTAATCAACTTAGCAATCATAGAATCATAGTTCGGGGGTATGCTATACCCACTATACACATGGGTATCCATACGAATTCCATGTCCACCTGGCATATGTAAAGTGGTTATTCTACCAGGGCTAGGTCTAAAGTTGTTGTACGGGTCTTCCGCATTGATACGGCATTCAATAGAATGAAGTTTCGGCAAATAGTTTTTACCTGAAATAGGCACTCCACCGGCTACCAATATCTGCTCACGAATTAAATCATAATCAATCACCTGCTCAGTTATAGGGTGCTCTACCTGAATACGGGTATTCATCTCCATAAAATAGAAATTTCGGTGTTTGTCGACCAAAAATTCTATGGTGCCAGCCCCTTCATATTTTATAAATTCAGCAGCTTTGACCGCAGCCTTGCCCATTTCATCGCGAAGTTTATCGGTCATAAAGGGGGAAGGTGTTTCCTCTGTTAATTTTTGATGACGGCGCTGTATAGAACAATCCCTCTCAGAAAGGTGGCAAGCTTTGCCATATTGATCCCCAACGATTTGAATTTCGATATGTCGAGGCTCTTCGATCAGCTTTTCCATATACATACCTCCGTTGCCAAAGGCTGCAGTAGCTTCTTGAACGGCACTTTCAAAAAGATCTTGCATTTGCTCTTCTTTCCATACCGCGCGCATTCCTTTACCACCGCCACCGGCGGTTGCCTTGATCATAACGGGGTAACCCATTTTTTTGGCAGTCTTTATGGCATCAGCAACATCTTTCAATAAGCCCTCTGAACCCGGAACGGTAGGAACGCCGGCCTCTTTCATTGTTTTCTTTGCAGAAGATTTATCGCCCATTCGGTCGATATGCTCACCAGATGCGCCAATGAACTTGATATCGTGCTCAGCGCAAATTTTTGAAAACTTAGAGTTTTCAGAAAGAAAACCATAACCTGGGTGAATCGCGTCGGCATTAGTAATTTCAGCCGCCGCAATAATATTTGGAATTTTAAGGTAAGATTCACTACTGGGCGCCGGACCTATACACACCGCCTCATCTGCGAAACGTACATGTAAACTTTCTTCATCTGCCTTAGAGTATACGGCAACGGTCTTAATACCCATTTCTTTACAGGTTCTAATTACCCGTAATGCTATCTCTCCCCTATTGGCAATCAGTATTTTTTTGAACATAACTTTTAAAATTAAAAGCCAAATTGCAAGTGCTGAACTCCAGATGATAAAACTGGAATTCAGGTTTTGTTATTTGGGGTTTCTAAACTATGAAGGGTCTACCAAAAATAAGGGTTGGTCAAATTCTACCGGTGAAGAATCTTCGACCAAAATCTTCACAATTTTACCCGAAACTTCAGATTCGATATCATTGAATAATTTCATTGCCTCTATGACACATAGAACATCACCTTGACCTATGTTAGAACCTACCTCGACGAAAGCGTCTTTATCAGGCGAAGGCTTTCTATAAAAAGTACCGATTATCGGCGATTTAATAGTGATGTATTTCGAATCTTCTTCGCCCTTCGCTTCTTGTGTCGATCCCGAAGCGGGCTCTGGAGCAGGGGCAGCTGGCTGAACCGGGCCTTGAGCCATTGGCGCCTGTGCCATAGGTATTTGTTGAACGAAAGTAGTTTCCGGACCGGAATCTGAAGAACCTGTTTTGATGGTAATTTTGATATCTTCCATCTCCAATTTCACCTCACTGGCACCAGATTTCGCTACGAATCTAATAAGGCTTTGAATCTCTTTTATATCCATGAATTTGAGTTTGTTTAGTATTCAGAATTTAATTATAGGCCCATTTAAGGTAAATGGAACCCCATGTAAAGCCTCCGCCGAAAGCGGCGAAAACTAAATTATCACCTTTTTTAAGTTGGCTTTCGAAATCTGCCAACAAAAGGGGTAATGTTCCGGAAGTGGTGTTTCCGTAACGGTGTATATTCATTAAAACTTTTGAATTATCAAGGCCCATTCTGTTAGCCGTGGCATCAATAATTCGCTTATTCGCCTGATGGGGCACCAACCATGTAACATCGGTATCTTTCAAGTTATTGCGTTGCATAATTTTTTCGGCAACATCGGCCATGTTCGAAACAGCAAATTTAAACACTGTTCTACCATCTTGGTAAATAAAGTGCTTCCGGTTTTTGACCGTTTCCTCGGTTGCGGGCATCAATGATCCGCCGGCATCCATACCGAGATACCTTCTACCATTACCATCCGCTCTCAAATATTCATCTTGCAGCCCTAGACCCTCTTCATTGGGTTCAAACAAGGCTGCACCAGCACCATCACCAAATATAATACAGGTCGTTCTGTCGGTATAATCAATAATTGACGACATTTTATCAGCGCCGATCAACAATACTTTTTTATATCTGCCAGATTGAATATAACTGGCCGCGGTCGACATTCCGAAAAGAAAGCTGGAACAAGCCGCTAAAAGGTCGTAAGCAAAGGCATTTTTGGCGCCAATCTCAGCCGCTACAAATGCTGCGGTCGAGGCCACCATACTATCAGGTGTGGCAGTCGCAATAATTACCAAATCGATTTCTTCAGGATTTATATTTCGTTTTTCAATAAGATCTTCTGCCGCCTTTATCGCCAAATAAGAAGTTCCTTCCCCTTCTTCTGGTTTAAGAATACGCCTTTCTTGAATACCTGTTCTAGAAACGATCCACTCATCATTGGTTTCGACCATACCTTCCAACATTTTGTTGGTCAGCACAAAGTTGGGAACGTAACCCCCTACAGCGGTAATTGCTGCCGTTATTTTACTCATTCTAAAGTTGATTTGATATCAAAAACCTTCCAAAATGCCTGAAAATCGGTGAAAATTAAACATTTTTCAGCACTTTTTACTGAAATTTCAGTCGTTTTTGAAATTTTAGTTCGTTATAGGATTTCTATATCCGCGAGGCCGGCAAATTATTTTTCAATATAAACCTCCCTCCTAAAGATTTAATGTTTTGCCGAAGAATATTCATATAAAATCAGAGTAAACCACATAAAAAAACTCCCGTTGATATACATACGGGAGTTGGGTATTTTCTACTGAAAGATACAATTATGCTTCTGCTTCTTCAGTTTTGTCTATCAAGACCTGACCTTTGTAATACAATTTACCTTCGTGCCAATGTGCTCTGTGGAACAAGTGCATCTCACCAGTAGTAGGGTCGGTAGCCAAAGTAGGGGCGACCGCTTTATAATGGGTTCTTCTTTTATCCCTTCTGGTTTTCGAAATTTTTCTTTTAGGATGTGCCATTTCAACTTATTTATCCGTTAACAGTTTCTTTAATTCGTCCCAACGGGGATCGTTTTCTTTTATTGTTTCCTTATCTTCTTTAGGCTGCAATTCTTCTAGTTTCTTTAGGGCCTCAGACTCTAAAGTACCATCGACTACACCGGGGTGTATACGCTTTAGGGGTACTGCCAGCACCAACATTTCATAAACGTATTGTGCAATGTTCACTTGGTGCTCACCGTGCGGAATGACCAAAATATCATCATCCTCATCGTTGAACTCTTCCCCGAACTTGACGACCAATTTCAGTTCAGCTGAAATCGGTTGTTCAAACGGCTCAGCGGTCAAATCACAATTGATGTTCACCGTGCCCTGTGCGCTCATTTCAAACTCGAGCATGGTATTCATTTTCTTTAAAACTACGTTTAAAGCAATGTCGGCACCATTGAACTCATCATACCCAAAAGATTCAAAGAACTGGTTATTAATCGTATAGTCAAAATTGTGTTTTCCTTGCTTTAATCCTGAGAAAGGAATACTAAACTCCTTTTGCTTCATCATTACAACACTATTTTTAATACACACGCCTAATCAAAGGCGGGTGCAAAGATACTATTATTTAATAATATTACAACCCTTTTTTGCTTGAAATCAACACAGTGCAAAAGTTTTAGGGCTACCAAGAGCTTGCTAACGTCTTACCCTTTGTTTTTGAAGCGGATTTTCGGTCAGTTCTTGATATTCTTCACGATTTTTAAAAATCTGCAATGCCATAAAAACCGCTTCTTTGAAAGAACTAAAGTCGGCGTTGCCTTTTCCGGCTATTTCATAAGCAGTACCGTGGTCGGGAGAGGTTCGTACTTTAGAAAGGCCCGCAGTAAAATTCACTCCTTTTCCGAACGATAAAGTTTTAAATGGTATCAAACCTTGGTCGTGATAGGCGGCCAATACGGCATCAAAATTTTTATATGCATCAGAGCCAAAAAAGCTATCGGCAGAATAGGGCCCGAAAACCAGATGACCTGCATTGGACATTTCTTTGATAACAGGCTTTAATATCTCATCGTCTTCTTTACCGATTATACCATTGTCACCACTATGCGGGTTGATGCCCAACAAGGCTATTTTTGGCGCTCGAATGCAGAAATCCATCCGTAGCGATTTTTCGATTGTGCGCACCTTATTTCTAATCAAAATCGCATTTATAGCCGATGGAGCATCTTTAACGGCCACATGATCGGTAAGCAACCCTACTTTCAGCTCATTGGTTACCATAAACATCAGGCTTTCACCCTCAAGCTCTTGTGCCAAGAAATCGGTATGGCCCGGAAATTTAAAATCTTCGGCCTGAATATTATTCTTATTGATAGGTGCAGTGACCAAGGCATCGATTTCACTATTTTTCAAAGCCTCGACAGCTGCGCGAAGTGATTTAATCGCAAATTTACCCACTTCTTCTGTTGCTTCGCCAAAATTGATTTTTGGCACTTCCTTCCAAACGTTGACTACATTGATTTTACCGTCCAATGCTTTTGATGCACTTTGAATTCCGTGATAATTGACCTCAATGCCGAGCTCCTTCTTTTGAAAAGCTATGGTTTTACTGGAAGCAAAAATGACAGGCGTACAAAAATCGAGCATTCGGGCATCTTCAAAGGTCTTAAGTACTACCTCACAACCTATTCCGTTCAGGTCTCCTATTGAAATCCCTAGTTTTATTTTAGCCTCTTCCTGCATGATATTCTTTACCTTTGCGTCAAATTTACAATCTACAAAACTACTTAATTTCTACGGAACATGTTCACAGGTATTATTGAAACTTTGGGTACTGTAAAACACTTGGAAAAAGATGGCGGAAACCTTCATATAACTATCGCTTCCAGCCTTTCCCAAGAACTAAAAATCGATCAGAGCGTTGCCCATAACGGGGTCTGCTTGACCGTGGTTTCCTTAGCCGAAGAATCTTATACCGTAACCGCTATTGAAGAAACATTGGAAAAAACGAACCTAGAACAACTTCAGACCGGAGACCAAATAAATTTGGAACGCGCTATGGTTATGGGTTCTCGACTTGACGGACATATCGTACAAGGCCATGTTGATCAAGTGGCGACCTGCTCGTCGGTAGAAGAAAAAGACGGTAGCTGGATTTTCACTTTTAAATACGACTCATCTATAGGAAATACGACCATTGAAAAGGGGTCTATAACCATAGATGGCACCAGTCTAACGGTTGTAGATTCAGGGTCGGACTCATTTAGTGTAGCCATAATACCATATACCTACGACCACACGCGCTTTAACACCTATCAAGTAGGTACGGTTGTAAACCTTGAATTTGATGTTATCGGTAAATATGTAGCAAAACTATTGTCGCTAAAAAGCACTTAAAAAAGCAAGTACCTAATTTAGGATTATACTTTTATAAATATCTTTCTCTGATAGAGCACATAGGCCAATAGACAGTAAAAGGCCACAACCGTCAGCCCGTACAGCAGTGAAGACATTTGCAACGACATAAAACCATGTACGTAAATCGTATCGAACAACCAGCCGTGCAATGAGGTTTCTCCAACCTTGATCATGCCCAGCACTTTGCTTATAAAGCTAGAAAAGAAATAAAGTACGATAGCGTTTGCCCCGGCATACCTGAAAATAGTACCGAAACTGATTTTCTTTACATCGGTCAAAAAATAAATAAGAGCCAAAATAAGGTTTGCCCATCCAGCGGTAATCAACACAAAACTACTTGTCCATAATGCTTTGTTGATAGGGAAAACAACATCCCACAAGTAACCTAGTATTAAAAACGAGCCGCCCAGCCCCATTAAAATGGTTGCTTTTTTAGGCTGTTTCGAGACTAAGATAAGGCCTGTGAAAATACCCAATAAAGAACTCACAATAGAAGGTAATGTGCTTAAAAGCCCCTCGGGATCATAATCTTCTTTGTAGCTATGGCTTCCGAAAACCTGAACATCTATATAGTTCGCCAAATTATTGGGTGCTCTTTCGAAGGTAGATTCCACTCCATTTACTGGAATGAATTCCATCATAAGCCAATAACCGACCAATAAAGCTACGGCAACACCGATCAAGGCCTTCCAATTCAGGTTCCGAAAGAGAATCGAGGCAAAGAAGAAAACAATACCGATACGTTGCAGAACACCAGGAAATCTAATATCGGCGAAATTCTTTATAAACGGAAAGCTAAGTGTAAAAGCCCCCAAAAACAGGCCTAAACCTATCAATTTAAGGGTTCTAATTATAATTTTTTTGTAGGTGTCAGAATTCACTGGTTTATTTCTATACGAGAACACAATAGACGTACCCACGATGAATAGAAAAAATGGAAACACTAAGTCTGTAGGGGTGTAACCATGCCATTTTGCATGTTGCAGTGGTGCATAAACTGCTTTCCAAGTTCCTGGGGTGTTGACCAATATCATTAAAACGATGGTCATACCCCGAAAAATGTCAACGGAGAGAATTCGTTCTTTCATAATAAAGCTTATCGTTGGTTTGGTTGAAATTCGTACTAAAGATAAGTTTTTAAGTACTTATACCTATTGCCTACGACACTTCCCATAAATAAACTATTCCGCATGCTAGTATTGGTCGACATTAACTAACTAAAATTCAACTATTTAAGTAATTTTTCCAGTAAACTTTAACAAAATATATGCGGCTCGCCTATATACCCATCTGTAAGAGTCCTTCGCTTCATAAAAAAGAACACGTTTTTCGGTGCTTCTCTCGGGTAAAATGTAAAACAGTATTGATTGTAATACAATAGCATAACGAATTGGGCGTTAGTTCTAAAAGCTGTTTTTTAAAATAAGCTCAGAACCCAAATCGGGAGATTGAAGAAACTCCTTAAAAAGACCCTCATGAAAAAGTGCATATACCTACTGTGCGCAGCTTCGTTCATGTTCACGATTAGCTGCTCAAAAGAAAAAGATGAGATAACCTTGGTGACAGGGGAGGCTCAAATTAAAAACGAAACAGGACTCTCTTTCGTAAATTCTTCGGGCTTTTCAGCCGATTTTGTGAATTATAAATTGAGATATGGCACCGGCCTTGAAAAAGAATACGGCCAAAGCCTAGTTGGCTACAATCACATACAACTGCAACAGGGCACCAAAACCATTTACCAAATAGAGGTATTTAAAGATGGCTCAAAAGTGCCTTTTAAAGCCTATATCAATGATGATTCGGGCAACGAGGTAGAAGTTAAATCTACCTCGATAATCGATATCGACCCCGATGAAATTCTTGAGATTTTATTGGACGACCAATAGTCTATAAAATATTTTCTTTCATTCTACCCCAAGCTTTAATCAGTAAAAAGGCGGAAATAGCAGCAATTACGGTTAAAACTAATGCTGCGGTGGTTCGGCCGTATATCCAATACCCTGTAGCGAACATGATGGTGTAGATTAGTATAACACCTATAATCATGGCCGTTAGACCTTGTGGAACGCTCCACTTTTCATCGTTTTTCTTGATTTTTTCACCATCGGTATGGGCATCATCAACAACCTTGGCCCAACCTGGTCCTCCTGGTTGAATTTTTATATAAAAACTTCTTAAAACTTCTTTAGACTCGGGTTGCGTCATAAAAGTGGCAAGCAACCATATTACGGTAGTTACTATCATTACGAAAGGCAGCTGACCCCAATCAGGTAGTATGCCGTTTTCAGCATCGAACAAAAACGGACCTAACGAAGTAGTCGCCAATAAAATGGATAATATACCTGACGAAAACATGGCTGAAATTTCACTCCATGCATTAATCCGCCACCAAAACCATCTTAATATGAAAATAAGTCCGGTACCCGCACCAAACGAAAGCAATAAATCAAAGACTCCCATAGCATTTTGCATGGCGAGAGCTAAAAAGGCACTCAATACCATTAAAACCACAGTTGAAAGTCTACCAACGGCTACCATCTGCTTTTCGGTAGCATCAGGATTTATCTGTTGTTTGTAAAAGTCAAATACGATATATGACGAGCCCCAATTCAATTGGGTCGATATAGTACTCATATATGCTGCAATCAATGAGGCCAAAACTACCCCTAACAAACCGCTGGGCAGTTTGGTCAACATAGCCGAGTAAGCTAAGTCGTTACCCAACTTATCTGCTGGTACATTGGGGAAGGCTTCAGAAATACTGGCAACATCAGGATAAACTACAATCGACGCAAGAGCGACCAAAATCCACGGCCAAGGGCGCAATGCATAATGCATAATATTGAAGAAGAAAGTGGCACCAATAGCATGGTTTTCATCTTTTGCAGCTAACATTCGCTGGGCGATATAACCACCACCACCTGGTTCTCCACCTGGGTACCATGAGCTCCACCATTGCACTGCCAATGGTATAACCAATATGGTTATTACTGCTTTAGTATCGCTTAAATCGGGTAGAATATTGAGTTTGTCTTTTACATTCTCGTTACTCATGATAGCCTCTATACCCCCCACTTCAGGAATGTTCACCAAATAATAGGCTGCACCAACAGCACCGGCCATCGCAACAAAGAATAGGAGAAAATCGGTATAGACCACCCCCTTGAACCCACCTAAAGCACTAAACACCACAGTTATAAGTCCTGCACCCACAACGGTTTCCCATGGTTCAAGGCCCAACATGATACCCCCAATCTTTATGGCCGCCAAAGTCACGGCCGACATGGTGATAACATTGAAAATAACCCCTAGATAAATGGCTCTGAATTTTCTTAAAAAGCTAGCCGCTTTGCCTCCATACCTTAATTCGTAAAACTCTAAATCCGTTTTAACATTTGACTTACGCCATAACTTGGCATATACGAAAACGGTCAACATACCGGTCAGAAGAAAACACCACCATCCCCAATTGCCCGAAACACCTGTAGTTCTTACAAAATCGGTTACCAAGTTAGGGGTATCGGTAGAGAACGTTGTGGCTACCATAGACAAACCTAAAAGCCACCAGGGCATGGTTCTTCCCGATAGAAAAAACTCAGATGAGTCTTTTCCCGATTTCTTGGAAACATAGAAGCCTATGCCCAAAACAATGGAGAAAAATACAATGATAAAACTGTAGTCGAGGGTAGATAACTGCATAGGGCGGTGGTTGGTTTTTTGGTTAGCCGATAAAGATATTATTTTTTTAAGATACTTTTGCCATTTGCCAACGAAACCGTACTCATGCTTTTAGCTGCTTCTTTTGATATTTCACTTACCGCTTGGGCCCTTGCATTTACTGCCGCTATCGTAATCGGACTTTCAAAGGCTGGTATCAAGGGCATTGCAATAGTAAATGTCACCCTGATGGCGCTGGCCTTTGATGCCAAGGCTTCTACTGGTATTGTTGTGCCATTACTAATCGTAGGAGATGTTTTTGCCGTAATTTATTACAACCGCCATGCCAATTGGTGGTATATCGTACAATTTCTACCTTGGATACTCTTCGGTATATTAATAGGGGTACTTATCGGAAACGATCTTGATGAGGGTGTTTTCAAAATAGCTATGGCCATTATTATCTTACTTAGTGTGGTAATGATGTATTGGTGGGACAGAAGAAAATCAAAGAATGTACCGACCCACTGGGCTTTTGCGGGTTTTGTGGGGACCATCGCCGGTATAACCACCATGATCGGAAATTTAGGCGGGGCATTCAGCAATATTTATTTTCTGGCGATGCGCGTGCAAAAGAACGAATTTATAGGTACCGCCGCTTGGTTATTTCTAATTATCAATGTCATCAAGCTGCCCCTTCACATTTTTGTTTGGAAAACGGTGACCACAGAAACATTGCTTTTCGACCTTAAACTGGTTCCTGGTATATTTTTAGGTGTTTTTCTAGGCGTTAGATTGGTGAAACTTATCAAAGAAGATTTTTATCGCAAGATGATATTGGTACTCACGGCCTTAGGGGCCGTTCTGATCTTGATCAAATAACCCTTTCTTTATTCATCCAATAATAAGTAGTTTTATAGAAATACCTAAACTACTTGATAATGAAGCTCTCAACCTATTCGCTCACTTTATTAAAAGGGTTGACCATTATTTTGACCGCTTTAATAGTTTCTTGTCAGCAGAACAAGTCAGCCAAACCCAACAAAGACAACCTTCACATAGAGTTACAAACCGCATTGAATGACCTCGCCGACGTATGGTACCCCCGAACAATAGATTCAATACATGGTGGTTTCTGGTCAGATTTCAATTATAAATGGGAGAAAGAAGGTAAACAGAACAAATTCTTGGTGAGTCAGGCGCGCCATGTTTGGACCACAGCTACCCTAGCCCATTATTTTAAAGACGACGATTATGAAAAAATAGCTGCCCATGGCTATCACTTTCTTCGGGATAAAATGTGGGATAAAAAACATGGGGGCTTCCATTCGTTATTTGCGATTGATGGAGATTCACTGAAAGTACTTTCAAACGGTAAAAGTGCCTACGGAAATTCATTCGCTATATACGGACTTGCAGCATATTACAAGGTTTCAAAAGACACCTCGGCCCTTGAACTGGCCAAGGACGCATTCAGATGGCTAGAAGAAAACGCCCATGATCCTCTTTATGGCGGGTATTTTGATGTTTTAAAACAAGATGGCTCCTGGATGTTGGACATAACTGAAAATGACTGGAATTATGACAATTTCATTAGAAAAGACTGGAAAGACCAAAATTCATCCATTCATTTACTCGAAAGTTTTACGACCCTCTATGAAGTTTGGCCTGACCCTTTGCTTCGAAAACGATTAGAAGAACTTTTAATTTTGATACGAGATACGATTACCACCGACAAGGGGTATTTAAGTTTACACTTGACAAGAGATTGGAAACCAATTTCCTTTCGAGATTCTTCAAAAGCCTATAGAAAAAAACACTTTTATCTCGACCATGTCTCTTTTGGTCATGATGTAGAAACCGCTTTTCTTTTGTTGGAGGCATCCCACAGATTGGGTTTTAAAAACGACAGCTTGACCGATAAGAAAGCGAAACAAATGGTAGACCATGCCCTTGAATGGGGTTGGGACGAAGAAAATGGAGGCTTTTACGATGGGGGCTATTACCAGAGCGATAAAGAACGTAGTATCGAAAATAGGGCGAAAGTCTGGTGGGCCGAGGCCGAGGCTCTCAATTCGCTGTTGCTGATGTCTCAATTACATTCAGAAGACACTCGTTATTATCCACTTTTTGAAAAACAATGGGAATACATTAAAACCAATCTCATTGATCAAAAATATGGTGGGTGGTATCCTGAAGGTATTGATACCGACCCGAAAGCCACAACAAAGGACAAAGCCCAAATATGGAAGGGCAACTATCACAACATCAGGTCATTGATAAATACCATACAGATGATAGAGGGCAAATTTGAATTGAGTGAAAGCCATGTTCAATAAACTTCAATACTTAAAGGGTTCATAAATTTGAACTCTTTAATTGACTTCCTGTTAGCAGAATTGTATCTTGGTATTCTAGTCTTTCTGGCAGAAAACTACGTATATATTAAAGTTCATGAGCTTAAGCCACTTGTAACGACCGTATTTTCTGTTAAAAGAACCCCCGACCCTGCCAAAACCATACTAAAGTATTATTTGAAACGTTGGCTACTTAGGGAAGTCCGGTAACGGACATTATTTTTCCTAAAATCAACTTCCAAATAAGGGGCGGCAACCTACCGATAAAATCGGTAAATTTTTAAAACAATGAAACATTACTTTGCGTATATAGCAGTTTTGCTTTTGGTATCTTCTTGCGGTAGTGTAGGACTTGTTGGTAATTCTGGAAAAAAAGGAAAAAAGGAGAATGTTTCCCTTACCAGCTCTAAGGCCTACGATCGTTTTGTTACTGATGGCACCGTATCTAAAAAAGGATTGTTCGATGTTCACAAGATGGGCAACAAATACTATTTCGAGATTCAAGATAGTCTGCTCAACCGCGAAATGTTGGTGGTAACCCGTTTTATAAAGACTCCTTCCGGTGCTAGTAACTATGGGGGCGAGAAAATTTCAGAAAACACCATCCTTTTTGAAAAAGGCCCTTCAGACAATATTTTTCTTAGAATATCAACCTTGGTAAGTTCGGCCAGTGAAGATGATGCCATTTCAAGGGCGGTCAACAATTCTAACATAACTCCTATTCTTGAAGCTTTTGAAATCAAGGCCCATAACGATGAGAAAGGCTCTTATTTAATAGAGGTTACCGATTTCATAAATAGTGAAAATCCGTTATTGGCTCTAAGTTCTGATGCCAAAGATGATTACCGCTTGCTTTCCATAGAAAAAGACAAATCTTTCATTGAAGAGATAAATACATTTCCGGTCAACACGGAAATAAAGACCGTAAAGACTTACAGGGCAAAGGCTGGTTCCGATAAACGTAAAGAACTGCCTGCAGCTGTTTTGGCAGGGGTCGTTACCCTAGAAATCAACAACTCGTTTATTCTTTTGCCCAAAGTGCCCATGCGCAAAAGGATGTATGATGAACGTGTAGGCTATTTTGCTAGCTCGTATCTTGAATACGGTGATGACCAACAGCAGGTTGATCGCAACACGTACATACATAGATGGCGTTTGGAGCCAAAACCGGAAGATTCTTTAAAATGGAAGCGCGGGGAATTAGTAGAACCGAAAGACCCAATCGTCTATTACATCGATCCGGCCACGCCGAAAAAATGGAGACCATATCTTATTCAAGGTATTAATGATTGGCAAGCTGCCTTTGAACAGGCTGGTTTCAAAAATGCGATCGTGGGTAAAGAGTGGCCTCAAAACGATGACCGAATGAGTTTGGAAGACTCTCGTTTTTCTGTGCTACGTTATTTTGCTTCCCCATTTAAGAACGCATACGGGCCAAATATCGTGGATCCGCGAAGTGGTGAAATTTTAGAAAGCCATATCGGATGGTACCATAACCTGATGAGCCTGCTTCACAGTTGGTATATGGTTCAGGCCGGTGCGGTCGATGAACGGGCCCGAAAAATGGAATATGATACCGAGTTAATGGGCGAGCTCATTCGTTTTGTGGCCTCTCATGAGGTAGGTCATACCTTGGGCTTGCGACATAATATGGGTGCAAGCCATGCTACACCTGTAGAAAAATTACGTGATGCTGAATGGCTTGAGAAAAACGGCCATACCAGTTCAATAATGGATTATGCCCGATTTAATTACGTGGCACAGCCTCAAGATAGCATACCACACAAAGATTTAATGCCCAGAATAGGTGACTATGATAAATGGGCGATTCAGTGGGGATATTCTAGGTTTCCGGAAAATATGTCGACCCGCGATGAGAAAGAAATGTTGAGCCAAATGGTGGTCGATAGTGTTTCAGCCAACCCTAGGCTTTGGTTTGGTGGCGAAGGCCGTGATTTTGACCCACGCTCGCAGACCGAAGACTTGGGCGACGATGCCATGCAGGCCAGCACTTACGGAATTTTGAACTTGCAACGAATTGCGCCGTATCTTAAAAAATGGACGCAAAAGAGTAGCAGTGACGATTATACCAACCTTGACCAAGTATATAAAGATTTGGTCGGTCAGTACAGTGATTATATTTTTCATGTAGCCAAAAATATAGGCGGTATTTATGTGACGCCAAAAACCATGGGCGAAGAGGGCGAGGTCTATAGGCCTGTAGAGACCCAAAAGCAAAAACAAGCCCTTTTGTTCTTGAACAACTATATTTTTAAAGAGCCCAAATGGCTGTTGAGAAATGAAATATTAAACGCCATTCAATCTCCGCAATCTAAAGAAGCAGTAACAAAAACCATGGAAAGTGTTATGCTGAATCTTTTAGGAGGTAGCCGCTTGAGCAGAATGACCTTTATTTCTGAACGCTATGAAAATGAGGATCCCTATGCTCCACAAGAATATATGGATGACTTAAGCCAGTTGGTATGGGGAGATATGAATGTCTTTTACCAAACCAACGCCTACCGTAGAAAATTACAAAAGTCTTACGTCTCTAATTTGATAGCACTTTATAAACCTAGTGAGGCAGAAGGTCTGGTCGAAGGCATTCTTGCTAAACTTTCCGAGGGCTACACCGTGAATACCGATGTACGTTCATTGGCTTTAGACAATTTATTGACCTTGCAAGGAAAAATAAAGCGTACCATTCCCGTAATGACCGATCGTCTTACGATTGCCCATTTGAACTATTTGAAAAGAGAAATCGAATCGGTAATCGGAGAGACCAAAGAGGTTGACCCGTTATTTATACCTTTTCGTAGAGATGTCTCTATCAAGGAGCAAAGTGGGGATGAGTAAACCCATCCTTCACATTACAAAATATTTCAATATTTTATTTCGCCTAGACCTGGAGCTTCCGTAGGATACAGCACACCATTTTTTAAGTGGAACAAGTCTTGAAACGGGTCATTGAGCACATCAAGGTGCCCATCTAAATCTGCATAACGGATGTTGGGTCTTGATAAGGCAAAATGCAATCCCGCCGAAATACCCAAAGCGGATTCATCATTACACCCGATCATACTTTCGATTCCGGCAGCTTTTGCTACCGAATTGATGTGCATTCCCTCTAAAATACCGCCGACTTTCATGAGTTTGATGTTCACCATATCTACCCTTTCGTTCTGGGCCAAACGAAAAGCGTCGGTCAGCGTCTTTAAGCTTTCATCGGCCATCACAGGAATATCGACTTGGTTCATAACCTCCCCTAGACGTTCTTCTTTTTCGAGTTTGGTGGGCTGCTCGAAAATTTCAATTCCTATCTGGCTGGTCGCCTTTACAAATGCGACCGAATCAAGCACCGAATAGCCTTGATTTCCATCAAAACGAAGGGTAATCGCCGGAAATTCTTCATGTAACCTGGTCATTTTCTCAATGTCCTCTTCCAAACTATGACCGCCCTTAACTTTGAGTATCGTAAAGCCTTTTTCGACAAATTCCCGAGCTTGAATCAAGGTATCATTAAGCGGCAATATGCCAATGGTTATACTTGTGGCTATACTTTTTTGAAACCCTCCTAAAAACCGATATAGAGGAACATCTGCCTTACGGGCAATTAAATCGTGTAGGGCCATATCGACCATGGTCAATGATGAAGATTTTTTGCCCAACATACCTTTAAGTTCCATTAAAATGAGGGCATAGGTGAACGGGTCTTTGCCTTTTAAAAGAGGAATAATGGTGTTGGTGATAGCGTCTTCAACCTCAGCTGCAGTTTCACCGGTAACAATTTTGTCGGGAGCAGCGCACCCATAACCAACGATATGAGAGTCCGTCTCCACCTTCAAAATAAAGTTTACCGTGCTATCAATAGTCTCATACGCAATGGTATAAGGTTCTGAAAGTTTTAGGTTCAAACGCTCATAACTAATATGGGTAATTCTCATTTGATTTTCTCTTTCAAAAGATGAATCAAGTCTTCGACACCATATTTCAACACATCAAAAGCCGGTAATTTGGTCTCTAAGGTAATCTGCTTGCAAGCCTCTAGAATTTCATCTTCTTGCATGTTCTCATGGTTAACGGTAATGGCAATTACCTTCTTGCCCGAAATAACCTCAATGGCAATAATCTGTTCGGGTAGGGAATGCAGTTTATAGCCAGGGAAACCATCATACTCCTCTCTTTTGGGTGCATGCTGAAGAATAACATAATCGGGCCTACCTGCAGCCAATATTTCAAACCCGCCCGGATAAGCGGGATTCATCAAACTACCCTGCCCTTCAATTACGATAACATCGGGCTTTTCGTTATTATAGGCGCTTACCACCGCATGTTCGATTTCACCAGAAACAAAGTCGTTTATACAACTATCCATCACCATGCTGTATTTTGCCCCTTGCATCCATGCGGTTTGCCCGGTACCGATCATTTCAGATTTTAGCCCCGCATCTCTGAACCCATGAACCAGTAACCAAGAAGTGGTTCTTTTGCCCAAGGCAGAATCAGTGCCTAACACAGCCAATTTTAAACAATCGACTTTTTCGATTTCTCCCGTAAAAAAGTGCAACTTGTCTCGATCCGGCGTCTTTCTTACGTCACGAATGCAACAATTGTTCTCAGCTGCTATTTGAACCATTACAGCATCGTTAGATAAGAAATCATGTAATCCACTATCAACGTTCCAGCCCATCTGAAGGGCTTTTTTGATCGTTGCCGTCGCTTCATTGGGCAAACGGCCCCCATCGGGCGCCAAACCGACTACCAATGATTTTGGCATATTTCCGTTGGGCTCCAAGGCATCAATAGCCGCTTCGAGGTTTTCAAATATTGGAATTCCGTTCGGTTTACCATCAAGTACTTCACCGGCATCCCCCCCTTTATACTTTCTATCTAGCACGCCTACAATTTCATAACGCTCGGTAAAACGTACCAGCCCATGCGCTGTTTTTCCGTTCGGGGTGTTGAAGGCTCCTTCACAATATACAAGGGCCTTGCCATCGATTGATTCTTTCATTATAAAAATTTTTTAATTTTTTGCGGTCAATACCGCAACGAACCGGTCGGGTTCAAAATTCATTTGTTCGTCTAGCTCCAATAAGGCAATTAGGCCAGCAGTGGAAGCCGGTAAAATGCGAAAGCCTTCCTTTTTCGCCAACAGGGCGGTCATATCTCTCAATTTCCTGTCACTTACGTTATAAGCCTCCCCTTCGGATTCTCTCAACGCATATAACGCCTCTTCACCATCAAAACTGTGCCAGTTGATCAAGGGTTCGTTGTATTTGGTCTCCTTGATCTGTTCCGGGTTCAAATCTTTACAATAATCCAGGCCCTGCAAAAAAGACTGGATAATCGGATTCTTTTTCGAGGAGGATGCCGCTACCATTTTCGGAATGCGCGACGTTTTTCCTCGTTTGTAAAGATTCACGAATCCGCGATAAATACCGGCGAAAAGGGTTCCGTTAGAAACGGGCACTGCACAATATTTGGGCGCATCGCCCAGGTCTTCAAAAATCTCGGTGGCAATTTGGGAGTAAGCACTGATCTGCAAAGGGGTGTTCGATCCGCCAGGGTTGGCGTCATACCACCCATTGGCCACTGCCAATTCGCTGCTGGCCTTGACCACATCTTCATAATTACCAGGTATACGAATAATTTTAGAACCCAGCAGCTCCATTTCGGCAATTCGTTCGGTATGGTACGATTCCGGAATATAAATATGGCACTCTAGGCCTGCCAAATGCGCGGCAAGGGCCACGGCCACACCGTAATTTCCACAGGTGGCGAGCGATACCGTACTAAAATCGCGTCGAAGGGCATCGTACATTTGGGCAAAGGCTATGCGGTCTTTTTGGGTACCGGTAGGGTTATCACCTTCATATTTGATATAGAGCTGGCGAATATCAAACTCGCGCTCTAAAGATTTGGCTCGGTGTAGGCCCGTATCACCGACCTCAAGGTTGATAATGTCTTCGTACGATTCAAGTCGGTCCATGAGCGATTTGCTCTTGTCCCGAACGAAGGCGCTTAGTTTTTTGGTCTCTGAAGAAACCTTGTTTTCAGCGGTTTTAACACCGTCTCTTAAATCCATTTCATAAATATGCTAAACTCGAACAGTAGTATCAAATGTAATTTCTTTTTATATATGTTTTCACAAATTAGTGCCAAATCGAAGCAAGGAATTTTAGGGTTCTGACGCGTACTTTTCCATTGAAGTCAACTCTGGTGAACCGCCTCTGTTTCCACAGCCTGACGCAATAAAAATATCATTTTCGAAAGAGATAAGTCCGGTGCCATGTCTTCCTTCTTTTAGGCTGGGAAGGGTTCTCCATGAATTGTTCGTCAAATCAAGTGCCTCGACATCGGCATGGGCTTTTTCTTGCTTTGAAGATTCGCCCCCAACAACCCACACTTCGTTCTCAAAAAGTATAGCCGCGTTACCGGCACGCTCCGTAGGAATAGGGTCGGTCAATGTCTGCCAAGTATCGCTCTCAATGTCATAAACATCTACTTCTGCGACCGTTCCCCCGAAAGGGTTATCAGGTTCACTGCCCGTTCTTCTACCGGCCGGGGCATAAATTTTTCCATCGGCCAGTACCGCTTGAAAATGGTCACGTGCTCGGGGGGCATCGCTCAAAACTTTCCACTCTCCCGTTTTGGGGTCATAGCTATCCATCCAATTTTTATGGTCTCCAATATGGCCGTTTTTAATTCCACAGGCAATATAGATTTTGCCGTTGTGCAAAACATTTCCGGTAGAGCCCCGTCTTCTATCAGCAGGTATAATATCGCCTTTCGACCATTTGTCAGTCTCAGGGTCGTACACATAAATATATTCCGTTGGGGTCTCAGAAGGCCACTTTCCCGTTAAGGCCGCAATTACATATATTTTATCTTCGAACACCACAGGCTGATAATGATGAAGTTCTATAGGCGGCTTTTGCCCCTCTGACCAACTTTTGGTTTCAGTGTTATAGATACTCACGGGGCGAATATCCCTTCCGCCCAACAAATAAAGGGCAGTGCCCACCCTAACAAAGGCAGCTTCATGTCTAGCAATGGGTTCTGTACCGTCTTCGGTAATTACAGATTGCCATTCAGCGGAAGCCTGATCTTCGACTTTTTCGGTAATTATTTTCTTTTCGTCCTTTTTGGTTTCTTTACAATTGATCATCAAGATGATCAAACTTATCAAAGCAATAGATCGTATCATATAGAATAATTAATTCATGGAACAGCTTAAAAGTAAGATATAATTACAAGGCTGCGAAGTGCATATTTAGAAAAGAACGATGGCGTTAGGGCTAATTTCTTATATTTATTGGCTCGTCAACAATTATGAACTTACCCTCTTACTTTATTAGTTGCGATTGGGGCACTTCCAATTTTAGACTTCGTGCTGTAGATACTTCTACTTTCGAGGTGCTATCGGAATTTAAGAGCGAAGAGGGCATAAAAAAGAGGTTTCAAAAGTTCAACGAGCAAGAAAGTTTCGAACGTAAAGAGTTTTTTCTTTCTTATTTAATGGAGCAGGTCAAGAAATTAAAACTCGCCGATGCCAACGAGACCGTAATTGTGGCCTCGGGCATGATGTCTTCATCAATCGGCATGAAAGAATTGCCCTATGGCAATATGCCCTTTGCCTTTACAGGGTTCGATCTTTTAAAAGAGATGATTGAGTTTCCCGATGCCCCTGATCTAATTCTAGTCTCGGGGGTGAAAACGGATAACGACGTTATGCGTGGCGAAGAAGTTCAGGCCATCGGTATCGCCAATCACCTTCCGATGACCGATACTGGCATTCTAATTCTACCGGGAACCCATAGTAAACACATCAATTTCAAAAATGGACGCTTTGAGAATTTCAAAACTTTTATGACAGGCGAACTTTTTGAAGTTATCAGCCAACATAGTATTCTGGCCGCTACTACTACATATGCAGTTTGGGACGATTCTTATGAAAATGTTTTTTTGAATGGCGTTAAAAAGGGCTTGTCAAACGGACTAATGGAACACCTATTCGCTATAAGGGCGAATAGCCTGCTGAATGGTGTTTCATCTATAGAGAATTCTTTTTTTCTATCAGGTTTGTTGATCGGCAGTGAACTATCGGGGCTCGTAGATAAAAATGAAAAAGTATTTCTTGGTGCTACGGGAATCTATAGTAAGCTTTATAGACTCGCTCTAACCTATTTTTTATCGCAAGACGACCTGATATGCTTTAATAGCAACGATATGGAAAATGCCCTTTACACCGGGCAACTAAAAGTACTGAAAACGTATGTCTCATAGCTCCTTTTCTTGGCCCCGCTTCAATCAGAACCCCATCGTAGGCATATTACGCGGCCTGTCTACCGAAGAAGTTTTACAGCTTGTACCCATTTACCTAAAGAGTGGTTTTTACACCTTGGAAATCACCATGAATTCTCCTAATGTTGTCAAAACCATTTCGATTTTACGCGAAAGATATACTGACCTTAATGTAGGCGCAGGTACCGTATGTACTCAAGATGATCTTGAAATAGCACTTTCTGCTGGCGCCCAATTCATCGTTACGCCCATTATTGATAGTGAAGTTATCAAACGATGCGTGAAAAGTAATATTCCGATATTTCCCGGGGCGTATACCCCAACTGAAATTTATACGGCCTGGAAGTTGGGTGCCTCGGCTATTAAAGTTTTTCCAGCCACGCAATTAGGTCCGAAATATGTCAAAGACGTCTTGGCCCCTTTGAACGATATCAAACTTCTGCCTACGGGCGGGGTTTCTGCCGATAATATCAGTGCCTTTTTTAAGGCTGGTGCCATAGGTGTGGGTATGGGCAGCTCGCTCTTCGATAAAAACCTCATCAAAAACCAAGATTTTGAGGGCTTGGAGAAGCATTTTCTAAATGTGGCCAGTTTGATTCTATAGGTCGTTACTGCTTTGGCCAAAATTGTTCAAAAAAATAGAAATTCCTAATTGATCTCAAAGAGTTCGATAATAGTTAAATTCGCACTCAACTTACCAAGATGAAAGAAGAAGTCGTTAGAACCAAAGACGTTTTTAAAAGCTGTTTTTTTGTCGGCTGCTTTGGTATCATCATTTTTATTCTGGCCGCCCTAGGGTATCTTTTTCTATGGCCTTATGATTAGCTTGCTCGACCCAGCCCCATAAAATTTCAAAACCCATTGTCTTAAGGTACCTTCGAATTTTTAAGGTCATTTAAATTATGTATTGCGTCATCTTGATGGTCGGTTGATTTCTACCTTTATCTTTCAATAATTTTATCAAAATAGTGTCTTATGATTACAGAAAACAAACATCGAGATAACGAGAGAAAGCATGAAGGCTTGGAAAATGATGTTCAGCAGAACCGAGGCATGAATTCTGAGCATAACGATAGAGAACCTAACGAAAATAGTAATGAGGATAAACCTAGCCCCGTTGACAATGGAGGAGCTCGGTCTACCGATTTTGATTCAAGACTAGAAAAACAATGGTTAGCGGTGCGGGATGAATATCTTGCAAATTATCCCGATTTAAAAGATGTAGATACCGATTATGAAGAAGGAAGTTTTCATACCGTTATAGCCCGACTGGCAGAAAACAAAAAGCGTAGTCCAGAAGAGATTCAAAATGAAATTTTAGAATGGTCTTCAGTTAATTCAGCGCAGCAATAAATCTCCTTTTAGATAAAATATTATCAAATCTTAAATCCGGATTCTTATCGATTCGGATTTTTTGGTTTGTTAAAAATCCTATTTCTATCGTAAGGTTGAACCGGCTATTATAAATCATATCTTTTTATAATTCAGACTCTTACAAGTGCTAAACAAATAATACTACATGCGTTCACAATTTTTTATTTATATCTTTCTTATTTGCTACACTGGTGTACTTGCACAAAAATCACAGGCGCCAAACTCCCCTTCTGAAAAGGAAGCTTCCCACTCATTTTATATCACTTCAAACGTGGGTAACGTACCGTTTGAAGAAGCTCAAAAAATTTTAGAGCAAATCAATACCGATTCAAAAAATGATACCGACGCAACTTTACTCTTGTTGGGCAATGTTATAAATGAAGAGGGATTTCCGTCAAAGAACAAAAAGCAAGACAAAGAAAAAGAGTATTTGAGGCCCTTGATGAAAACCTGGGACCATTTTAACGGGAACGTAATTCTAACACCCGGTAAAAATGAATGGTTGACCGACGCCCCCCAAAGTATTGATGACCTAGAATCATTTTTACAAGATAACAGTACTGCTAAATTTTGGCCCAATGACGGGTGCCCCCTAGAGCGGGAGACGATAAATGACGATGTGGTGCTCGTAATGGTAGATTCGCAATGGTTTTTAGAAGATTGGGACGACCACCCGTACATTAACGAGAAGTGTGAACTTAAGACCAGAGATCAGTTTTGGGCTGAGTTTAAAGATGACTTAAAAGATAGTCAGGGCAAAACGGTTATCGTTGCCGTCTATCAACCAGTAATGAGTAACAGTACGATTTCCGTTATAGATAAAATGGGCGGTTTTAGACCCGAATCATATCAAAATGAACAAAATCGAGCTTTACGTGGGCGCCTAGAGACTATTGCCAGTCAGTTCGAAGATGTCATATTCGTGTCGGGAAAAGACCGTAATCTACAGTATTTAGAAGATGATGGCATTCCGCAGATTATAAGTGGGGCGGTTGGCAAAACCGAAAAAGCAAGAGCGCCAAAAGAAGAACATTTCGAAAGTGATAAGCAGGGGTATGCAAAATTGACCGTTTTTAAAGATGGCAGTTCAGAGGTTGACTTTTTTGAAATAGGTGACGATACTTCCAAATCGGTTTTCACCCAGAAAATTCAACGTGAGCGACTCTCTATAGATGATATTTCGTATCCAAAAAAAACAGAAGGCTCTACTGCTAAGGCATCCATATATACGAAAGAAGAAACCGATAAGAGTGGTTTTTACAAATGGATCTGGGGAAATCACTACAGAAATCTTTACAGTAAAGAAATTGAAGCTCCGGTTTTACAAATAGACGAACTGCCCGATAATGTAAGGCCTATTTCCGAAGGCGGCGGAACGCAATCACGGTCAGTTCGATTAATCGATGATAATGAGCACGAATATACATTGCGTGCGTTACGCAAAAGCGCCGTTCGATTTCTGCAGACCAATGCCATCGACAACCATTATGTCGAAGACTATCTCAAAAATACGGTCGCAGAGCGATACTTGCTCGATTTTTATACCACGGCGCACCCTTATGCCCAATTTTCAATGAACGAGCTTTCTGAATCGCTCGGTGTGCTACACGCAAACCCGAATATATATTATGTACCCAAACAAAAGGGGTTGGGCATTTATAACGAAGACTATGGCGATGCACTTTTTATGTTGGAAGAACATGTGGGAGATGAAAATAAAAGTTTTGAAACCTTCGGAAACCCCGATGATATTTTAAGTACGAAGGATCTACGCTTAGAGCTGAGGGAGTCGAAAGAATCTTATGTAGATGAAGCAAGTTTTATACGGGCCCGGCTATTCGATATGCTGGTCGGCAATTGGGACCGCCATCAAGACCAATGGCGTTGGGCACAGTTCGAAACCGAAGATGGCCGGAAAAGATATGAGGCCATACCACGTGATTGGGATCAGGCTTTTCCTAAATACGACGGACCTATAATCGCCATGTTGAAGCTTTCTTTTCCAATACTACGAAAAATGGAAAGCTTTGATGCCGATGTCAAGAATGCCAAATGGTTCAACTATTCCGGTTATCCCCTAGACAAAACGTTTATAAAAACTGCAAATTGGGAAGATTGGAAGGCGCAGGTAGATTTTATTCAAGAGAACCTGACGGATGAAGAAATCAACGCAGCATTTGAATCCCTCCCGAAAGAAGCGCAAGATAGCAGCATAGAAACCATAAAAAAGAACTTGCAGTTAAGACGTGATGGATTAGAAAAAATAGCAAAATCGTACTATGACTACCTTAAAAAATTTGAGGTTGTTATCGGAACGGAAGATGATGATGATTTTTTGATTACCAGAAAACCGAACGGCGTGACCAGCATTAGCATTTCAAAAGATGCTATGGTGTTCAATAACTCATACGATGCCAAACAAACCAAAGAGATTTGGGTGTATGGGCTTGACGGTAAAGATTCGTTTACCGTCACCGGAGAAGGTAATAACCCTATAGATATTAAAATTATGGGGGGTAAGAAAAACGACACCTACGATTTTAAGACCACCAAAAAGGTGAAGCTCTACGATTATAAGAGCAAGAAAAACACTATTGTGAATCCGAAATCAAAAAAATGGCTTACAGATTCATATGATGTTAACAATCACGATTATCAAAAGAGAAAATATCATGAGAATATTGTGTTCCCAAGCCTAGGGTATGATGGTGATACCGGGTTCAGGTTCGGACTCAAAAATCGCTTTACCACTTACGGGTTGGTTAATAATCCCTTTGAAACACAGCATACCATCGGTGCCGAATACTTTTTCGCCACTAACGGATTCGCGATTGATTATAATGCTGAATTCGGCCATATATTTTATAATTGGAACTTAGGTCTCGATTTAAGATATGCCAGCCCCAATTTTACAATGAATTATTTTGGTGAGGGCAATGATTCACAGTATGATAATGATCTAGACCGTGATTACAACCGAGTTCGTATCAGGCAATGGAAATTCTCCCCTTATTTAGTACATAAAAATAGAGGCAGCAGCTACCATTTAAGAACAACTATAGAGTCTTTTGATGTGTCTAATGACAGCAACCGTTTTGTGGGGCAGTCATTTGCTGCCGATGATGATGTTTATGAGCAACAATTATATGCTACGGCCGAAGCAGGCTATAACTATAAGAACCAAAACGACCCAGCTTTTCCAAATCGGGCGATGGAAGCCGATGTGATTGCGGGCTATAAGTCGAATATTGATGGCTACGGCAATCGTTTCGGGTATGTGAAACCTACGCTGTCATTGGTATATCCGTTACACCCGAGCGGCATAGCCGTAATCGCCACAAAAGTTGCAGGAGAGGTGGTCTTGGGCGATAATTATGAATTCTACCACGGTGCCCTTTTAGGCGGAAACCAAAGTTTACGGGCCTATAGAAACGAGCGATTTAATGGGAAGAGCGCTTTTTACCAAAGTACAGATTTAAGGATCGGTATAACTAGGTTCAGAACCAATTTTATTCCACTTCAGTTAGGGGTAAGTGCAGGTTTTGATTATGGTCGCGTTTGGGCGGAAAATGATAATTCATCGAAATGGCATAATGACTACGGAGGTTCTGTATGGGTATCGGGTTTTAGCGCATTTACCGGAAATCTTGGTTTTTATCATGGGGAAGATGGCAACCGATTAATATTCAGTGTTGGCTTTAATTTCTAGGAGAGTGGGGAGATATGGGACCATATTTTAATATTGCTTCGGCGGGAAAGTTTCTATAAAACTTTTAAAAAACCACCTGTTCTATCATACTCTTAAACCAAAAAATCCGCAATTATCTAAAGTTTAGATGATTACGGATTTCATATGTGGTCCCACCTGGGCTCGAACCAGGGACCACCTGATTATGAGTCAGGTGCTCTAACCAACTGAGCTATAGGACCGGTATTTCAAAAAAATTGCCAAAAACTCTAGTTGAAAATAGAGATATGGCCGAAAATGAGGGCAAATTTAACCATTACGTACAACTACACAAAATAATGTTCTTCATTTGTGCTAAAATAAACGCCACAGGCTATTTTGGTGCCTCTTGGCATAGCTCCACCAAGACTCCGTTGCTACTTTTTGGGTGCACGAAAGTTACCAGTTTATTGTCAGCTCCCCGTTTGGGCTCTTCATTCAGTATGGTAAATCCCTCTTTTTTTAACCTATTGATTTCCATTCGAATATCATCTACCGCGAAGGCAATATGATGAACGCCCTCCCCCTTCCGTTCTAAAAAGCGAGCTATAGGGCTATCTTCACTTGTAGCCTGCAAGAGTTCAATTTTGCTTTCACCGGTTTTAAAAAATGAGGTTTTCACTCCTTCAGAAAGCACTTCTTCCATTTTATAGTGCGACCGACCCAATAGCTTCTCAAAAAGCAAATTGGAAGCTTTCAGGTCTTTCACCGCAATACCGACATGTTCTATTTTGTTCAAATGACACGAGTTTTTGACGCCCAAACGGCTTTATCTTCCTAATTTACATTTAATTCTGCGTATTTTTGCCCTATGGAAACACAACGACAGAAAAAAATTGCAGGCGTGATCCAAGAAGATATCGTTGATATACTTCAGCGTGCTGCTATAGAGGGAGGCTTGCAGGGGACATTAATTTCCGTAACCAAAGTTAATGTGACCACCGACCTCTCGATTGCAAAAGTTTATTTGAGCATTTTTCCGAATAATAAAGCTGCGGAGCTCATGGAAGGCATCAAATCAAATCAACCCTTGATCAAGCACGAATTGGCCCAGCGTACCAGAAACCAGTTGCGCAGGGTTCCTGAACTGCTATTCTTTCTAGACGATTCGCTTGATTACATAGAAAACATAGAAAAGTCTTTGAAAGGCGATGAAAACCCTATTGAAAACCGAGATCTTCTAGATAAAAGAAAAAAACTGTAAGGTTGAACTTTCCGCTTTATATCGCCAAACGCTACGTTCGCTCCAAAAGCAGCCAAAATGCGATAAATATTATTAACCTGATTACCTTTTTAGTCATCGTAATCGGATCGGCAGCCTTGTTTATCGTTCTTTCAGGCTTTGCCGGCCTTAAAAGTTTTAGTCTTCAATTTAGCAATACGTTCGATCCCGATCTAAAAGCACTACCCGCCACTGGCAAATTTTTTGAGTTCAGTGCCGAACAAGAAGAAAAGCTAAAAGAATTAAATGGGGTCGCTTCCTTTACCAAAGAACTAGAAGAAAAAGTCTATCTCAAACATCAAGGCAAAAGTCATATTGCAATCATTAAGGGTATCGATTCGAACTACAATCAGGTTACGGGTATAGATAGTACGGTTTTATATGGCAACTGGCGAATTAATTCAGAACAGGCAGTAGTTGGTATTGGGGTAGCTAACTTACTCGGGTTATCGGTCAATCAAAGCGCCCTGACCGTTCTTGCCCTTAAACCGGGTAAGGGTTCACTTTCTCTAAAAGACTTAAAGACCCAGCCCTATTTTATAAGTGGAGTGTTCGGTGTTGAAGAAAATCTTGACAAAAAATATGTATTTGCCGATTTGGCATCGGTGCAAAACCTTTTGGAAAAAGAAAAAAGGCAAATTTCCGGATTGGGGTTCAAACTTGAAAACTCCGAAGAGGTTTCCCCTATTAAAGAGAAAATCGCCGCTGTTCTTGGGAGTACCGTGATACTGCGCGACCGACAAGAACTGAACAGTACCCTTCACCGTATGTTGAACACTGAAAATTTGGCGACCTACCTTATTTTTACCTTGGTATTGGTTATAGCCCTGTTCAACGTAGTCGGAGCGATAATTATGATGGTGCTAGATAAGCAACAGAACCTAAGAACCCTCTATAATCTAGGAACTACTTTGAAGAAGCTTCGAGCTATCTTTTTCGTTCAAGGGCTTTTGGTAACCGGTATCGGTGGTTTTATAGGTGTCGCCCTAGGCTCGCTGTTGATATGGTCTCAATTGGCGTTTGAATGGCTAAAAATCACTCCTACTTTAGCCTATCCGGTAGAATATCAATTTTTAAATGTACTCGTGGTTCTGGGCACTATAATGGTGTTGGGGGTGGTCGCATCAAAAATTGCAAGTAGCCGCATCAATAAAAAATTGATTGCCCAATAAACGTCTAAACGGAAAACTCATAGTCACCGAATTTCTGCAATACCTCATCAAAAGCTGAAAACACATCGGCCGCATCGTCGCTGGTGACCATTTTCATTCGGTATTCCTTGAAATTCGGTATTCCCTTAAAATAATTGGTATAGTGTCTTCTGGTTTCAAAAACCCCTAGCTTTTCACCCTTCCAGTCAATAGCCATTTGCAAGTGCCTTCTAGCGGCCTCTACACGTTCTACCATATTTGGGGGAGACATATGCTCACCGGTCTTGAAATAGTGCTTCACCTCATTAAAGAACCACGGGTAGCCAATACTTGCCCGACCGATCATAGCGCCGTCCAATCCAAATTCATCACGCATTTTCATTGCCGCCTCTGGAGTATCAACATCGCCATTACCAAAAACCGGAATATGCATTCGTGGGTTATTTTTAACCTGTGCAATAGGTCGCCAATCGGCATTACCTTTATACATCTGTGCCCGCGTTCGCCCATGGATCGCTATTGCCTTACAGCCCACATCTTGAAGACGCTCGGCAACTTCAACAATTTTAATAGAGCTCTCATCCCAACCCAAACGGGTTTTTACGGTTATAGGCAACTTGGTGCGCTCGACCATGGCCTTGGTCAACGAAACCATTAGATCTATATCTTTAAGTATGCCCGCACCGGCACCTTTACTGACCACTTTTTTTACCGGGCAGCCAAAATTAATGTCAATAATATCGGGGTTTGATTTTTCAACGATATCTACCGATTGCAGCATCGAATCTAAGTTTGCCCCAAAAATCTGAATGCCGACCGGCCGTTCTTTTTCATAAATATCGAGCTTCATTACGCTTTTGGCAGCATCTCGAATCAAACCTTCTGAAGAAATAAATTCTGTATACACCACATCGGCACCTTGCTCTTTGCAAAGCGCACGAAAAGGGGGGTCGCTAACATCTTCCATAGGTGCGAGAAGCAACGGAAAATCAGGCAATTGTATGTCTCCGATTTGGGGCATAACTTTTTTCTTTTAAAAGGATGGCAAAATTAATGAATTTCTTCGGATGACCACTAGTCGGTAGCTGAAGTGTGCAATTTTACAGTCGGTTGCGCTCCTCAACCCTCTTTGATTTCTTATTACTCTTGATTTTAGAATTACCGAACTTATAACGGAAACTTGCCGTGAACAATCTATTTTCTAAACGACTAAGCGAGGTACTGTTCTGGTCTTGGTAAATTCGTGTGCTAAATATATTGCCCTGATTGAATATATCATCTACGCCTATTGAAATACTCGCCTTATTGTTCCAAAGCGATTTTCGAAAAAGAATATCGATAGCACTATAACTTTCATACCTAGAGTTTTTAGAAAGAAGAGGCGAAGTATAATAAAAGCTTAGATTGGCGGTCAATGAGCGGTCATCTAAAAAGGTGAAATTGTTGTTCGACCTAACAAACCAGTTAAAGAGTTGGTTCTCGACCATTTGACCGTTGTTTATGTTCGTAAAGGCAATTTTCTCATCAAAAAAGCTTCCAAGAACATAACTGTCCCAAAAACTGGAAATCTCTTTATTGAAAATTACATCAAAACCGTAGCTCGTGTTCTTATCTATGTTCGAGTTGATGAACCGTAACCAATTCAAGTCGTTATTCTGAAAAATCAATTGTCCTAAACCATTCTTTCTATTTTTGTAAAAAAACTCGAGGGTATAGGTGTTTTTCAAGGTGTAACCGGCCGCCAAATAACTATTTGTCGAAGGCATTAGCTCGGGGTTGCCTTCTACGGTTGAAAAATTACTTTGAAATATCTGAAATGGGTTAATTGAGGAATAACGAGGCCTTGTTATTCTTCTATTATAGTAAAAGATGAAATCATGATTTTTGTTCGGTATGTACATAACCGAAAAAGAAGGGAACAACTTGAAATAACCATTGTTCCTATTTTCGTTCCCTTGGCTCCATTCTCCTTGAGTGTCAGTATATTCGCCCCTAAGCCCTCCTTTGATACGCCACTTGTCTAACTTGGTATTAAAAGAGGCATAGCCGGCCAAAATTGATTCATCATATTTGAACGTGCCGGCCTCCGTTGGTGAAACACCCGGGGTCTCTTGGTCAAAGCCCTGCTGTACAACAATACTTTTGGAGGCAATATCTGCATACCGAAGTCCCGATTCAAATTTGGTCGATTTCCCCAAAGGGGTCGAAAAGTCGACTCTTAAACTATATAAATTAATGTATTGTTCCGTATTAACCGTAAAATCGTTTTTCCCTATATAATTACCCTCTAAACCATAGAAATCGGTATCTAAAAGTTGCCCTCTACTTTGGTCGTAAAACGTGTAATGTCCATTTACAGCAATTTCCGCCCCTTTATCATTTAGCTCATGTCCATAATCTACATAATACGAAGTGTTGATTTCTCTTCGTTTCGAGAGATTGGCACTACTGAAACGTGAAAACAGTGTATCACCGTTCAAACTCGTTTGGGTATCGAAAGAAGTGTGAATTTGAGGCTGCCACAAGGTAATAGCGGTCAGGCTTAAACGGCTTTTATCACTGAGGTCGTAATCAAAGAATGCCGATAAATTATGTCGTTTTCTTTTTGTTACCACTTCTTGCTCGGCCACCCATTTAGAAGTAATATCGCCGCCATCTATAAAGTTGGTGATATCAGTATATTTTGTAACCTTTCGAGAATGGCCAAAATTATAATTGACCGATAAACCTATTTTTTCCCCTTTAAAGTAATGGTCGGTACCGATGTTATGTTTTGGTAAAATACCCTGAACATAGCGGTTGTAAATTGCTCCATTGTAACCAGCGACCAAGTTTTTTTTCATTTTGATATTAATGAGAATATCTTCCTCAGCACTATATTTGGCAGGTGGGGAGGTAATCACCTCTATCGTCTCGACCGAACTCGCCGATGCACCAGATAAAAGGTTAATAATATCGCCCTTGGGTAAATGCACTTTTCGACCGTTTATCAATATGCCTACATCGCTGCTACCCTTTACTGATAGTTGGTCGTTTATGATCATAACGCTGGGAGTTCGTTTGAGTACATCCCATATTTCACTATCGGTCAGGGCTGTGTTTTCAACACTAAATACCAATCGGTCTACCTTTCGTTCAAGACTCGGTTTTTTATGGGTCACAATTACTTCTTCTAATTGAGACGCGGTAGATAATTGTAACACCCCCAAACTTAAATCTGCGTTTACTTCAACTAATGTCAAAGCTGATTCATTCTCTAAGTAGCTAGCTTTCAGCAAATAGGAACCTTGTTGAACATTTTCTAGTATAAATGCTCCGTTTTCATCAGTAGATGTGCCGTCGATAAGGGCAGAATCTTTAGCGGCCATCAATAATATATTCGCATAAGCGATGGGTAACAGCTCTTCGTCTTGAACATTTCCGGAAACCGAAAAACTTTGGGAAAAACTAGGTACGGCAAAAATGAGACATAGCAAAATAGGGCAAACAATATTTCTCACGTAGGGTAATAGAATATAGGGTCTATTCAAAACTAAACAATAAAGTAAAGTCTTACAACATCATTGTCATAAGATTACAAAAAGAAGCGCCACAATCTTATATTAATTTCGGTTTTTCATCATGAGAGTGTTCGTTTGGTTCCGCTATAATTTTGAACAATGCAATTCACTAATCGCTTGAGTTTTTCATCAAACAAGCGGCAAGGTTTTGATATTTACCAAAATCGCAGCAAAATAACGTATCTTTGCGCCCTTAAACGCCGTTCATTCGACTATGAAGAATATTAGAAATTTCTGCATCATTGCCCACATTGACCATGGTAAAAGTACTCTGGCCGATCGCCTATTAGATTTTACCGGTTCTGTAACCGATCGTGAAAAAAAGGAGCAATTGTTGGACAGCATGGACTTGGAGCGCGAACGTGGAATAACCATTAAAAGTCATGCGATTCAGATGGATTATGTCTACAAAGGCGAAAATTACGTTTTGAACCTTATCGACACTCCCGGCCACGTTGATTTTTCATATGAAGTTTCGCGCTCGATTGCTGCTTGCGAGGGTGCTCTTCTTGTTGTAGATGCAGCACAGAGTATTCAGGCCCAGACCATATCAAACCTGTATCTGGCCTTAGAAAACGACCTTGAAATTATTCCGGTGTTGAATAAGGTCGATTTACCAAGTGCCAACCCAGAAGAAGTTACCGACGACATCGTTGACCTTTTAGGCTGTAAGGCCGAAGAGGTAATTCCTGCAAGTGCAAAAACGGGTATTGGCATAGAAGATATACTTACAGCCATAATTGAGCGTATTCCTGCACCTGTAGGCAACCCTGACGAGGCGTTGCAAGCATTGGTCTTCGATTCGGTCTACAATCCGTTCAGAGGGGTTGAAACGTATTTTAGGGTCATCAATGGTGAAATCAAAAAAAATCAAAAAATAAAATTCGTTGCAACTGACAAAAGCTACTTTGCCGATGAGGTAGGTACCTTAAAATTGGTGCAACACCCCAAACAAACTATAAAAGCGGGCGATGTTGGTTACCTGATTACGGGTATAAAGGATGCTAGAGAGGTAAAAGTGGGTGATACCATTACCGATTCGGCAAACCCAACTAAAAATGCTATCGGCGGATTCGAAGATGTAAAACCCATGGTTTTCGCCGGAATTTATCCTGTGGATACGGAGGATTTCGAAGAATTGAGGTCTTCAATGGAAAAACTACAGCTCAATGATGCCTCTTTAGTGTTTTCACCGGAAAGTAGTGCTGCATTAGGTTTTGGTTTTAGATGTGGTTTCTTGGGAATGCTTCACATGGAAATCATTCAAGAACGTCTCGAGCGAGAGTTCAATATGACGGTAATCACTACCGTGCCCAACGTAAGTTACCATGCTTACACCAGAAAGAACCCCGAGGAGGCCATTATTGTAAACAACCCTTCCGATTTGCCCGACCCGTCAGGTATCGATCGTGTAGAAGAACCCTATATTAAAGCAACCATAATCACCAAGTCCGATTTTGTAGGTAATGTCATGTCTCTGTGCATAGAGAAGCGTGGTATTATCACCAATCAAACCTATTTGACCACTGAAAGGGTCGAGCTTACTTTTGATATGCCCTTAGCGGAAATCGTATTCGATTTTTATGATCGTTTGAAAACAGTTTCAAAAGGGTATGCTTCTTTCGATTATGCCCCTATCGGTATGCGGGTCTCTAAATTGGTGCGTGTAGATATTCTTTTGAACGCGCAACCCGTAGATGCCCTGTCGGCTTTAATACATGCCGATAATGCCCAGCATATCGGTAAAAAAATGTGTGAAAAGCTTAAGGAACTTATACCTCGCCAACAATTTGATATACCTATTCAAGCTGCGATAGGAGCTAAGATTATTTCAAGGGAAACCATCAAAGCTTTACGAAAAGACGTTACGGCGAAGTGTTACGGTGGTGACATCTCAAGAAAAAGGAAGTTACTAGAGAAGCAAAAAAAGGGTAAAAAGCGTATGCGTCAAGTAGGTAATGTAGAAATTCCACAGCAGGCATTTATGGCGGTATTAAAATTGAACGATTAATTTTGATTTCGACATACTATGCCTCCAAAAAATCAGTTCTTTTTTAAAGACCCTCCGTTGTTTATGTTAAAATTTAGGTTCTTCAAAACCTAACTTTTTAAGTATCAGTCTACTTTTAAAAAGTTACAGATTATTCTTACAATTTTTCGTTCAACTGCACAATTTGAAACAATTTTTTAGGGTTCTTGCTGTTTTAGATAAGTTGAATTTAGTTACCAAAATCTATGACAACCTATATTGCTAAGTTTATTGCAAAACACGTATTAAGTACCACCAAACAACACTCTATTTTTATCTGGCGCCAAGAAAGTGGAGAGATAGATACTCAATTATTAGAAAATAAAATAAAAAGAGAAGCCGCTATGCCATTTTATCGTTTAGAAAACGATAATAGCCGTGAGGTTGAAGCTGAAGAAATATCGGTTACCATAATAAAAACAATGCCTTTTTCCGGTTAGCTGTTTTCCTTTTCTTGTTGATTGTCAGCCTCATCGGCTTCAAGAATTTTTCCTAAATATACCAATCGGCATCCTTCGTTGATGTCATTAAAATCAGTACTAAACGATGAGATGATTTTAAGGTCGCCATCTGGGGTTTTAAGAAATATAGGAACTATGTTCTCGTCCGCTTTGGTAATTTCTATAAGGCCCTCATAATGTTCCTTATCCTTTAGTTCAATCTCATGAACGGCAGGAAACTTACGTGCGGTCTCTGTGAGTTTGATAAAATCATCTGTATGCGAGAACAGGCCTTCTTTCGGATTGTTTTCCGGGTCGTTCATTTCATCGGAGTCGATTAATCTAAATGAACCGTTCTCTCCGAATTGGCTTCCAAACTTATTTACCGCATATTTGTTAATGTCCGTGTTTCCTGTCAATGCCATAAGGTAGCCCACGTCGTTTAGTTCTATATAGTCGTTAAGGTTGTCTGAATAGATATTGGCTGTAATGGCCTCTATTCCTTGTTTTTTGGCCTTCTCAATATTGGTTTGATTATTATCTATAAGTACTACATGTCGATTGTTCTTGTGTAGGTAAGCACCAATTAGTCTTGAAACCTTAGACGCACCAATAATCAAAATTCCCTCCGATTTTTCCAAGAAAACGCCCAATAGCTTAGCCATAAATCGGGCAGTAGACGCGTTGAGTAGAACCGTGCCCAACACAATCATAAAAACCAAGGGCGTAATATACTCTGCACCCGGTTCGCCCCTCAAAATTAATTTAGAACCAAAGAGAGACGCAATACCTGCGGCTACGATACCTCTAGGCCCTACCCAGCTAATAAAAAGCTTTTCCCTAAAATTAAGATTAGACCCAATGGTACTCAATAGCACCCCAATAGGTCTAATAACAAAGACCACTATGGCAAATAAGATTATCGTTTTCGGACTGTACAATAATTCAAGCTCAGGCAAATTCATACTCGCTGAAAGAAGTATGAATAGCATAGAAATTAAAAGAATGCTAAGCGACTCTTTAAAATAAAGTAATTCTTTAATGTTGGGCAACTGGGTATTTCCCATGACCATACCCATGACCACCACGGCCAATAGACCAGATTCATGCGCAAACAGTTCAGAGATTACAAAAACTAAGAGCACCACCGATAACGAAACTACATTCAGCAAGTAATGGGGTATATAATTCCTTTTAATGGCCAATGTCAAGGCGTGGGCAAAAGTGTAACCAAAAGTAAAGCCCAATAGCAATACTTTTACAAATTCCAATAGTCCGGTCTGGGTATATCCTTGACCTTCTCCAATACTTATGAATTCAAAGACCAAAACAGCCACCAGTGCGCCAATGGGGTCTATAAGTATGCCCTCCCATTTAAGAACTGTAGAAAGATCTTTTTTTAATGGTATATTTCTAAGAATAGGAGTTATCACCGTTGGACCTGTAACAATAATAAGTGCAGAGAATAAAAATGAAATTTGCCAGCTTAGCTCAAAGATAAAATGTGCTGCGGTACCGGCAGCAAAAAAGGTGATAGCGCTACCAATGGTTATCAGTTTGGTTATAACGGGCCCCACTCGGGTTACCTCCGAACGTTTTAGGGTAAGGCCACCCTCAAATAAAATGACCCCGATTGCCAAGGATACAAAATGATAAAGGCTCTCCCCTAGAAAAAGACCTTCTTTTTCATTCCAAATGGGTCTAATCAGTTTTGTGCCGTCTTCGGTGAACAATGTAGATATGGGCCCCACCAAGAGCCCTATCAGAATAAGGGGTAAAATGGCCGGTAGCTTAAACCTCCATGCCGTCCATTGAGCAATGATTCCAAGGATGATAATTCCCGCTAATTCTACCATACAAAAATTTAAAGGCAAGATAAGTTTTAATCTAGAAAAAATGCTTCTCTTAAAAAAAAACATTATAAAAATACTAAGCCCAAACAAAGACTCATAATTATTGTTTCTGAGGCAAAATATTAGTTTCGGCTTGCTTGCAGGATAGATTTTATTTAGCTATTTTCATCATAATTGTTACCCAACAATAAACTTTGATCCATGGTGGAGCTAAGCATCATAAATTTGCTATTGGTACTGTCCGCTGCATGGGTTGGTGGCTTAGCTGCTAAGCGTTTGGGTTTCCCCACAATATTAGGCGAACTCCTTATAGGAATACTGTTCGGGCCGGCAATTCTAGGAATTTTATATACTTCAGAGGCCCTCGATATCCTGGCCGAGGTAGGCATACTTTTTCTCATGGCCTATATTGGAATGGAAATCAACTTTAAAGATTTAGGCAAGGCTTCATGGGCCGGTCTGTTGGCGGCCATAGGTGGTTTTGTAGTTCCGTTTGTTCTCGGTTATTATACTATACTATTCTTTGGTGGTACTGAAATAGCAGGTTTATTTGTAGGTATTGCCGTTGGAGTAACCTCCTTGGCCACAAAAAGCAGGATTTTAGTTGATCTCAAACTATTGGACACGCGCATCGCTTATGTTCTAATGGCCGGTGCCCTAATATCCGACACCTTGGCCCTTATCATTTTTGCCGGAATAATTGGCTTTGTTGAGGCCGGCACCATAGACGCTCTAGGGTTGAGCTGGGTAGCCGGTAAAGCACTTTTGTTTTTTGCTTTCTGTGCCCTAGTAGGTATTTACCTTTTCCCATTTATTGGGACGCTATTGGCCAAGATTAAAATTTCGGGGCGTACCGCGCATTTTAGTATTATGGTCATTATAATTTTGGGATTTTCTGAATTGGCAGAACTCAGTGGACTTCATGGGATTTTAGGAGCGTTTATGGGGGGGCTTTTTATCAGGGAAGGAGTATTTCCTAGGCCTGTTCTGAAGGAAGTTATTGGGGTTTTTCATGATACTTCCATTGGCTTTTTAGCCCCTATATTCTTTGTTACTGCGGGGTTTCATGTTACTCTTGAAGTGTTTCAAACCGACCTTCTATTATTAATATTGATAATTCTAGGTGCCGTCATTGGTAAAATTCTAGGTACGATGCTTTTTTATCTCCCTAGTGGAAACGGATGGCGGGAGGGGCTTACCATAGGTGCCGGAATGAACGGAAGAGGTGCCGTAGAAATTATTATTGCTGGTATTGGCCTGCAGATGAATATTATTTCGCAAGAGATTTTTTCCATATTGGTATTTATGGCCATATCGACCACCCTCACCGTTCCTATATTTCTTACTTGGACTACGAATTGGCTTAGAAAACGCGGTGAGCTTGTAAAGCAAGATACCCGAAAAGGTTACCTAATTCTTGGGGCCAACCCCTTGGCGCTATATATCTCTAAACAATTAGCGGAACATAACGAGGTAACTTTAATAGATTTCAATAAAGACTTGGTTAGAGAAGCCAACGAACAAGGGCTTATGGCAATTCACGGAAACGCACTCCAAGAGGGCGTCTATGAGGCGGCGAGCGCATTATCAAAAAACACCTTCATAGCTCTTACGGGTAACAGTGAGATTAACCTTTTATCGGCACAGTTAGCTTATAATTCATTTTATATTCCGAATAGAATAGTTCTAGTGTCACCGGTCGAAAATAGCGCAGGCCCGAACCTGTTAGATCATATTGAAGTTTCTTCCCTCTTTGCCAATAAGACCGATATGGTTCCCTGGGCCTACAAGATTACTTCTGGAAGTTTTTCGGAGGGTATGGAAAAGCTAGGGAAGGAGATGTCTACCAGAAACTGGGTCAGGGAAAATTCGAAGCGTAAGGAAATTTTACCGGTATTAATTCTTGACGAATACGGCGTAAAACGACCTTTTCATTTTAATGATACCATCAACCCCAATGAAACTGTCATATACTTGCAGTAAATAAGTTTGGCCAGGTGTGGGCCATATTCCGTCGACGGTCACCATCAAAACCTATATAATATTTATATGTCTAACGTTGGTTTTTTGGCAAAAGCTTTAGTTTAGGTGTCATTTATGATTTCTTTATTTGTTGTACTTGAACTGCGCTTTTCTTAATTTGCAGGTTCTTACCAGATCGCTAATGACCCTCTACCCCATAGAAACAGGAAACTTTAAGTTAGATGGCGGAGCCATGTTCGGGGTTGTACCGAAAACCATTTGGCAAAACACCAATCCGGCAGATGAAAAAAACCTCATCGATATTGCCGCCCGCAGTTTATTAATTGAAGATGGCGATAGGCTCATCTTGATTGATACGGGCTTAGGTGATAAACAATCTGATAAGTTCTTCGGATATTATCATTTATGGGGCAACCATACCCTAGACAATTCTTTAGAAAAAGCCGGGTTTCATAGAGATGATATTACCGATGTTTTTATGACCCATCTTCATTTTGACCATTGCGGCGGAAGCATTCAATGGAACAAAGACAGAACGGGTTATGAACCCGCGTTTAAAAACGCCAAGTTCTGGACCAATCATGATCATTGGGAATGGGCCACACAACCTAACGCACGCGAAAAGGCTTCTTTTCTAAAAGAAAACTTGTTGCCCATGCAAGAAAGTGGGCAATTAAATTTCATTCAAAGAGAAGGTGAATCATTTCTCAAAGGCTCAGAATTAGATTTTGACATTCTATTTGTTGACGGGCATACCGATAAGCAAATGTTGCCTCATTTGAGATATAAAGGAAAAACGCTAGTTTTCGTTGCCGACCTAATACCGACCGTTGGCCATATACCCCTACCATATGTTATCGGCTATGATACAAGACCATTAATAACCCTTAAGGAAAAAGAAATTTTTCTCAATCAAGCGGTAAGAGAGAATTATTACCTTTTCTTCGAGCACGACGCTCATAACGAAATTTGTACACTGCAATCAACCGAAAAGGGAGTGCGCTTAGATAAAACCTATAATTTCAATGAAATTTTCGATAACTAAAATCAGTAAAATACTTTTCGGTATTTTTAGTTTTGTCTTTTTTCTCAGCGCCTGCAAGGCCCAAAACACAGTCAGTACTGATTTCACCCCCGAGGGGCTCTTCACCAAGGGCATAGAAGGCCCGGCTGTCGATGCTAAAGGCAACCTCTATGCCGTGAACTACCAAGACCAAGGCACCATCGGAATCGTATACGAAAATGGTGAAAGCACTGTTTTTACAAAACTACCAGACAAAAGTGTTGGTAACGGAATTCGTTTTGACACTTCGGGAAACATGTTCATTGCCGATTACGTGGGCCACAATGTATATCAAATAAAAAATGGCAGCAAAGAGGCTGAGGTTTATGCCCACAACCCAAAGATGAGCCAACCCAACGATCTTGCGATTGCTCCTAATGGAACAATCTATTTAAGTGACCCAAATTGGGCCGAAAACAAAGGTCGTATATGGATTGTTCAAGAGAATAAAGAAATTGTTCTTTTAGAAGACAACATGGGCACCGCAAATGGTATCGAGGTCAGCCCTGACGGAAAAAAACTATATGTTAATGAGTCGGTTCAACGAAATGTTTGGCAATATGATATCGTTAAAGGCGGAAAACTCAGCAACAAGTCGTTATTCATGAAATTTGATGATTTCGGTATGGACGGTATGCGCTGCGATTCTAAAGGAAATCTTTATATCACTCGTTATGACAAAGGTACCGTCGTAATCGTCACGCCCGATAAAAAAATCATAAAAGAGGTACAATTGAAGGGAAAAAAGCCTTCAAATATTACCTTTGGGGGCAAAAATGGCAAAACATGTTATGTAACCATGGCCGATCGGGGCAATTTTGAAACCTTCCCCGCCCTGAATTCAGGCGCATTTTACGAACGCTTACACTAATCTCAATTTATCTATATGACACGATTATTCCCAAAATCCGTACTCGGGTTTTCTCTAGCATCCCTACTTATGGGCTGTGGAGCCACTGCATTGGTATCGACGCCGATCGAGAACATTGACACCACCCCCCTTAAAATTGCTGACCTTAGCGAAGCGCAAAAGCAAAATTGGGGCCATCTAGACCTTGTTGCAGATACCATTCCCGGTATGAGTGTAGACAAAGCATATTCAGAAATTTTAAAAAATAAAAAAGGGGAGACTGTAATTGTTGCCGTATTAGATTCGGGCATCGACCTAAAACATGAAGACCTTGACGATGTACTTTGGACCAATAAAGGCGAGAAGCCAGGTGATGGAATCGACAACGACAACAATGGCTACGTAGACGATATTCATGGTTACAACTTCTTGGGCGAATCATATAATGAGCAACTTGAAGTGGCCCGAATCGTAAAGCTGAAATTAGGTGATGCAGCACTTCAAGCCAAGGCGAAAGCCGAAGTTGAAGGGGAATATGCCAAAGCTGTTCAGCAAAAACAGCAGTACGAACAAATTTTTCAAGCGGTCAAAAATGCGGATGCGGCCGTCAAAAAAGAATTGGGCAAAGACAAGTATAATAAGAAAGACCTGGCCCGTATTAAGTCTACCGACGAAGCTATGCAGCAGAACGTCGGTATCTTGACACAAATGCTGACCTACGAAGACAGCATTCCCGAGGTCTTGGAGCAAATTGAAGGTGGTATCACTTATTTTACCGATCAGGTCAACTACAATTACAATGTTGATTTCGACGGTAGAAAAGCGGTTGGTGACGACCCATACGACATCAACGATACCAATTATGGTGACGGCAACCCGCAAAGTCGCTCAGAAGATGAAAGTCATGGCACCCATGTTGCCGGTATCATTGCCGCTGAACGCAACAACGGCTTAGGGGCCAATGGTGTGGCCAACAATGTAGAAATCATGAGTATTCGTGCCGTGCCCAATGGTGACGAGTACGACAAAGATATCGCCTTGGGTATTCGCTACGCCGTAGACAACGGGGCCAAAATTATCAACGGCAGTTTTGGCAAAGGGTATTCACCAAATGCCCAGTGGGTATTCGATGCCATCAAATATGCCGCTGACAACGATGTTATTTTTGTACATGCCGCAGGTAACTCAGGTGAAGACTTAGATGATCCTGCGAACCCGAATTTTCCGAACGACCAAGTAGATAATGGTCCGGAAATTGCTGACAATGTGATTACCGTAGGTGCTTTGGCGCCAAAGTATGGCTCCGAAATGGTGGCTTCCTTTTCAAATTACGGAGAAGTAAATGTAGACGTTTTTGCTCCTGGAGACGAGATTTATTCGTCAATGCCCGGTAGTAAGTATGATTATCAAGGTGGTACTTCTATGGCGGCACCGGCGGTTGCCGGTGTAGCGGCTTTGATACGTTCTTACTATCCTAAATTGACCGCATCGGAGGTGAAAAAAATAATTATGGAGTCTGGGTTGACACCTAGAGCTAAAGTAATTTTAGGGGGCGACAATGCCAAAACCGGAAATTTAGAAGAGATTTCAACCGCGGGCACTATGGTCAACGCCTATAATGCTTTGATTATGGCCCACAATGTATCTGTGGGAAAAATTAAGCTCTAATCGCTGTCAGCGGAATTAAGCAAACAACAAAATCTTAGATTTAAATATATGAACCATTTTTTCAAAGGCATCTGTCTATTTCTTTTGATGTTCTCGACAATTGGCATCGCTCAGAACACCTCGTATTGGCAGCAACATGTTGATTATACCATGGAGGTGGCCATGAACGTGAAAAATCACCAATATACAGGTACGCAGCAGTTGGTATATACCAACAATTCACCAGATGAACTCAAGCGGGTTTACTTTCATTTGTACTTTAATGCCTTTCAACCCGGTAGCGAAATGGACATCCGTTTGCAGAATATTGCCGATCCTGACGGGCGCATGATGAACGAAGAGCAGAGCAGAATCGCTTCGTTGAGCGAAGAAGAAATGGGTTACCTGCACGCTACCTCATTGCTTCAAGATGGACAAAAAGTTGATTTCACAGAGGAGGGTACCGTTTTAGTCGTAGAGTTGGCAAAACCGATTGCTCCCGGAGAAAAGACCGTATTTGATATGGTATTCAGGGGGCAAGTGCCTCTACAGGTTCGTCGAGCTGGCCGAAACAGTGCTGAAGGTGTTGCTCTTTCTATGAGTCAATGGTACCCAAAGCTAGCAGAATACGATTTTGAAGGATGGCATGCTGACCCATATATAGCTCGAGAGTTTCATGGCGTCTGGGGCGATTTTGATGTAAAGTTGACCATTGACAAGGATTATGTTGTTGGCGGAAGCGGATATCTTCAAAACCCTCAGGAAATAGGTCATGGTTATGAAGCGCCCGGAACAAAGGTCAAAAAACAAAAGGGCAAGACTTTGACTTGGCATTTTAAAGCTCCAAAAGTTCATGATTTCATGTGGGCCGCCGATCCCGATTATATTCACGATACCCTTCAGGTTGAGAATGGGCCTATGCTTCATTTTCTGTACAAGGATGACAAAGAAATTGTTGATAATTGGAAAGAGCTTCAGCCCAAGACCGCTGAGCTCATGCAGTTCTTTAATAAAAATATAGGCGAATATCCCTATAAACAATACTCTGTTATTCAAGGTGGTGATGGTGGTATGGAATATGCCATGGCGACCTTAATTACCGGAAAGCGAAAATTCGGAAGTTTAGTTGGCGTTACCGCTCATGAAATGGCCCATTCTTGGTTTCAGCATATACTTGCTACCAACGAATCGAAGCACGAATGGATGGATGAAGGTTTTACGTCATTTATCTCGAACTTAGCCATGAACGAGGTTATGAAAGAGAACAAAGAAAACCCGTTCGCAGGTTCTTATAAAGGGTATTACAACTTGGTCAGCTCTGGCAAAGAGCAACCACAGACCACCCATGCCGATCGCTACGATCTCAATTTCGCTTACGGCATTGCGGCTTATAGCAAAGGCTCTATCTTTTTATCACAATTGGGCTACATCATCGGTCAAGACAAATTGATGGAAACGGTTCGCAAATATTATGAAGACTTTAAATTTAAGCACCCCGTACCTAACGACATCATACGCACGGCAGAAAAGATTTCTGGAATGGAGCTGGATTGGTACCTTACCGATTGGACGCAAACCACGAACACCATAGATTATGCCGTTAAAGATGTAGCCGAGATAGGTGAGAAAACCAAAATCACTCTTGAGCGGAAAGGTCTTATGCCTATGCCCATAGACTTATTGGTAGTTTATGAGGATGGTACTCAAGAAAGTTTCTATGCTCCCCTTCGAATGATGCGTGGTGAAAAAGACAACCCTTACGCTCAAATTGAAAGGACGGTAATTGAAGATTGGCCGTGGGCGTACCCAACCTATGATTTTACAATCGATAAGCCTTTAGAAAGTGTAAAAGCGGTATTGATTGACCCTAGTCAATTGATGGCCGATGTAAAACAAGAGGATAATCTTTGGCAAAAATCTGAATAATGATATAGCGCATATTATCAGTAAAAAGTATATTAAGGGCAGTCGCAGGTTTTGTGCCATGCGGGTGCCCTTTTATTTATTTGCAAATAGTTGAAAAATGGATTTTAAATTTTCTAAAAAGGAAAAGCTGAAAAGCAAAAAGTTGATCGACCAACTTTTTGCCGAGGGAAGCTCCGTTACCGGCTTCCCGTTAAAGCTAATATATTTAAGATCACCGCTTCCGGAAGATGTTCAAGTACAGGCGGGCATGGCCGTTCCTAAAAAGAATATAAAAAGCGCAGTTAATCGCAATCGTATCAAACGCTTAATACGAGAAAATTATCGATTAAACAAACATCAGGTTTTTAACAATAGTGAGGGCTCTTTTGCGTTTCTATTTTTATACCTTGGTAAAAAGATGCCTTCATTCACTGAAATTGAGTCCGCCATGGGCAAAACTTTATCCAAGTTTTTAAGGGCGGAGGGGGTTAAAAGTGAAAAAATCAACCCAAAGTAAATCTTCAAACATTCTGAACTAGATGAAGACTTTAGCGAAAAAAAGAATACTGATTCCCGCAATGGCCATAACCATGTTTGTGGTCGGAAGTGGTTTTGTAAAGAGTGATTTTTTCGAAATCGCCAAACAGATTGAAATATTCACAACGCTGTTCAAAGAGCTCAACATGAACTATGTTGACGAGACCAACCCCGCACAATTAATGGACACCGCCATTAAGAATATGCTCGACGACTTAGACCCCTACACCAAATTCTTGAACGAGCAAGATGTAGAGACCTATCGCATCAACAATGCGGGTGAATATTCCGGTATCGGCGCCCTGGTTCGTTCGTACGATGACAAACTGTTGATCGTTGAGCCCTATAAGGGCTACCCTGCAGATAAAGCTGGCCTTAAGGCCGGCGACGAGATACTTAAAATCGGTGAGATCGACGTTGCCAAATTTGACGATAACGCCAGTGAACTTTTAAAGGGAGCGAACGACACCTCGGTCGAGGTAACTTTTAGGCGTCAAGGCGAAACAAAAACCGCTATTATTACGCGTGGTGCCGTTGAGGTCGACGCCGTTCCGTTTTATAAGATGGCTAATGATAAAACAGGTTATATTGTATTGGCAAAATTTAATGCAAAAGCTTCTAGCCAAACGAAATCAGCTCTTGAAGATTTAAAGTCGCAAGGGGCAGAAAGAATTATTCTAGACTTGAGGGGCAACCCGGGCGGACTTCTTTCGGAAGCGATAAACGTGACCAACCTATTTGTTGATAAAGGCGAGTTGATAGTTACGACAAAATCAAAAGTAAAAAAGTTCAATAGAGAATATAAGACCAAAAACCAACCAATAGACACAGAAATACCTTTGGCGGTATTGGTTAACGGTAGCAGCGCCTCTGCCAGTGAAATTGTTTCGGGCGGATTACAAGACCTTGACAGGGCCGTTGTAATGGGTGCGCGCAGTTTTGGTAAAGGATTGGTTCAACGCCCCTTAAAACTCACGTATGGCACTCAATTGAAGGTCACCATAAGCCGTTATTATACCCCATCTGGAAGATGTATTCAATCATTGGATTACTGGAACCGTGACCAAGACGGTAACGCCGTTCAAAAAACCACCTTCAATGACTTTACCACTCGAAACGGACGTAAAGTGCAAGATGGCGGAGGTGTATTACCAGATATCGAAATCGCTTCGGCCAAGGCAAATGAGTTGACCACGGCATTACTGAACAACAATGTCATCTTTGATTTCGCAACAGACTACTATTACAAAAATAGTCTAGAAAACATCTCTGATTTTAAGTTCTCTGAAAATGATTATCAAACCTTCAAGAGCTATGTAGCGAAAAGTGATTTTTCTTTTGAGACCAAGACTGAAAAAACGCTCAAAGCAGCAATGACCGATCGGGAAGAAGTTATTTTCAATGAAGAAATTGAAAGTGATTTTGAAGCTTTATTACTTGATATTGAAAAAAGTAAGGTAACCGCCCTAGAAGACTATCAGAAAGAAATAAAAAGTAAGTTGGAAGACGAAATCGTCAAACGCTACTTTTACAGAGAAGGTCTTTATGATTTTTATCTAAAAAACGATGAGGCTATTCTAGCCGCTTCCGAATTATTGGGCAATACGTCTAAGTATCAAAGTATACTTCAATAGATAATAACAGTGTTTTTTTAGGTTCATTTACCGCTCTGGTCTGGAGGTGGTCAGAACTAACCCCCTTTAGGTTGTTGTTCCATTTCCATGATTAAGTTGGCAATTAGAGCGGTCCATCCGGTTTGGTGCGAAGCGCCTAAACCCTTACCTGTATCCCCATCGAAAAATTCGTAGAACAAGTGTTGTTCCTTAAAATGCTCGTTCTTGGTGAAAACAGATTGAACATCGTCTGAATGGTACTGGTATTTGCCTTCGGCATTTCTTTCGAAAAGCTTGGTTAAACGTTTCGTGATTTCATCGGCAATTTGGTTCAAATTCAATTTGTTGCCCGAACCGGTCGGAAATTCGTAAACATAAGTTGGCCCGTAAAATGAGTAATATTTACGTAATGATTGAACAATCATGTAATTGAGCGGCATCCAAATGGGGCCTCGCCAGTTTGAATTACCTCCGAACATGTTCGACTTACTTTCGCCCGGCTCATACTGAATCATATGATGCCCATGGTGCTCAAAAACATAGGGGTGGTCTTTGTGGTATTTTGACAAAGAGCGGATACCATAATCCGATAGAAATTCATTTTCATCTAACAATCGTTTCAACAGATGTTCTAATCTGAAACCTCTCATTATGGAGAATAAATAATTTCCATCTTCATTTGCTTCCTCAATACGGGAAATCAAAGAGGCCAAATCGGGCCGTGTCAATACAATTTTGGCAGCCCTGGTTTTGAACTCTTTCAGCTGTTGAAATAGGTCTTTATGTAATACCTCAACAGCGAACATGGGTATTATACCTACCAATGACCTCACTTTTAAGCGATGCGATGTACCGCTCGACATTTCGACCACATCGTAGTAAAAATTGTCTTTATCATCCCACAACGAAATATCTTTTGCCCCAATATGGTGCATGGCCCAAGCGATATTTAAAAAGTGCCTGAAAAACTTAGCTGCCGCTTCTTCGTAGGCGTCATCGCCTTCTGCTAGCTCTAACGACATTCTAAGCATGTTCAAGGTGAACATTGCCATCCAACTTGTGGCATCGGCCTGTTGCATTCTTGTAATACCGGGCGGCATATGGTTTCGATCAAAAACACCGATATTGTCGAGGCCTAAAAATCCTCCTTCAAAAAGGTTCGTGCCGTGTTTGTCTTTTTGGTTGACCCACCATGTAAAGTTGACCAACAGCTTTTGAAAAGCCTTTTCCAAAAAGCGGCGGTCACCCTTTCCGGTACGCTCTTTATCTTTTTCATAGACGTTCCAAACGGCCCATGAGTGCACTGGGGGATTTACGTCACTAAAGTTCCATTCATAAGCAGGTATCTGCCCGTTCGGATGCATATAGCTTTCCCGTAAGACCAGTAATAACTGCTCTTTCGCAAAGTAGGGATCTATTTCAACGAATGAGGCCATGTGAAAGGCCAAGTCCCACGCAGCATACCATGGGTATTCCCATTTATCGGGCATAGAAATTACGTGGCGGTTGGTCAAATGCTGCCAACTAAAGTTTCGGGCATCGGCACGATAAGGTTTCGACTCTCCCGGGCCGCCGAACAACCATTTGAATACATCATAATAGTAGAATTGCTTCGTCCACAGCAATCCGGAAAAAGCTTTTTTCGCAATTTCTTGATGTGCTACGGGCAGCTCTCTCTTAAGTGTTTCGCTATAAAATTCTTCGCATTCGTTAACCCTTTCCTCAAAAACGGAGTCAAAATTCTGCCAAGGCTTTTCAAGTCTCTTTTTGCTCAACCTGACCTTAATGACCTTTTCTTCCCCGGCCTTTAATTTAATCTTATGCCAGATTGCAAACTTCGAACCGGTTTTAGCTGGGTTTACCGCTTTTCGTTTTCGATTGACGACACGCTCATTAATGCCATCTTTAACATATTCGGTTTTATTGGGCACGTTATATATGCGCTGGTTGTTGGTTTCATTCTCGCAGAACAACTGCTTGCCCCTTTGATGGTACAATAAATATCGGCCATTTCTTGTACTTCTAGATTCTACCGAATTAAGACCTGCAGAATTAATTTTTGGTCTCGTAAAACGTCGGTTATGCTTCCAGAAGTTTCTAAACCAGAGGTGCGGCAACACATGAATGATCGCTGTCTTTGACCCACGGTTGACGACCGTTATTTTCATGAGTATATCGTCAACATCTGCCTTTGCATATTCTACAAAACAATCGAAATAGGCATTGTTCTTGAAACTGTCGGTATCCAATAGCTCGTATTCGGGCTCTTCACGGCTCCGCTGGTTGTTTTTGACCAAATCGGCATATGGAAATTTTTTGTGCGGGTATTTATAAAGGTACTTGCAGTATGAATGTGTGGGCGATGAAACTTGATGAAAATAAAGTTCCTTTACATCTTCTCCGTGGTTACCTTGATTATTCGTAAGACCGAACAGGCGTTCTTTCAGAATCGGGTCTTTGCCATTCCAGAAAGCCGGCGCCAAGCAAAGAATTTCTCTAGAGTCACAAAAACCGGCAATACCTTCTTCTCCCCATCTATAGGCGTTACTGCGGGCTTTTTCATGGTCTATAAAGTTCCAGGCATGACCATATTCGCTATAATCTTCGCGAACGGTACCCCATTGCCTTTCCGCCAAATAAGGACCCCATTTTTTCCAATTTCTATAATTATCCGATACAGTTAACCTTTGCGCTTCTATGCCTTTTTGCACCATGAACCAATCTATTTGTTAAGAGCAAGTGATTTTTTTTGGAAGATGTATTCTATACATAAGCAGATATAAATGTACCCTATATTTTTCTGTGATACAGGTCTTAAAACAATTAGCTTCAATGATTTGTGAAATAACGAATTAGCTTTGCCGATTTTTGATATTATTGCAGTTACGGGTTCAATTTATAATGAATGCTCACGGCTAAAAACGCCAATTGCAGCCTGTGCGCAGACTAAGTGTGCGACCTACTCCGATAATTATAGGCCTCCGGGCATTATGAGAGGTTAAATTTCCATCGGTTACAATCAAAATTCTTTAGCCTCATAGCTATTGTTCTTTGTAGTTTTACTCATCATAATTTTCTAAATCCGAATCGATATTCAAACCATAACCACACTCTAGTTTCATGAAAAAGAAAGCATTTTCCCTATTGGTTTTAATCGCACTGATTACTTTTAAAACAGCTTTTGCACAAGAACACAAACACGGTGATGAGCATCATGGCCATTATGCCGACCTTGACTCTATCTTAGACCATAAACTGTTATTTCCTTCAAGAACTCCGGATCGGGTTATTACAAATCTTACCATTGATCCATCGCATAGCTTTGCCGTAAATTGGCGTACCAACCAACAAGTAAATTCAGGGTTTGTCGAAATAGCAAAAGCTACCGATGGTCCTGAGTTTCTTTTGGAAGGGGTCAAAAGAATCGAGGCTATCACGGAGAAATTCGAAAATCAAAATCGCAGGGAGCCACTTGTAAAAACTTCATTTCATTCTGCTGTAATAGACGACTTGGAGCCGGAGACCGTCTATACCTACAGAGTAGGTAGTGGTGGTGGAGAAAATGGTTATTGGAGCGAATGGTTCCAGTTTACCACAGCTAGTGCTTCTGGCGAAAAGCCGTTTAGTTTTATCTATTTTGGCGACGCCCAAAATGATGTTAAATCACTATGGTCTAGGGTTATAAGAAATTCATACAAACAATACCCCAACGTAAATTTTATGTTGCACGCCGGTGATTTGATCAATGACCGAGATGCGAATCTCGAATGGGGCGAGTGGTTCTACGCTGGTAGCTTTATTCATGCGACCGTACCCAGTATTATGACCCCTGGAAACCACGAATATAGAGATGGTGAACTTTCATCTTTGTGGAGGCCTCAATTCACATTGCCCGAAAATGGCCCTACCGAAGCCCTCATGGAAACTTGCTATGCCTTGGATTATGAAAATATGAAACTCATATCAATTGATGCCGAAGGTTTCGATGAGCATGAAGAAGCGCGTACGGCCCAGACCAAATGGTTAGATTCGGTTCTACGCACCAATAAAAAGAAATGGACGACCATTACCATGCACTACCCCATTTATTCAACGGCCAAGGGTAGGGATAATAAAGAACTCAGGGAGGCACTGAAACCATTGATTGATAAGTATGAGGTCGATTTAGTGCTTCAAGGCCATGATCATACTTATGCCCGGGGCTATACCAAGAATGAGGGGCAGGGACTCACCGTCGTTAACGATGCGGGTACGGTTTATGCTGTTTCTGTCAGCGGACCCAAAATGTACGAATCGAAAGACCAAGACTGGATGGTTCGAAGAGGTGAATTCACCCAACTTTTTCAGATCATCACTGTATCACAAGATACCATCACTTATGGCGCTTACACCCCAATTGGCAACCTTTACGACTCTTTCGAACTAATAAAAAAAGATGGCAAGAAGAAACTAATCAATAAAGTGCCTGCTACTAAGGTTCGATTGAAGAAGGATTTCGTAATAGAGAAGTAAATACGTAACTTTCTTTCTATAAATTACGGAATGTCGGAGACAAAAATTCAAAAAGCGGAACTCTTGCTTGATACCCGGTCAACTCTAGGGGAAGGCCCCGTTTGGGACTGGAAAGAGCAGGTTGTATATTGGGTCGATATCGAAGGCAAAAAACTTCAATGCTATAATCCTAACACAACAAAATATACCAGTTGGAATTTTAATGAGATGGTCGGTGCCGCCGCACCTGCCGAAGAGGGTCTCATACTTTTGGCTCTTGAAAATGGCTTAACCTTTTTTGATACGGATGCAGAATATTTGACCCCATTAAATGTGTTAGAGAACGATAATCAAAAAATGCGTTTTAATGATGGTAAAGTTGGCCCTAACCAGCAGTTCTATATCGGAAGTATGCATAAAAAGTTCTTACCTGAGAGCGGATATCTATTTCGAGTAGATAGTGACTCAAATGCGGCAATTGAAGTTTCCGGAACTACCATTTCAAATGGTATGGCTTGGACTCAAGACCAAAAAGCTTTCTATTTCAGCGATACCGAAACTTACAAGATTTTTCGATTCGATTTTGATATAGAATCGGGAGCCCTATCGAATAGGAAAACCGCTTTTGAAATACCCAAATCATATGGTGGGGCCGACGGCATGTGCATCGACTCAGAAGATATGCTTTGGATAGCCCATTGGGGTGGCGGCTGTATACGCAGATGGGACCCTGAATCAGGTGAAGTGATGCAAAAAATCGAAGTAGATGCCCCACATGTAACCTCTTGCTGTTTTGGTGGTTCGGCGCTTGATACACTTTATATCACGACCGCCCGAAGCGGAATGACAAAAGAACAACTTAAGAAGTATCCAAATAGCGGTGGACTTTTCACCTATAAAACAAACGTGAAAGGAACGCCCATAAACTACTTTAAGCAAACCTAATGGCTTATACGGGAATTCAAAATAAAACCGCTATTGTTACTGGTGCGGGAGAGGGTATTGGTTACGCCATTGTAGTAGCTTTGGTCAAACAGGGTGCAAGAGTTATATTGAACGATGTAAACCCTCAACTTGCCAAACAGGCCGCAGAAAAAGTATCAGAAAACTTTAAAGGTGATTGCCTAGCGTTTGCAGGTGACGCTGGTTCTGTTGAATTTATTGATCAAATGGTAGGTTTTGCTTTATCGAACTTCGGTCGAATAGATTTTATTATTCCCAATGCGGGGATTACCCTCTTTGGCGATTTTTTAGAATTTACTCCAGAGTCTTTTAACAGCGTGGTAGAACTAAACCTACAGGGCGCTTTTTTTCTGGTTCAAAGGGCGGCCAAAGAAATGATTAAACAAAAAAGTGGTGGCAAGGTTGTGCTACTCTCTTCGCAGGTAGGCATCAGGGCCTACAGAAACCTTACGACCTATGCCATGACCAAAGCGGCACTACGCATGATGGCCGTCAATTTGGCCTTTGAGCTCGATGAGCATCATATCAACATCAACGTTGTGGCCCCAGGTGCCACCCTAACCGAGCGCACCCGAAAAGAACAGCCCGACTACGAGGGAATTTGGGGGAAATTAAACCCGAACGGAAGAGTGGGTAGACCCGAAGACATCGCCAATACCTGCCTTTTCTTACTTTCCGACGAGGCCAGCCATATTAACGGGCAGACCATTTCTGTGGATGGCGGGTGGACAACAGCCGGGAAATACCCTGAAGATCTTAATTAAAACTATGGGTTTAAAGCGAGTTCACCACATTGCCATTATTTGCTCCGATTATCAGAAATCAAAGGCTTTCTACACAGAGGTTTTAGGACTGGAAATTATTAGGGAAGTGTATCGAGAAGAGCGCAAATCGTATAAGTTGGATTTAGCCTTAAACGGGGAATATGTTATTGAATTGTTCTCATTTCCTGACCCACCCAAAAGACCGTCGCGACCGGAAGCCCTGGGGCTTCGCCATTTGGCTTTTGAAGTTGAAAACGTTGAGCAAGAAAAATACCGATTGGAACAAATGGGGGTGAAAGCAGAAGATATACGAGTGGATGAATATACCGGAAAACGGTTTACTTTTTTCGCAGATCCCGATGATTTGCCTATTGAAGTTTATGAAATGTAATAAATAGTTTTACTCTTTAAGATTTTTTAGCTTGATGTTTCTAAAATCAATAGGCTGCCCCTCACTTTGCAATGCGATCATGCCCTGGGTGAGCGGGGTGCCATCGACTTTGAATTTAGGGTCAAAACCATCAACGACTTCACCCCCAACCCGAGGTTTGGTATATTCCAAGACCATTTTTCCGTTGATGAGATGCTGTACCAAAGAGTCGCCACGAACAATCAATTCCGCTTTTACCCATTGGTCTCCGTAATACGTATCTGAAGTGGAGTTCAAGCAATGCCCCGCATACTGCTCTCCCTGAAAATCGATTTCCGTACCGGGGGAACACATGTTTCCGGTCGGTCTGTCTTCTCCCTCGGTAATACCGGCCAGAAATTGCATTTCTACCGAAATGGGCCAGTTTTGCTCTTTAAGCATGGTTCTAGGGTCTTGGGAATGATACATAACGCCGCTATTCTTTAACGTATACGAAGGGGCACCTTGGTGCAGCTCACCTACAAACCGGTACTCCATAGAAAGATGAAAATGCGAGTAGGGCGTATCGTAATATAAATGCCCGAACCGGTCGTTAAAATCGCCTTCATATTTATCGTACCGTACTTTTATAATGCCATCTTCAACCCTAAATGTGTCGCCGTGATTATCTCCCGTTTCGTAATGATGAATTTTGGTCGTCCACCCCTCTAAATTATTTCCATTAAAGAGATTGATCCACCCGTCTTCGGTGTTAGTGGTTTTCTGCACTCCACACGCAATTAGAATTAGACAGGCAAAGGAGAAAATAGAAAGGATTAGCTTAAGTTTCATAAGGTTGTTTTAATCGAATGGAAGGTTTTATACCTTAAAGTAAATTTTGTGTTGGTCTAAAAAGTAGGTAATGTACCAAAAGATAAAGAGTGTTACAAGAGAACTGATGACCATTATAGTTGAATCGGGTACGCTCAATGGTGCCAAAATGCCTTGTGCCCAGATTTGCCCAAACCCTCGGAACCACTGCACGCCTACGGTTTCTGCAAAAAGGTAGATAAATATGGAATTGGTGCCCACAACAGAAAATACTCTTAGCCACTTGTAATGACCGTTTCTCACGTCAATCAGCCAATAGAAGAGTGTCAAGGTCAAAATAGCAAAACCGCCAGAGGCCAATGTAAAAGATGAGGTCGCTATTCGTTTTATAATGGGTGTAATATTCAACGCATCCATAGCGAAACCCACAACAAGAATGCTGGTTCCCCAAATTACGAACTGTTTGATTTTTTCCTTTTCCGTGATATGTTCTAGCAAAATTTTTCCGCAGACCACACCCCATATGGTATGTGCCGCAGTCGGTATAAAATTGACAAAAACCCAATAACCGTCATTTACTTGGCACATGACCAGCTGGTCTATAAAAGACCCGAAACTATCATGGCCCTGAGCATAGGGCGCGTCTGGGTTATAGGCTCTATAAAGCACTTCGGTAAGCACTAATAAACCTATAGATATACCAATCTGTATTTTATTGGGCAGGTGCATAAGACTATATGCAATAAGTATGGTAAAGGCCAGCTGTACCAGAACGTTCCACAGTTCCCAAACCAAGGTATGACTATATACACAGTGCAGCAGCACGCCAAATACAAACAATAAAAAACACCGTTTAAAAATATGCTTATGTACCGCACTACGGTCACCTTTCGCCAAACGTTTGCGCAAAGAAAAAGGCATGGCTACCCCAACAATAAACATAAAAAAAGGCTGGATCAGATCCCAAAACCGGAGTCCGTTCCAAGGGTGGTGATGCAATTGTTGGGCAAGTCCTTCGAAAAAACCTCCTTCCGCCCATTCCGTAAAATAATGATGAAAGCCGGCGGCCTCGGCAATAAGTAAAAACATGGTAAGCCCTCGGAATACATCTAAAGAGAAGAGGCGTTTAGAAACATTATCTGCCAATTGTGACATGGTATGGGATGGTTATGGGTTGGAATCTTCTAAAGTAGCGAAAATATAGAAGTTACGATTATCGATTTACCTTCGTAGGAATATTCATTTTATCTTTATCTTCAACTTCTGGTCAAATACTGAGATTTCCCGATGGCTCATTTACTGCTCAAACCACAAAAAAATTCTTTCAAGCTGAAGGCTACTTGGTGGTCGAAAACCTCTTAACGGCTGAAGAGGTTGACTATTACAGTACGCTTTACAATTCATTTTTAGCCAATAAAATCGATGCTTCGCGTTATCGTTCGGATTTATCGGGCGCCGATGGCGAAATTGAAAAAATCACCCAAATCATGGTGCCAAGTCGTCTGCTGCCAGAGCTGCTAAAAAAAACCGTTTCACCAAAAATCATTACAAATTGCCAGAGAACTGTTGGGGTACGATATCAATCTAGATTTTGATATGATGATCAACAAGGCTCCCTATACAAATACCATTACCCCTTGGCATCAAGATGTGGCCTATTGGACCGATATGCCAGACAAGCGGGCGGTAAGCTGTTGGGTCGCTATCGACCCTGCCATAAAAGAAAATGGCTGCATGTGGTATACGCCAAAATCACATTTAAACCCGCCCTTGGCCCACGTTCAGATAACCCATAAGGGAGCTCTAAAATGCGAGGGGAGTGAAGCGGGTTCTGTATGTATTGAATTGAAACCTGGCTCTTGTGTGTTTCACCATGGCGGTACACTGCATTATAGTAGAGGAAATTCCACTGCCCACCACAGGCGTGCATTTATTACCAATTTTAGGCCAGTGAGCATGATTGCCCTAGAGCGCGAAAGGGGTATTGACCATACCAGCGAAAGAAAGGTGAAGGCCGATGGATAATTCCATCAGAAAACATATTGAGTGCCTGCTCTGCACTAAGATTATTGAAATTCGACCTATTTCTGGGGGCGATATTTCCCAAGCTTATATGTTGAAAACGGAAATCGAACGCTTTTTCTGTAAAATTCATCAAGACCAATTGGCGTTTAAAATGTTTCAAGCGGAGCGTTCAGGCCTAAAGGCATTGAGGGAGACAAAAACCATCGGCATACCTAAAGTGCTTTTGTGCGAACCATTGGAAGAAGGGGCTTTGTTGATTATGGAATTTGTCGAAACAAAGACGCCCACTTCTTTCGATTTTGAAAGGCTCGGCCATCAATTGGCAACGCTTCATCGGTCTAGTGAGGCTAAAAAGTTTGGATACGCACAGGATAATTTTACCGGAAGTTTATCCCAATCAAACCACCAAAATATAAATTGGGTAGATTTTTATGTTTCCGAAAGGCTATTGCCTCAATTGAGGCTGGCTCAAGATTCCGGAAAACTTCTTTCTTCTGAAATTCCCTCGGAAACATTGTTATCAAAAGCCTGTCATAGTTTATTTCCAGAGGTGCAGCCGGCTCTACTACATGGTGACTTGTGGGGCGGAAATTTTTTAATCGCTTCAGACGGAAGGCCCTACCTCATCGATCCAGCGGTTTATTTTGGGCATCACGAAGTAGATTTGGCCATGACCCGATTATTCGGCGGCTTTGATGAAGGCTTCTATCGTGCGTACCATGAGGTAATTTCACTAGAGCCCGATCACCAACAACGCCGAGACGTTTATCAATTGTATTATATATTGGTACACTTGAACCTCTTCGGTCAGTCTTATAAAAGTTCCGCAAAGCATATCTTAGGTAAATATTTTAATTGAATATTATTGGCCTTATGTTGATAACAAATACCGCAATCTCTAGGCATGTCTGGTAGAGGCTCTTATTTTTGTTGGCTTTTTTAGCGCATGAGACCCCTAGAAGTTGGAGATAAAGTATATGGTGTTACCCAAGAAGGGTTTGACGATTTTAAACGTTATTCATTTTCCGTAGTTGTAAAATTGACAAAGACCTTGGCGATACTAAAAAACGGTATTCGCCTAATTAATGACCCTAGGCCATCTTATATTATAGAAACAATTGGCTATTCGGTATACAAGCAACGAGGTATGCATTGGTATCTGGTATCTATAAACGCCATACGCCAGGCACAAATAGAAAACCGAAAAATTGAGGCGCACGATTGGTTCAAAGACCGGCAATTTACTATTGAGGAAAAGCAGTTGATACATGAGCTTTTCACCAAAAAAAGCGAATAGCTGTATTGCTCTACGCGCATAAAGGTTTCTATGAGAGCGGTTCACAAACCACAGGGCCATAATTACTATTTAAGATTTTTGAGTACATTTAATGAGACTTCTTCTCGACCATGCTTTCAAACAAAACCTTCGTTCGACTTCTTTTCTTCCTATCCATTTTACAAATCGGTCAATCTTGCCGACAAGAAACTACCTATAATGAGAATCCCGACAAATACAAAACCTGGTCTTCATATTTGGGTGACCCGGGGCGAAGTCACTTCTCTACCCTATCGCAAATCACACCTGAGAACATTAAAAACTTAAAAATCGCTTGGGAATACGAGGCCGACGATTGGGGCCAAATGCAAATGAACCCGATCATTGCCGATAGTCTAGTGTACGGCGTAACCGCCGCTCTACGTATCGTGGCGATTCATGCGGGTACCGGTAAAGAAATCTGGCAATTCGGAGATTCGGTAAAAGTTTGGCATTCTACAAGTCGTGGTATTTCTTATTGGGAAAAAGAGAACGATAAACGCATACTCTGTACGAGAGGTTCTGAATTGTATGCTTTGGATGCCCTTACAGGCAAGCCAATTTCGTCCTTTGGGGATAATGGTAAAATAGATATGCGCAGTGGTTTGCCCGAAAGTGAACAAAACAAGTTTTTGATATCGAATACGCCAGGTACCATTTTTAAAGATCTTATCGTTATGCCCTTACGAGTATCGGAGGATTCGGGTGCTGCTTTGGGCGATATTATGGCCTTTAATATAATTACGGGTAATTTGGAGTGGAGCTTTAAAACCATTCCCGATTCGGGTGAAGAGGGTTCCGATACCTGGGGCGATTCAAATATTAGGCAAAGTAATATTGTCGGTGCCGCAAATAACTGGTCGGGTATGGCGGTAGATGAGGAGCTTGAAATCGTATACGTTCCTACGGGTTCTGCCGCACCAGACTTCTATGGGGGCGAACGAAAGGGCAGTAATCTATTTGCAAATTCACTAGTAGCATTAAATGCCAATACAGGTGAGAAATTGTGGCATTTTCAGTTTACCCATCACGATATTTGGGATCGTGACCCACCTGCTCCACCCAACTTGCTTACCGTTGAACGAAATGGCAATAAAATAGATGCCGTAGCACAAGTGACCAAGCAGGGGTTTGTATTTGTTTTTGACCGAAAAACTGGTGAGCCCCTATTCGATATCGAAGAACGGCCAGTGCCTACGTCAAAATTGCCTGGGGAAACCGCCTGGCCCACGCAACCTTTTCCTGTAAAGCCGAAACCCTTTGCGCGGCAATCTGAAGACCTCACGGAAGATAATTTGAGTCCGTATGCAGAAAATGTAGATAAACTTCGAGAAGTTTTTAAAAATGCGGATAAACGCGTTTATGGCCCGCCCAGTTTAGACCCGGTGTTGCTACTGCCCGGTTACGATGGGGCAGCAGAATGGGGCGGTGCGGGTGCAGACCCACAAAACGGTATTCTTTATGTGAATTCTAATGAAATGCCTTGGATTTTACAGATGGGCGAGGCTGAAAACGATATTTCGGGATTGCCTAAGGGCCAGGCCATCTATCAACAGAATTGCGCTACCTGCCATCAACCTGACCGCAGTGGAGCTGTAGCTAGTGGTTTTCCCTCATTAATAGATATTCAATTTCGTAAGGAAAAAGATGAGGTATCGGGCATTGTTAACAATGGAAAAGGTATGATGACTGGTTTTCCTCAAATCAAGGGTGATGATCTGGATGCTCTTTTACGGTTTTTATACGATCAGGAAATTCAACATTCAGTGGAAGAAAAGGTTTCTGAAAAAAATAGTTTAACGGTGCCCTATAAACACTTGGGTTATACCAAGTTTTTAGATAGTAATGGTCTACCTGCGATTGAGCCCCCATGGGGTACATTGCACGCTATAGATTTAAATACCGGAGAGTATATTTGGTCTGTTCCGTTTGGGAACACCCCCGAGCTTGGTGAAAATGGCGTCGGTATAGGTGCTGAAAGTTATGGCGGACCTGTAATCACCGAAAACGGATTACTTTTTATTGCCGGTAGCCGGGATGGTTTTTTTCGGGTGTTCAATAGGGCTAATGGAGAACTGCTTTGGGAATATGAATTACCTGCCCCTGCCTTTGCCACCCCCGCGATGTATGAATACAATGGCAAACAATATATTGTTATAGCCTGTGGCGGCGAGAAGCTTGGAACCAAGAAAGGGAATAAAATCATTGCTTTTGCATTAGAACCTTAAATTGGTAGCGTGAACAGCCTAAAAATACTCAATCTTTAAAAAGAGGTATGGTAGCTAAGTTGATTAAATCGGGGTCCCGCTCTTTGAGTATGCGCTTTGTACGTAGGTAGCGGTTGCGATTATACTCGTCAAAATTTTCCGCCTGACTATTCATACTGCTGATGCGCACCATATCTGAGGCATGAATAAACTCATCGTTTCCAATCCACATGCCAACGTGTACCACCTTTTCAGCTGTAGAATCGGTGGCTTTTCTCCCGAAGAACAGTAAATCACCTTTTTCTAAATCGTCAAAATTCTGAACAGAGTCTACAGCTTTACCAGTTCGTACCTGTTGCGATGCGTCACGCGGTATCACCATCCCATTTAAAAAATAAATAGTTTTGGTAAAGCCGCTACAGTCCATTCCTTTGGTCGAAGTGCCGCCCCAGAGGTAAGGTACGCCCATAAGTTCTTTTGAAGTTGCCACTAAGTTTTCATGTGAGGGGTCTAATTTTTTAATCCAATCACCGAAAGGCTCAGCAACGTTTTTGGCCACAAACGCCTTACGACCATCAGGATACACGACCTGAAAAAAGGCATCAGTTTCATTGATAACTTCTAGAACATTACCCGCGACCAAGTCTGACACTACCTGATCTTGGTTTTCATCTGAATAGGAATGCCCATAAGTTTCTGTGAAAATTATCTTGTCAGCGGCCTGCCACTCATCAAAAGTGTTCTCGTCCATAAGTTTTAATCCGCCATCATCTACCCAAGATAAATACTTGTCAGGGGTTTGAATATAGTACCAGCCCCCCTCTTTTTTAAGAACTTTTACAGGTGTGCCCAAGGTAGCCTGTGTGGCGAGTTCGGCGGAGTGTTTCGGATTACTGCGTAAATTTGCTACCGAAATGTTAATAACCGCTTGAGAATTACCTTCTAAATCTTCGGCCGGTAACAGCTTTATTTTTTCCGTGTACTCAAAACTCGAATTGCTCAAGGTTTCGCGCAATTCGTCCAACGCTTTTGCATTATCGGTCTCCCCTGTTAAGATATATTTTTTACTGTCAGAATACACGTGAACATCAAAAAGAGAAGTACGTTTGTCGGGCGCATATTCTTGGCGTACTTCTTTGATTTTTTGAAGTAGTATCCGTTCCTCAGATGTAACATCATCGCAGGCCCCCATTACTATAACCAATAGCAGAACCAAACCACTACATATATTTTTCTTAAACCTATCAGTTCGTATCATTGCGTTTCTTTCCCTTGTGAAATTATTTAACTTTGACCCAAATGGGTAAAATCAAAGTTATAGAACTTTTCGCAGGCGTAGGCGGTTTCCGTTTAGGACTTGAAAAAAAAGGAAAATTTAACGTTGTTTGGAGCAATCAATGGGAGCCTAGTACGAAAACCCAGCATGCATCTATGGTATATGAAGCTCGTTTCGGAGCTGAAAACCATTCGAACCATGATATTTCAGAGGTGTCTACTGCAGAAATTCCCGATGCGGATCTGCTCGTTGGAGGTTTCCCGTGTCAAGATTATTCCGTAGCAACGACCCTTCAGAATTCAAAAGGCCTCATCGGTAAAAAAGGAGTGCTCTGGTGGAGTATTCACCGTATTCTTTCAGAAAAGAAACAACCCATTAAATATTTGTTTTTAGAAAACGTCGATCGTCTATTAAAATCACCCTCGGCCCAACGGGGAAGGGATTTTGCTATTATGCTCAAAAGTTTGGATGAGCTAGGATATGCCGTTGAATGGCGGGTTATAAATGCCGCGGATTACGGAATGCCCCAAAGGCGCAGACGTATTTTTTTCTTAGGCTATCATAAAACTACAGCAAATTTTCAGCAAATAAAAAAGATAGACAAAGTGGTTTGGATTAATAGCTTAGGAACGATAGCTCAAGCTTTTCCGGTTGATGATTTACAACAGAAACCTGTAAATTTTAATCTAAGTGATGATTTGGTAACAATTTCAGACCAGTTCAACAAGGGAGAAAAGTTGTCTCCTTTTCAAAATTCAGGTGTTTTTATCAACGGAAAAGTATATACGGTGAAAACGAGTCCGGCCTTCAAGGAAAATGAAACGGTGCTTAAAGATGTTCTTCAAAATGGTGAGGTTTCAGATGATTTCTATATTCCTAAGGAAGAGTATGCAAAATGGGAGTATTTAAAAGGCGCCAAAAAAGAGGTGCGTACCGCTAAAAGTGGTTTTACCTATAATCATAGCGAGGGCAGCATGGTGTTTCCTGATGCCTTGGATAATGCCTCACGAACCATTATTACCGGTGAAGGGGGTAAATCACCTTCACGCTTTAAACATGTGGTACAGACCAAAAGGGGGCTTCGACGTTTGACTCCCATAGAACTGGAGCGCTTAAATATGTTTCCTGATAACCATACCCGATTAGAGGGTATAAGCGACACCAAAAGAGCCTTCTTTATGGGAAATGCTTTGGTTGTTGGGGTTGTAGAAAAAATAAGCGAAGCTTTATACGAAAGAATCAATTCATAATGTTTTGGAATCTAAAAGCAGTTTTAAAGCGGATTTAAATAAAGAGAAAAAGCTACACGCCTTACTTGACCATTATTACAATAAACACCTTAAAAATTATAGATTTGAGCGGGTTCACGATTTGAAGAACCAGCTTACGGGAGTCGACGTTCTTTTAAAGCATCGGTCAAACGGCATCACTTATAATATCGACGAAAAAGCCCAACTTGATTATATCAATGACGACTTGCCGACTTTTGCTTTCGAAATCAGTTATCTAAAAAACGAAAAACTTAAAAAAGGATGGCTATTCGATAAAACAAAGAAAACGGATTTTTATGCTTTGGTGACTGCCATATATTCCGATGAACCCGGAAGGTTTACGACCTGCAAGATTACTCTTGTCAACAGACATAAACTACTTCAGTTTTTAGAAGGTAGAGCGATCATATCAAACCGCTTTGAAAACAGAAATTTACCCCATGGTAAAATATCAATCGAAGAGCTAAATGATAAGAGAGAAGGGTACCTTTATTTCTCCAGTTTTAACAAGGCAGAAAAACCGCTAAATTTAATTCTTAGAATTGATTTTCTTATCGAAAAAGGTATAGCAAAGCGGCTAATTTAAAAACGAAGACCGACCGCACGGTTGGTTTTATTTAAAAAATTTAAAGTTATACTCAAATACGTGAAGTTTATCTTCACTTCATATCTCTTTAACCTTACTTACTACCTTATAAAACCTTGGTTACCTAGGTATTACAAACTAAACAGTCTGTAACCATATTCAACAGATATAACACATTTCTTAAATTTTTGAAATGGGTTTTATTCTTAAACTGTTGTTAATCAAAGTGTTTAATTTGCATTTTTGCTCGAAAAAGTTATCTTATAAGGTATGGTAAAAATAGAAAAGTCAGAAAATCAGGAATTTTTAGAGAAATCAATCGGTCATTTAGAGGCGACAGGATTTGAAAACATTAAAGCAGATATGGAAGGGTATGATACACCCAAATCATATGTGCGCAAGGGTAGCGATTCAAAGATAACTCCGGACATCGTTGCCATTAAAAATGGTCGCAAGTATTATTTTGAAATCAGTCTAAAATCGGCAAAACCCAGATTGCTCAAATCGAAGTGGTTGTTCTTAGATACGTTAAGTAGAATGAACTCGAACCGATTTCGTATAATAACTACACGGGGCCATTACAAGTTTACCGACAATATGCTCGAAGATATCAATTTGAGCAACAAAGAGCCTATCAAGATATAACCAGGTACTCTCTAAAGATTTAATATCATAAAAAGGCTGCTTTTGCGGCCTTTACGCATTTCGTATCATAGCTATATGGGGTATACCATCTTCAAGATACCCTTCACCTACCTGATTGAAGCCAAAAAAATGATAGAATCTTTCCAGATACAGTTGAGCCGACACCTTTATTTTTGACTCATTATAGTAATTTTCAATAGCATCTATTGAAGCCCTGACCAAATCTTTACCATAGCCATATTTACGCTCAGACTTCTTAACCGCTACTCTACCTATTGAGGCCTCCTCAAAATATTCTCCTGACTTAAAAATACGGGTATAGGCAATTATTTCACCGTTTTTTCTGCCTATCACATGTAGTGCATTTGTGTCTTTACCATCTATATCTTGATAAACGCAATCTTGTTCTACCACAAAAATTTCGCTTCTTAGTCTCACTATATCATGATACTCCTTAACATTTAAATCGTAAAAAGGTTTTACTTCGATATCTATCATATCAATCTTGCACTATAATATGTTTACTATCACATTTACCGTATTCCGGTTGAATATTTACGTGATTAATTCCGTATTTGTGGTATACTTCCTCCTCAATTTTTTCAAGAACAGCATCGAATTCCGATAGTTTAATGTCTTCATTAAAATCGATGTGGGCCTCTAAATGTACTTCAGCTTCATTAAGCTGCCATATATGTACGTGATGAACATTCTTAATGGATTCTATTTTAGAGATGGTCTCGACTATTTTTTGTACTTGAATAGTGTTCGGGGTAAACAACATTAGTACCCGAGTAGAATTTTTGAGTAAATCGTATCCCATATATATCAGATAAATCGCAATAGCCATGGTCAGGAAAGCATCTACCCAATAAACTTGATAAAACTTCATTAACAGACCACCGATCAAGACGGCTACTGATGCCATCATATCTGTCAAGAGATGTAAATAGGCCGATTTCATGTTCATATTGCTGTTCGCATCTTTTTTGAGCAATAGCACACTAAATCCGTTAGCGACAATACCTAATAGTGACAACCAGATGACCAGATCGGACTCTATTTCTTGAGGATTTAAAAAACGTTCTACGGCCTCTTTAATCAATATTATAGCCACAATGATTAAGGTTGAGGCATTTACGAAGGCAGCTATGATTTCTGCGCGTTTATAACCAAACGTTCTATTTGTAGATGCCTCTTTTTTAGAGAGAAGAGTAGCAATATAACTCACCACAAGTGAAAGTACGTCACTAAAATTATGAAGGGCGTCTGATAAAAGAGAAAGACTGCCAGAAATTAAACCACCTACCACTTGGCAAACGGTAATGACTATATTAAGTAAAATTGAAATTACTAAATTTCTTCCCCTAAAATGAGAGTGATCATGTGTATGATGGTGATTGTGATTACCCATCTTCAAAAGTAAGCAATATGCATTTTTGCCGCTTATTTATTAACTTAAATGTTCACTAAAATACATATGAAAAATGAGCGCTTAAAACAAAATATAGCAGCTGTCAGGCGCAAGGTATTTTTTCTATTCGGCGCTCGTGTCTACCACCTTCAAATTTCGTTTCAAGAAAAGTCTTAACCATATCAAGGGCCTGAGGTAACGAAATAAATCGTGCTGGCAAACTTAATATATTAGCATCGTTATGCTCTCTGGCCAATTGAACAATTTCTTTTGTCCAACACAAGGCACAACGAACCTTTTGATGTTTGTTCGCGGTCATAGAAGCTCCATTACCGCTTCCGCATACGATAATACCCAAATCAACGGTTCCGGCTTCAACATCTGAAGCTACAGGGTGCACAAAATCTGGATAGTCAACACTATCACTACCATCGGTACCATAGTTTTCTACATCAATATCCATAGATTTTAGTAAACCAACAATTGCTAGTTTATACTCCGTTCCTGCGTGATCATTACCTATAGCTATTTTCATCTTTTCGATATTAAAATTTTAAACCCTTTAATAAAGTATATTAGCTTTTGATAATTGTAATTCTAATACCCCTATTCACTACCTACAAATGTACGAATACAAGAGCTTCACCACAAGATAGATGTATTTCACAACAAGAGTTTTTTAATGGTTTAGAGTTATTGTTCATTTGTATGGTAGATAGGGTGGATTAATTGTTAATAACCTCACAACAAAAAATTGATCTTTGATTTTGTATTCTTAATTGAATAGCTTCTTACAAAACCTATCTTAAATCAAGCAAAATATTTATTCCATTTTTACAGCCAGCTATTAAATATAAATCAATAGTAATTAACAATTAATTTACGTTGAGTTGTTAAATAATTTATGTTGATAGGTGTTATTAACCTGTTCTTATAAAAATTGTAAACCTTTGATTTTGTGCTATAACATAACTGTACAAATTGTCAACAACTTTTAGTATCGGTTCGTAGCAAGTTTTGCTCCATATTTTTTTAAGCCTTATCAACAAGCTATCATAAACACCATTTTAATTTTAAATTTTAAAAAGAAAAAAATGATATGAATATATATGTTGATAACCTTAACTTAAACTAGATAAATAGATTGAATCAAGCTAATGGATTATAATTCGTAATTTTCCATTCTATAAGAAATTACTTAATGTCGAAAAAGAAGAAGAAAGCTAGAAACCATAGAAAGAACGAGATTACCAAAGGAATCTTCACAATATTAGAGAAAGACCCTAATAAAAGTTTTAACTACAAACAAATCGCTGCCCAACTTGGGCTTGATAATACGCAAGACCGTAATCAATTGATTAGAAAATTGGGCGAATTAAAAGAAAGTAAACGAATTGCTGAAGAAGAACGTGGGCAATATAAAGCTCTGACCGCCGCAACCAAAAAATATCATACCGGTATTGTTGATCTTACCGGTCGTGGTAATGCCTATATCATTATCGAAGAATTTGAAGACGATGTATTCGTACCCAATAACAAGCTTAAGAAAGCTTTTCACGGCGATACTGTTGAAATCTACATTTTTCCTAGAAGGAAGGGAAAAAAACTAGAGGGTGAGATTACTAAAGTAGTAGAACGAAAGAAAACGGAATTTGTAGGTATCGTAGATCAGCAAAAAACTTTTGCTTTTGTACGCCCTACCGATTTCAGAATGTACACCGACTTTTTTATTCCCAAAGGCAAAGATAATAATGCCAATGATGGCGATAAGGTAATTGTCAAGTTTGAAGAGTGGCCAGATGATGCCGATTCACCTATTGGCACAATTACCGAAGTTCTTGGTAAACCTGGGGAACATAATACCGAAATACATGCTATTTTGGCAGAATACGGTTTACCTTATGAATTTCCGACAGAGGTACAGCGATTTGCAGATACGCTAGATACTTCAATCAAGGAGGATGAAATAGTCAAACGAAGAGATATGCGTGAAGTGCTGACCTTCACCATTGATCCCAAAGATGCCAAAGATTTTGATGATGCCCTGTCATTTGAAGTTCTTAAAAACGGAAATTATGAGATTGGTATTCATATTGCTGATGTTTCACACTATTTACAGCCCGATACGGTGCTTGAAGATGAGGCTTACGAAAGGGCAACATCGGTCTATTTAGTGGATCGTGTGGTACCCATGCTCCCAGAAGTATTATCGAATAACGCATGTTCATTAAGACCGAACGAAGAAAAGTACACTTTTTCCGCAATTTTTGAAATTGATAAGAAAGCTTCTATTAAAAATCAATGGTTTGGCCGAACGATAATCAATTCCAATGAGCGTTTTGCCTATGAAGAGGCGCAGCATATTATTGAGACCAAAAAAGCGGACATACCTGATGATATTTCCATTCGCGATAAAGCATATACCGTATCTGATGAAATAGTTGAAGCAACTTTAGAAATGGATCGATTGGCAAAAATTATGCGTGACAAACGTATGCAACAGGGCGCTATATCTTTCGATAAAGTAGAGGTTCGGTTTAAACTTAATGAACAGAGTGAACCGACCGGTGTTTATTTTAAAGAGTCAAAAGATGCGAATAAACTTATCGAAGAGTTTATGTTGCTGGCCAATCGCAAGGTGGCTGAGTTTATTGGAAAGAGAAAACCGGAACCGACCTTTGTTTACAGAGTACATGACGACCCTAATGAAGATAAATTAATGGCGCTTAATAGCATAATTTCTCGTTTCGGGCACAAGATCGACTTTAAAGATAAAAAGTCTATCAGTTCGTCTTTAAATCAACTTCTCGAAGATGTGAAGGGAAGAAAAGAACAGAATTTGGTAGATACCCTTACCATACGTAGTATGAGTAAAGCTATTTATACTACCGAAAATATAGGTCATTATGGTTTGGCTTTTGATTATTATACGCATTTTACATCTCCCATACGCCGGTATCCCGATATAATGGTGCATCGTTTATTACAGCATTATTTAGATGGGGGCGATTCTGCCAAAAGTGAAGTGTACGAGCAAAAGTGTAAACACTCTTCTGATATGGAATATTTGGCATCTAGTGCAGAGCGTGATTCGATCAAATACATGCAGATCAAGTTCATGCAAGATCATCAAGACAAAGAATTCGTTGGGGTCATTAGTGGGGTAACCGAATGGGGAGTCTACGTAGAGATTATTGAGAACAAATGCGAGGGCATGGTTCGTATCAGTGATATAAAAGGCGATTATTATATCTTTGATGAGAAAGAGTACGCCATAGTTGGGGAACGTACCAAAAAAACTTATCAATTGGGCGATGAGGTAGTGGTTATGGTAAAAGATACCGATTTAGTGAAACGCCACCTTGATTTTTCCTTATTGGGAAAGCACGGTGAATAGATAATTTTTTGGAATAGATTTTGTTTATAGAGTAACAAATCAACCTAAAGAAACATCATGAAACAATTCGTGTTGCTTGTCGCGGTTTTAATGCAAGCCTGTTTTTTACAGGCTCAGGATACTAAGATAACCCAAGACCTTACTCGGTTCACCGAAGTAAAGGCTTTTGATGGTATTTCTGTAAACCTTATCAAATCAGATGAGAACAAAGCTGTAATCACTGGTGAGAATATTCAAAAAGTGGCTATAGTTAATAACAATGGTGTTCTAAAAATTAGAATGCAAATCGATAAAATTTTTAGTGGATACCGAACTTTCGTAGAGTTATATTATACCGAAAAGCTAGTAATTATCGACGTAAATGAAGATGCACGAATCACTTCGGCCAATACTATTACACAAGATGTGCTGGAGTTAAAGGCTCAAGAAGGTGGTGAATTGGTTATTAGTGCCGAAGTAGAACAGTTATTGATTAAAACCGTTACGGGTGGGGTTATCGAAACCACCGGCACTTCTGATTTGCAAGATGTAGCTATAAATACGGGTGGTGTATATGAAGGCAAGCAATTAAAGACCAAGTTTTCTACCGTTAATGTAAATGCAGGTTCTAAAGCCGAAATATATGCCTCAGATTATGTAAAGGCTACAGTAAAGGCCGGTGGTGAGGTATTGGTATATGGTGACCCTGCAAAAATGGATGAAAAGACGGTTTTCGGTGGCACGGTAACCCGAATGTAGTACACCTTCAGGTATCTTAAACAAATAATCAATCCCCACTTAAACCATAAAAATTTAAGGGCTAGATGTAAATCTAACACCCAAATTATTAGATAGAAACGAATGATCGAAGATATACAGGCAGCAATTCCTTTAGGCTTTTTATTAAGTTTCATGATTGGTCCTGTTTTCTTTGTGCTTTTAGAAACTAGTGCAATTAGAGGTTTTAGGGCTGCATTGGTATTTGATTTAGGAGTAATTATAGCTGATATTATATTTTTGGGTATCGCCTATTTCAGTAGCTTTCAATTACTTGAAAATCTTAGTAACCAACCTGGGCTCTATGTATTTGGCGGTGTAATTCTTTTAGTCTACGGTATAAGTACCTTTTTTAAAAAGCCCAAAAAACAAAAGCATACCCATATAAAAGCCAGTAAGCGAAGTTACTTAGGTTTAATGGTGAAAGGTTTCTTGCTAAACTTCATTAATATAGGTGTTCTCATGTTCTGGCTAGGAGTAATTATTGTAGTGGGCCCGAGTGTTGACAATGATCCTCAACGTATGATTACTTTTTTCTCTGGTATGTTGGGAGCATATTTTGCTATGGATATTCTTAAAATATTGCTGGCAAAACAATTAAAGCGAAAATTGACCCTTGAACGTATTCATTTGGTAAAAAGGGGTTTAGGTGTAGTTTTAATGATCTGTGGAATCATACTTATTATAAAAGGATTTCTACCTAAGGATAAATTCAATATCGAGGAAGGTATCGAACGTATCGAACTTGGCTATTTTATAGAGTAGTTATCAAGTTTAAAGGATATTAGTAAAAAAGAAACCTCCAATACATGATTGTATTGAAGGTTTTGATGAGGCATCGAGCGGATTCGAACCGCTGTACAAGCTTTTGCAGAGCTGTGCCTAGCCACTCGGCCACGATGCCATTTGCGACTGCAAAGGTAAGTCGTTTATTGGATACTGAAAAACCTAAAGGATTCTTTTTTCTTCAAGAACTACCGTAACTTTCTCAACGTCACCGCCAATAGGTGGGTTTATTTTTGATACCCAAACGGCTGCGGCCGTAACTATAGGTATTTCGTTAAATATACGTTTGATAATTCTATGGCCAACATGTTCGAGTAGTTTAGAGGGGGTTTTCATTTCCTCTTTTACGATATGATTGATGAGCACATAGTCGACCGTGTCAGATAACTTATCGGAAACGGCCGCTATTGATATATCTGCGTCTACAGAAACATCTACCCGATATTCACTACCGATAGCAGTTTCTTCTTTAAGACATCCATGATGTGCGTATGCACGAATATTTTCCACTTTAACCTTTCCCAAGATGTAATAAATTTTATGCGAATTTACGTCAATCCGAATAAAATGCTACAAAGGAAATGAATTAGTAGGTACAGCGACAATTACTTAAACCTTGAAAGAGATCTACACCAATGGTTACTACATGTGTACCTGTGCTGTAGGTTATAATTTCGTTAAGTATAATCTGATATGAATATCCGAAGTAAAAATTGCTCTTTTTAAGACCTGCGAACGGAGCAATATACAATGGGTCGCCGATTTGGTCGTTTAAGAAACGATAGTTTACACCGGTATAGTAATAATCTTCAAAATCGTACCATCTGAACTTTAGGTTTAAATCAGTTTCTGAACGCCCGTCACTTTCGAACATTTTAAATAGAATAGAGGGTTCTATCTCAAGATTGGTGTTTTTATTCTTTCGGTATCGATAACCTGTATAAGCATAATAATTTCTCAGTTCGTTTGGCTCATCAACGTCAAAAGTAAAATTGTTGGGATCTTTACCTAAAAGGTTTGATGCATTTGCACTAAAATAGAATTTACCAAAACGGTACATGGCACCGACATCAAAGTTATGGTTACTGGTTTGGCGATTGTTGATAACACCAGGGTCTAGATTAGCATCAATAAATTCGTCTATATCTATTCTAAACTGGTTAAAGTTGTAAGAAATACCAAAAGATAAGAACTCGTCATCATATCTATCTAAGGTAAGATGATGGGCAAAAGATACCCTAGCACCTTGTTGTTTGGTGTAACCGTTTTTGTCGTTATATAGAAAGACACCAATACCAGATTTTTCACCTAAACGCATATCTGCAGCTAACGATTGCGTCTGTGGTGCATCTTTGATACCTACCCATTGCGTAAGACCATTGAGCCTAATTTTTACATGATCTCCAATACCTGCATATACCGGCGAAAGAACAAATGGGTTATCAGCTAAATATTGTGAAAGCTGGGGAGAGTTTAACTCTTGGCCCCGTGTAGCTATGACGCTCGAAAAGAGCAGCAAGGTCCAAATTAATTTACGCATGGTTCAGTTAGGTTAAGTTTTTTATCGATATAGGGTAAAGTGTCCGACAAACTCCCGATCATCATTCTCACCTTGAAGTTTAATGATGTACCAGTAATCGCCAGTTGGTAATTCCTTTTGTTGGTACAATCCGTCCCAACCACGATCTCCGGCACCCATTCGGTACACCTCTCTACCATAACGATCAAATATTATGGTTAGTATCTCTGGAAAGCCTTCATCGTTTTTAGGTTTCCAGAATTGATTTTCCGCATCTCCATTTGGGGTAAAGAAATTAGGAATATCTATATCTATGAACTCCATATAAATACTGGCAACCGCCTCACAACCATTCTCATCTACCACAGTTACAGTATATGTATCAGTTTGGTTTATGTAGAAAGTATTGTCAGAACCATTGTCTATATCACCGAAATAAATGGTATAATCTTCTTTACCCCCATTAATGGTTGCCACTATTTCATTGATATTACCTTGTGACAATATAATTGACAAGGGTTCAAAATGTTCGATTTCGAAATCATGGGTGGTCATACAACCATTTTCATGAAAAATGGAAATAAAGTGACTACCTGGGCTCATATCTCTGAAATATGGACTAAGTTGCATTTCGGAAGGGTCTGTGGTATCCAATCCGTATAATACCTCATCAGAAATACTCTCATCTTCAATAGAAATATTTATATAGTTGTTCGGTATTTGTCCGTTGCAACCATAAATGGGTTCTACTGTTGCATTTAAGTTGACACCTGGTTCTACAGTAACAAATACATTTTCTTCACAACCTTGATCATCTTGAATAAATACGATATAGTCTCCCGCGGCCAATCCAGAGATTGTGGTTCGATCCTGAACAAAACCTGTTTCATCGGCCAATCTTGTACTATAGGAGGCAGTACCTCCAGAAATGGTCAATTCAATAGAACCGTTTTCTTCACCTTCACAAACTTCTGGTGTGGTTAAGGCAGATACCTCTAATACGGTTGGTTCTTCGATAGTATATTGTAATTCTACAAAACAACCGTTACGATCTTGGGCTATAATAGTATAGTCACCAGCGGGAAGTTCATCGAAAGTATTTTTTTCGTCAAACTTATTTAAATCGGGAGATATTGCATATTGGTATGGTCCTACGCCACCGCTCAATTCTACAGTAATTGTGCCATCTTCGGCCCCGAAGCAACTGACATTTGTAAAATTATTGATATCGATAACAGATAATGGTGCAGGTTCCGTAATATCTACCCGTTCCGCAGGAGTCGTGCAATCATCACTTATCACATTTACGTAATAGGTACCGGCGAAAAGATTATGGAATTGACCCAATGGTTGTGGACCTGCAATTCTAGATGCGACACTCAATGAAACATCGGTATACAGTTCGTACTGATAGTTTCCTAATCCGCCCTCGGCATCTGCGTAAATCGAAGCGGTATTGTCACCATTACAGTTAATTACAGCAGCTGTCGAATCTACTATTAAGGTAAGTGGTTCAATTGGATCTTCTTCTATTGAATTAGATTGAACGGCCGTACAAAGATTAACGGCATCACGAACAAAATAGCGATATATTCCGGCATTAAGCATTCCGCTCAAGGGTAGGTTTACACTATTTCCGGGCATAGCTGTCCAATTGATGTTATCTACACTAAATTCATAAGTTCCACTGCCTCCCGTTGCACTCAATTCGAATTCGACCCCAGTAGTACAAGTTAACGGACTTGTTCTTATCAATTGAGCTTCTACTTCGGTCGGGTTCACGATTTCAACGATTAAGGTTTCATCGGAACAACTTACGTCGTCAGTAACAGTAATACTATAAAAACCAGCTGATAAACCATTAAATGTAGCGCTGTTCTGTGCAACTGATGTTCGCAGTAAATTACTGCCTAATAAATCATCATAAACATTTAACTGATACTGATAAACAGGTGCAATATTTCTAGCATTAACCGTAGCAGTAACACTAGCTGTATTGTCATTAAAGCAAGACAAAGTCGTTGCAGCGATAGAAGCAACAATGTCATCAGGTCTAATTAGGTCGATAGTATCTGAAAGTACACAACCAAAGGCATCGGTTATTGTAGCATGAAAATTACCAGCGGAAAGCCCTGTGAAAATAAATGCCTCGACATTGGTTTGGGTGTACACCTGTGAGGTCGTATTATTTTCCAAGCGAATAGTATAAGGTCCTTCCCCACCGGTTGGGTCGATTAATATTCTTCCCTGGTCGTTTGAACAGCTTACGCTCGATTCTTCACGTATAGTAGCTGTAATTGGGGCACTTGGCGCAAGAATGGTTATGTAATTCGAATCATCATCGCACATTGGCGCATCGGTTGCCGAAACCCGTACATAGTATACGCCGCCGGGTAAGTTCGTGAACGGTGCTAAAGTTGTGCTTGTATTTCCGCTACCGCTATAGCCCGCAACGGGATTATCATTAATATCATAAACCTGATAGTTGTAATCTCCGATATAGTTGTTGATAGCAATACTAAAACTTCCGTCATCTACACCATCGTTCAAACACTGTTCGTCCGTTAATTTGGTAGCTATAACTTCTATTACATCAGGGTCTTCTATTCTATGAACAGTTTCTATTACACAACCCGTATCTACATTGGTAATTCTTACACTGTAATTTCCTACTTCCAATCCTGTAAATGTCTCAGGATTATTGGTAGAAGTAATGGTCTGTGCATAGGTTACGTTTATTCCCGTTACAACATATTCTAAAGTGGGTATCGCACCAGAAGGGCTAACTGTTACTCCAACTTCTATTTCGCCGTTGTTCAATGGAGAACAAGCAGCTTCTTGAGTTGTAGTTACAATAGCATCACTGATTTCTACAAAAGGTAAAATAGTGTCTGTGGCTGACAAAGCAGAACATCCTGCATTATCATATACTCGAATTTCATAAGAACCACCCAGACCATCAGTTTCAAAATATGTGGTGTTCGAACCATCTTGAACTACACTTCCATCTCGGATAAATACATATCTATTGAAAGTACCCGTTCCACCTGATGCATTTGTAAATGATACACTAGCGTTGTTTCCATTGTTTCCTACCGTACAGCCGTATTGAACAATGTTAATGGGGTCTACGGTAAGAACATCTAATTCCGTAATAGTAACATCTGTTGTTATAGCACAGTTGTTAGCCCCTCTTGCTTCAATAGTATAAGTTATTCCGGCAATAGAACCTTCAAGTCCATCAAAGAAAGCAGATGTTGTTGTAGATGATGTTGCCGCTATTGGGAAAGTAGCCGAACTACCTGGTCCCGTGATAATACGGAAGGTATATGGTCCTACTCCATTATCAGTAACACTTACGGAAATTGTTCCATCATCTAAGCCATTACAAGTTACATTGGTAGAAGAATCTACGTTCAGTACAGGAATTACCGCTGTTTCCAAACGTTGTGTTATAGTTGTACTACAACCGTGGTTCGGGTCTAAATCGGTAATGGTAAATACATAATCTCCTACTTGTGTCAGATTTGTAAAAATACCGGTATTGTTGGTATCATCTACCGTAGCTGGAGCAGATAATGGATATTGTACATCATATCTGAAGCTTCCCGAACCACCTGTTTGTGAAATGGTAATCTGTCCACCAGGATCTGTAGTAGAACAATCAATTGTTTTAACTACGGATGCCAATGGTGAAATAGGTTCGTGTAAGTCAACGCTTGTACTTGTAGTACCTACACAACCCCATTGATCGCTAACAACTACTTGATATTCGCCCGCACCTAAGCCGCTAAATATAGCTGAGGTTTGTATAGGTCTCATATCTTCAAAAGCAGAAGTACCAGTGTTGAATATCTGTAATTGGTAACTGTAGTTGTTACCCTGACCGTTCATTACGTTAATAACTTCAATTTCACCTTCTAAGTCGGTACAGTTAGGCTGATTGATCCTCAAATCTGCAGTAATCGGTGTTGGATCAACAAGAGTAACATCTGCCAATTGCTCAGCACATCCTCTAGAATCCATAACCCAAACTTCATAGGTAGCCGCAGTAAGGTTTTCTTCCTTCTGGTTTGAAGTATAGTTCGCAGAATCGTTAGTGTCAATAACAGGACCTGCCGTATCAAAAATCAGATACGAATAACCGCCCCATCCACCAGTAACATCCGTAATGGTAATGGTACCGTTGTTTCCTGGTACGCAAGTGATATCGGTAAATATCCTGTTTGCGCTAATTGGGTCACTAGGACCTGCAATGGTAAATAACTCTGAAGCAACACAAGAAGGATTACTATCTTGGGTAACCTCAACGCGGTACTCGCCCGCGCCAATGTTAAATGGTGTTGTGGGACCTACATTGGCCGAAGTTCCGGTAGCACCGACTATGATAGTATCATCACCTGTGGTAGCCGTACCTTGCGAATTATATATTTGCCATGTGAAACCTCCAGTATATGGATTGGTACTATCGCTTATGGTAAAGCTAACAGAACCATCGTCTCCATTACATACTACATCAACAGCGGTAGCATCGATTTCAAATGTATTTGGGTCTTCAATTTCAAAAGTAGTTTGTACGAAACATCCGGTATCCGTATTGGTAACGGTCACTTCATAGTTTCCTACCCCTATTCCGGTAAATGAATCATTAGTTTGATTTAATACACTATACGCATTGTCCGTTCCAACAACTGAATATTCAAGTGTTGGTGTTCCCGATGGAGGCGTTAGAGTCACACCTATGGTAACTTCGGCATCATTTCCGGGGTTACAGCTTACATCCGTATCGATGGTAACCGTAGGATTACTGATTTCAACAAAAGGAAAAATTGTGGCGTTGGCTGTGCCCACACAACCCTTATCGTCATAAACATTAATTGTATAAGCTCCACCTAATAGATCGGTTTCAATATAGGTATCGTTAGAACCATTTTGAACCACAATATCAGCTTCTACAGGAACTGTATTAGGATTATCATTTTTAATAAATTCATAGCGCACGAATGCGTTTGAACCTCCCGTTGCACTTGCTACGGAGATACTCGCATCATTTTGATTATTGGCCGTGGTACAGCCAAACTCTACAACCGTATCCATGGTTACTGCTATTGCCGCTGGCTCAGAAATAATAATCGAAGAACTATTGGTTGAACAGTTATTGAACGCGGCATTGCCTGTAACTGTTACGATATAGCCCGAAGCCGTTGTTGTAGGCGCAAGACCTGTGAACGTAGCTGAAGTATTGGTAAAACTTGTTGGGGCAATGCTTACGGCACCACTGTCCAAAGAAGTAATCTCAAAGGTAAACGGACCGATTCCATTATCTACAGCTGATATTGAAATTGTTCCATCGCTATCTCCATTACATGTTGCATCCGTGGAAGTAACCGTATCGATTATCGGTTCTGGTCGGTCTGGAACACGAATTGTGAATTCTCTGTTACAACCTGCAATGTTAGGCGTGTTAGTATCATAAATGGTGATGGTATAGTTACCTGCTAAAGGCGCTCTATAATCAAAAGGATTTCCTGGGAACGCTGTTTGAGCTACCGCAGGGGCACCAGCATCGTTGGTAATGGAATATTCATAACTTCCCGACCCCGATGTAGCTTCAATATTAATTGTTGCCTCTGGCGATGCCGTACAATCTATAAGCTTAGTAAGTCTCGCTTGAACGGAAAGTACCGGATGAACCACAAACGCCGTCTGTGAGGCCATACAACCATTTCCATCAATAATATAAACATCATAGGAACCTGCAGCAATATCATTGAATACACCGCCATTATCTAGGTATGTGCTTGGTGCGGGGTTACCGGCCGGCGCAATGGCATAACGGATATTTCCTGCCGCTGAGTTTCCAACAACTGTAAGGTCTATTGGTGCGCTACAGTTATCCTGGGTAATAGAATCAATGGTAGGGTTTGGTGATAAATCCAGAGTAACGGGGGCCATGGTAAATGAACAACCATATTGATCATTAATCGTAACCGTATAATCGCCTGCAGGTGAGTTTACAGGTATTTGTACCGGATTAGTATTTGTACCTGTCAAAGCTGTAAAACCAGCAGGTCCTGTTACATCATACGTAAATGGTGCCCCACCTCCACCAGTGATATTGTCTACAGTAATTAACCCCGGTAAATTACATGAGATATCCCGTGTTGCCGTTGCCGTTGCATTCAATACATTTAGTTCCTGAAGATAGGTGTTTTCACTACCTCCTGTACAAGAATCTGTAGTTCCGTCGGACTGTACAATTTCTATATAATACTCACCTTCAGGAAGACCGATGATGTTAATTGTGTTGTTGTAAATGATATTTCCGCCACTTGTTTGAAGTGCCACAGGGTTTCCTACTTCGAAGAATTCCCAACGCATATGTGAGCTTGCTGTAGTTGGGTTTATTGTATATTCAATTTCACCAGTTGAAGAACCAAAACAAGTTGGAGTCAACTCGGTTGTAATTTCAATAGGCTCAGCAATCAGATCATTTACATTAATTAAACTCTGACGTACACAACCTGTATTATCCCTAACATAAAAAACGTAGGTTCTACCAGGTGTTAAACCCGTCCAAGTATAAGCACCTTCACCTGCAGGAACAGTAGCTCCACTGGAATCGGTTGTACTACCTGGCTGCCAAGTTGTTGTAGTTGGGTCAAAATTGGCTGGGTCTTCAGAATAGGCATATTCATAAGGGGCTACACCCGCAGTTCCTTGAACACGTACTTGTAAATCATTACAGTCTACAACTATTGCGCTAATACTGATATCCAAATTATCTAATGGATAAGGAATAATGTACCTATCAAAATCTCTCTGACATATAGTTCCGCTAGGTAAAGTAACCCGAATAGAAGGGAATACTTCCGTACCCGAAACATGACCCCTTAGTTCATTTGAAAGCTGCCACGTAGTTCCTCCATCATAACTATATTCTATGGTGCCACCAGAAGGAGCGGTTACATTATCAAAACGAAAACCGTATTCATTGGAATCAGGGTCGTTACATGCCGCTGGTAAAATAGGATCTATATCCGCAGTTATTTCTGTGGCATTGTTGATTGTAATGGTTGATGAAGTAACGGTACAACTGTTCGTATCGGTAACTGTAATTTCGTAATCACCTATACCAATACCATTGAAAGTCAATGTTGTGGTAGAAATATTAGTATTTGTTGTTCCGTAATCAATTCCATCAGCAGGACTCAAATCTACTAATTGATACGTAAACGGACCTGTTCCTCCACCTACTGTAGCATCAATGGAACCTAGTCCATCAAAACACTCAGGGTCGGTTGCTGTTCCGCTTGCGGTTAACGTGGCAACAGGAGTCAGGATAATATCTTCTTGAACGAATGAACATGATGGTGAAGCACCATTATTATCTAAAACATATACATCATAACCAGCCGGGTTGGCAGTAGCCATGGCGCTGGTAACGTTTAAGAAATTAGTTGTTGAATAAAGACCAGAAGGGTCGGTATTTGCCGGAACAATGGCGTAAACCAAGGTTCCGTTTCCACCTGTGGCATTAACGGTAATTGAACCGTCATTACATGCACTGATAGCAACAACATCTACGGACGCTACTAATTGTGGGTCTATTGTAATAGTTTGTTGAACAGCCGTACATCCGTATGCATCTCTAACATCAATGGTATAAGTACCATTGGCTAAATTGTCAAAGGTATGTGTTGTGCCGGTAACTGGAGTTGCCGCTACAAACGGGCCACCATCCAAACTGAAACTGTACCCTCCATTTCCTGCGGTGACATCAACTTGTATAGAACCATCATTGGTACCTGAGTAACAGGCGGTAGTAGTGGTGTCAAAAGTAGGTACTACTGGAGCGTTTACTGTAATTGCTGTATTTATAGGATCGATACATAAATTTGTATCTCTTACTCTTACGATATAATCACCTGCAAGCACACCGGTAAACTCCGGGTTGGTTTGATAACCTGTCAGTATTCCACCTGCATTATCTTCTAATTGATACTCGTATGTTGGTGTGCCACCTGTAGCACTAGCTGTAATGGTAGCGCCTGTATTATTACACGTAAATTCTGAAGTAATACTTGCTGAAGCGACAAGAGCATCAGGCTCGGTCAATGTTTGGGTCAATGTTACGGTACAACCAGGCAAACTTGCAGCCGCATTATCCACATCACGCACTTCTATAGAATGTGCTTGTGCGGCAAGGCCCGTAATTTGCTCTGCAGCTGTAAACGGACCAACAAATGCAGCTCCGTTTAAGCTATATTCATATCCACCTGTACCATAGTTATCGGCATCAATGGTAATAGTTCCTGAATTATCACCATTACAATCAAGGTTTTCAAAGGCGGTAATCGAAGCTTCAAAGGCATGTCCGTCCTCAACGATTACTGTTCTATCAACTGTACAATCACTACCATAGTTTACGGTAATGGTATGGCTTTCTAAAGCTATATCGTTAAAAACATTTGTTGGTTGAGCCGTTCCTCCATCTATGCTATACGTATACGAAGCATCGTTAGGTAGAACGGTTATGTTACCTGTTCCATCACAGTTGTAGGTTACTGAGGTAGAAAGTGTTGGTTCTGTTGGTAATGGAGCAATTATAATATTGGCCAAAGTAATCTCACAAGAAGTAGCATTGGCATCCCTAACACGAATGCTATACGTAGCATCGGTTAAATCAGTAAATGTATGTACTCCCGTTGAAGATGAAGCTGTCCAAGCACTCCCGTTTATGCTATACTGATAATCTCCAGACCCACCTGTTGTTGGCGTAACGTCTCCAACGGTAATTTCACCGTCAACAAGACAGGTATAATTTTGTGTAATACTCGCTTCTGCTACCACTTGAGATGGTTCCGTAACAACTACATCCTGAGGCGTAGTTTCGCAATTATTGGAATCTCTAACGCGTACCGGATAGGTTCCCGCACTAAGATTAGGGAAACTATTTTCGGTTACATAGGTAGCCCCGTTATCAATACTGTACATGAACGGTGCGTTTCCACCAGAATCTACAACTATTGAAATTGCCCCGTTTGATTCGCCAAAACAAGTTACAGCGGTTGGTGTTGGGGTAATTGAGATAGGAGCGTCTTGGTTTACGGTAATCGTGTACATGGCCGAACAGTAATCTGCTCCCCCACTGTTGTCGCGTACATACACATCATAATCTCCTGCAGCCGAAACTGTAACTGGATTATCAGTGCTGAAATCACCATTCGTTACTGCAGTTCCATTAGTTACAACAGCGAATACATAGTTATTGTCCCCACCAGAAGCAGAAATAGTAATATCTGTATCCGTTGCACAGGCCGTAATAGTAGGAGCTGATGCGCTAACCGTTAATTGAGGGTCTATGGTAATATTCTGTAATACACCGGTACATCCTAGTCCGTCTTGAACATTAATGGTATAAGTACCGTTTGAAAGACCGCTAAAAGTGTGTGTTGTACTGTTTGCTGGAGTTGGGCTTACCCAGGGGTTTCCGTTTATACTGAAGGTATAATCTCCATTCCCATCAGTAACATCAACCTGAATGGTAGCCGTATTTCCTCCAGGATAACAAGCTGTTGGTGTAACGTTAAAAGTTATAGGATTTGCCGCAGTCACCGTCAAAGCAGTATCAATGGCATCTTCACATGAATTGGCATCCCGTACGCGAACAATATAATCACCCGCAGCTAAACCGGAAAAGACGGTGTTAGCACCATTAGTAGCAAAATCATTAGTTCCCACTATAGCACCCAGATTATCTTCCAATTGGTATTCGTAGGCAGCAGTACCACCGGTAACACTAGCTGTTATGGTAGCCCCACCATTGGTACAACTTAATTCGGTTGTAATTGAAGCAAATGCTTCCAGTGCATCTGGTGCGTTAATAGTCTGTGTAAGCGTTCTTGAACATGTTGTTTCATCTGCTTTTCTAACCACGAAGGTATGAGAACCATCACCAAGGGTTGAAGCAGAAGTAACCGGTGAAGTTGTTGAAGTTATAAAAGCAGCACCGTCTATGGAATACTCAAATCCGGCTGCGTTAAAGTTTTCAACTTCAAAAGTTATTGAGCCATTGTTTAGTCCGTTACAACTTGCATCTGTAGAGCCAGTAATATTTGCGGTAAAGACATTACCGGCAACAACGGTTACAGCAGTTTCAACAGTTTGTTCACAAACTTCCGGCACTTGATGAACTACGATATCATCAAGGGCAAAATCATTACCACCATTACCAGTGACTTCAGATCTAATTATGAAATCGAGAGTAGTATTTGAACCAGGGTTAAGGGTGGCCGTAAATTCAACCCAATCACTAGACCCCGTGTTTTTTGTAATTTCTCCAGTCCTTATGGATTGAACAATATTTGTTGTTCCCGCTTCCCTTATTTCTACGGTTAAATTTGGATCAAGACCACTGGTGCCTTGCCGCAGAAGATTCATAACGTATAGCGTAACACTTAAATCTTGGTTAGGAATAACATCATTTATTTGTTTAGAATAGATGATTTGAGTTGGCGTTGGTGTACCAACATTCATTACCAAGTAGCGCCCTTGTCCTGTTCTTGTTCCTGAAGTATGATCTATCGGATTAATCCATGTACCAAAAGGAGCCTCCAGTTCGCTGGTAACAGTGTATTCAAAATCGTTAACGTTTCTGTTTGAATCACCGGGAGCATCATTTGTCTGGTCCTCATAGGTATAACCGATGGTATTGGGGCTAGGAATAGTTGCTCCGCTACCAAAATCTTCACTAAGCAATACACTTGGCGTTGGTGGTGTCTGTGAGCTATAGTTTGTACTTACCGTATAGGTTCCTGGTCCTACATTAAGGAACACATTGCTCGTAGGGTCCGGTGAATTGGGAACCCCATCTAAGGCATAGGTATAATTGTACGTTGCAATGTTTGGTGTTGCCGTTACAGTTGCCAATCCGTCACAATCATAGCTTACTTCAGGGGTAAGGGTTACTTCAGGCTCTTCAGGTACGTCTTCTACGGTAACGTTCATAGGAAATTCACATGAAGCATCTCTAACAATAACTGTATAATCTCCCGGAGGAAGGGTTGCCGTACTTGATGCACCGTAGCTAGCGCCACCATCAAAACTGTATTCATATGGAGCTGTACCCCCCGTAACATTGGTCACTCTTACCTCTGCACCGTTAGGGTCACAGGTAGCATCTCTGGAAACACCGGCAGAAGCACTAAGAGGAAAGGGTTCGGTCAGGTTTACGGTTTGAGTGAAACTACAACCCGATGAATCGGTTACAGATACTTCATAAGTGCCGGCAATCAGGTTCACAAAGTTTGGCGTGTCTTGAGTTGTGGTTCCGCCATCTATACTGAACTGGTATGGGGCTACACCACCTGTTGTATTTATGGTAATTGCTCCGTCCGAATCTCCACTACACGAGGGCGAAATTTCGGTTATGGAGTCCAGGGTCATGGCCCCGTTATCATTTATGGTTACTTCATTTGAAAAGGCAAAACAGTTGTTAGAATCAACAATGACAAAAGAATAGGTTCCATCTTCACCAGGAAAATACTCATCTACATCATCGGCATCGGTATCTCTCCATCCGAAAGTAAAATTAGGGTTCGTATCATAGGCGTCGCCAGGAATAGAGGCTACATCTGGGTACAAATCAGTACCGTTTCTACTCCAAATAGCGTATGAATAATCAGGATTAGGAAAACCATTGCTGCCTGTTAATTGAATAACACCGGCAGTACAACCGATATCACTTATGGTCAGAGCTGTTATTGTGGGGTCTGGGGTGCGACTTACAGTTACGTCTTCGGTATATGAACACCCGTCTTCCGTAGAGACCTCAATAGTATAATCACCTTGATTAACATTAAAAGTATGTGTATTGCTCGTTTGGGCAGTTTCATCGTCTATAAGTGTACCATCCGACCTTCTAAGCACATAAGTGTAGTTAGGTTCAACATTAAGCACATCAATTGTGATGGCACCTTGGGTGTTGCAATTGGCGGGAGCCGTTTCTACTTCTACTTGAAAATCACGATCTAATATACCTATATCGGGAGTACTAAAAATACAAGCATTCGGTATTGGGTTTCCAGAGCCGTCTAATTGCGTAATATCAACACGGTAAGCTCCGTTTGTAGCAATGTCGAAACTAGGACCGTTATTGGCGCTAAATGGCACTACAATCGTGTTGTTCGCTACATCGACCAATTGATAGCCGTAGCTGCTTCCTAGATTGGTGATGGTAATGTTTCCGTCTGTAGTACAAACAATATCCCTTTCGTTATAAAGTATGTCAAGGTTGTTCTGAAAAACATCAAAATAGAATCTACTAAAACATCCGTTTTGGTAGTTTACAACCAATCTATACTTGCCTGCGGCACCTACGTTAAAGTTATTGCCATCTGCTGCAAAGTCCCAATCACAGGTCAGGTTTTTATTGGCACAATCATCTGGCGCAGCAAGACAGCTGCCTTCATCTAGTCGCTCCCAAGTCAGGCTTTGGGCGTCTGTGATATTTACCTGAAGAAGTTGCGAATCATTAGAACCACAAAGAAAAATTTTTGGCAGAAGATCACCATCTACACTACACTGAACAATTTCACCCTGAATGTCGTTGGTGGGGTCGGCATCTGAATTAAGGTCGTTGAAATAATCAATAATCGGGTTGGTCTGTGTGGTGCCAAAGCGTTCGACAATTATAATCTCTTTAAAGCCTTTACAGGGGTCGGCAACAATTTTGTCGACAATGTAAGTTCCTACTTCATTTACGGTTATTGTACTTGGGTCATTGTCTGGGTCACCATCATCGATTCTGGTGTCGGTAGCATCGAATTGACCATTGCCATTGTCGTCTCTTACCCAGATGTATTCATCAAAATTATCACCTGCGTCAAGGTCTGCGGTTAGACCACAGAGTTGTACGGTTCTGGTAAAGTTACAATCGGAAAGGTCATCTAATAAAAAGTTGGTAGCACCTGGTGTAACAAATCCGCAGTTATCGAAATCTGAAACACTAGGGTCATCGGTTATCTCATTATCGTTTATTTCACCGCGGTAGGTAGAATAGGCTAGGTTCTGAATCAAGTCGGTACATGCGTCGATAAAATCGAAGCAATTTTCAGCAACCTGAACACGCATTCGTATAGTTTTTTGAGTTGCAGCAATCGTTACCATTTCGTTGGGTATGGTAAATATTACTTCACGTGTTACCGGGTCGTATGTGTAAGTTGTGCCATCTGGCATATCGAGATTACCCTCATCAAGGGTAACGTTGATAGGTAACACATCTCGAATTACATAATTTGTGGCATTGTCATTACCTAAGTTTTCAAAAGTGAGAACGTAATCCAGTATTTGGCCCAGATTAACCCCTTGACCGGTAATATCATTTCCCGCAATATCTTGCACCTTTTTTTCAAGCACAATTTCTGGCTCAATAATCTCTACATTGAACGAGTTGAAAAACGGATAAAATTGATCTCCGTTAGTCTGAAATCTAAAAGTTGCGGCGGTCTCATTATTGGGTATAACCGAATTCGTCGGGTTGTTTATTAAGAATATGTCAGTATCAAAACCCAACGTGTTATTGCTATTGGGCGTTCTGTTGGTTGTGAAAGCACCATTTAAGGTGATGTTACTATTAAAGAAGTTGTTGGCGGGGTTAGTGCCATTGCTTAAGGTGGTAAAACCACCATTACTGGCGGCTCTTATTCTTAATCTATCACCCGTAATTCGATAATCGCCTTCGAGTGCGGCCGCACCTACATTAGCCCGTACGGGCCCCGCAGGAATGGTGTTGAAACCAGAGTAGTTTATATCAACTCTGTCGGTATCCCTAACTCTTGCAAAACCATCAAAGGTGGTAATCAGCTTACCGGTCAAATTTGGATTTTCATATACAACTACGAGCGTCCAACCTCCAGTAGAGCCTCCGCTACCGGTAAGGGCGCCGGTAGTTGCCCTAATATTGGCAACTGTATATTCCCCCGTAGGGTTGGCGAGGGGGGTGATAAGGTTAGTGATATCTGCATAACAGGCGTAAGGGCTGTTTTCTCTTACACTGTTATCTGTGCTGGTAAAGCCGTCATATAATATTTCGTCCGCCGTTATATCTACATAATTGCCTCCGGGTACTCTTAATCTAACTTGATTAAAATCTGTTTGTCTGCCTTGACCTACAGGTATGTCGTTTTCTCGATAGGTTTGCCCATTATAAAACCCATTGGCAGTCGCGCTTGGGTAGGTAGCCGACCAGTAAAGTGCGGCATATCGTATTCGGTTGCAATCTACACTCGGAAAGTTGAAAGTGGCACTACTAGAACTAAATGTTGAAGCGTCGCCGTCAACATCTATGTACTGCATATCTTTAAAGTCATTGTAATTTAGACCTCCTCCCGTTTCCGTGTTTCCGTTGTTATTAGTGCTTAAGTTGTTGTAGGGGTCTTCTGGTTCTGTTGTAGATGTGCCGCCATCCCGGTTCAGAATATTGTTTGAAATAAATGTGAGGTCGCCCTTGATATTTGTTTGATACCTAAAATTGTCACCAGAGGGGTAAGTTCGGGTAAACGGCGTGTACTCTTGCGAAAAAGCAGAACAGGCCAGTAAAAATATACCGCCTGTAATTATTTTCTTTATGTAGTTTGCTAACATTAAGCCAGTAGGTTTGGTTTGACCCTCATGATCCACATTTTATCATCGTAAGAGTCGTTTAGATTGGTATAGTAAGATATAAGGGCATTGTTCCAAGATTCATGTCGCTTCAAATACACGTATCTCCAGTTATTTTCAGGGTTTATGAAATAGCTAGCGCTAAGGCCGAACGAGTTTAGAAGTTTAACAAACCGATTGGCATTTTTTGGACTGGAAAATACATTGGCTATAATATAATAGCCCGATCCAATACCATCGATTTTATAAGTTTTAGAGGTAAGCTCTTTAGACGTCACTTGATCTTTAACGACTACATTTTGTTGTAACACATCATTATCATATTCGTATTGAGCAGATTTTTCCTTTAATTTATTAACGTTGTTGGCATAAGCCTCATTAGTATATTTGTTGTCAACGTTCATAATCCAAAGATCACCATTGTAAGAACCGTTCATTTTTGATTCGTGTGCGGCAACTGCTTGGTCCCAAGTATCATAGCGCTCTAAATAAACATATTTTAGTCCGTTCTCGTTGTTGTCTATATAGTTGGTTGAGAACCCTTTGGCATCCATATCATTAATGAACTTTTCCATATACTTGCCTCCTTTATAAACATTGGCGACTACATAATAACCGTCATCGGCGCCTTCGAGATTTCTAAACTTTCTACTTTTAATTTTATTCTGAGCTAGCTTATTGCGTTCGTTAGTCTTTACTTTATTTTTAGTATTGTCTTGTATTGTCGCAGGCCTTTCTTTAAGGTTTGTTTCCGCTACGCCGGTTTTGTTCTGAACATTAGAATTTGTACCGATAGGTTTATTGGTGGTTTTTGATTGGCTTGACGTAGCTACTGCAGGTCTTTCTTGATTTCCTAAGAATAAATTCTCTGCCCGTTTTTCAAGATCGGGACGCTTACCGTTCGTTTCGTTACGTACCATGCCCATTACCATATTAAATCTTCGTTCAAGATCTTTTTGGCGGTCTGCCTCTAAAGAGTCTTGGCGAAACATCAGTTCTTCGATAATAGCATCGTTTTCCGCTAGTTTTCTTTTCAGCTCTGCAATCTCTTCGTTGGAAGCAAGATTATTCTTTTCTAGGTCTTCGCTTTCAGCCAGTTCATCTTCAAAATCCTCTTCTAACATTACGCGGTCTTCGGTTAGGTTAGGGGTGAATGAGTAGGCAAACGAAATTTCGTGGGTTACACCAAGGGCTTCTAAATCGGTCGTAAAGCCTTTTTCCATGGTATACCCAAGGGAGAGTCTCTTGTTGATGTTAAAACCAGCTCCTGCCGATGCCCCGAAAAAGCTATCATAGCCCCCTTGTAACCAGCCTAGTTTTGGCAGGTCTAGTATTAAACTTCCGCCAAATGTAATGTCTTGGGCTTCTTCTGCATCCGCAGAGGCAAATCGATTTTGACCGTTCATTCGAACCCGTGCAAGAGGCATTAATCTGCTCCCCTCCATAATGCCAGAATCTTTATTAAAGGCATGGGTATACTGTAGATGTCCGGAATACGTTTTATTGGCAAATTCTGTAAGAGATTCACTTGTTTTTAAATTGTAATCAAAAAGGTTCTCAGCAAAAACGCCAAAATCGAATTTGTCATAGGAAATATTGAAACCCGGTTGAAAAGACAGCACGTTACTATCTTCTGTACCGTTTAGTCTAAAATCTTCTGAATCGATAGCATCAATATTATTACGATCAAGACCTGTACTATAGTAGGCCAAGTTTGCTCCGAAAGTAAAATTACTTTTGTCGCTTAGCTTTACACCATAAGCGTAATTCGCCAACACACCGATATTGGAAACTGGACCAATAGATTGGGTATATAGACTAAGACCGAGCCCGCTTCTATCGCCTACCCTACCGCTATAACTCAAAAAATATGTTTGGTCATTATCCTTAAACTGTACCGATTGGTTTCTATGTAATAGGTTAATGTAAGATTTGTCTTCTTGAACTGTAGAAAAGGTAGGGTTGATCAAAAACCTATTGTATTTCAATAGGTTTTGAGATGCGGGGCTATACAGAAGTATAGGGTCGTCTTCTTGCGCCTTGACATCGGTAAATGAGAAGACGGCAATTAGGGTTAACAGTAGGTATTTGGCTAGTTTCATGGTGTGGTGACTTATCTGATAACTGTTATGGTACCTTGTTTTAATGTTTCGGCCTTATTCTTGATAACATAGTAGAAAACCATGTTCTGGCTAGAAAAAGCCATTGATGACTCTGGCCAATTATTCGAATAGTTGGTAGCATTTAAAACTTCTGCTCCTTTCGCATTATAGATGATTACGTTTACATCAGATTTGTTGGAATATGAATTGGGTATAATCCACTGATCATTTGCCCCATCTCCATTGGGAGTAATTACATTCGGTATGTTGAAAAGATCTAAGTAAGCCACCGTAATGGGTTTCGCAACTTGACAATCATCTACATTGGCAATCAAAGTATAGCTGCCCTCGGTTGTAAACGTAATAGAAGCGGTACTTCCTATTTCGATATTGTTCGCATTAAACCATCTGTATGATGTACCACCGTTAGCAGTCACTGTTTTTGAGCTGCCTTCTGGGAAAATCACATCTCCATCAACATCTAATGTGATTAGTTCAGGATCTAGCGGCGCAACGGTTATTTCATTGGAGATAAGTGGGCATGAACCTTTTCTTACAACTAAACGGTAGGTTCCTGGTTCCGACACGTTCAATGAAATATCAGTAGTACTTATGATATTGCCATCTTTTTCCCACTCGAAGTCCTCGTCGGTCAAATCAATGGAGGCTTCTATGGTAATTGTATCTTCAGCACTACAATATACGGTACTTGTACTAGTAATGGTTAGGCTTGCGTTACTAGATAATTGAACGGGCAAGGTGTTCGAAGTACTCGCCATTGAGGCAAAAGTGCCCTCAACAGAATATGTTCCGTTTTCATCACTGCTGGTCAAACTGATAGACTTTGCAGACTCTGCACTTACCGCTACCCCATCTTTATGCCACTGATAGCTGAAAGAAGTTGCAACATCGTTCGTAACGTCAATTTCGCTAGAGTCGGCAAGAACGGCGTAAATATTTGCGGTTTCAAGTACAATGCTTGATTCTGTACATTCGCTATACGGGGTGGCATAGTCGATTTCTAATCTAAATTCCGTAGGGCTTACGGCTATTGTGTTTTCTGAGTTTATTGTAGTTGAAGAACACGTACCGCCTGTTTGCGTTACGGAAACATAATATGTTCCTGCTTGTGATATGTCTAGCGAGGCTGCATTGGTAGACGGTATTGCTGTTCCGTTTCTATACCATTGATAAGTTGGGCTATTTGCATCTGTAGTTACGCTTAAGGTTTGTATTTGACTTGGTAAGACCACCAAATTTTCGCTATTGTTTCTATTTACTGTAAATGCACCCGCATTAGTTATGGTAACTGCTTGCGATGTTTCGGTACAAATTCCCGACCCTTTTACTTCAACCGTATAATCACCGATAAATGATGGATTATTTGTGTCTATCGTATAGGTGAATGCACCCGCCTGTTCTGCTTGAACAATTTCACCATTTTTGTACCAGGTATATGAATATGAACCGTTCTGAACATTGGCTTCTAGCGCCGGTGCAGATTCACCAGCACATAATGAGGTTGAGGCGGGAGTATTAATTGCTATACCACTACTAGTTCCTGAGTTGATTATAATGTGGTTTGATTCTGTATTGGCCGAACCAGTACAATCTCCATAATCTATGTATACAAAATACTCTCCATCTCCACTAGTCTCAATTGAAGGTCCAGTACCAATTGGTGTACCGCTCCTAAACCATGAATACTGATAGGTATTTAAATCTGTTGGCGGTACGTTATCTACACTTAAAGTTACATTGCCACCTCCACAAACTTGTAGTGTTCCGGGTGTCGAACCATCACCCTCTGGACTCATATGCAAGTTGTTGGTAAAACCTAAGTAATACATGGAGTAGGGTGATGAAACAGGACTAGTTGTTGCTGGGCTCGTACTTCTCACTCTCATACGATATCCTGAACCTTGTATATCTGTGCTAAGGGTAAAACTTGTCAGAAATTCTGAATTGCTGTTTTGATCGGTTATCGTAGAAATTACCGTGGGGGAGCTGAACGAACCCGAAGCGTTTGACAGCTCTAGAATAAATTGATTGTCAGAGTTTGCACTACCCGCCCATTTGATGGTCACGAAATATTCGTTGAACGTTGATGAGCCACATGCTCTGTCCCAAGGAGAATTTCCGCTGATATTAGGGTTGTCTGCAGGCTCTGGGGCTTGAAGGGCAATGGCCTGGGCGTTAATAGATGTGCTTGACAATAGCATTAATGCCATGGCAAGCGTTGTTCCAGTTGTAAAGAGTGCTTTTTTCATAAGTAGTGGTAGTTTTGGGTTTACTACACGTTCGCAGCTAGATTTGGGGTTCAGCAACTAACGATAAACAAATATGCTACTTTAGATACGCGTAAGGAATTTTATGTTGTATCGAGCCGTAAATGTGTTGTGAAAAGCCATAATTCGATAGGAAAGAAATTTCATTCGACGGCTATTAATGCATTTTAACTACCTTTGTGCCTTTAAAAAAGCATTTATGGGCGAAGCGTCAGAATCCCTGAATTTTATTGAGCATATTGTTGAAGAAGACCTTAAAAATGGCTTTTCTAAAGACGATTTGCGTTTTCGTTTTCCACCGGAACCGAACGGCTATTTGCATATTGGTCATGCGAGTTCGATATGTTTAAATTTCGGACTTGGATTGAGGTACCAAGCACCGGTTAATTTGAGGTTTGATGATACTAACCCGGCAAAAGAGGAGCAGGAGTATGTAGACGCTATAAAAAGAGACGTAGAATGGCTGGGTTTTAAGTGGGATACCGAAAGGTATGCCTCTGACTATTTTCAACAATTATACGATTGGGCATTGCTCTTAATTAAGCAAGGTAAAGCGTATGTCGATAGTCAATCTTCTGAAGACATGGCCGCCCAAAAAGGCACCCCTACGCAACCGGGTACTGACAGCCCGTACAGAAGCCGTTCCATAGAAGAGAATCTTGCTATTTTCAATGAAATGAAAGAAGGTAAACATGATTCGGGCACTCATGTACTAAGGGCCAAAATAGATATGTCCTCTTCCAATATGTTGATGCGAGACCCCATAATGTACCGAGTGTTACATAAGGCGCATCATCGAACAAATACCGAATGGTGTATTTATCCGATGTATGATTGGACCCATGGTGAAAGTGACTATATAGAGCAAGTTTCCCATTCTTTATGTACACTTGAATTTGCTATGCATAGAGAACTATATGATTGGTTTTTAGATCAAATAGTTGACGACAAGAAGGTACGGCCCAAACAGCGTGAATTCGCCCGAAGAAATTTGAGCCATACCGTTGTAAGTAAAAGAAAGTTGTTACAATTGGTCGAGAGTAATGTAGTTGACGGATGGGATGACCCCAGAATGCCTACCATTTCTGGTCTTAGAAGAAGAGGGTACACTCCTAATTCTGTTCGAAACTTTGCCGATACCATAGGTATAGCGAAAAGGGAAAATTTAATTGACGTATCTCTTTTAGAATTTTGTGCTAGGGAAGATTTGAACAAAACAGCGCCAAGGGTTATGGGTGTTCTAGACCCTTTAAAAGTCGTAATAACAAACTTTCCTGAAGGTGAAGAAGAGTGGCTAGAGATTGAAAATAATCCTGAAGATGAAAATGCGGGCACACGTCAAATTCCTCTTTCCAGAGAAATTTTTATAGAAAAGGCCGATTTTAGAGAAGAAGCGAATCGCAAGTTTTTTCGTTTAAAATTGGGCGGGGAAGTCCGATTGAAGGCCGGTTATATTATAAAAGCAGAAAGTTGCACTAAAGACAGTGATGGTAATGTAGTTGAAGTAGAATGTACATATGACCCTAAGAGCAAGAGTGGTAGTGGCACAGAGGAGAGCCTTCGTAAGGTTAAAGGCACATTACACTGGGTTTCTGGTAAGCACGCCAAGAATGTTGAGGTGAGGTTGTATGATAGATTGTTTACACATGAGAGTCCAGATACGCAAAAGGATAAAGATTTTATGGAGTTCATCAATCCGAATTCTTTAGAAGTAATCACCGCCTATGTAGAACCTAGTCTTGAAGACGCTAAAGTTGGGGATAGGGTTCAGTTTCAGAGAATGGGATATTTTTGTGTTGACCCCGATTCTAACGATGATAAATTAGTATTTAACAAAACCGTTGGACTCAGAGATACTTGGGCAAAACTTGAATCGAAATAATAAAAAAACAGCATTTCTTTTTATTCCGTTTTAGACACCTTTGTCTTATAAGAAATAATTATCGATTTTTCGGCTCCTATCATTTTTGTTGATTAGGATTAAGTGATTTTCTCCTTATTTACGGCCTTTTCAATTCTCAATAAGGTTAATCTATGCTGTTGGCGGCAAAATGCCTTTATATTAGCTTAAACGGTTAAATCTGTCTTAAATTCGTTTGAAAGTTAATTTTTACTTGGATTGGGGCAAGTACGCGGCGATTGTGAGCTTAATTTTGAAATTGTAGAGGGGATAACAACTATCTTCTGAAATTAAGTATTAATTAAAACAACAATTATGTCAAACGAGAATACCGGAAATATTTTAATTGCTATTTTAACAGGGGCGATTATCGGAGCAGGCGCAGGAATTCTTTACGCACCAGAGAAAGGTATAAAAACCAGAAAGAAAATTAAAAAGGGTGCGTTAAAAACTAAAGAAGATTTTACCCATAGAATTAGCCAAGCTGCAGATGAGCTGACTAAGACTGCCGAAGAGAAAAAAGTTGACTTTGAGCAAAAGTTAGAAGATACGATTTCTACTATGAGCTATAAAGCCGATGATATTATCTTGACCCTAGAAAAGAAACTTGAGGATTTGAGACAAAAGAATGCTCAATTACAAAAGTAATCTATGGCTTTTGAAGAAATAAAAGAGAATTTCTCTGAGGCAGAGGCAAGTGCTAAATCTTATGTAGAAAGCAGCGCTCAGTTTTATAAGTTAAAAGGTTTTAAAGTGATGATGAAGGCCATCGTCATTTTTGCCAAAATAGCTTTGGTGTCTGTTATGCTGTTACTTGCTTTGTTATTCTTATCTGCCAGTACTGCCTTTTGGGTCGGCGAAGCTTTAGATAGTAATGCACTTGGGTTTTTGGTCGTAGGCGGATTTTATATACTGGTGGGTCTAATTTTGTTTTTACTGAGACAACGACTGAACAAGCCTCTTTTGAAGAAATTTTCTGAATTTTATTTTGATGAAATATGATTCCCAAACAATATACATCTTTTGAACAAATTGACCAGGATCTTAAGATTCTGAAACTACAACAAGATATAGATCGAGAGAATCTCAAGTTGAAATTCAATGAGACAAAAACCAGTTTATATCCCACCAATTTGCTGGGAGGAGTAGGTGGAGTAATTCAAAAACTAGTTATATCACTCATTGCTAGTAAGTTTATGAAGAAATTTCATTAATAAAAATGCCCGAATCGATTCGGGCATTTTTATTTTAAAATCTAAGCTACATAAACTACGTCTTATCTTTATCTTTTTTGTTGCTGGCTTCCTTCATCTTTTCACCAATCATGTTACTCGCGGTAAAAGAGGCGACCATGTTGTTAAGCATATCACTACCGGCCTGAGGTGAGTTCGGTAACAGAATCAGGTTGGTGTTGGTTGCTTCACCAATAGATTGTAGGGTATCATAGTGTTGTGTTACTACGATTAGCGCAGATGCCTCTTGAGAGTTGATACCTACTTTATTCAAAACTTCTACGGATTCCTCTAGACCACGGGCAATTTCCCTTCTTTGGTCGGCAATACCTTGACCTTGAAGACGTTTGCTCTCTGCTTCCGCCTTGGCTTTTTCAACAATTAGTATCCTTGCGGCATCACCTTCGAACTGAGCTGCTATTTTCTCTCTTTCAGAGGCGTTGATACGGTTCATGGCATTCTTTACTTGGGCATCGGGATCAATATCTGTCACCAGGGTTTTAATGATGTCAAATCCGTAATCGAACATAGCTTCTTGCAGTTCGGTCTTTACGGCTATAGCGATATCATCTTTCTTCACGAAAACATCGTCTAGCTTCATTTTAGGAACCTCTGCACGCACTACATCGAATACGTAGGAGGTAATCTGCTCGTGAGGGTATTCTAGCTTGTAGAAGGCTTCGTAGACCTTATCCTTTAAGACCACATATTGAACCGATATTTTAAGCTTTACAAATACGTCGTCTAAGGTTTTGGTTTCAACAATCACATCTAACTGCTGAATTTTGAGGCTTAAACGACCGGCGATACGGTCAACAATCGGTATTTTCATTTGCAATCCTGAACTGCGTATGCTCTGAAATTTACCGAATCGCTCTATGGCAACGGCTGTTTGCTGCTTAACGATAAAGAAGGAAGAGAAAAGAATAACGAGTCCGAAGAAAATAATCGGTATCAATAGAAATTGTCCCATATGATTTAGTTTTAAGTTGCACGGCTGAATATACTCAGACTTTGGTATATCTGTAGCTATTTACTTATAATTGTTACAGAATCGTGTATAAAAGTACACTTTGAGCATCTGCACGCGACTACAATGGGTTATCCGACATCTTAATCTAAGGCTTGAATGGCTTTCTCTATTCTCTGAATACTTTCTTCTTTACCGATCATGCTCATAATATCAAAAAGATGCGGCCCTTTCATATCGCCTACGATAACTAATCGAAGAGGGGGCATTACCTTGCCAAACGAAAGTTCTTTCTCGCCAATCCAACTTTTAACTTGGGTTTCCACATATTCTGAAGAGAAATCGTCGAATTGTTTTAATAAGGATATCACTTGGTTCAAAATGTCGGATGTGCCTTCTTTCCATTGCTTTTTCACCGCTTTTTCACCGTAAGATTCCGGTGCTTTGAAAAAGTAGTCAGAAAGTTCCCAGAAGTCTGAAACAAAGGTTGCACGCTCTTTAATGAGCGCCACTACTTGTTGAATATAATCTGAAGTGGAGTTAACGCCTTTATTCTTTAGCTTTTCAGCGAATAGCTTGGCTAAAAATATATTATCGGCCTCTTGAAGATAATGTTGATTATACCATTTGGTTTTGTCGGGGTCAAACCGGGCGCCCGATTTGTTTACACGTTCCAATGAAAAGTTTTCGATTAGCTCTGATAGACTAAACAATTCTTGTTCCGTTCCCGGATTCCAACCCAATAGGGCAAGAAAGTTAACTACCGCCTCTGGAAAGTAGCCCGCTTCTTTATAGCCTTCAGATTCTTTCCATGACAATGGAAATACGGGGAAACCCAATTTTTCACCGTCACGTTTGCTAAGTTTGCCTTTGCCGACCGGCTTCATGATTAAGGGCAGGTGGGCAAATTTTGGGGCATTCCATCCAAAGGCATCATATAACTGTTGGTGCAGAGCCAAAGAGGGCAACCATTCTTCACCGCGAATTACGTGTGAAATTTCCATAAGATGGTCATCTACTATATTGGCCAAGTGATAAGTGGGCATACCATCACTTTTGAACAAGACCTTATCATCTAGGGTATTGGTGTCTATTTCGATTTGGCCCCTTACAATATCTTTCAGTTGCAATTTTTCATCTGGCGGGGTTAAAAAGCGAATAACATAATCTTCTCCGGCATCGATTCTCTTTTGTACTTCTTCCGGCATCAAAGAAAGCGAATTATCTAATTTTAGACGGTTATGCCAATTATAGATAAACGTTTTGCCCTTTGCCTCATGATCTTTACGATGAAAATCTAATTTTTCCGAAGTGTCGAAAGCATAATACGCTTTGCCATTCGCGATAAGTTCAAGTGCATACTCTTTGTACAGGCTTTTACGCTCACTTTGTCTATAGGGCCCATATTTGCCCTCTTTTCCTGGCCCTTCATCGAAGGGAATATTACACCAATTTAACGATTGAACGATATAGTCTTCCGCACCTTCAACATAACGATTCTGGTCGGTATCTTCAATACGTAAGATAAAGTCGCCACCTTGGGCTTTAGCAAATAGATAGTTGAACAATGCGGTGCGAACACCCCCTATATGCAAGGGCCCTGTAGGGCTAGGAGCAAAACGAACACGAGTTTTAGTGGCCATAGCAGTAATTTTTCTGGGCCAAAGATACACATATGTTGATTTAAATGTCATGACTATTGCCACCTACATTTTTATGGAATTACATATTGTTCACTTCAACCGTCACTGTTCTAGTTAAAATATTGATGGTCTAGTTTTTGACTATCTTTGTTAGTGCATGAATAGCTATCAAAACATACTGGCCAAGCTCAAAGCTTTTACAACGAAATACTACACCAAGATGCTGATTAAAGGCACTTTGCTGTTTATTGCTTTAGCTACGCTATTCGTTTTGACGGTTTTAGCGATAGAGTATTTCTTTTGGCTAAGCTCTACATGGAGGCTAATGCTTTTGATACTGTTTACTGTGGTATCGGGCTTGTTGGCTTTTGTGTATATTCTAACTCCCATTTTTTACTTGATTAAGTTAAAACAAGGGATTAGCGAACGTGACGCCTCGAAATTGATTGGAAAACACTTTCCAGAAGTAGGGGATAAGCTATATAATTTATTGGAATTGGCGGATAACGAGAAGCGCTCAGATCTTGTTTTGGCGAGCATAGAACAACGTTCCGCAAGATTAGGTCCTGTGCCGTTCAGTCGCGCTATTGATTACCGTGATAATTTAAAATATACCAAGTACCTCTTTTTTCCTGTTGTTATTTTACTCTTGATTTGGTTGAGCGGCAATTTTTCTTCATTTTTTGGTTCGGCGGATCGGGTTGTCAACTACAAACTGGCTTATGAGCCCCCGGCACCATTTAGGTTTCAATTGGTTTCTGATAATTTGGAAGTTTTAGATAACCAAGCTTTAACGGTAGCGGTGACAACAATAGGAGATGTTAAACCTAATGAGGTTTTTATTGCGGTGGAAGGGAAGAACTACATTTTACAAAAGATTAACGGAAGGTATGAACATACCTTTTCTAGTCCATTTGATGGTCAAGAGTTTTACTTTAACGCTAACAATGTTCGATCTCGCACCTATTCCCTGGATGTTAAGAAGACTCCGGTTATTGAAGATTTTAAACTTCATTTAACTTACCCTAATTATTTAAATAAAAGTCCTGAAACCGTAGATGGTACGGGTAATGCGACGTTCCCGGAAGGCACTCGGGTTTCGTTGCAAATCGAGGGTTTAAATACAGGCGCGGTTAGCTTTATTACTAAAGATACCATAAGGTCTTTTGAGAAGAAAGAAGACAGTTTCAATTTTGTTAAACGTATTTATTACAGTTTAGATTACGAGATAGCTACATCAAACAAAAATGTTGATAATTTTGAGAGATTGGCTTATCGGTTTGAAGTTATTAAGGACCAGTACCCGACAATTAAAGTGGAGCAGCTGAAAGATACGCTTAACCCCAATATTTCCTATTATACCGGTCAAGCCACCGATGATTATAAACTGAATAGTATAAAACTGGTTTGTTATGAAGAGGGCGCTCCATTGAACGAACAAGTGATTGATATAGCGCAACCCGTATCTAACTTTAATCAATTCTATTATACATTTCCATCAGGGTTAGATTTAAAAGAGAATGGCAAGTATAGTTTCTACTTTACGGCGACCGATAATGATGGTAACCATGGAGGAAAACAGGTCAAAAGTCAAATATTTTCAATGTCTGTGCTTAACGAGAGCCAATTGCGAAATGAAGACTTGAAGTCTCAACAATCATTGATTCGCAATCTTGACCGCTCTTTAGAAACTTTCAAAGAGCAGAAGAATTCACTTAATGAAATCAACCAAAATCAAAAGGAGAAGGGGGAGCTTAATTTTAACGATCAAAGTGAGGTAAATGATTTTCTTCAACGTCAACAGCAACAAGAGCAGCAGATGGAAAAGTTTAGCAAGCAACTAAGCGAAAACCTGAATAAGGGAGATAAGAACGACCCCTTGAACAAAATGTTGCAAGAGCGCCTAGAACGACAAGAGATTGAGGCCAAGAAGAATCAGAAACTATTGGAAGAGCTCGATAAAATAGCAAGCAAGATTGATAAGAACGAGTTAGCGCAGCGTTTGGAAGAGTTAGGTAAAAAACAACAGAACAGCGAGCGTAACCTAGAACAGCTACTTGAACTTACTAAGCGCTATTATGTTCAGGAAAAGGTGGAACAATTGGCGAACGACCTCGATTCTGAAAGTAAAAAACAAGAAGTGTTGTCAAAATTGAAATTGGGTGAAGAGTTCTCTACTGAAGAACAAAAGAAGCTGAACGAAGCGTTCGATAAGATTGCGAATGAACTCGACGAACTAAAAAAGGACAACTTAGCCCTTAAGAAGCCTCTTAAGCTTGATTTTTCTAAAGAAGATGCTGATGCTATAAAGAATGACCAAAAAGACGCCTTAGAGGAGATAAACAAGCATCAGGGTGAGGATCAGTCCTCCGATAGCCAAAACAGAGAGAAAACAGCTCAAAATGCATCTAAGAAGCAGAAATCTGCAGCTCAGAAAATGCAAGAGATGAGTAAAAGCCTTTCACAGTCTGCCTCCTCTGCCGGTACCGGGTCAAGCGATACTGAAGATGCCGAGATGTTACGACAGGTGCTAGATAACTTGATTACGTTTTCTTTTAAGCAAGAAGCGCTCTACGATAAGCTAGAGGGTTCAGATAAGGACAATGCACAATTTTCGAGCACCATTCGTGAGCAACAAAATTTGCGTGATTTATTTGAGCATGTTGACGACAGTATTTTTGCTTTGTCTTTGCGCAGGGCCGAACTGTCAGAATTCGTTAATGAACAAATCACAGAAGTTTATTATAATATCGATAAATCTTTGGAGAGCATAGCGGAAAATCAAGTATATCAAGGCGCGTCTTATCAGAAATATGTGCTGACCGCTTCGAATAGTTTAGCCGATTTTCTGGCTCGAATTTTAGATAATATGCAACAGAGCATGATGCCCGGCCAAGGACAAGGACAGGGGGAAGGTTTCCAATTACCTGATATCATAAAGGGTCAAGGTGAATTGCAAGATAAGATGGAGGGTATGGGCCAATCAGGAAAAGGTAAACCTGAAGAGGGCCAGGATGAAGGTGAAAATGGTAAAGGAGAAGAACAAGGAAAGGGGGAGTCTGGCTCGGAAGAAGGAAATCGAGGTTCTAGTAGTAAGGGAGAAGGCCAACAAGGCAATAAAAGCGGAAAAGGCAATAACAGCAAGGGTGGAGAAAATGGTCAGCAAGGTGGTCAGGGCCAACCAAATGAAAGCGAACTCAAAGAAATTTACGAAATTTATAAAGAGCAGCAGATGCTCCGTCAAAAATTGGAAGCCCAACTAAATGATTTGATAAATTCTAATGACAAGAAATTGGGTGAAAAACTGGTAAAACAGATGGAGGATTTTGAGAATGATCTTCTGGAAAATGGAATTACAGAAAGGGCTCTCGATAAAATCAATCGAATTCAGCACGAGTTGATGAAACTTGAAAATGCTTCTTTAAAGCAGGGAGAGCAATCAAAACGTGAAAGTAACACGAACAAAGCCTCGTTTGTTAATCCAGTTACTACTAAACCTTCAGTATTAGACAATTATCGTAATGAGGTTGAGATTTTAAATAGACAAGCCCTACCTTTGCGCCAAATTTACCAAAACAAGGTGAAAGAGTATTTTAAAGGCGATGATTGAATTACACTATGAGACCGATTTTAAGGTAGATGATGAAATAAAGTTTTCCGATTGGATAAGTAGGATAATAGACTCTGAAGATAAGTTGACGGGAGATATCAATTATATTTTTTGTACAGATAGTTACCTTTTAAATCTGAATCAAAAATATTTATCCCATGACACCCTGACCGATATTATAACCTTCGATTATTCAGAAGGCAATATTCTTTCTGGGGACATTTATATTTCGATTGAACGCGTGAGAGAAAACAGTAATCTATTCAATGTCGATTTTTTCGAAGAGGTGTTAAGAGTTACAGCACATGGTGTTCTACACTTGGCGGGGTATAAAGATAAATCGGATGCGGAAGCTTCGGAAATGCGTAACAAGGAAGATGATAAAATTGAAATGTTCCACGTGGAACATTAAATGCTAAGAAGAGAAATATATGTTTCAAGAGAAGTATGATGTTATAGTTGTCGGAGGTGGTCACGCAGGCGCAGAGGCTGCTGCCGCTGCCGCGAATATGGGTTCGAAGACATTATTGATTACAATGAATCTTCAAACCATCGGACAAATGTCTTGTAACCCCGCCATGGGCGGCATAGCTAAGGGCCAAATAGTTCGCGAGATTGATGCACTTGGTGGCTATAGTGGTATTGTTTCCGACAAGTCCGCTATTCAGTTCAAGATGTTGAACAAATCAAAAGGCCCTGCGATGTGGAGTCCGCGTGCGCAGAATGACCGTATGCGATTTGCCGAGGAATGGAGGTTGGCTTTAGAGAATATACCTAACCTTGACTTTTATCAAGAGATGGTGGGCGGACTACTGATTGAAAATAATGCTATTGTTGGTGTTAAAACCTCTTTGGGTATTGAGGTAAAGGCTCGGGCTGTCGTGCTTACCAATGGAACGTTTTTAAATGGATTGATTCATATTGGAGAAAAACAATTCGGTGGTGGCAGGGCAGGAGAAAGGGCTGCTACCGGCATTACCGAGGAATTAACTTCATTGGGCTTTGAATCTGGCCGAATGAAGACGGGTACACCCCCGAGAGTAGATGGGCGCTCTTTAGATTATTCGGTTATGATTCCGCAACCCGGTGATGATAACCCTGAAAAATTTTCTTATTTAAACACGCCAAAGCTAACTACCCAGCGTGATTGCTTTATGACCCATACTAGTGCAGAAGTACATGATTTACTGCGCGAGGGTTTTGACCGTTCGCCAATGTTCAATGGCAGAATTAAAAGCATTGGCCCCAGATATTGCCCTTCCATAGAAGATAAAATATATAGGTTCGCCGATAAAGATAGCCATCAGATTTTTGTTGAGCCTGAAGGGTGGGATACCGTAGAAATATATGTAAACGGGTTTTCTACCTCCCTTCCAGAAGATGTTCAGTTTAAGGCCTTGCGCTCCGTCAAGGGCTTTGAAAAGGTTAAGTTTTTTAGACCCGGCTATGCAATTGAATATGATTATTTTCCGCCTACCCAGCTCAAACATACGCTTGAAACCAAGTTGGTTGAAAATTTATACTTTGCGGGTCAAATTAATGGTACCACTGGTTATGAAGAGGCTGCTTCACAAGGCTTGATGGCAGGAATAAACGCGCATTTAAGACTACAGGAAAAAGATGCTTTTATTCTCAAACGTGACGAAGCTTATATTGGAGTTTTAATCGATGACTTGATTACAAAGGGCACCGAAGAGCCCTATAGAATGTTTACTTCTAGGGCCGAATATAGAACTTTGTTAAGGCAAGATAACGCTGATTTAAGACTGACGCCTATGAGTTTTGAGCTTGGGTTGGCTGGTGAAGAACGAATGAAAAGAATGGAAGAAAAGAACGGTAAATCCCGGTCTTTTTTACAATTTTTTAAAGAAACCAGTTTTCAGCCTGAGGAAATTAATCCCATTCTTGAAGAGGTTAATTCCTCATTGGTAAAGCAACCGGATAAGATGTTTAAAGTGTTGTCAAGGCCCCAAGTTACCATGGACCATATGATGCAATTAGATACCGTTTCAAGTTTTGTTGATGATAATAATCTGGATAAAGAAGTGTTAGAACAAACCGAAATTCAGGTAAAATATTCAGGATATATAGAGAAAGAGAAAGTAAATGCTGATAAGCTGCACCGTCTTGAGAATGTTCGTATTCCTGATAATTTTGACTACTCCAAATTGAAGTCGCTTTCATACGAGGCAAGAGAAAAACTTAAGGCTATACAACCTGTGACGATAGCTCAAGCCGCTAGGGTTAGCGGAGTGAATCCTTCAGATATCAGTGTTCTTTTGGTTTATTTGGGCAGGTAATGAACAGTGTTTCTTTTACCCAGAAAAAACCTATTGTGGCAAATATCCTCGGCGCGTTTCTTCTTATATTATTCATTCATAATACTTGGAGAGGTGTAGGTGGACTAAATCAAACGATTGGTTTAGTCGCATTATCCGCTTTATTATTAAGCTACTCTATAGTTTATGAGGTCGACTCCCAAGGTGATTTTTATACGCTCTATTGTTTTTTCAAATTGCCAGTTTACCGGAAAAAGTTAAACATTTTCTATCCTGAATACGTATCTGTATTCCCGATGCGTTCCGGAAAAAATTCTGATTGGGGCCCGGTTTCGGCAATGGGAAAGAGGAGTAATAATGACGAATTTTGTGTTTGGATTTTTGATGACAAAGAGAAGTTTACCCTAATAAGAACTTCAAATTCTAAGCTTGCCCTGCATAAAGCCAAGGCGCTTTCAGTCCTTTTGAAAATAGAACTCATCAATAAAATTTAGATGGTGTTCCACGTGGAACACCATCTAGATAATTGCCGTGCAAAGTTGACATTTGGCTTAAGGCCCTAATTTAATAGAGTTCATCTACGAGTATAATATTACCGAATTGGCGTAATTTTTGATATATGATTTTTTGTTAAATCTCAAGATTATGCGGGCTGGTTTTCTTTCTATCTTTTTATTGTTGTGTTGCATTTCATGCATTCCGATTAGGGTGGCGCCAAATATCGAGAACTATAAAATCTCAAAGGGCAAAAAGTTCAAGCGTGAACTTTCAAAAAGGAAGTTTTTCATCTTTGAAGACCCAAAAGAAGCTCAACATTTTTACAATTATATAAATACAAAATTTCAGTTGAATCACTCGAATGTATACGATGATGTTCCTTTTCAAATAGATGGCCATCAATTCTTTTTTGCTTTCTATGAGATATTCATTCCAGACAAAACACTGAATTTTTTACCTGCTATTTTGAATGCTTCGATGAACCGCGTTTTAAAAAGTGAAGATGAGGAATATATTGATGGTTCAGATATATTAAGAAAAGATAATTGGTATGTGGCAATCGAAGTTTATAGCGATATAGAAAAAGACTGTTTAGACCAAAATTCACTTTCTAGAGATGCAGTTTTAATGTACCTTCGAAATCTCAAGAAGGAATACCTGACCACTCACAATTACAATGAAACTGTTTTTAGAAACTAAAGATTTTTCTGTTGGCGGAGAAGATTTTAAATTACTTCACGACCCAGAAATGGATATGTTGGTTACAGATCCACAACCAAAAAATTTAGCTCCCTATTATCAGAGCAGTTCTTACATTTCGCACACCGATTCAAATAGATCTTTGACCGATAAATTATATCAAGGGGTAAAACGTTTCAGCTTGCTTTCGAAAACTTTGATGGTGAATAGTTACGCGAAAGGTAATAAGACACTCCTTGATGTTGGTGCAGGTACGGGAGATTTTCTATTGACGGCAAGAAATCATGGATTTCAAGTGATGGGTGTAGAACCTAATTTGGATGCAAGACTTCGTTCTAGAGAAAAGAAAATGGAATTGCTGTCAAACTTAGATGATTTGCCAAAGTCTAAGTACAAGGTTATTACCATGTGGCATGTACTTGAGCATCTTCCCGATTTAGATAATGAGATCAAAAAGCTCAAATCATTTTTAGAGGAAGATGGGGCCCTGGTGGTTGCAGTTCCTAATTTTAAATCTTTCGATGCAGAGCATTATAGAGAGTTTTGGGCCGCTTATGATGTGCCGCGCCATTTATGGCATTTTTCTGCAAAAGCTATTGAAAGCATTTTTGCCAAACATGATATGCAATTGGTCAAGAAGAAACCAATGTGGTTCGATTCATTTTATGTTTCGTTGTTGTCAGAGAAATATAAGACAGGTCAGCAAAATTTTCTTAAGGCCTTTTATATTGGTTTACGATCTAACCTTATGGGGCTGCTTACTCGTGAGTTCTCATCTTGCATTTATGTGCTTAAAAGAAATAACTAGCGTATTTTGCCTCTAAATCATTTTAATAGGATTTAAGCAACTTAAAGCGAGGTAAAGACTTGTGGTGCGCTTTTGTAAAAATAATTCGTCAGAACTCGTCTGTGAGCTTTGTTGTTGATAAACTTTGTTGATTCATAAAGAGCTTCTTAATAAAGAACATCTATAGTCTGTTTTTAATAATATTTACAGTTGATGCACAATTCGAAATTTAAATATTAGGGATTACAAAAAGCTTTCCTATTTTTGCGCATCATCAAAAATTGGGATGAATAAATTTTAGAAAATAGTTACTTATGAAAAATATAGTTTGGGCAGTTTTGGTTTTGGCATTTGTTTCCTGTAAACAAGAAAAAATCGGATTCGTTGATAATGTAAGGTTGATGGAGGAGTATCAAGAAAAAATTGATATTGAAGCTGACTTCAAGACTAAAGTCGATGCCTTGGCAAAAAGGAGAGATAGTATTTCTCAAACTTTCCAGATGGAGGCACAGGCATTTCAAGAAAAGGCTCAAAAAATGTCTCAACAAAAAGCACAAGAAGAATATGGCCAAATGCAGCAGAAGGGTCAGTTAATCGGTCAACAGCTTCAGCAAGAAGATCAACAATTGCAGGCTTTGGGCCAAACGGAAATGGATAGTGTGGTTAGCAAGGTGAAAAAAGAGATAAAAGCTTATGGAGAAGCTAACGGGTATACTTATATACTAGGTGGTGGTGATGGCGGTAGTGTTCTTTACGGTACAGATGCCAATGACCTTACCGATGAAATTGTAAAACTACTTAACGATAAGTACAAGAAATAGTCTACTTCAATGTAGAGATCGAATCCCGATAAGAAAAATCTTGTCGGGATTTTTTTATTGAAGCAAGTAGACCAGAAAAATAGCAGGAATAAAGTATACGGCTATAGTCTTCGCTCCCTCATAATCTTTTGCCATGCGTTGGCCAAACAACAGCATTAAGAGCGTAATACAAGAAAATATCGCCCCATATAATGCAAAGGTGGTTTTTCCTAAAACTATAATTTCATAAAGGCCCACGGCACAAAACACACCGGAAACCACTTCAATTAGTAAAATAGTAGTTAGAAGAAAGGGTACCAAAGTTTGCAATGGTGTATTTGCAAAATGCTCTTCGAGCCATGAAACGTTTCCTTTCCAATCGAATATTTTATCGATGCCACTTTGAATAAAGGTGATGATTAAAAAAAGAAGGAGAAGAATTTGTGCTGCAAAATCGGTTAAATTTTCCATGGTCAAGGTTTTGTTTAAAATAAAGTAAACCTAAAGCAATGTTCGCAGCACTTTCTGGGGGAGTCTCAGGCTGCTTTTTTGTGCAATAGGCGCGTCAATCGAATAGAAAGATCGGTCAATATTATTTTAGAATTGCCGTTACGCTCGATGTGGTATATAGCGTCTTCCAGTTCTTGTACAATAGTAACGATGTTGTTCTCATGTATAAATGGTGCAAACTTTTGTAGTTGAAAACCTTCGACATGAATTCTCATAAAGGCCAATTGGTCTACATTGTAATTGATAAGTAGTGCTTGTCTCATAACGGCAAGGCAATAATTTAAAAACTTCTTCTGTGTTTCTCGGCCTGTTTTTGAGACTTCATCGCTCCATAAAATTAGTTCGTGAATGGCACTTTTATTCCCCTTGGCCTTGAATGCGCTTCTTACCCACTGAACGAACCATTTCTCGAAAACCAAATCTTCAGAATCGTTGTTCATTAGGTCTAAAGCCTTATTAAAGTTTCCATCGGCTTCATGGGCTATGCGCATGGCTTCTTCTCGAGAGAGTCCCTTTGCTATTAAAGCGTCGGCCATGGCGTCTTCCGCCAAAGGTGGAAAGTGTAATACTTGACATCGCGAACGAATCGTTTGTATTATTTGTTCTTCATCTTCGGCAATAAGTAGAAAAACAGTTTTGTTGGGAGGTTCCTCAATAAGCTTTAATAACTTATTCGCCGCTGCATTATTCATCTTATCGGCCATCCAAATAAGCATTACCTTATAACCGCCCTCATAAGATTTTAAACTTAATTTTTTAACGACATCCAAAGCTTCGTCAACACCGATCTGACCTTGCTTTTTTTCAATTCCTATGAGTCGGTACCAGTCGAAGAGGTTGCCGTAAGGCTGCTCTTTAAAAAACTGCCGCCACTCTTCCATATAATGGTCGCTAACGGCATGGCTTTTTACCTTGTCAGAGTTCGAAACAGGAAATGCGAAATGCATATCGGGGTGAGAGAGCGAGCCGAACTTCATGTTGCACGATTGATTGTCACCTGTATTTTCGCCGCCATGGTTTCCACAGATAATGTATTGCGCATACGCCATGGCCATAGGTAGGGTGCCACAACCTTCAGGGCCAACAAACAATTGAGCATGGGGTATGCGTCCGGCATCGGCGCTCGTGGCGAGATGATTTTTGATATGATTTAATCCTAAAATATCCTTGAACAACATGCTTCAAAGATAGTTTTTTTAGGCAAGTTGGTGGAGATGGTATATTCTTAAAAGCCCTACAACTTCAGTTTTCAAAACAAATTTTAACATGATAACGCAACAGAGTCTTGCTTTCTGGTTCAAAAGTCTTATTTATACGACCTTACTCTTGCGCCTTTTTATTTACATTTGCGATTCTCAAAAACCTTATTCATGAAAACAATCGACGATTTTAATTTTGAAAATAAAAAGGCACTTATACGCGTAGACTTCAATGTTCCGCTGAATGAAACATTCGAGGTTACTGATGCCAATAGAATAGAGGCGGTAAAGCCGACGATTATAAAAGTATTGGAAGACGGTGGAAGCGCTGTTTTAATGAGCCATTTGGGAAGACCCAAAGGCCAAAAAAACGCTGACCTATCGCTACAGCATATCGCTAAAAAGGTGTCTGATGTAATTGGCGTAAGCGTTAAGTTTGTCGAAGATTGTGTTGGTCAGGTTGCCGAAGATGCCGTTGCGGCCTTAAAGCCGGGTGAAGTTTTATTACTTGAAAATCTTAGGTTTCATGCAGAAGAAGAAAAAGGCGATGAAGCTTTTGCCGAACAGTTATCAAAATTAGGAGATGTTTATGTAAACGATGCTTTCGGTACTGCTCATAGAGCCCACGCTTCGACCACGATAGTCGCTCAATTTTTTCCGGACAATAAATGTTTCGGATATCTGTTGGCCAAAGAGATTGAAGCTATCGAGAAAGTGATGCGCACAGGTGAAAAGCCCGTACTGGCAATTTTGGGCGGAGCTAAAGTTTCTTCTAAGATCACCATTATCGAAAACATTCTTGACAAAGTAGACCACTTGATTGTTGGTGGGGGAATGACCTATACGTTTATTAAAGCGCAAGGTGGCAAAGTCGGTGATTCAATTTGCGAAGACGATAAAATGGACCTGGCCATGAATATTTTAAAGCAAGCGGAAGAAAAAGGGGTGCAGGTACATATACCTGTAGATGTTTTGGCAGCCAATGACTTCGCCAATGATGCCGAGACCAAAGTGGTAGATGTAAATGAAATACCTGATGGATGGCAAGGATTGGATGCAGGCCCAAAGACCTTGGAGAACTTTAAAGAAGTAATCCTAAAGGCCAAGACTATTTTGTGGAACGGCCCTGTGGGCGTTTTCGAAATGGAAAGTTTTGCCAAGGGCACAATTGCGGTTGGAAACTTTATTGATGAGGCCACTCAAAACGGTGCATTTTCACTGGTAGGTGGAGGAGATTCGGTAGCTGCTGTAAAGCAGTTCGGTTTTGAGAAAAAGGTAAGTTACGTTTCAACAGGTGGTGGCGCGATGTTAGAAAGTTTAGAGGGCAAGACCCTTCCGGGTATTGCTGCAATAATCGGATAATAAGCCCGTTATCGATAAACGGAGGTAATTATAATAAAGTGTTTTAACTGGTCAAAATTTTATTTTCCCAGAAAAATATGCGATTTTAGTGGGTATGCGGTTGGCCGCCCTACTAGAATCGCATTAATGTTATTTCCTGTTACACACGAATATCTATGATTAGAAAACGATATGATTTTTTCGTACTGCTCGCAGGCGCTTTTTTCTTTTTACCACTGGCGGCCCAGCAGAAAGACTCTTTACTTACGGTACAGAAAGATTCTTTATTGGCATTAAAGCAAGAAGTTGGTAACGACACCTTGGCGATGGACATGAACGGCGTAGAACAGATGGAGCAAATGGTTTCAGACTCTACCGAGCTTGCAGATATGAGCCTGTCACTTATAATCGATAAGGTTAGTAGTAAATACAATTTACTTGACCATAGCGATGCCGCGCGTTACGATAGCCTTTGGATGAAAGAGCTGGCTAAGAACGCTTCTTTGTCAGATGAAATGTTCCGGGAAGTGGAAGGGTTGGACTATCAAAAAACATATCCCACATCATTACCGACAGATACTTTAAAAGCCAGATTGGCGAGGCTCAACGCGAAGACCCCGTTTAATGTGGAGTATAATCCTTCGTTAGAAAATGTTATCAAGTCATTTCTTTTTAGAAAGCGCGATTTGATGGAAAAAATGTTGACGGCAAGTCAGTTCTACTTTCCTCTATTTGAACAAGAGCTTGACAATTACGACATTCCGCTCGAAATGAAATACCTCTCAATCGTGGAGTCGGCACTGAACCCCCGGGCACGTTCAAGGGTTGGGGCAACTGGGCTTTGGCAATTTATGTACGGTACGGGCAAGCAATATAAACTTAGCGTTTCTAGTTATGTAGATGAACGTAGCGACCCTATCAAATCGACAACTGCGGCATGTCAGTTTCTCTCAAAACTTTATGAAATTTATGGTGATTGGGATTTGGCCTTGGCGGCATATAACTCAGGCCCCGGTAATGTGAACAAAGCAATCAGAAGGTCTGGGGGGCAAAAAAATTACTGGAATCTTCGACGGTATTTACCTCGAGAAACCGCAGGTTATGTTCCTGCGTTTTTGGCCACAATGTACTTGTTTGAGTATGCTGAAGAGCACGGTATCAAAGGTCAGAAGATTGAACGGCCTTATTTTGAAACCGATACGGTTCACGTAAAAGCGCTCATAACATTCGATCAGATTACCGAGTTGGTACATGTAAGCAAAGAAGAGCTTAGGTTGCTGAATCCTTCTTATAAATTGAACGTGGTACCTTTTGTTGAAGGAAAAACCCATGCCTTAAGACTGCCAAAAGATGCGGTCGGAAAGTTTGTAGCGAACGAGGAAGCTATTTACAACCATGTTAAAAAGGAACTGGAGAGCAAAGAAAGTCCTTTACCGCAATTGGTAAAGGAGGCAGAGCAAGATAGAATTCGTTATAAAGTTAGAAGTGGAGATTTTTTGGGTAAAATTGCCGAGCGATATGGGGTAGGCGTTAGTCAGATTAAAAGATGGAACGGCCTAAGCAGTAATAATCTCCGCATTGGGCAGAGGCTAACTATTTTTCCTAGAAAAAGACCTAGTACAGATGTGGCAAGCGCTTCTAAATCGGTCGCGCAGCAATCTTTTCCTCCCGGCACCAAGACCCATACCGTAAGGAGCGGAGACTCTTTATGGACCATCTCTAAAAAATATCCTGGAATTACTGTAGATAATTTACGAAAATGGAACGGTATTAGTGGTAAAAACCTAAAACCAGGCACAAAACTCAAATTGTGCGAATGTTCATCGTAAACCACATACCACAATGAAACACACAGGAACACTTTTTTTATTGCTCACATTACTATTCTCATCTTGTAAAGAATCTAAAGAACAAAGCTATTTACCTTCTTCTGTAGGAGCCATCAACTCTCTGGTGGTGGTTACAGAAAACGCTTTGTGGCAAGGGCACATAGGCGACAGCATACGCAAGCATTTCGCGGCACCTATCGTCGGTATGCCCATGGATGAGCCCCTTTTCAGCATCGACCAGATCGACCCTAAGTTTTTTACCGGATCTATTCGAAACACTAGATCGTTACTTTATGTAATGAAAGATAGTTTGAATATCGCTCATGTAAAGAAAGACATGTATGCATCACCGCAAAGGGTGGGCGTTATCAAGGGCACTACCGAAGATGAAATATTACAGAACATCGACCACAAAGCAGATGAAATAATCGCCTCTTTTAGAGATATGGAAATTGAAGCCGCTCAGAAGCGTTTTGAGCGCTCTTTAAACAAAGAGAGTGTCTTAGAAGATAAATTCGGAATTACGCTTAAAATACCCTCTATATACAAGGTAGGTAAGCAAGAAGATAACTTTGTTTGGATCGATCGAGAAATTCAAAAGGGAACGGCCAATATTATAGTATATACGATGCCGGGCGATAGTTTCGATAATGAAGAAACTTTAGTAAAAGATATAGTCGCCATGCGTGATTCTATCGGTGAAAAATATATTCCCGGAACTACAGTGCCAGGTAAAGTGACATACATGCGTACAGAACCTGCTTATGCGCCAGCTGTTTTTCCGACCGAGATTTCCGGATTGAAGGGGGTAGAAGTACGTGGTATTTGGGATATTAAGAACTATCCCATGGCCGGGCCATTTTTGACCTATATACTTAACGATAAAGAGAACGATAGAAAATTGGTGTTGGAAGGTTTCGTATTTGCCCCCGCAACAGAAAAGCGAAACGATATGTTCGAGCTTGAGGCCATTCTCAAAACTTTACGATTCGGCCGAGTAGAAAATTGATCAATGAATTTTACAACAGTGATGAAATAAAGGCGCCCATCGATATCGATGGGCGCCTTAGTTTGGTTGGAGATTGACTTTAAAACGCAAAGCCTGTAGAGACTCTATAAATGAACGCGTACATAACAATTAATAGTAAAGCAAAACAAAACCATGAATAGACTTTAAAATACTTCTTTAGTAATCTATAGGTCCAATCTTTAAAAGCTTCAAAATAAATCTCCTTAACAAGTAAAACTTTCCTCATACCTTCAATTTTAATATCCAAGGCAAAGTTGCGAACTCTTAGTGGAAGCCACGCATATTTTGGATGAAGTGTACGTGATTCTAGATAGAGGAGAGGTCTTATTGTTAATTTTCGACTATCAGTTTGTCTTCTTCGATATACTGCTTATCGGGCTGACACCCTTTTAATAAATTAAGACCTTTATTATTAAATTCTTATAAAAAAAACCGCTACTAATAAAGCAGCGGTTTCAAATTATGTTGGTTTTATTAGGTTTACATCTTTACGATTATAAATTCAGAACGTCTGTTAAGTACGTGTTCTGCTTCTGTACACCTTACTGTACCATTACACTTGTTGATTAACCTACTTTCACCGTATCCTGTGGCACTTTCAATTCTATCGGCGTCTATACCTTGTGAAATAATATAGTCTCTTGTAGATTTAGCTCTCTTATCAGATAAATACTCATTGTAAACCCTACTACCTCTTGAATCGGTGTGAGATTCAATTTTGATAACCATACCCGGGTACTCTTTCATTACACTGACCAATTTATCTAACTCTTTAGAAGCATCGGTACGTATATACGATTTGTCAAAGTCGAAATAAATCATTTCGGTCTTAATTTTCTTGATTCCATCTTCAAGGGCAATCATTTCTTCAAGACGTTTTAGGGCTATATCAACTTCAATGCGCTCATTTTCGGTCGTCGCTATAGGCATTTCATTTTCTACAAACTTGTCTTTAACCGTCCTAAGCGTGTATTTAGTAGAACTATCTAAATCTTCGAAAACAAAGCTTCCGTCATCTTCGGTTACCATTTCTTTAAGCTTTATTCCATTCTCATCAAGTAATTGAACCAGAGCTTGTGGCATGATATCGCCAGATGTCAATTCGGTAACCACACCCGCAATGGCATTTTCAATAACAGGTATTTCTTCTATCGTCAACCTTTTAAATGAATATATATCGTCATCCCCTTTTCCTCCTTCTCGGTTGGAAGCGAAAAACCCTTGTTGATTCTCTTCGTTGACAATATATGAGAAGTCATCTTTATTACTATTGATTGGTTTGCCCAAGTTTTTCACTTCTTGAAACCCTAGCTCTTCGTCAAACTCGGAAGCATAAACATCTAAGCCCCCCATGCCTTCATGACCATCTGAAGAAAAGTATAGTTTTTTACCGTTAAAGAACGGAAACATTTCTCTGTGCTCGGTGTTTATTTCCTTACCAAGGTTTCTTGGTTCGGAAAAACTACCATCTTCTAGAACATCGACAACGAACAGATCGGTTTGGCCCAAACTACCCGGCATGTCAGATACAAAATAAAGTTGCTTACCGTCAGGGCTCAAAGCTGGGTGCCCAGTAGAATAGTTATCACTGTTAAATGATACCTCAACAGCTTCCGTCCACTCATCACCTTCTTTAACAGATTTATATATCTTCAAATGATTTACCCCCTTCTTATCTCGCTTGAGCTTTTTGCCGTAATTGTTTCGGGTAAAGTACATGGTCATGTTATCGGGTGAAAAACTGACCGATGCCTCATGATACTTGGTATTTATTTCCTTTGAGAATTTAATGGCATTCTTTAAATCTTCAGATTCCTCATTAATTTTTGCCACATATAAATCAAGAAAGGGCTGGTTGTTCCACTTATATTTTCGGGTAGTCAAAAATGAAGAATCTTTGGCCGAGGCAAAAACAACCTGGCTAGAGTCTAAGAACATGGGCGAAAAATCGGAATATTTTGTGTTGATAGCCAAATTCTTAAGTTCATACTCTTGATCTGAAATAAGAATATTATCAAGGGCGACCTCATTACGGGGGCGAACATTTTCAGAGCTGACACCCTCTTTCATCTTTTTGTTATAAAGCTTCATCAACCTTTTGGAGCGGGCATATTTACCAGTACCTTTTAGAGAATGTGAGTATTTGAAAATATTGTCGGTAGACATATCTTTTCCGTAATTTTCATAAAGAACGTTATACCACTCATAGGCCTTTTCCATATTTGTGTTGAAGTAATAGGCATCAGCAGCTTTTTGAATAATTTCTTTAGAGTAAAATTTATCACCTTTCGACAGGGCTTGCTCGTAGAGCTCAGCAGCTTCAACGTACCACATTTTATCAAAGTAATGATCCGCTCTTTGAATCAGCTTGCTTTTATTGGTGGTTTCATTGATGGTGCGTTTGATAATCGGATCTTCAACCTCATCATCTTCGAACATATTTGAAGGCTCTAATGCCTTTTCTTCATTTGAACCAGTATGTTCGATAGTTTCTAGTGCGATATCATTTCCCCCAATATCCATGCTGTTCTCGACCTCGAGAATCCACATATCATCCGAATATTTTCCATCTAGTTTTGAAACACAGGCGTCGACCGCTTCAAGACCGAAAGGATAATAATCTAAATAGATATAGTTAAGTCCATTATTCTTGTTGGTTATTGAACCCGCATTTTCAAACCCCTTGCGATTCAATTTTTTAATGGTTCGCTTGAGATTTTTAGACTTGCTGAACACCCCAGTTACGATATAATAACCATTTTCTACACCTTCTAACCCACTGAAACTTCGGTAAGCTATTTCATTTTTTTCCGCAGCCTCTTCAAAAGTGTCGCTGATAGCAACAGGCGGGGAATCATAAGATGTAATCATAGATTCGCTAGGTGAACCTGTTTGCTCCGATTCAAAACTAAGGTCTTGAAAATCTTGTGCATAGAGTCCTAAACAAAAGAGCAAGATGTAAGTGGTAAAGAGTTTTTTCATGATTTGGGATGTTAGAAAAATCTAGGGGATTTCAATCTGTTAAGCCTCGATATGAATTGATATCGAAGAAATATTTCATGGGTTCCTGAATTGTAATTATTTAGGTCGCTTGTGGTGTAATCGTAGGCATAGCCAATATTAAATTGGGGCGAAATCTGAAGACCAAAAATGCCGGCGACAGAATCGTTCCATCTATAATTAACGCCTAGATTTAGCTTTTCGTATAAAAGGAAATTACCAGAGACATCAACGGAAACGGGTGCTCCGATAACTTGTTTTACGTAAAATGAGGGTTTGAATTTCAATGATTCGTTCAAATCAATAACATAACCACCAATCACGTTAAAATGTACTTCTTCATCGGCCCTTCTTTCAATTTCACTGTCAAAATGTTCTGATGGAAATAGATTAGGCACGGAAAGACCAAAATACGCCTTGTCGGAATAGAAAAATGCACCTACACCCACTGAAGGCAATACTTTGCCATTTATATTTTCATTAAAAGCATCATCATCTTGTTCTCGTCTTAAACCCTTTGAGAAATCAAGACTGAATAAACGCACCCCTGCTTTTAAACCTAGACCCAAACGATGACCCTTACTGTTCAACACCAACTGGTGAGCATAATTTCCATCAATATAAGTTTCAGTGGCTGGCCCCAACTCATCTTGTATTATAGAGAGTCCTAATCCATCAAATTTACCAACGGGAGTATCCATACCGAACGTTATGGTTTGGGGAGAACCTTCTATACCCTGCCATTGACTTCGATAGAGGGTGAGTATGGTCAAGTGGCCGCGTGAACCTGCGTAACCGGGGTTTACGGTAAGCGGGTTGTATTGATACTGCGTGTATTGCGGATCTTGTTGACCAAATGAGGCCGTTGACGCAAAAAGAACACAGACTAAAATTTTATATATGCTAAATGGTTTCATACCAATTTTCTTATCTACTGATGTACAGCCAACCTGATTTGGGTGATGTACTACCGTCACCTGGGTCTAATGTATAGTAATATGTACCGACCGGTAGTTTTTCAGTTGAGCTCAATGTTGATTTATTGTTTGACTTACCATCCCAACTGTTATCATATCTATTCATTGAGAATACCATGGCGCCCCATCTGTTGTAAACCGAAATAGTATTGTTCGGAAATTGTTCAATACATTCGATATAGAAAACATCATTGGTTCCATCATCATTCGGTGAAAATTCATTGTAAACGGTCAGGCATTGCGACTGAGTAATTTCGGGGGTTGCTTCGGCTCTGTCATTCGAGGTGTTGGGGTCAATCTGATCAACATACATTAGTTCTGCAATGTTAGTATATTGCCCCTCTTCATTAACTGTCACGGTCATTTCCAAAGTTGCAGTCTGATCAATCTCGATTGCTGGAATATCCCATGAGAAAATACTTTCATCATATTGGCCTATATCCGAAGTATGGGACACCAGACTATATCCGCTGGGCAAAACATCTTCAATACCCACATTGGTTGCCACATATTCGCTATTATTGGTCACCGTTACCGTAAACACAACAGTATCACCATAAAAAGTTTGATCTTTGTTCACTGTTTTGGTAATTTCTAGATCTACCGTAGGAGCGTCAATCGTATAGTTTGTTTCATCATCTTCACTTTGGTCGCCATCATCATTGTTTGGCGTAGAATCAGGATCAAATTGGTCCATCGCCATAATTTGGGCGGTGTTATCATATTCGCCAATTGCATTCGTCGGTGCATTCAACGTTACTTCATAACTCACTGTTTGGCTTCCCACTGCTAATGTAGCGATAGACCAGGTAATGGTATTTCCGGAAACGACACCACCATTATTTACCGTACCCAATGTATAACCAATGGGCAATACATCTTCTACTGAAACATTGGTTGCGATACCCGGACCGTCATTGGTTACCGTCAGTTCAAATGTGACCGTGTCGCCTGCATTCGGTGTGGGATTTGATGCCGCACTTAAATTTTTCGACAAGCTTAAATCCGCTGGAATCAATACAATTTCAGCATTGTCTTCGTCATCTTCGCTTTGATCACCATCGTCATTATTCGGACTAGAATCCGGGTCTAATTGGTCAACTGCCGTAACTTGTACCGAGTTGAAATATTCGCCATCGGTATTCGTAGGCACATTGATAGTCACTTCAAAAGTTACCGTTTCGCTCGTACCACCAGGTACTGTAAGTCCGTTCCAGCTGATGGTATTTCCAGTTTGGGTTCCTCCATTGTTAATGGTCGTTACCGTAAATCCGGAAGGCACATAGTTTTCAAGTGCAATGCCCGTAGCATCATCGGTGCTGTTATTGATAATCTCAATCGAGAAAGTTAACGTATCACCAGGGTTTCCAGAATCTGGGGTTACCGTATTCACAATTTCCAAATCCGAAGATTGTAAACGCATGGAAACCGCATCCTCATCATCTTCACTCTGATCACCATCGTCATTATTCGGTGCAGAATCTGGGTCATACTGATCAACAGTTGTCACCTGAACCGTATTTAAATATTCGTCTGCTACGTTCGTGGGATTATTTACCGTGGCTTCATAAGTTAATGTCGTTGTTGTACCATTTGGAATAGTCAACCCTGACCAGGTGATGTTATTTCCACTTTGCGCACCCGCATCGTTTACCGTTGATACGGTAAAGCCAGCCGGAACTATATTTTCTAGGGAAACGTTCGTAGCATCGTCCGGACCACTGTTTTGAACGGTTACCGTCAACACCACTGTGTCGCCTGGGTTTCCACTAGATTGAGAGATGGTATTCGTTACTTCTAGATCTGCCACTTGTGGAACCACCTCAGCAGAAGCCTCATCATCTTCACTTTGGTCGCCATCATCGTTATTTGGCGTAGAATCAGGATCGTAATTGGTTGCCGAAGTCACCTGCGCGATATTCAAATATTCGTTAGGTGTAGCTGTTGGGGCATTTACCGAAGCAGAAATATCGACAGCTACTGAACTTCCATTGGTCAATGCGGGCAACGTCCAACCTCCCGAAACCGCATCATACGTTCCATTACCGGCGCCACTGGTATCACCTGTATATGTGTATCCCGAAGGAAGCAGATCATTTATAATCGTTCCGCCAATATCATCACTAGGTCCGTCATTATAAGCCGTCAACGTAAATGTTACCGTATCGCCCACATTAGGGGCGGCATCATCTACAATTTTTTCAATCCGAATATCGGAAGTCGCATTCACCGTAATCGTAACGCTGTCTGTATTTTCACAATTGCTTCCATCGGTACCGATTACGGTATATGTTGTTGATACCAATGGATACACCGTATCACCATCGGCTACGCCATTATCCCACACATACGAAGTAGCTCCTGAACCCGTCAAAGTAACCGGTTCCCCTGCGTTTATAGTTGTGGTAGTCGCATTTGCCACTACATTTGGTAACGGATGGATCGTTAAGGAAACCGCTGTTCTATTGAAACTTGTACAAGCCGAAGTATCGTCACTGCTTTCTGCATAATAAGTGATATTGCCCACCGTATCAAGAATTGGGCTAGCAACAATATTTCCTCCCGTAGGAGCGTCATACCATACCACGGTTGATCCTGCAGGCGCAGTTGCCGTAGCGGTCAAAGTCTGTGTCGGGTTGGCATCACATTCAACCTGATCACCTCCGCTAATAGGGTCTGCCGGAGTTGCTTCAATGGTCAAAGAAACAGCTGTTCTGGTGCTACTGATACAGTTGGTTACGTTTTCTACACTTTCCGCATAGAAAATAATTGTGCCCACAGTAGATAAAGAGGGGTCACCAACAACACTGCCGCCTGTTGGCGCATCGTACCAAACTACAGTGGCATCTGTGGGAGGCGTGGCCGTTGCGGTCAATGTTTGAATCGGATTTTGTTCACATTCTATTTGATCACCTCCGCTGATTGGCGCATCGACAACAGGACAACTACAATCTGGAGCCGTAACAGCTAATGTTTGCGTACAGGCATTTGGTGCCGTGACCGTTAGCGTAATATTGTTTCCGGCAGTAACTCCTGAAATCGTCCAGTTATTTCCACCATTGTCCACTACTGTACCTTCGGTAGATGTCACCGTGCCTTCGCTCACATCAACAGAAACCGAATAGGTCAATAGATCAGGAGCACAGGTTGCCGCAGTTGAAACCGTAATATCCGGTGTATCTTGAATGGTTAAGCTCACCGGTGTTCTGGAAAAACTGGCACAAGAAGTTGAATTATTTTCACTCTCAGCAAAGTACGTAACAGAACCTACCATGTTCAATGTTGGGCTGGCCACAACGTTTCCACCAGTAGCCGCATCATACCAAACTATACTTGAACCGGCAGGTGCAGTTGCCGTAGCGGTCAAGGTCTGAATAGGGCTCTGCTCACATTCCGTTTGGTCTCCTCCGCTAACGGGCACACTTGGTGCAGGCTCAATAGTTAGGGAAACCGCCGTTCTCGTCAAACTTGTACAAGAAGTAGTACTGTTTTCACTCTGTGCATAGTAGGTCGAAGTTCCAACAGTGTTATGGGTTGGGCTAGCAACAATATTTCCTCCCGTAGGAGCGTCATACCATACCACGGTTGAACCTCCTGGTGCTGTTGCCGAAGCGGTCAATGTTTGAATCGGGTTTTGTTCACATTCAACCTGGTCACCTCCACTTGTTGGGGCAGTTGGCGCTGCATCGATAGTTAAAACAACCGCCGTTCTAGTGCCACTCACACAGTTGGTCACGTTATCACGACTCTCCGCATAATAGGTTGCTGACCCTGTTGTACTCAAAGAAGGGTCCGCAATTACGCTGCCACCGGTTGGCGCATCGTACCATACCACAGTTGCATCTGCAGGTGGAGTTGCCGTAGCGGTCAATGTTTGAATAGGATTTTGTTCGCATTCCGTTTGGTCGCCTCCACTTGTAGGAGCGGCAACTACCGGGCAACTACAGTCGGGTGCCGTAATATCCAAAGTTTGGGTACATGCATTTGGTGCCGTAACCGTTAATGTAATATCGTTACCTGAAGTAATACCCGAAATGGTCCAGTTATTGCCTCCATTGTCTACTACTGTACCTTCGGTAGATGTCACCATGCCTTCGCTGACATCAACAGAAACCGAATAGGTCAATAGATCAGGAGCACAGGTTGCCGCAGTTGAAACTGTAATATCCGGTGTATCTTGAATGGTTAAGCTCACCGGAGTTCTAGTGAAACTAGCGCAAGAACTACTATTATCACTACTTTCCGCGAAATAGGTCACCGTTCCAACTGAATTTAAGGTTGGACTAGCAACGGTATTACCACCCGAAGCAGCATCGTACCAGACCACACTAGAGCCAGATGGCGCCGTGGCTGTAGCGGTTAGCGTTTGAATTGGGTTCTGCTCACATTCCGTTTGGTCACCCCCACTTGTTGGTGCAGTTGGTGCGGCATCAATGGTTAAATTCACAGCAGTTCTTGAGTGGCTTACACAATTGGTACTATTATTTTCACTTTCCGCATAATAGGTTACTGTGCCGACGGTATTTAAAGTCGGACTGGCCACAATGTTTCCGCCAGTAGCCGCATCGTACCAAGTAATAGAAGTTCCCGGTGCGCTAGAGGCGGTGGCGGTCAAGGTTTGAATCGGATTCTGTTCGCATTCTGTTTGGTCGCCTCCACTGGTAGGAGCCGTTGGAGCCGGTTGAATTGTTAGGTTAACAGCTGTTCTTGTTGTACTTGTACAACCATTTACATCATCAACACTTTCTGCATAATAGGTGGTTGATCCAACTGTATTCCATGTCGGGCTCGAAACCACATTTCCACCAGTTGGTGTATCATACCATACCACACTTGCTCCTGCAGGAGCAGTTGCCGTCGCTGTCAAAGTTTGAATCGGGTTCTGCTCACATTCTGTCTGGTCGCCTCCACTTGTGGGAGCATTTACCGTTGGGCAAGCACAGTTTGGCGCATTGATGTTAATAACATCCGTACACGAATTTGCATCTGTAACGGTCACCGTTATATCATTTCCGGAAGGTATTGCAGAAATCGTCCAGTTATTTCCTCCGTTATCGGTTAACGTACCTTCGCTTGAAGTTACCGTACCTCTATCCACATCTACGGAAACCGAATAGGTCGTAAGGTCAGCGGAACAGGTTTGCGAACTAGGTGTAACCGCAATTGTTGGGTTGGGGTTCATGGTTAGCGTCACAGGCGTTCTCGTTTCGCTCACACAACCACTACTAGTAGTTCTGCTTTCCGCGTAGTAGGTTACGGTTCCGACGGCATTCAAGGTCGGACTTCCCACCATACTGCCGCCCGTGGCAGTTGTATACCATACTACGGTAGAACCGGATGGTGCGGTTGCAGTGGCAGTCATGGTTTGTGTAGGGTTTTGCTCGCATTCCGTTTGGTCTCCACCACTTGTTGGCGCCACCGGAATAGCATCTATAGTTAAGGTTACCGGAGTTCTTGAAAATGAAGGACAGGAGGTAGTGTTGTTTTGACTTTCGGCATAATAAGTAATTGAGCCTACAGTGCTCCAATCAGGGCTGGCCACAATATTACCTGCTGTAGGAGCGTCATACCAAACAAGGGTTGAACCACCGGGAGCTGTTGCTGTGGCGGTCAAGGTTTGAATCGGATTCTGTTCACATTCGGTTTGGTCACCTCCACTTATCGGAGCCGCTGGTGCGGCCTGAATTGTAAGTGACACGGGTGTTCTAGTAAAACTAGGGCAACCTGTTGCAGTATCTTGACTTTCGGCATAATAAATTTCAGTTCCTAAAGAACTCCAATCCGGATTGGCCACCAAATTACCACCAGAAGCAGCATCGTACCATACCAAAGTTGAACCAGAAGGCACCGTTGCTGTTGCCGTTAAGGTCTGAATCGGATTTTCTTCACATTCCGTTTGGTCGCCCCCGCTTACCGGCGCCGCTGGCGCCGCTTGAATCGTTAGGGTTACCGCAGTTCTGCCGGTACTTCGGCATCCGTTTACGGTATCATTACTTTCTGCGTAATAGGTTATCGTTCCTACTGCGTTTAAAGTGGGGCTTGCAACGACATTTCCACCTGTGGCGGCATCATACCAAATAATGCTTGCCCCTGAAGGTGGTGTTGCCGTAGCCGTTAAGGTTTGTATCGGGTCTTCTTCACATTCCGTTTGATCGCCTCCACTTGTTGGATTTGCAGGAGCAGGGTTTATAGTAAGCGAAGCTGTATTTGATGTAGCATTTGCACAACCGCCCCCAAACCCTTGGGCAACCAATCGATACTGGTTTCGCGGGGGATTACCTGCAATTGTTAATGTGTTGGTATTTGCATTGCTATAGATTGCGTCATCTGTAATATTGTCCCAACTAGAGCCATTGAAATACTGCCATTGAAAACTAGATGCATTTGAGGCATCAGCGGAAAAAGTCGCAGTGCCACCCTCGCACATTTCCTGATTTGTAGGTTGAGTTGTGATTACGGGAGGATCATGCACTATTATGGTTAACCTTCTTCTCGGCCCTTCACAGTTTGCCGAAGATGTGGTTTGTGAGACCCAATATGAGGTAGTACCCGAAGAAGAAGTACTAGGCACTGTAGTGCCTGATATTACGTTCCCCCCTGTTGCAGCATCATACCATGTTGGGTTAGATCCAGATTGAACGTAGTCATCTAATTGTTCTGCGGTGTCGCCTACGCAATAGTTTACGGTATTTTGAACTAGGGTCGGTGCTACCGGCAGGTCATAAACCACAACGTCTATTTGGGTTCTTTCGCTCTCACATCCCGTACTATCGTCAATTTGACTAACATAGTAAGAAGTTGTACCTGCAGTTGCTGTGCTTGGGGTAGGCGCCGCATTATTTGCTGTGCCACCTGAAGCCACGGTATACCATTGTAAAGTATGGCTAGATAGTGCGGTTGCGGTTAAAGGATTTGCCGTGTTACCGGTACAATACTCTACTGGCGAATCTGCGGCCGGAGGTGCTGGTCTAGGTATTTGATATAAGTTTATTGACAGAAAGTCTTCACTAGAACAACCATTGGAATTTTGAGAATAAACTAAGAAGTTTCTAAAAAAATCAGGACTGGCCGGTGGAGTGTATGTTGTTGTATTCGAGGCTACTAAATTTCCTTCATTATCATACCAATTGGCCGATTCACCTGAAGCTGTATCAACTGTTACGGTCATGGTAGGCACTGCTTCACCTTCACAATAGATATACTCGCTTAAACCTGATGGTGGGTCTACGTCGTTTTCAACTGTTATATTAAATGACCGATCCGTAAAATTACCCGCCGCATCTCTTACAGTATACTCTATGGTGGTAGTGCCCACATCAAATTGGTCACCGCTATTTAGTCCTGTTCCATCACTTCGAAACATAACATATTCAGCTAAATCACAATCTGTATTATTTACATTGGTAACAATAGTACCTGGTATTAGCAAATCATCTAAATAACCCTCTAAACCAGTTCCAAAAGGTCTAGAAGCCGAATAACTAATCTCTAGTTGATAATTACCGGTAAGGTTAAATGGAATAATTTCTTGTTGAACACCGGTTTCTGTATAGACCTCGGTATAGTAATCAGAAATGACCACATTACCATTTTCATCTAAGATGTCTAAATGGATAGTTGGATTGTCATTTAGGGCGTTGATGCTATGGAAGAATGTAATCTCTCCAAAACCGTTGAAATAGAATACGGGAGTAGTCAAATAACTTGTAAAACCTGGAATACTGGATATTGAAGTAGTTCTCAGGTTTCTGGTCCCGTTGATTTCACCATTGTTGCTAATAGTGCTTCGTGTAAATGTGTAGCACTGATTGATGGCAGATTCAAAATCTTGCAAAACAGGTGCTTCCCCCTCTCCAGCGGGGCAGTTATCAGACGCAGTTGGTTCAACCCATGAATGGGGCGCCGTACATGTATTGGGGTCTGCAGTTAAGGTTACGTCGCTAGGAAAAGTATCAAAAACAGGATTCTCGCTATCTTCTATAGTTACATTAAATGAACAGGTAGCAACATTACCCGATGCATCCTCTGCCCGGTAAACTACTGCGGTTGTTCCTGGCAAGAAAGAATCACCAGGGCTATAATTACTGGTGACACTAACCGCATCTGCTGAGGCCGTGGGGGTGTCCAAGTTACTGTTGCCCCACAAACCCCGGGGGTATAAGAAGCGCTAACATCGCTAGGAGGACAATTCGAAAAACTTGGAGGTAGGGCAGGCAGAGCAATATCTAAAACCGATTCAACATCGAAAGGCGAAAGTGAGACTTCATGATTCTCATTGGGGGAGAAACTAGTAAAGCTTGCCATTATTGAAAAACCAATAAGCAGTTTAAGTAAGCTTTGCATAGGCGTATTAGAACTTTCGGCAGGCCAAAGTTCTCTTAAGAACAGATGGGCCCCTACCTTATATTATTGTATTACCTAACGCAAAGGTTGCCAAAACTATATGCGAGCTAAGATTTTATGTTGTGAAATCAATAGAATTTGTAGTGTGATTAGAAAGAATTGATGGCAAAAGAGTTACTAAGTTCAAAAAACATCAATTTTAACGCCTTTAAAACGGATAAATGTTCGTCGGAATAATACCAAAAGGTTTGACGCTTTTTTTCTTGCGGGCACAAAAAAACCCTTGACATTCATGTCAAGGGTTTTTTTAAGTGTTGGTCTAATAGACCTTATTCTTTTTTGTCTTCTAATTGATCATCTTCTTTAGAAGCATCTTTAAATTCTTTAATTCCACTTCCAAGGCCACGCATAAGTTCAGGAATCTTTTTTCCTCCGAACAATAGAAGTACCACCAATACAACAATGGCAATCTGCCATGGACCTATAGCTAAGAAAATCTGTAACGCTGTCATAATTTCCATCTTAATTGAAGAACAAATGTAATAAAAAACTAAGAATGGCGGTGTTAATCTTAATACAATGATAGGTAATTTCATTTGGAGGTGGTGAAAAGACAATGCTAATGCACCTTATAAATTTTTTAGAGAACCGGCCGAGTATACGTTTGCATACGTATATTTGTGCATTATGGCCAAAAAAGTCAAGAAGAGAAAAGAGATTAAAAGAAAGCTGCTGCACAAGTATCGCTTGGTCATTCTCAATGAAAGCACGTTCGAAGAAAAGATTTCTTTTAAACTCAGTCGATTGAATGTTTTCGTAACAGGGTCACTATGCATAATAGGCCTTATTGCGTTGACAACACTTTTGATAGCGTTTACGCCTCTGCGTGAATATATACCTGGGTACTCATCTACCAAATTAAAAAAACAGGCAACGGATCTTACCTATAAGACTGACTCTTTAGTGGCCAACCTTAATAATACCAATAGGTATTTAGAAAATATTCGAAAGGTTCTCATTGGTGATATTGAGAATAATGAAATAAATAGAGATTCGTTAAGAGAACAATTTAAAATCGACCCTTCTAGCGTTGACCTTACACCTATTAGAGAAGATTCTGTTCTAAGGGCCGAAGTTGCCCTAGAAGACAAGTACAATCTTTTTGAAAGAAATACCGGTGGTTCTTCTATAGTTCTGTTTCCACCAATATCAGGCGAAATTTCAAATGGATATAGTGTGGAAGAAAAACATTACGCTGTTGATGTTACAGCGCCAACGGGCACCCCTGTTAAGGCAGTTGCTACGGGTACGGTGATATTCTCGGAGTGGACTGCAGATACGGGTTATGTAATTATACTCGAACATAGAGAAGGCCTGTTAAGTGTTTACAAGCACAATGGCTCTTTAAATAAGGGTCAAGGTGACGTGGTAAGGGCTGGAGAAGTTGTTGCCTCTGTCGGTAATACCGGTGAACTCACAACAGGGCCGCATCTTCACTTCGAACTATGGAGCAACGGAAATACCGTTAACCCTCTAGATTACATCGATTTTTAACCGAAACCATATTAATACCTTTTGGTTTTAAAAAAAATTCCGATATTTTTCAAGATAGTTTAATCACGAATAATTTTCAATGTCTTTAAAGTCATTAGCTGCTAAAATTTTTGCTCGACACATTGTTAAAAAAACTGCAAAGTGGAGGGACAATCCGTTAAAAACCCAAGAGTCGGTTTTTGAGAATCTGATTGAAAAAGCAACATCAACCCAATTTGGGGTCGACCATAACTTTTCCACTATAAAATCTCATTCGGATTTTGTAAAACATGTACCTATCCGCGATTATGAGGAGCTAAAACCCTATGTAGAGAAAGTAGTAGAGGGCCAAGAAAATATACTTTGGCCGGGCAAGCCCATTTATTTCGCTAAAACATCGGGCACTACTTCTGGTGCTAAGTACATTCCCCTTACGAAAACCTCTATTAAACATCAGGTAAATGCCTCTCGCAATGCGATCCTGACTTATATAAATGAAACGGGTAATTCATCGTTCGTAGATGGTAAAATGATTTTTCTACAAGGAAGCCCTGAACTTCACGAAAAGAATGGAATAAAGCTAGGTCGATTATCAGGTATTTCCGCCCATTATGTGCCCAACTATCTTCAAAAAAATCGACTGCCAAGCTGGGAAACCAATTGCATCGAAGACTGGGAGACCAAAGTGGACACTATCGTAGATGAAACGATGAACGAAGATATGACCGTTATTGCGGGTATACCTTCTTGGGTTCAAATGTATTTCGAACGCCTACAGGCTAAGTCAGGTAAAAATGTAGGTACCCTATTCGAAAACTTTCAACTTTTCATTTACGGAGGCGTAAATTATGAACCATACAGGGCAAAGTTTGAAAGTCTTATCGGAAGAAAGGTCGATAGTATCGAACTTTTTCCTGCCAGTGAAGGGTTTTTTGCCTATCAAGATTCACAATCGGAAAAGGGCATGTTATTGCTTCTTGATTCAGGAATATTCTATGAATTTATCAAGGCCGATGAGTTTTTCAATGAAGACCGACAACGCATTACTATTCATGATGTGGAAGTGGGCGTAAATTATGTAATGATTATTTCTACCGATGCAGGCCTATGGGCATATAACCTCGGAGATACCATTCAGTTTATTTCTTTAAAACCTTTTAAAATAATAGTTTCAGGAAGAATAAAGCACTTTATTTCGGCATTCGGTGAACATGTAATCGCTAAAGAAGTTGAGGAAGCTATGAGGTTGGCTATTTCAGAAACAGATGCCAGAATCAATGAGTTTACGGTGGCACCTCAAATTACTCCGCAAGGTGATGAGTTGCCCTATCATGAATGGCTGATAGAATTTGAACAAAAACCGACCGATATGAGCAAGTTCGTTCAGATATTGGACAAGAGTCTTCAGAAACAAAATAGTTATTATTTTGATTTAATGGAGGGTAAAATACTCCAGTTGCTCAAAGTGACGATCATTAAACAAGGCGGGTTCAACGGGTATATGAAGTCAAAAGGCAAACTGGGCGGTCAAAATAAGGTTCAACGATTGGCCAATGACCGAAGTGTTGCAAACAAATTATCTCAATATAAAGAATAATTTTCAGCTCGACCTTGTAATTTATCGATGGAGTATCATGTTATGCTTATGATAATTACCTAAACCTTGATTTTCTAAGAAATTTGAGATTGACAGTTTTACAGTATTAAATTGTAATTTTGTTTGAAATTTAATTATGGGCGAAGCAACTACTACTACACGGGCTCAAGAGTCGACCAACGCGATTGAGCGCTTATATATTACGATGAGACACTTATTTAACCGTGGTTTTTACAAACCTGCAGGTGTTTCGGGCGAGTCTCTTAAAAATGCCCTTTTACAACTTAGACCTGAAATCTATGGGTCGATTTCCGAAGATAAAGCCGAACTAAATGGGTTGACCTACGTGTTAGAAAGGTTGCCAAAGGGCATCGAACAATGTCGCTTTATCAATCTTACCTCAGATGAAGGCTACGGCCACACCCATTTCAACCCAATTATTCCGCCTAAGCGTAGAAGAAATTGCTATCGAATTGACGATGAGCAGATGAATATAGAAATCACTAGAGGACGATCTGATATATATGATATTCTTACCCACTTGACCTTTCTGTTCATTGAATCGGAAAAAATCTGCAAAAAGGTCTTAATAGAAGAGACGAATAAAACCACACGCGATTGGAAAAAGCTTGAAGGGGCAGTTCAAAAAGACGAATTAAGTCAAGAAGAAAAGGAAGTTGCATTAATACATACAGCCAATATCTTGGGCCGCCCGTTTGTTGAAATCATGGGTATTTATAAGCAGTTTGCGACCGAAGAAGAGCCCGAACGATTCTTAGAAATTATCTATTGGCTAGGTAAATTGGCCATCGAGGAGGAAATTACGGGCGAAAAAAGAGCGATAACGTTTAGCTTGCTATTACGTGAGCGTTTGGGGCATCATATTCATGGAGAAAGATGGGCAAATACGATAAAAGAAGAACTAAGTAAAAATGGACTTTTAAGAAGGCCGATCCACATTATTAGTGCTAATATGCATAGTGTGATGAACTCTCTCTTTGCAAAAAAAACGCTCACCAAAGAGTTTCCAGAGGCAGAGTCTTTAAAAGTGTACGAAGCGCTGAGCTCTTCCGTAAATAATCAGCTGCGCGAAAAAGTGACATCCATTGCCAAGAAAAACGGAATGATTGCCATTGATGATTTTTCGGGCACTAATATTGATGTGCAAATATTCGATACTGCAAAAATGGGTGATGAAGCATGCTGCTATGATCTCCCTGACCTTCCGGATGATGAAAAACCGATTATATTTGTTATGGATTATGCCTTTGGAGAGCAGGCTTTCGAAACCATAGACGAATTATTAAAACCCCACGTTGAAAAGGGTAAGGAACCTGTCTTTATGAATATAGCATCCATATCCATCATGGGAAAAGCAGGTATTTTAGAGGGTGGCAAAGGAGATTTGATGATTCCTTCGGCACATATTTTTGAGGGCACCGCAGACAATTATCCCTTTAAAAATGAACTTTGTTCAGAAGATTTTGAAGGATACGGTCTTAAGGTCTTTGAAGGCACTATGGTCACAGTACTGGGAACCTCACTTCAGAACAAAGATATCTTAGAGTTCTTTTACAATTCAACCTGGAATGTCGTTGGCCTAGAAATGGAAGGTGTTCATTACCAAAAAGCAATTCAATCAGCATCAAAAATTCGCAAGAGCATTCGTGAAGATGTTAAAGTGAGATATGCTTATTACGCATCAGATAACCCATTGGTAACAGGTAGCACTTTGGCCTCAGGAGGTCTTGGCACTACAGGTGTGAAACCTACCTATTTAATCACTGACAAAATTTTAAAACAAATATTTAATTCTTAATAAAATGGCAGACCAAAACGCCCAAAGCAGATCCTCAAATGACGAAATAGATTTGGGCCAGTTACTGAAGATGATCGGCAATGGTTTTAACCGGCTTGGTATATTCATTTTAAGAGTTTTTCTCTACTTGAAGAAAAATGCGCTAAAGCTCTTAGGGCTCATCATTTTAGGAGTTGCTATTAGCTTTCTTCTAAGCACTATGGTGGACAAAAAACTGAAGACGGAAACTATAGTACAGCCGAATTTTGACGGTGAAGACTATCTCTATGACGTAATAGATGAAATTCAGGCCAATATATCCTCAAAGGATAGTGCTTTTCTTAAAACTACAGGCTTATCAATAGATGATGTTAAGGGGTTTAAAGTTGAGATTCAACCCATCGTCGCTAAGGAAGAAGTTAAAGAAGAAGTTGAGCAAGAATTACAATATCTAGAGCTCTTACAGAGCTTTAAAGATGAAAGTTTTGCTATTGATATCATGAGGTCAGAGCTTACTAAAAAAAGTATAGTGCCCCACAGAATTACTTTTACCTATACCGATTCGGAAAAGGGAAAAATGATAGTGGAAAAACTATTGACCTATATTAATAATAATGATTATTATCAAAGCTTGAGCTCAGTTTTTCGAGACAATGCTCAGTTGCGAATTGACCAAAACAATAAGTTGATCGAACAAATTGACGAATTGGTGAATAACTATTCAAAAACATTATTACAAAAGGAACAGGCACCCACATCTGTTTATATGGAAAATGAGAGTGCCTTGAATATTAGCTCATTACTTATTTTGAAAAATAGGATGATAAAAGAAATCGAGGAAAAGAAACTAGAGCTGAGCAGTCAATCACAGGTAATAAGTATTTTGAATAAGGGCAAGACACAAGCGGTGAGAAAGCTATTTTTCAATAATACGTTCTTCTTGCTTCCTCTTGGTTTGGTTGTTTTGTTCTTAATTGTATCCTTTCTAGGTTTTATGAATAGAAGAGCCAGCATGTTGAAACTTTAAACCGTATAATGAAGCAAAAATCTATTCTTGTCACTGGCGGCGCAGGATTTATAGGTAGCAATTTTATACCTTTTTTCTTAGGAAAACATGACGATGTTCAAATAGTGAACTTAGATAAATTGACCTATGCAGGAAATCTTGAAAATTTAGAAGAAGCTGAAAATAACGATAGGCATATTTTTGTTAAAGGTGACATATGTGATAAAGAACTTGTAGATTCTTTGTTCCAAGAATACCAATTCACTACAGTCATAAATTTTGCGGCTGAATCACATGTTGATAACTCGATTTCAAGTCCTGATGCATTCATTGACACGAATATTACCGGAACCTTTACTTTATTGGAAACGGCTAGAAAATACTGGCTATCTGCAGCCAACGAGATTAAACCTCTTTTTGAAGAAGCAAAATTCATACATATATCTACAGATGAGGTCTATGGGTCTTTAGGGGAGAGAGGATTTTTTACTGAGGATAGTCCGTATAGACCCAATAGTCCATATAGTGCCTCAAAAGCTTCTTCCGATTTCTTGGTCAGAAGCTATTTTCATACGTATGGTTTAAAAGTGCTTATCAGTAATTGCTCAAATAATTACGGGCCTAAACAGCATAATGAAAAGCTTATTCCCACTATAATTAGAAAAGCATTGAACGGCACTCCTATTCCTATTTATGGCACAGGCAAAAATGTTAGGGATTGGTTATATGTTCTTGATCATTGCAAGGCAATCGATGCCATAATTAACAGTGGAAAAATTGGGGAAACTTATGTTATAGGAGGTAGTACCGAGAGAGACAATCTCTCCATAGCCTCTAAAATATGTGATATATTAGATGAAATAGATCCAAAACCTGAAGGAAGTTATGCCGATCAAATCGCTTTTGTTGACGATAGACCCGGCCATGACTTTAGATATGCTATTGACGCTTCCAAAATAAAGAAAGATTTAGGGTGGTTACCCGAAATGAATTTTGAAGACGGGCTTAAAGAAACAGTTCTATGGTACAAAAAACGACTCCCCATAAAAAATACCTAAAGTTTTTATGAAAGGAATTATACTTGCGGGCGGTTCGGGCACACGATTATTTCCACTTACTTTGACAGTGAGTAAGCAATTAATGCCAATCTACGATAAACCCATGATCTACTACCCTGTGGCTACATTATTATCCGCAGGTATTCGAGATATACTATTCATTACAACCCAGAGAGATCTTGAAATTTTTAAAGATCTTCTTGGGGATGGAAGTCAACTAGGGTGCAGTTTTCATTACACAGTACAAAATAAACCGAATGGTTTGGCGGAAGCTTTTATTTTGGGCGAAGAATTTATTGCCGATGAAAAGGTAGCCTTGATTTTGGGGGATAATATTTTTTACGGGTCAGGTTTAGCAGATCTTCTACAGATGAATAATGACCCCGATGGTGGTATAATTTACGGGTATCATGTACAAAACCCAAAAAGATATGGTGTGGTCGAATTCAATGAAAATGGCCATGCGATATCAATCGAAGAAAAACCGGAAAACCCGAAATCTAATTTTGCGGTGCCTGGGATATACTTTTACGACAATAAGGTGGTAGAAATTGCCAAAAATATAAAACCCAGTCATAGAGGGGAGCTAGAGATAACGGATGTTAACAAGGTATACCTTCAGAGAGGAAAACTAAAAGTTTCGGTTTTAGACCGTGGCACTGCTTGGCTTGACACAGGAACTTTTGAGTCATTGATGCAAGCTTCACAATTCGTTCAGGTGATAGAAGAACGTCAAGGCCTTAAGATAGGGGTAATTGAAGAAATCGCATACAAAATGGGATATATCGATAAAAGTCAGTTGCATTCTTTGGCGGTACCACTTTTGAAGAGTGGTTATGGAGAATATCTTTTGAAATTGTAATTAAGTGAACCAATGGAAATAATCCCGACCAAAATCGCCGGATGTTTTATTATTCAACCTCGATTGTTTCATGACGACCGAGGCCTTTTTTATGAATCGTATAACTCAGAGAGGTTCAAAAATAAGTGTGGTGTTAAAACAGATTTTGTACAGGATAATATTTCTGTTTCACAAAGAGGGGTTCTACGCGGACTCCATTTTCAAACTGGAAATGCCGCGCAATCTAAGTTGGTCAGTGTGCTAAAAGGAGAGGTTTTAGATGTAGTGGTCGACTTAAGAAAAGACAGTATAACTTTTGGGAAGCATATTAAGGTGAGGTTGTCTGAGTCGAATCGAAAGCAATTATTCATACCGAAAGGTATGGCTCATGGGTTTTTATCATTGGCCGATGAAACTATATTTTCATACAAATGTGATGCGTTTTATACACCCTCTGCAGAATCGGGAATCGTATACGATGATACTGAATTAAATATAGATTGGGAGTTTTCGAAAGAATCTCTTATAATTTCAAAAAAAGATTTAAAATTACCTATATTAAAAAAGGCTCTACATGACATCAGTATTAGTGACCGGATCTAATGGTCAATTAGGTATGAGCTTAAGAGATTTTGAACTTAGTTATCCTCAAATACAATTCGAGTTTAAGACTTCAAGCGAGTTAGATATTACCGATAAGCTGAATATTAAAAAGGTATTTTCTCAGCAGAAATATGATTATTGTATCAACTGTGCTGCTTACACAAATGTTGAACAAGCTGAAAAGGAAGCAGACCTGGCTTTTAAAGTTAATGTTGAAGGAGTCAAAAATCTAGCTCAGACTTGTCTTACCAACAATACCGTTTTGATTCATATTTCTACGGATTATGTATTTGATGGGGAAAATAGCGACCCCTATACCATTGATGATGTGACCAACCCGATAAATGCTTATGGGCGGTCGAAACTGCAAGGGGAAATCAATGTGCGTGAACTTTTGTCCAAATTTTTTATTGTTAGAACTTCATGGCTCTATTCGAAATATGGAAATAATTTTTACAAGGCCATACTCGGTAAAGCAAATAGAGGTGAAGAAATGTCGATTACCGATTCCCAAACCGGATGTCCCACGAATGCAAAAAATCTTGCAAATTTCTTAATTTGGTTAATTCAAACACAAAATCAGCAATATGGAATACATCATTATACAGACGGAGAAGTTCATAGCTGGTATACTTTTGCTCTTAAAATCCTAAAGGAAAACAATCTCTTAGACCAAGCAAAAATTCAGAAAGTGAAGAATTATCGTACTTTTGCTAAGAGACCTAAATACAGTGTTTTGAAAAACACAATTATCCAACCAAAATGATATGTCCGATAAAGATTTCTTTGCCCACGAAACCGCAGTTATAGATGATGGCTGTGCTATTGGTAATGGCACTAAAATATGGCATTTTTCACATATTATGACAGATTGTACCTTAGGTGAAAAATGCAATATAGGTCAAAATGTGGTTGTGTCTCCTCGGGTAACCTTAGGCAATAATGTAAAGGTTCAGAACAATGTTTCCATCTATACCGGGGTGGTCTGTGAAGATGACGTGTTTCTAGGTCCCTCTATGGTCTTTACGAACGTAATCAATCCGAGAAGTGCGATAAATCGTAGAAATGAATATGCATCTACAGTAGTTAAACAAGGGGCCTCTATCGGTGCAAATGCGACAATTGTTTGCGGTAACGACATTGGAAAGTATGCTTTTATCGGAGCTGGAGCGGTGGTGACTAAAAATGTGCCGGACTATGCCCTTTTGGTCGGTAACCCCGCCAAACAAATTGGGTGGGTAGGAGAATATGGCCATAGACTGGAATTTAACGAAAGTGGTAAGGCTGTTTGCCCTGAAAGCGGTCAAGAGTACCAATTGGTAAATAATATAGTTAGACGAGTAAATTGATGAAAATAGATTTTGCACATCTTCCAAAGGCATTTGAAGAACACGAAACCGAATTTATAGAAGCTACTAATGAGGTCATGTCTTCAGCTCGATATATATTAGGGAAAGAGACAGATGAACTAGAAAGAGGTTTAGAAGAGTTTACCGGTTCCAAATACGCACTTGGCGTTTCTTCTGGAACAGATGCACTTCTTTTGGCAATGATGGCATTGGGCATACGTGCCGGGGATGAGATAATTACCACCCCTTTCACTTTCATAGCTACAGCGGAGACTATAGCTTGTCTAGGGGCAATCCCCGTTTTTGTAGATATAGAAGAAGATACCTTCAATATCGACGCATCTCTTATCGAGAATGTAATTACTGAAAAGACCAAGGCCATTATGCCGGTATCCCTTTATGGGCAAATGGCGGATATGGACAAAATCAATGCCCTTGCACGTAAACATAATTTAGCGGTTATTGAAGATGCAGCCCAAAGTTTTGGAGCTTTATACAAGGGGAAAAGAAGTTGTTCTGTTTCTACCATTGGTTGCACCAGCTTTTTTCCTGCAAAACCCTTAGGGTGCTTTGGAGATGGAGGTGCTGTTTTTACTGATGATAACGCCCTTTATGAGAAAATGAAAGCGATGCGTGTTCATGGCCAGGTTGCAAGATATACCCATAAGTATATCGGTATGGGCGGACGGTTAGACAACCTACAGGCAGCCATACTGAATGTAAAGCTTAAACATTATTATGACGATATCGCACGCAGACAGGGGATTGCTCAACTCTACACTGAACATTTGGGAGATGAGGTCAGTACTCCAACAGTTAGAGCAGACCGTACTTCCGTTTGGGCCCAATATACAATTAGGGTCAGAAACCGCAAGTTGTTGCAAGCGAGCTTGAAAGAGAAGGGTATACCCACTGCGGTTCACTATCCTATTCCTATGCATCTACAAGAATGTTTTGACTATCTCGGATATAAAAAAGGAGATTTTCCAATAAGTGAGATGTGTGCTGATGAGGTAATGAGTCTACCCATGAATCCATATTTATCTAAAGAAGAAATCGAATACGTAACAACTAACATACTAAAATTGGTTTAATGAAGAATTTTGCATTAATCGGGGCTGCGGGGTATATCGCACCTAGGCATATGAAAGCTATTAAAGATACAGGAAACAACTTACTTACTGCTTTTGATAAGGGAGATAGCGTGGGTGTAATCGACTCGTATTTTCCTGATGCAGATTTCTTCGTTGAGTTCGAACGCTTTGATCGGCATATTGAAAAACTGAAATATGAAAAGGAGACTTATTTAGATTATGTAAGTATATGTTCGCCCAACTACTTGCACGATGCGCATATTCGATTTGCACTTAGAAGTGGGGCCGATGCCATCTGTGAAAAGCCATTGGTTTTAAACCCGTGGAATGTTGATAAACTGAAGCATGTCGAAGAAAAGACAGGTAAAAATATTTTTTGCATTTTACAGTTAAGGGTTCACCCCAGTATTATTGCATTAAGAGAGAAGGTTGGAAACGCCAAAAAAGACACCAAATTTGAGGTAGACTTAACTTATTTAACTTCAAGGGGCCATTGGTACCATACCTCTTGGAAAGGCGATAAGACCAAATCTGGCGGTATAGCCACCAACATAGGGGTGCACTTTTACGATATGCTTTCTTGGATTTTTGGTGATGTGCAAGAGAACATCGTGCATGTTCACGAGCATGACCGAGCAGCTGGGTACCTAGAGTTTGAAAACGCAAGGGTAAAATGGTTTCTTTCCATTAGCTCAAAATATTTACCCCAAGAAATTAGAGATAAGGGGCAGACCACTTTTCGGTCTATAACAATTAATGGTGAAGAATTGGAATTCAGCGGTGGGTTCACCGATTTACATACCATGGTGTATAAAGACATCCTTGCTGGTAGAGGTTATGGGGTAGATGCAGCCAGAACTGCTATAGAGATTGTACATGATATCAGGGCGGCAAAGCCCGTGGGATTAAAAGGAGAGTATCACGGATTTTTGAAATAGCAAATAAATTTTATGAAAGTACTTACCGTTCTTGGAGCTCGACCACAATTTATTAAGGCCTCTTCTTTAAGTAGAGAGATAAAAAAGCGGTTAAATTGCGAAGAAATCATCGTACACACTGGTCAACATTTTGATAAGAATATGAGCCACATATTTTTTGAAGAAATGCAAATTCCCGAACCAAAGTATAATTTAGACATAAACAGCCTGTCACATGGAGCAATGACAGGGCGAATGCTTGAAGAAATAGAAAAAATTCTATTGGCAGAGAAGCCTGATTGGGTAGTCGTTTATGGCGATACAAACTCTACTATTGCAGGTGCTTTGGCTGCAAAGAAACTGCATATAAAAGTAGCTCATATTGAGGCAGGCCTTCGGTCTTTTGACATGCGGATGCCAGAAGAAATAAACAGAATACTTACCGATCAAATTAGCGATATACTTTTTTGCCCGACAGAGGTTGCCGTCGACAATTTAAAAAATGAGGGTTTTGCGGATAAAAATATTAAAATTTCGATGTCCGGAGACATCATGTTTGATAGTGCCTTGTATTACAGAAATAAAATGAAATGCCCAGAAGGCTTAAATAAGGAAGAAAAGCCCATTTTGGTAACCATTCACCGCCAAGAGAACACAGATGACCCAAAAAGGCTAAAAAACATCCTTACAGCACTAAATACGCTCTCTGAAGAAGGCTATAGGTTAATATCGCCTATACATCCAAGAACAAGAAAAATAATAGACTCTCATGGCTGGCCTATAAAATTCAATTGTATACCCCCTGTAGGTTATTTAGAGATGCTTTATTTAATAGATGCTTGTTCCTTGGTTATAACCGATAGTGGAGGCTTACAGAAAGAAGCTTATTTTTTCAATAAATATTGCTTAACCCTTAGGGATAGCACAGAATGGGTGGAGCTGGTTGAAAACAAGGTAAACACATTGATTAATGTTGAGGACGAAGACCTTGTTGGTAACATTAGGGGCTACTTGGGGAAAATAATCGATAATTCCAATAACCTTTATGGTGAAGGAAACGCTGCGACTATAATTATGGATGAGCTCACAAAAAATCTCACCTAATGAAACAAAAGTCTTTATATGGGTGCCCATGTTTTGAGGTTACGTCCAAAAAAGCAGCCGAAAGTTTCTTATTGGAAAAGCTTAATAACGGTGAAGGAGGGTACACTGCCGCAATCAATGCGTTAAAGATAGTCTCGTATAACGAAAGCCCGATTACGAAGGAGATTATTGACAAGGCAATTTTTCAAACACCAGACGGCTTTGGGGCACAGTTAGCATTTAGGCTACAGCATAAGAGCAAAGTAATAAAATTAGACCTTCCAGGTTTGGCCATGGAACTATGTCAAAAGAATAATTTGAGACTATACTTTTTGGGAACAACCGAGTTAAACAACTCGGCGGCGGTAGAAGAAGCCCAGAAAATATATTCAGGATTGAAAATTGTGGGGAATATGAGCGGGTTTTTTGAGAGTCAAGACCAAGTTGAGATTGAACTTGAAAGAACAACGCCCCATATCGTAATGATTTCAATGGGCTCACCTCGCCAAGAAATATTAAGTGCCAAATTACACCAGAAGTTTCCTAAAATAATTTTCGTTGGAAGTGGAGGCAGAATGGATATTTTGGCCGGAAAACTAGATAGGGCACCGGTCTGGATGCAAAACAATGGACTCGAATGGCTGTATAGGTTCATACAAGAGCCCAAAAGAATGTTCAAAGGTCAAGTAATAGGTGGGCTTAAGTTTTTCAAACTGGTTTTTAAAGGATAAGCGTTTCAAGAAGGAGCCAGCTCCTTAAAATCTGAAACAACAGATTATCGAAGTTATGTTGATTTTGCGCCCTATAATTCAATAGAAAACCAGACAAACTTATATGTCTACACAAAAAAGAATCTTCAAGTACCTTTTCAGTAACACGATTTCCAGTGGAGTCAATTTCTTTTCCAAATGGTTTATGAACTATTCATTGGCCAAACTTATGACCTTGGAGGGCTTTGGGGTATTCTCTTTTATAATGGCCATATCCAACCTTTTTAAGGGCTTTATTTCGTTTGGGGGGCAATTGTACCTAATTTATAAGGTCTCAAAAGAGAAAGAAAATAAATACTTGAATTTTTTCAAATCGTGCTTGTTATCACTTATTGTCACAATTATTTCTTTGCTTCTTATAGCGGGGGCCTACGCGCTCAATATACAATCGATAAACAGCAAGCATTTTTTATACGCTATTTCAATTGCCTTTTGCATGGCCTTTATCCAAAATATCTATTCCTTTTTTAAAGGGGTAAAATTGTTCAGCAAAGAAACCAAGGGCTATATTTTGCTGCTTATATTTATTATTTTCTTAGCCGTTGGGCTGTATTATAAATTTATAATCAATGATTTAAAGGTCATCCTTTCAATTGTTTTGATTATACATTTTATACTATTGGCGTTTGCTGCAGGTCAATGGTATTCTTATTTTAAAAAGAACAAAAGCAACGAAGATTTCACCAGAATAAGGACGAAGTTCGGTAGTTTTATTAAAGATAGGGTATCATACGGCTTACATGAGATGCAGTCTGTCCTATATGTCAACGCTACAATACTTGTTTTGGGCTTTATGGTTAAGGAAGAAGATTTGGCAATATATAAGTCCCTTCAAATCATAATTGTTCCATTTTCTATTTTGCCAATGATATTTTCTCAGGTTTTGTTGACCCAGTTGACCGAAAATATAAAAAAAGACAGACAAATCATGAATTTGTTCAGATCCTTTTTATGGATTACTACCCTAATTGGAACATTGTTATTAATATTGGTATATAGTTTCGGGAAAGAGGTTATAGTATTGTTTTATCAAGATAAACTATCCTCTTCTACCAATATAACAGAGATTATAATATTATTGACAATAGCTTACTTTTTCAGGTTCATAAGTGCCAATTACGGGGTTTTAATTACGGCTAACGATAAGCAAAAAATTAGGGTTTATGCCACGGGGTTGTTAATTTTCGTAACTATTATCAGTACCGTTGTCTTAACAAATTACATGGGTATAGTCGGGGCGGCCTATGCCAATGCACTTTCATACTTTGTGCTAATGATAACTTATGTCATTTACTCTGAATATAAATTACTAAGACAATGCTAATAGCTATTTTGGGACCGGACGGCACGGGTAAAACAACTCTTGCAAAAAAATTGGGAGAAGATGTTGACAACCTTGATTACATCTATTTCGGATATAACAAGGATAACCGACGGTATAAATATTTTCAGGACTTTATTAAATCGGATCTTAACAACTTTTTTTTAATAATATTAAGAAAGGTATTGGTTTTTATAAACGATTTGTACTATTATCACCTTGCACGGAAAAAGAACATTATCTCTGATAGATGTCCGATAGACAGTTACATAGGTACAAAAATTAGGGGGAGTAAGATGAAATATTACTTTGGTTTCCTGTCTTTCATATCTCCTAAGCCCGGGTATGTAATTTTATTGGAAGGCGACCCGCAAATAATCTTCGAGCGTAAACAAGAAATACCCGTTGAAACCATACAATCCACCGTTAAAAACTATAAAGAATACTTAAAGGCAAACAAGATTAAAAATACCTGTATAGACACCACAAAGAACAACATTGAAAGAACATATCAAATTGCTCTGGTGATAATTAACGAGTATGTAAAATGAGAACGGATATCAAGGAAATGTTCGAATTTTTAGATGGGCAGAAAGTTCGGTATTACTTACTTCGTCCACTGGATTTACGGAAAGAAATAGAGGATATCGATATTATTATCCCCAAAGAAGATTTTGATGCTCTAATTACATCACTAAGCAAAACGTATAAAAAAGTACTGTTTAGGAATTCGAACGCCAATGCTTCCGTTCAAGTAATAGCGAATGGAATATTATTGGACATAAAGTTTTCTATTTGCTTTTTACCTGGTAAAACATTGGTGTTAAAAGAAAGTTCGCCATATGCAGGAGTGAGAAAGCTAAGCAATGATATTCTCGTTCCCGATGTTTCTGAAGAGGTTCTTTTTACATTTTGGACCTATCATTTGTTCCTAGATAAACCTATTCCCGAAAAATCTAGCACGTATGATATTTATAAAGAGTTATATGATACAAGGTGGGAAGCATGTATTGACACTGTTTTTTTTAAAAAGTGGACCAATATCATATTCAATAAAAAATCGGATATCGTAAGGGAAATCTTGGTAAGTTATTTTATTGGTGAGAGGGAGTTGGTTAAAAAAGAAACAAACAAGTTAATGAGAGGGTTAGTGTTCAAGAATCGACCTGCCCTAAAATTTAATTACGTAATTGATAGAATAAAATTTGCAGCGCAAAGGCGCCTAGGTATTCATGATAGATATAAAAATATTACAAAAATTACCGATTAATAGTGGGGATTATTTAATACTGCCAAATGAAGAAAGGCCAACCTTTATCATTCCCATTACCTCAAAATGGGCGTACAAGAAGGCTATTTCTCTCATTAAGCCCAAAGACTCCTTAGGCAATTTAAAAAAGAGTCTTCTGGCCCAAACACCTATTGCTTTACTCAAATTTTTTTTTACAATAGTTAGAATTGAGACTTCGATTAATAATAGTGGTTCAGGACAGTTGATCTTGCCCTGGAATCAAGACCCTAACAGCAAGTTTACTATCTTTAACTATAACAGGAAACATATTACTTTGTTCAAGTTTGGGTATGGCAATGCCGGTGATTTAATCAATAACGAGTATAAGTGTATTGAGTTGGTTTCAAAGATGAATGCCAAAATTATTCCAGAAGTAAAGCTCTTTAAAAGAAATCCTGACTATAGTGTCATGGAAACGAAGTTTTATAAAGGAAACCATCCGTCATCACTCCCAAGGGCCATAAGGGAGTTTTTTGAACTTTGTTACAAAACGGCCGATAGAAAACCATTTAAAGAGCACCCGTACATAGTGCGCATAAAAAAGGTGCTCCTCGATGTTCTTGACAATAGAACGGATAAAGCCCTTAAAGACCGTATATTGACCTTTACAAAACGCTTCGGCAAAGAGTTGATACCTGTTGTAATCATGCATGGAGATTGTTCAATGACAAACATTATCGAGACAAATGACGAGTGTTGGCTAATCGATTGGGAAGAAGGCATTATGGACGGAGTTCCCTTAGATGTGGGTTATTTTGATTTCAGGATAAAAATAGATCGAGGGGGCACATGGGAAATTAATTCATCAGTCGATTTTTTAGTGGTAATGCACTACCTGTACTTTCAGATTAAGCATGGCAATGAAAGCTCTTTGGATAAAATTGAGTGGAAAGATAAAACCGTAAGGGTTAAGACGGTTTAAGATATTAATTTTTAAAGACTTGCCGAAAAAAAGCGAATAACTAAACAAGAGCCGTTCCGCTGCTTTTGGTTATGCCTTTGGTTAGCCCCTCTATAGGTTTTAGTTCAACACCAAGAATATCGTCCTTACAGTCGTTGTCCACAAGAATATCTATAGTTCAATTTTATACCCGGGCCAGGAACCTTGATGGCAAGAAAGACTTCAAAGCAACAAGGCCGCAACAGCCTTCAATTCTCGCTCATGCCCCCCTGTGCTGTACAGTTTTGGCTTTATAGGAGGTCGATGCAACGGGCATAATGACGTAAATAAGAGATGCCTATCCCTTTTCTATTTCTCGTTTCAAGTACATTAAACTGAATAGAATACCTATAAATATAGCGGACATTCCGGAGCCGAAGACATGACCGGCAAAAGTTGATATCACCAATAATATAATTACCATCATTGAAACGAGATTGGCATATGGATACCTGTTGGTTTTAGAAAACACTTTTGCCTGTACCAGTACAAAAACGAGCATAGTAATGAAAACAAGCAGACCTAACACACCATAGGCAAAAAAAATATCCATTATATCCATTTCAACCACTTTAGAATTGTTCAAGAGCTCAAATTTGGTCTGGCCGACTCCAATAATTTTCTCTATAAAATTGTATTCGTTTATATAGATGTCGAAAGAGTTAGCCAAAAAGACATTTCTACTTGAGAGAATAAAGGTCCAAAAGTCGAGTTTTTCATAAAAAAACTCAATCCTTACCATAATTGCTGAATTTTTTATGAATTGCCATGAAAACAAGAGGGCCAATGGCAATAGGCACATGGCGCCTACGAGCAAAGGAAAGAACCTCTTTAAGTTCAACGATTTTCCTTTAAAGGGAATAATAAAAAACACCAGCAATATTCCCAGTATCCCTGTTTTAGAACTGATTGTTAGTCCAGCCAAAAGATTTAAAGCTAGAAAAACAAAGTACTTGGATTTTAATCCCTTGTTCCATAAACGAAAAGCGATTATTGAGCAAAGGATTATCAATAGGGCGGATATTTCATTGCCCGCATAAAAAAACCCCTTGCTCCCCATGCCCCCACTTTTGTATGCGGGGTACCCTAAACCTATGTATTTCACAAAAATGTTTAAAACTAAGACTACGTAGGAAAATTTTACCAATGATAGGGTTAGGGGATAAATTTTATCCTTTGAATGTTTGAGCGCATCGACGAAAAACAAAAAGCAGATGAAGGGGGTAAGGTACTTAGAGATTTTTATAAAATCCAAAAAAACAGAACTGCCTTCGGGGTCATGAAATACTTGGTATATACTCGGGATAAGCAGAATAAAAATTACAATTGAGGCCGAAATAAACAGCTTTATGGTGAACATTAACCTGGTCAATAAAAGAGCTAAAATCACCAATTTATACAGTTGACCAAAAGATATTGGCAAATTTATTCCGTTCATCAAAAGTATCCCGTTTACCATATCAACGGGTAAAAACGCGAACATCAGAATAATTATTAAAGTATCTACCGTAGTGATCTTAAGCATCAAGAAGAGTAACTTGTATGGGCCATAAAAGTAATATTATTTATTAATGTAACTTCCGGCTGACTCTAAACTATTTCGAACATTGTACCTTTATGTAATCTTAGCGGACACTATTTCAATATCCACTAAAGCAATGTTTAAGAACAGGCTCTTATGTCAATCATAGATTTAAAGGAGGCAGGTAGGCTTCGTGTAAAATTTTTTGGACAAAAAAACTCCTTTTTCTTTGGGGATGCAGGCGCAATTATACTTTTTTTATTTGCTTTTTTCCTTCCCATACATACGGGGGCCAGTAATTTCTTTTTGATTGGTTTTATGGTTGTTGTGGTATATGGCATAATTAAGGGTGGAGTAAGAAACAGAAGTCGTATTGTAGGCTGGAAGATGCTCGTTTTTACTCCTTTTACATTTTTTATACTGCATGTAATAGGTCTTGGCTATTCAGAAAGCTCTGTTCTCGGACTGTCTTATCTTGAGAGAAGCCTGTCGTTTTTATTAGTGCCGCTTATATTGCTTTTTGCCACCCCAAAAGAGATAGCATTTTTAAGAGTACTTTTTTTAAAAGGGCTGATTGTGGGTGCGTCTATTTCTTTACTCTTTTTGATTACCACAAATTTGTACCATTACTTTAATGCCCAGGAATCCTTTCATATAGGGTTTGATTTGTTTGATTACTATCATACATATCTTAAATTTACCCAACCTCTTGATCAACACCCTACATATTTGGGAGTGTATTATTTAACGGCAATAATTTTTGTTGATGAAATCGCGGATAATAAACAACTTAAATATCTCGTGGCAGGGTTGTTTGGTCTAGGCTTTCTGTTTTTGAATTCACGTATAATTTTTGCAATGCTTTTGTTGTTGCTTTTTTTCTATTTGGCAAGGGTGGTAAAGAAGATGGTTTTAGGTAGGAAGCATTTAAAGCTGATTATTTTGAGCGTGGCTCTTTTACTTGGACTAATATCGAGCATTGAGCTCATTTCTAAAAGTTATATAGGTTCTCGAATAAAAAGTATTTATAAATTTGAAATGTCGTCGCAGACCGAAGCCAAGTTTAATTCCCATTCTAAATCGAACCCTCGTATGGCGCGATATATTTCAGCAATAGAATTAATCAAAAACAGGCCTTTTTTTGGTTATGGTACAACTGGGGAGAGAATCAACTTGAAACGGGAGTTTTCTAAAGACGGTCTTAATTTTGCAGTTGACCAAAACTACAATAGCCATAATCAATATTTAGGTTATGCCGTTCGTTATGGAATTATGGGATTGGGGACTCTTTTTTTTCTGTTCTGTAGTAATTTTTATTTGGCTTGGTCAATTAAGGACGGCCGCTATTTATTCATTGTTTTTTTGATTGCTTCCGTTTGTCTTGTTGAGAATTATTTTGACCGTAACTTTGGTATTACATTTAGTGCCGTTTTTTTTACTATCTTTTCTTATCAAGCCTTAATGGTAAAAAGAGTAATATAGTCCTGTAATACAGTTTTGTGTCTATGAGTCTTTACCTTGTTTCCAACATGTATCCTTCCGAATCAGGTTTGAGGTATGGTATTTTTGTAAAAAGATTTGAAGAAGCTATTGATAAAGACTTTGAGGTCAAACGTATAGTACTCACGAAAAAGAACTCTTTTATAGATAAGGCGGTGGGTTACATGAAACTATTCCTTGGAATAATAAGGCTGTATTTTACTGCAAACAAGAAGGATGTTGTATATGTTCACTTTCCTACGTATGTAGCTATTTTTTTATATCCGTTAATATGGAGAAATGTTCCCTTGGTCATTAATTTTCATGGTAGTGACGCCGTACCCGATTCATTTGTAAAGAAAATTTTAATTTTGATATTGGGGCCGGTAGTCAGAAAATGCCAACAAATAGTGGTGCCCTCCGAATCGTACCGAGCCAAGATAAGTCGTATGTTTACGGTTCAGGAAAGTGAGATTTTTATCTACCCTTCTGGGGGTCTTGATGCACAAGTTTTTTATCCTTTAAAAAAAAGTACTGATGTTTTTACCATTGGTTTTATTTCCAATTTTATACGCCAAAAAGGATGGTCCGTTTTTCTAGAGGCACTCACTATCTTAAACAAAGAGTATAAAGCCATTAAATACGAGGCTATAATGATAGGTGATGGCCCGGATCTGAAAAATATCAAAGAAGAAATCAACAAACAAAATTTGAAAGTCAGTTTAAAGGAAGGGGTGGACCAAACTGAGCTTGTTAGAATTTATAATTCTCTTGATGTTTTCGTTTTTCCAACTTACAGGGAAAGCCTGGGCTTAGTTGGCTTAGAGGCAATGATGTGTGGAACACCAGTTATAGCAAGCGATGTTGAAGGCCCTCGTGAGTACGTTATGGAAGGCTATAATGGCTTTCTTTTTAAGAAAGGCAATGGTAAGGAATTGGCTGATAAGCTATACCGGTATTATTTGTTATCGGCTTCTGAAATATCTAGTATGAAACAAAATTGTATAGACACTTCGATGAAATATGAAAACAAATATATAAATACAGTACTATTAAGGCTATTGAACAAGTTGACAGCCTAATAATCCCATTGTTACCTGGGTGGTCGATTTACTTATGTAAGCAAAAAAGCCTCGCCATTCAAATGTGGAGTAGTAAAGTTTGTTTATTCAGTAAAGAGACTCCTTAAAAAATGTTTTGTTAGGTAGTAAACAGGGTGTATTGGAACAGCATTTTGTTCAATCAGTAAAAAGGTTGAGCGTTTAGAAGGTTCGACTTTCTTTGTTGTTGCAGGAATTTACCTATATATTGGGGTGGACACAATTTTAATCATGAGAATTCCTTGAGGCCCTGCATCTGGGTAGCGTCTTGATTTGTACTTTTGTAATTGTGAGAGGTTAGATTCACTCGCGGCATAACAAGAGCCTGTTGCCTTATAATTTTGTTTGTCCCATCAAATATCGGAGAAATGTACTTGGTGTTGACATTTCAGTTTAAAAGAGATTTGTCTTCATATAAAGGAGCGGTACTAAATCTATTTTTTGGATATTGGTTTTGATGATAAACACGTTCATTTGATTCAGGGTGTTACGGCGAGCTCTCCGAAAAAGACAATCGGTGCGGTCAAGAGCACCACCGCCAAGGAGAATTTCAGGCTCCATTCCGAATTGAAAAAGGATTCCCTTGGGGTGGCAAATTTTAAACAAGTGGATATTATGTAAATACTGTCGGAGAATATACAAAGGGAGGTGATAAAGAAGTACCCCCAAAACCAAAGAATATCCAATTATAAAGAAATACATAAAAATCAATTAAGTTTGTTTTGATACCTCGATGGCTTTGTCTAGGGGTAGTTCATTTATCTTTAGTGCTACTTAAAATATTACTTAAATAATAACAGAACTTGTATTTTTTAGAAACAGCCATATCGATATTTATAGCGGCATTTTTGCTGACGTATTTGACTATACCCAAGATTATTAGTGTTGTCGAGTATAAAAGGCTAATGGATGACCCCGACAAGCGGAGTTCACATCAATCAAGAACTCCAACCCTGGGGGGGATTGCTTTTTTTTACACTCTGGTATTTGCACTTTTTTTTATACGGGGCAGGGATGTTTTTGATGAAGGTTTTTACATAATACCCGGCCTTACAATACTTTTCATTGTAGGACTTAAGGATGATTTAGTTGTGATTAGTCCAGGAGCCAAATTAATTGCGCAGTTTTTTGCCGTTATTTTTATTTTGGTGAACCCTAGCTTTACAATTCACTCTTTAAACGGATTTTTAAATATAAACGAGATTCCGTATTATCTATACTTAATAATTGGTGGTTTCATGATGATAACCATTATTAACTCGTATAACCTAATTGATGGTATTGACGGATTGGCATCGGTAGTAGGTATGGTTATAATGGTGATTTATACGACTATTTTTTACATGACCGAAGAATATTTCTTTGCCTTGTTAAGCATCACCATGAACGCTAGCTTAATGGCTTTTCTAGGATTTAATTTATCTTCCGACAAGAAAATATTTATGGGAGATACCGGCTCTCTGATAGTAGGCTTCATCATTAGTATTTTAACATTAAAATTTTTAGCGCTGAGACCTACAGCCTATACTGACTTACCTTTTTTGCTGGAAAACGCTCCATTGATAGCAATAAGTATACTAATCGTTCCCCTATTCGATACTGCAAGAGTATTTGCCATCAGAATAGCTAATAAAAAGGGCCCGTTTTCACCAGATCGCAATCATACTCACCATGTTTTAATTGACTATTGGGGCCTTACACATAAACAAGCCAGTTTCATTATCGGCTGCTTCAATTTGATGTTTGTGATGCTTTTTATAGTTTTAGGAAGCACCGCCAAGAATTTAGGTATGGTCATCATGTTGGTTTCAGTTGTTATCTTCCTAGGTTATATCTTTTTTAAATACAATTATAATTTCGCAACGCTAAAACAAAAAATTCTACTCAAGCGAAAAGTTGAGAAAATTAAGTCACGGGTAGAAGAGAAGGGAAGTCTTAGAAGGAAGGATAGAAAAAATGCCATGGGCGAACCATCCGGTCAAAAGAATGATTCCTTAAATGGTGAACCCATGATTAAACCTAAGAAAAGTGATAAGGCGAATCCTATCAATGGCGAACTTTAACCATATTTAGCTGAACTATTTCTTATACAAGAGTGAAATTACACTAAACCTTACTTAGATCTAGATTTTACTTCTAATTATTTCACAAGTGCCTTAAAATTCCTATTCAAAGCGTATTTTTGCACAAACTTTAAGCATGAATATTCTTGTACTAGGCTCTGGCGGTAGAGAGCACACCATCACGTGGCAACTAAGCCAATCAAAACACAGTCCGAAACTTTTTGTTGCGCCGGGTAACGCGGGAACGGCAAAAATTGCCACAAACATACCAATCGGTGTAAACGATTTTGATGCCATAAAAGCAGCTACATTAGAAAATAATATCGATATGGTCGTGGTTGGGCCTGAAGACCCATTGGTCAACGGAGTTCATGATTATTATTTAAATGACCAAGAAATTAAACATATTCCTGTTTTGGGTCCTCAAAAGGCAGCAGCAGAACTTGAGGGTAGTAAAGAATTTGCCAAAAAGTTCATGATGCGCCACGGTATTCCTACAGCCGCATATCAAAGTTTTTCGGCTGAAACATTAAGTGAGGGCTATTCATTTCTTGAAACATTAAATGCTCCATATGTACTAAAAGCTGATGGACTTGCAGCAGGAAAGGGAGTTCTGATCCTCAATGATTTAAACGAAGCCAAAAGAGAGCTTAAAACGATGTTGGTAGATGAAAAATTTGGTTCGGCCAGCACAACTGTGGTTATAGAAGAGTTTTTGTCGGGTATAGAATTAAGTGTGTTCGTTCTTACCGACGGAAAAGGTTATAAAGTTTTGCCAACAGCTAAAGATTACAAACGTATCGGTGAAGGTGATACGGGTCTCAATACAGGCGGAATGGGCGCAATATCCCCCGTTCCTTTCGCAGATAAAGAGTTCATGGACAAAATACACGACCAGATTGTCAAGCCCACGGTAGAAGGCCTTAAAACGGACAACCTGCCTTACAAAGGTTTTATCTTCATCGGCCTAATAAAAGTTGGTGATGATCCGAAGGTCATTGAATACAATGTTCGAATGGGAGATCCAGAGACCGAAGTGGTGATGCCTCGAATAAAAAATGATCTGGTAGAGCTATTTCAGGCCGTAGCGGATCAAAAACTTGATGAAATCGATTTAGAATTGGATAATCGAACTGCGGCCACCGTTATGTTGGTTTCAGGTGGATATCCGGAAGCATACCAAAAAGGAAAAGAAATGAATGGCTTCGATGTTATAGAAGATTCATTGGTCTTTCACGCCGGAACTAAAATTGATGGCGGTAAAGTAGTAACTAATGGCGGTAGGGTTATGGCAATTACTTCTTTTGGAGATAATTTTGAGCAAGCCCTTGAAGTTTCCTATAAGAATATTCATAACATCACTTTTGATGGTATGAACTATCGAAAAGATATCGGATTCGATTTGTAAAAAACCAAAGAAATCAGCTATTAAGGATTCCTTTCACAGGAAATCCTTAAAGGCTTACAAGTAAGAATGTGAACTGATTGTCTTATCTTCTTCGTTATTGTCGTCGTATTGCTTCAATTGCAACATCCAATAGACAAATCCGGCGAAGCCGATCAACATAAATATCCAGTTCAAGAAATTGGCGCCCCACCAACTTTCCATAAAACGAAGTTGGTCCAATGGCCAAAATAGATTGTTTACAAATAAATCCTCTATTCCTTTAAAAAATGAAGTCATCTTATTACCTATATTTACCTGCAAAAATATAAAAAGTCGGGATGATTTCAATCATTTTTGGCAAAACAAAGCCAATTAATTACATTATTGTTCTCTCATTCTTGTTCGTTTTTTACTGGCTGGTACATTTCTCCCTTTTTCATAAAATTTATGCGCCTGACCAGTTGATTGGGCAAGTATTGATACTGGCGGTTTTGTTCTTCAGCATATTCGTTGTCAATTTTATTGTAAAGAGAAACAAAATTACGGGTACAAATTCTTTCCCGATTTTATTTTATGCTTTGTTGACAGTCATTTTTCCTGAAACTTTGGCAGACTCCAACGCTATTTTTTGCAGCTTCTTTCTTCTTTTGGCATCAAGAAGATTAGTGAGCATGAAATCTCTAAAAACAATCAAGTTTAAGTTGTTCGATGCCACATTATGGGTATTGGTCTCTACTCTTTTTTATGATTGGGCAGTTCTCTTCTTGATTCTGGTTTTTGCTGCTATATATTTTTACCAACCCAAAGTAACTAAAAACTGGTTGGTGCCCATAGCGGCCGTTTTCACTTTCTTTATGATTACCGAATGTGTTTTGGTGCTATCTAACAATACTGATTTTTGGATGCGCCATTACCAATTCAAATTTTCACCTAACATGGTATACTTCTCATACTGGGGCCATAGTACGAAACTTATATTCTATACATTGGGTACTTTGGTAATCGGACTTCTAGCCATCATAAAGTTGGGTAAGGGTAATATTGGGCAGGTTATCAATATGCGATTGATTGCCCTCTCATTTGTGCTTGGTATTATCTTGAATGTTCTAAAGCTTTCAGATAATGTTTACCCAATTATGGTCACATTTTTTCCGGCCGTGGTATTTTTTACGAAATATATTGAATCGATAAGACGTGCGAATATTAAGGAAATTATACTCATGGCAAGTATTGCTTTACCATTTATAGTTTTTTTCAGTAGCATGGCTCTAAAATAGAATTGCCTAAAACCGACCAAGACCTTAGTAATTGATAACTTTGCCATAAAACACACGATATGTTCACTGACTTTGCCTATAAAATATTTGAAGAGAGTATTCAGAAATATCATATAAAAGATACGGTCGACCAGACCTTTGTTAACCCCTACGCCCAAGATGATATTGCAAGACTCTTATTTAGAAAGAATTGGATAGATACGGTTCAATGGCATTACGAAGATCTTATCCGTGATCCCGAAATCGAGCCCAATGCTGCACTTGCGTTGAAAAGAAAAATTGATGCTAGCAATCAAGATCGCACAGATCTAGTAGAATTTATCGACAGTTATTTCTTAGAAAAATACCAATCGGTAGAACCTCTGGATGATGCTAGTATCAATACCGAGAGCCCTGCTTGGGCAATTGATCGATTATCAATTTTAGCTTTAAAGATTTATCATATGCAAGAAGAGGTATCTCGAAAAGATGCCTCATCTGAACACGTTCAAAAATGTAGCGTTAAGCTGAATGTGCTGTTAGAACAGCGTAAAGATCTTTCAACTGCAATCGATCAACTCTTATATGACATCGAAACCGGAAAAAAATACATGAAGGTCTATCGGCAGATGAAAATGTACAACGATGAAGAAATGAACCCCATACTCCGTGGACAAAAATAAACGATACCACGTTCTGGTCATACGCTTATCCGCTATGGGTGATGTTGCGATGACCGTACCCGTACTTGTGGCGTTCATTAACAAATACCCTAGCGTACAGATTACAGTATTGACCAGAAGTTTTTTCAAGCCGATGTTCTCTCAACTCAAAAATGTTGAAGTTTTTGAGGCAGACGTTAAGGGAAGGCATAAGGGGGTGTTCGGTTTATGGAAGCTCTACAAAGAACTCAAATTATTAAAGATTGACGCAGTTGCCGATTTACACAATGTCTTGCGTAGCAAGGTTTTGAAACGTTACTTTGGTTTTGATAAAACTCCTTTCAAACAGATTGATAAAAATAGAGCGGGTAGAAAAGCCCTGACCCGATCAAAAAACAAAGTTTTCAGGCCTCTGAAATCTACCCATCAACGTTACATTGATGTTTTTACGGCCTTGGGGTTTCCTTTCGAATTAGAGTCCAGTCACGTTCTGGCAAAAGAGAAATACCCCGAAAAAGTAAATAATTTAATTGGTCAAGATGCTAAACAGTGGATAGGTATTGCGCCTTTTGCCGCCTTTGCTGGCAAAATGTATCCACTTGAGCTTATGCAACAGGTGGTCGACGAGTTAAATGCCTCTAATAAATTTAAAATATTTCTTTTTGGTGGAGGTGTCTCCGAAAAAGAAAAATTGAAAAAATTAGAAAGCTCATATGAAAACGCAGTTAACGTGGTGGGTAAATTATCATATTCCGAAGAGCTCGCATTAGTCTCTAATCTAGATTTAATGGTTTCAATGGATAGTGGTAATGGCCATCTGGCTGCGATGTATGGGGTGCCGGTCGTCTCGATTTGGGGGGTCACCCACCCTTACGCAGGTTTTTATCCGTTTGGTCAGCCGATTGAAAATGCACTTCTGGCCGACCGCGAAAAGTATCCGTTAATACCGACATCCGTTTACGGAAATAAAGTACCTGAAGGCTACGAAAAGGCCATTGGGACGATATCACCAAAGCAGATATTATCTAAAATTTATATGATATTGGATAGATGACGGCATTAATTATAAGTTCCGTATCCAGAAGCTTGATTCATTACATTTTCAGACTTGGGCTCCATTGATTTGAAGTACTGTCTTAATTGTGACATAAAACGATATTTACGGGCACTCGGTGCTATTTCTACCATTAAGGTTCGCACCCCTATATAAGCGCTCATCAAATAAACCGCCACACCTTCGCTATCTACATGTCTATCGATATGACCATTGAATTTACCTCGCTGAATGGCTGAAACCAAATTGGCTTCCCATATTCTAAGAATATCGTTAAGGTGTTTCATGATTTTTTCGTTCTTACCATTAAATTCGTTAATGAAATTACTCAGAACAAAACCGAAGTCAAGCTCATTGTGAACTGCCGTTTCCAGAGCCTCTTCAAAACAGTTTGTTATCATGTCCAAAGTATTTTCATGACCCTCAATAGGTTCGATAAGCATACTGTACATTTTACGCACGAGCAGATTTTCTATTATCTGAATGAAAAAATCTTCCTTTGAATCAAAATGGTAATAGAAGGCCCCCTTTGAAAGGGAAAGCTCCTTTAAAATATCATCTACACTTGTGTTATAATAACCTTTCTTGTAAAAAAGTTCGAGTCCTGTGACCTGCATACGTTGCATGGTGGCCATGCGTTTTAATGACTTGTTCATAATATCAAAATTTGGGTTAAACCGACCGTTAAGTCTCATACAAAGAACCCACCGATTGCACTTTGGTTGAATCAAATTGGTTGTATGAACACAAAATATCGCCAAACTGTCACAATCTCGACGTACGACCCGCTTTTTAAAAATACTAACCGACCGCCCAGTCGGTTTAAAGGGTCTTTTTTTGGGATTAAAAGCCACTTAAATTCTAAATAACAATCAAATACGGCATAGAAGGTAAGGTCTAACATAATGATATTGAGCGGTCATTCTTATATAGGCAACAGTAGGTGTTAGATTTTTTGAATCGACCTTATACCCTATCACCCACCAAACATTTAAATATTTTTTAGGATTTTCCTTCCTTCGTTTGGCACAAGAATTGACAATTACCAATCGTAAAATTGTTCTTAAAAAATTATATTAATATGGATTACTTAACATTTGCTTTACTAATAAGCGCGTCGGTTTATACTATTTTTTTGATTTTAACCATTAAGACTGTCTTGACCGATGCTTTTCCCAAGCGTCCAGTTCTTATTCCTGTAAAACAAAAAAGAGATAGGTTCAACCGCCGAGGCTAGAAATAGTTTGAAGGAAGTTTGTCGTACGGACAAATTGACATTCGTTCAGTCAAGCTGCTTCATATAAGACGTACAAGTTTAATTTTAAATAAGTTTAGAAAAATGACAAATAATAAAAAAACCCTTCAAGGATGGAGAATCTACCTGTTCTCCGCCCTAATCGCCCTTGGGGTGAGTTTTGCCGTAGTAAAAGGTAGTCAACTGGCTAAAGACGATTCGGCTAATATAACAAAGGTTAGCGGGGTACAGGGTCAGCATGCTTTATTTACTGCCGATAACGAAGGCAATATTAAACCCCTCGATTTTACCGACACCAGTGAAAAGGTATTGGATGCAGTTGTACATATTAAATCGATTCATACGAGGGCTCAAAATAATGGCAATGCCCGCGAACTTCCCGATCCTTTTCGTGAGTTTTTTGGTGATATGTTCAAGAACCAAGTACCCCAAGGTGGCATGCAACAACAGCCTATGGTGGGCACAGGCTCTGGGGTAATCATTAACGAGAAGGGCTATATTGTTACCAATAATCACGTTATCGACAATGCCGATGAGGTAGAAGTTACCTTGTATAACAATCAATCTTACAAGGCTACAGTGGTCGGTACCGACCCAACTACCGATCTAGCTTTGTTGCAGATTAAGGCTGACGGATTAAAAACAATGGCCTTGGTTAATTCTGATGATGTGGAGGTAGGTGAATGGGTGTTGGCCGTTGGTAACCCAATAGGGCTTAATTCAACTGTTACGGCCGGTATCGTAAGTGCTAAAGCTAGAAGTATTCACATCAATAAAGAAAAATTCGCGGTCGAAAGCTTTATTCAGACCGATGCCGCTATTAACCCTGGTAATAGTGGTGGTGCCTTAGTAAATTTAGAAGGAAACCTTATCGGAATAAATACGGCCATCGCAAGTAGAACGGGTAGTTATACCGGTTATGGTTTTGCGGTACCCAGTAATATCGTCACCAAAGTGGTTGAAGATTTATTGAAATATGGCAACGTGCAGAGAGGTATGTTGGGAGTAAGCATTCGTACAATGGATGGCAGTTTGGCGAAAGAAAAAGAGGTGAACTTCTCTAAAGGAGTTTGGGTCGAAAATGTCGGTGAAGAAAGTGCGGCCGATAAAGCCGGAATCGAGTCAGGAGACATCATTACCAAAGTTGACGACATATTAGTAGGTACATCCCCACGACTTCAAGAAATTATTGCGAGTAAGAGACCAGGTGACAAGGTGGTCGTTACGGTAAAGAGAAACGGTAAAGAAAAAGAGTTTGATGTGGTTCTCGAAAACGCCAATGGCACCACTGACATCGTTAAGCGCGAAAAGAAGGAGGTATTGAACTTATTGGGTGCCGATTTCGAAGTGCTCGATGATGAAGTTGCAGAGAAGCTTGACTTAGATGGAGGCGTAAAAGTAGCACGCCTTTATCCGGGCAAGATTCGCAAACAGACCCAAATGAAAGAAGGCTTTATAATCACTCATATCGACGGAAAAAAGGTGAAAGATTTGGATGATATCAGTAAAGCTTTGGAGAATAAGGCAGGCGGAGTAATGCTTGAGGGGGTCTATGAAGGCTCTAAAACTAAATATTACTATGCTTTTGGAATGGATTCGGAATAAGCATATTCAATTTAAGTAACTTAGATGCCGCATTGAGATTGTTCAATGCGGCATCTTTTTATGTTAAGCTTAAATGAGTGATATTCTTAAAAAATCGATTGGTTTGGTTCTTTCAGGGGGAGGTGTGCGGGGTATGGCACATATTGGACTGATAAGAGCGATGAACGAATATGGAATATCGGCTGAAATAGTCAGCGGTAGCAGTGTGGGTGCTCTCGTTGGTGCCTTATATGCCAATGGAAATTCAGTGACCGAAATGCTTTCTTTCTTTAAGGAAACCCCACTTTTCAAATATAACTTTTTGACCATTGTTAAACCGGGTTTTATCGATACCGATAGATATTTCGATGTATTCCGGGTTTATTTTCCTGAAGATAGTTTTGAAGCCTTACAGCGCAAATTACATGTTGTAGCCACCAATTTACAAGATGGTGAACTTTCTTATTTCTCAGAAGGAGAACTTATAGGGCCATTATTGGCGTCAGCCGCATTGCCTCCGGTTTTTAGTCCGGTCGAACTGAACGGCAAATTTTATGCCGATGGGGGCATAATGAATAACTTTCCGCTCGAACCAATTGCTGACAAGGTCGATTTTGTTCTAGGCAGCAACGTATCTGTGGTAGGCCCCTTAGAAAGAAATGCCTTAAAGAATTCGCTGCAGATCACCGGCCGTGTAACCGGTCTCATGATTTATGCCATTAACAGGTCAAAATTGCAAGCCTGTGACCTTCTGTTGGAATTTAAGGAGTTGGAGAACATTGGGGTTTTAGACCGAAAGGGTATCGAAAAGGCATACCTCATCGGTTATGACCGTTCCCGTAGTGCTTTTGATGCTCTGTTGTCTGAATAAGACTTATAACATGGCACTTAACAATAAAGTAGCAACAACCCATAAAACTACCGAAATCACCCCTCCGATAATCAAAAAATGTTTGAACTTATAGATGCCCATGCTGAAAATGAGGGCATTGGTTTGGTAGCCGAGAGGTGTGAAAAAACTAAAATTTGCAGCGAACATTACAGAAAGTATAAAAGGTTTCACATCAAGATTTAAACCATTCGCTAAAGAAATACCAATGGGTGCCATTATAATTGCAGTGGCATTGTTAGAAACCACACTGCTCAATAACATGGTCGTTAGAAATAATAGCCCGATGATAATCATGGGCTTTTGACCGGCCATGAGCCCCAAAAGCTCTTGCGTAATAAATTCATCGGCTTTGGCATTACTCATTGCGATACCCAACGGTATCATACCTGCCAAAAGAAATATAATTTGCCAATTGATTTTTTCATAAATGTGGTTCAGTTCTATACACTTGAATAGCAGCATGGCCAAGGTACCGGTAATAACGCTGGTCATTACCTCAAACACTCCGGTAGCCGCTAAAGTTATCGTACCCAGTAGAATTAGAATGGACAAATTTCTTTTATATACCGTTGTCGGTGGCCTACCTTCGAACTGGTTTAAGACGGCCAAATTATTACTGTTCTCGAAGTTGGGTACATATTCGGCATCGGTCTGTATCAACACCCGATCCCCAATTTTCAAACGGGTAAATTCTTTGTTGCTTTGATAAAGCCGGGTTTTTAAGTTGGTTAATTTCTTACGTTTGTTAACAGCAAGAGGTATGGCCCTCGGTACGATCATCCGTTTTAATTCGGTAATGGTTCTACCGACAAATCGTGATCCAGGCAATAACAAAAGTTCGAGTAGAACCGATTCTCTATCTTCTTTTTCTGAAGCTTTTTTATTCTTCTTGGCCGTAGCACCTACTTTTTTAATCTGTGTTCCTTTGGTTGATTTAAGCTGATCTGCTTCCTCACCTTCGATATCAAAATAACCTTCACTTCGCATCTGTTGTAGATTGTCAAGACTACAATGCAACAGAATAATATCGTGGGCCCTAATACTCATATTCTTGTTCAAGATATTTTGGTCTCGCCCGTTTCTAGTGATTCGTAAAACGGTTATATCAGACTCCTTGAACATAAATGAATCACCCAGTTCGGTATTTACTAGAGAAGAGTCGGGCTCAACATCTATGGTCAGCAAATACCGATCAAGATCATAATTATCTGAAAGGTTAGCGGTTTCTTGGGGCAAAAACTTGTAGAAGAGAAGTATAATAATAATGGAAACGGTCAAGAAGATGGCACCCATCCATGTAAATTCAAAAAAACCGAGTCGCTCTCCTGTATATCTTGCTGAAATATTATTGACCAGTAAATTGGTAGAAGTACCCATCAGTGTGCAACTTCCGCCCAGGATACTGGCGAAAGAAATAGGCAATAGCATTTTGCCGGGGGGCATTTGATATTTCTCTTTGAGCTCTGCCACTATCTTAATGAAAACAATGACCACGGCTGTTGAGCTAACGAAGGCCGATATACTGCCTGCAATCAGCATAATGGCCAGTAATGCGAATACCATGGGCCAGTTTTTAAGAACTTTGAGACCTTTGGCCAACCAAGAAATCGCTCCGTTTTCTTCAAGACCGATAGCCAAAATCATCAAACAGAGAATGGTAATGACCGCTTTGTTCGAAAAACCGCTTACGGCTTCTTCAGGAGATACCAGGCCGGTCAATAATAGCGCTGCAATGATGCAGAACGAAATTTTATCCATGGGAAATATCTCAAAGGCGAACAGAAAGATGACTGCGCCGATGATGAGAAAGACCAAAATGATTTCCCAAGTCATAATATTCTTAAAAACGCTAAATTATTCTTTAACTATCAATATTTTAACTTTAAAAATAAAAAAGCGAACCTGATATCTATTGGCATGTAATTATATAATTTAGTAATATCTTACTTTCAAATGAGTAAAAAATGGTCAATATATAGAAGATATAAAGCCCTGGGCCTTTGGAACAAAGTTTTCTTATGGCTTGCAATTATCGGTATAGTTATAGGTGGGTGGCAGCTTTATTTGGCATATAATCCACCAACAAAGCTGGTAATAAGTGACGAGGAGAATGGGGTCTTGGAACAGAATGGGGCTAAACCCAATGAAGTAGCGGAATTGATAAATATAATTCAAGCCGATAGAAATAAGGCTATAGATGATGTAGCTCAAATCGAATTTATTGATATCATTTCAAATATCTATAAATCACTAGATTCAACATCTACAATTATTTTGAATCAAATCCATGTTGATTCGATAACGGGTATAGAATACAGAAGTGATGTGCTAATAGAAAAAGAGATATTAGGCACCAAGATTAAATTACTGCTCAGACTTAATCCATATGAAAACCCCATCGGAGAAAGTGAGATTTTAAATTTTCAAAATCATATTGAAAAAATAAGGGCTTCAAAGGGAGTAATTATTACGAAAGGTAAATACAGGAAGGCCGCTGTTAAATTTGCTGATGCGTATTCTATTGATTTGGCAACTTTTCAAAGTTCAATAATGGACAAATGGGCTGAAAAAATGGAAATTCCTGTAGTCGTAAAAATTATAAGCGTACAAAGTGTTTATAATTTAAAATTTAAGGCATTGGCCGCCGAGCAAAAAGAGATTAATCCAAAATTTACCAAAATACTATATAAAGAATCTGGAGAACATTTCATAATGGATTTGTTTATCCGAAAATGGAATGAAGGTCATATTTATAAACCAGGTGATAATAAAAAAGGGGTTATAGATTTCTATCGACCAAATGCGAAAATTCAGTTGGTTCCTTCAGGTGCATGGCACGAATGTCAAGAAATTATGGTGGATTATTCTATTGAAGAAAGCTATAAATTCAGTTATTTGCAACCAAAAAAATATACCGAACTCTTGAAAGTTTCCAATGATCAACTTATTTATTGGGAAATGGAATTTAATAAAAGTCAATTTGATGAATTGAATAATTGGAGAACTATCAGGCGAATTCCTAACTACTATAAAAATATATCTAGAAAATTAACTATCGTTAAAATGAATTACTTGGATAGGTCAACTATCCTAGATGAAGATATAGAGTGGCATTTTAAATAAATTGTCTATACGTCATCATAATCGACGGTAAGCGTAGGCGTAAGAGGTAGTGCTTGACAGGTAAGAATAAAACCATCTTCGATTTCGCCATCGGTCAATATTTGGTTTTTCACCATTTCAGCCTTTCCCTCTTTGACCCGGGCGATACAGCTACTGCATACGCCCCCTTGGCAAGAATAGGGTGCGTCGATATTTTCTTTGAGCACAGCGTCAAGAACCCGCTCTTTTTTGTCCATTTGAAATGAAAACTCCTCTTCATCAACTATAACTTTCAGTTGTGTCTGACCCTCGGCGTCAACCGGCATTTCGTCTAAAATTTCGGTGGTGGTGAAAAGTTCAAAATGAATTTTTTCTTTAGGGATATCATTTTCTTGAAGCTTATCGGAAACCAGATTGATCATGGCTTCTGGTCCACAGAGGTAGTACGCATCAAATTCGGTGTTTTTGTGTTTGTTCTTTAAGGCGTAATTCACCGTTGATGCATCGATTCGACCGAACAGCGAATCATCTTCTTGGGTCTGACTGGTTATAAAATAGGTGAAGAATCTATCTGGGTGATCCAGTTCTAATTTTACCAGATCGGTATAGAACATGGTGTCTTTGTACGACTTGTTGCCATACACCAGCACAAACTTGCTTTTCGGGTCGCTTGCCAAAACGGCCTTCGCAATACTCATAATCGGGGTAATACCACTACCGGCAGCAAAAGCGGCGATATTTTTGGCCTTTCCTGAAGAATTAAATGTAAAACGACCTTCTGGCGGCATAACTTCGAGAACATCTCCAACGGCTAATTTGGTATGTGCGTAATCGGAAAACCCGCCTCTATCTACTTTCTTTACCCCAATGGTAAAACAGTCACTTTTTGGAGAAGAACAGATTGAATAGGCCCTTCTTAACTCTTTACCCTTTATTTCTTTTTTTATGGTGACATACTGCCCAGGCAAAAAATCGAAAGTTTGAATAAGGTCTTTAGGTATAGTAAGGGTTATGGCCACCGAATTTGGTGTTAACGGTTTGATATGTTTTACCGTAAGGGAATGAAATTTACTCATGAGATGTGTTTATCGCAAATAGGGTGCTAAATTAAGCATTGATGGCCCCATTTGAAACGGAAAGCTTAAAAAAAGAGTATCGTAATGTAACAAACCTATTATTTTTGACACCCATGCATAAAACTTGAAACCCTGATTCTATGTTCAAGCACTTCACCAAGTTACAATGGCAATCATTCTTTCGATCCTCATCATTGGGCAAAACCTTGGGAGTGAAAATTTTAATGGGCTTCTTTGCGATATATATGCTAGCCTCATTAGCTATGGGCGGGGCCGGTATTTTTTTCATGCTGCAAGAGGTATTTCCAGATATTGACCCACTGGTCTCGGTTAACCGGTTCTTGGTGTATTGGATTCTCGCAGAGCTATTTTTGAGGTATTTTATGCAGAAACTACCAGTAATGGATATCAAGCCCTTTTTGAGCCTCCCCATTAAAAAGAGTAGTTTAACACACTACGTTCTTGCGCGCTCCACGGTTTCCTTTTACAATTTATTGAGTGTATTCTTTTTTGTGCCTTTCTGTATCGTACTCTTAGCTAAAGGTTATCCGGCTTTAAATATATCCCTTTGGTTTCTGTCGATAGTGGCAATCACCTTATCAATAAACTACATCAATTTTATAATCAATAAGAACAACAAGGCCTTGATTCTTGTTGGCGCCCTATTGTTGGGCTGCTATGCCTTAGACCGATTCGACATTTACCCAATAACAGAATATATAGGCAATCTCTTTTATACGCTATATGAGAACCCTGTTTGGTTAATCGTGCCGGTACTATTTGTAGGCTACACCTACTACATCAATTACAACTATCTTAGAAATAGAATTTTTTTAGATACCACCTTAAAAAAGAAAACCAAACAAGTGGTTGCTTCCGATATGGAATGGACCCGACGGCTTGGGCATATTGCACCTTTTCTTCAGTTAGATTTAAAACTGATATGGCGCAACAAGCGAACGAAAACGCAGGTGTTTTTATCATTGGCCATGATTTTATACGGATTGGTTTTTTACACCATGGATGATTTCGGACCCAACTCACCCATGCTTGTTTTTGTCGGGATTTTTATGACGGGAATTTTCTTGATGAATTTTGGGCAGTTCATACCCGCCTGGGATAGTGAATATTATAGTATGATGATGTCTCAGAACATTCCGCTTAGAAATTATTTAGAGTCTAAAGCAGGTCTTATTTATGTCAGCATTGTGGTGATGTTTTTATTATCTGTGCCTTATGTCTATTTTGGGTGGGAGGCCCTTGCAATTAATTTTAGTTCTGCACTATATAATTTAGGTGTTAATGTGCCTATAATTCTATTTTTTGGTTCGATGAACAAAAAACGTATCGACCTAGGAAAAAGTGCGGTAGCCAACATGCAAGGGGTCAGTGCGGTGCAGTTCTTGGTGGGCATTCCTCTTTTTGGTATACCTATGATTTTGTTTACGGTGCTGAATTATTGGGTCTCGTTTCAAGTGGCTATTATCACCTTGAGTGCTCTTGGCATTGTGGGTTTTGCTTTGAGAAACAACCTGCTCGATATGATTACGCGACTATATCGAAATAAAAAGTATCGAATGATTGCCGGTTTTAAAGAAAAGAACAGTTGAAAATATTCGAGCTTATTTCATTTTTAAAAATAAACACATGATTTCAGTACAAAACCTAACTAAAAACTATAGTGGCCAAACAGTTTTGAACCTTGAAAGTTTAGAAATACCTAAAGGACAAAGTTTTGGTCTAGTGGGCAACAATGGCGCCGGTAAGACCACATTTTTTAGCCTCTTGTTAGATTTGATTCAACCGACTACCGGGCATATTATTAGCAATGAGGTTAGAGTGGATCAAAGCGAAGCTTGGAAACCCTTTACCTCTTCCTTTATAGATGAGTCTTTTTTAATAGGATATTTGACCGCTGAAGAGTATTTCTATTTTGTTGGAGAACTTCGGGGTCAGAACAAAGCTGATGTCGATGCCTTACTTTCTACTTATGAAGATTTCTTTCATGGAGAAATTTTAGGTCAAAAGAAATATTTAAGAGACTTGTCAAAAGGAAACCAGAAAAAGGCCGGAATCGTGGCTTCGTTTATTGGTAATCCGGAAATAGTGATACTCGACGAGCCATTTGCCAACCTTGACCCTACCACCCAGATTCGCTTAAAAGGTATTATTAAAGATTTGGCCGCGCAACAGGGTGTTACGGTGTTAGTTTCTAGTCACGACCTTATTCATGTTACCGAGGTATGTGAACGAATAGTAGTCTTAAACAAGGGCGAAATTGTAAAAGATATTGAAACCTCTACGAAAACCTTGAAAGAACTGGAAGAATTCTTCTCGGGAACGACATCTACTGCGGTATAAAATGCAAAAACCACATTTTTCTAGAGTTTCGAAATGATACTTTGTGTCACTTAGGCTGAAATACCAAAACCGACCAATGAGTTGGTTTTAGTTTTTTCCATTCGTTTTTAAATCATAATAGTTGTCGACATGAGGCAGATAATATCCGTGAACGTTCCGTTGGATCAAGTTTGAGATTCAGTTTTTTTATTTGCAGACCATATAGTTTGTAAATTGTTGATGAAGATTATTTCTTTTTTTCTAGAAGTCGTACCTAAATGACCCTGTCAACTTTCTTTTTCTTTAAAACTGAGTTTGTATATACATACTAGCATTATTTTGTGTGGAAGCTTGTTTTTCAGAGACGGCTAATTAATATTTTATCGATGAAATACATAATAATCCGGTTCTTTTTCAGTTAGAGTTAAGTACACAGATTTACAATTTTGAAACTACATTATAAACTAGTTCTAATTTCGTTTTTGGGGGGCATCGTTCTAAGTGCATGTTCCACCAAAAAAGATACGTTCGTCAATCGAAACTGGCATGCCCTGAATACGAAGTACAACACTTTGTATAATGGTAATATCGCTTTTGAAGATGGTCGTGAAGAATTGAACAACACCTATAAAGATGATTACTGGGAACTACTACCTGTCGAACGTCTTGAGGTAACCGAAGAAATTAAACTAGATTCAGAAGATAACAATTCAAATTTTATAATTGCCGAAGAAAAGGCAACTAAGGCCATACAAAAACATAGTATGGATATTCGGGACGAGGAGCGCAATCCCCAAACCGATGAAGCCTTTCTACTCTTGGGCAAAGCGAGATATTTTGATCAGCGATATATCCCCGCTTTAGAAGCCTTTAATTACATTATCAACAAATATGATTACAGCGACAAATTGGCCGAGGCACGTATTTGGCGCGAAAAAGTAAACATTAGGTTAGAAAACGAGGAGTTGGCCATTAAAAACCTAAAGTGGCTAATGAAGTATGAAGACCTTAAAGAGCAAGAGTATGCCGATGCCAGGGCCATGATGGCCCAAGCCTATATTAATCTAGGGGTAAGAGATACTGCGGTACAACAACTTAAAATTGCCTCCTATTACACCAAGAAAAGCCCTGAAAAGGGCCGCTATTATTACATCATAGGGCAACTCTTCAATCAAATGGGGCATAAAGACAGTGCCAATTATGCGTTCGACAAAGTAATCGATCTCAACCGAAAATCACCACGGGTCTATATGATCAATGCTGAGGTCGAGAAAATTAAAAATACAGAGGTTACCGAAGCGAACAAAGAAGTAATGTTCGAGTACCTCACAGATTTGGAAGAGAATCGTGAGAACAGGCCATTTTTGAACATCATTTTTCGTCAGATCGCCGAATTTCACCTTCAGCAAGAAAACGATAGTTTGGCTTTAGCGTATTTTAACAAATCTCTACGGGCCACTCAAAACGAGCCTAAGCTGAACGCCCTTAACTACGAAAATCTTGCGGTCTATAATTTTGACCGAAATGAATATAAATTGGCAGGGGCGTATTACGATAGCGTACTTCCCAATCTAAAAGAGAACACTAAAAAATTCAGGTCGACCAAAAAGAAGCTAGATAACCTCGAAGATGTTATTAAGTACGAAGACATCGTTCAACACGCAGATAGTGTAATCACCTTATATCAATTGCCCAAAGAAAAGCAGATTGCCTTTTTTGAAGACCATATCAATACATTGAAGGCAGCGGAAGAAGCAGCGGCCAAAAAAGAAGAAAAAAGACAAAATGCCGGCTTCGCCCAATTTGCCCAAAGCAAAGGGGGAAAGGAAAATAAAGGCAAGTTCTATTTCTATAATGTGACCAGCCTTGGTTACGGTAAAAACGATTTTACCCAACGTTGGGGTAAAAGAGAATTGGCCGACAACTGGCGCTGGAGCGATAAGAGCAGGGCGCTTCCATCGGAGGCTACCGGAGATGCTGTTGCCGCCAGCGCGACCGAGAGATCAGATGCAGGTGTTGATGATAAAATGTCCCTTGATTTTTATTTAGATAAGATTCCGACGGATGAAGGTTTTATAGATAGTCTGCAAACCGAGCGCAACTTTGCCAATTACCAGTTAGGCCTGATCTATAAAGAAAAATTCAAGGAAAATATGTTGGCCGCAGAAAAGCTGGAAGATGTATTGGCCTCTAATCCTGAAGAACGGCTAGTGCTTCCTTCAAAATACAATCTGTATAAGATCTATGAAGAAGAGGGTAGCCCATTGTTGGCTTCGATGAAAGCCGATATTCTCAAAAATCATGGCGATTCCCGCTACGCGGAAATCATTCTTAACCCAAGAGCGGTTCTTGAAGACGATGCCGACAGTCCTGAGGCGCGCTATGCAACTCTTTTTAGAATGTATCAGCAACAACAGTTTCTGCGTACAATTACTGGCGCCGAAGAAAACATCGAAAAATTCACGGGTGATCCTATCGTTCCAAAACTAGAAATGCTAAAGGCAAATGCGATTGGCCGTTTGAACGGTTTCGAACCCTTTGAAGAGTCGTTGAACTATGTGGCCCTCACCTATCCGAATACACCCGAGGGCAAGAAGGCCGAAATGATTGTTTCCGAACAATTGCCGAAACTTGCCGTGACCGAATTTTCACCCGAGCAGGGCTCAACGGGAACCAACAATTGGAAAGTTGTTTTTCCTTTTAGAAGAAGCAACGACCAAATTGCATTGCGCGTAATGAAAGAGCTCGAAGAGGCAATTAAAGACTTACGCTATAAAAATATAGTATCTAAAGACATCTATACATTAGAAGAGCAGTTTGTTGTTGTACACGGTTTCAAATCTAAAGATTATGCTTTGGGCTTTGCCGAGCTTATAAAATTTAACAAGGATTACCTTATTGACAATGAGAATTTTGTAATTTTATCTGACAACTACAAGATCGTGCAAGTGCACAAAAACCTACAAGACTATAAAAATCAAATTTTAACCCCAAAACCATAACAAATGTTTTCCGATAACAAAAAACCTAGAACTATGAACGAAATTGGCGCACAACCGAACAGAATATCAAAGCACACAAAAATTAAAGGTGATATCATTTCTGAAGCTGACTTTAGAATCGATGGAAAATTAGACGGTAATGTAAAGACTACCGGTAAAGTTGTCATCGGTAAAGATGGCTACATTCACGGCAAAGTTGAATGTGTAAATGCAGATATTGAAGGAAGTTTTAATGGTGAGCTTTTGGTATCCGACTTGTTGTCTCTAAAATCTTCAGCAGTAATCGAAGGCACGGTTTCCGTGACCAAATTGGCTGTAGAGCCAGGGGCCACTTTTAATGCTTCTTGTACGATGAAAGGTAAAGGCGGCGCCTCTAGCGCAGGCTCTTCAAACAGTTTTAATAAATCAACATTAGGCAGCAGTGCTTCTTCTGCAAATGAGCCAGCAAAAGCCTCGTGATAACTCGCGCCTAATTCGCAATGCGGCAAGCCTATCGGGTATTGCCATTCAAATGGGGGCCACTATTTACTTGGGCAATCTTTTGGGCGCATGGTTAGATGTCAAGTTCGAAAAAACCTATTTGGAAGATACAGTAACTCTAATTGCCGTATTTTTGTCGATGTATCTGGTCATAAAAAAGGTAATGAATTTGAATAAATAGATGGCATTGTTAAAAACAGTACTATTATATATAGTCGTGTTCACCTTAGTGGGCACGACTTCTTATTTTCTACATAACTTTCTGTTGAATGGTGAAGATGAAAACTTCATTTCGTTATTGAGAAATACATATCTTTTTCATGGTATTTTCTCTTTGTCGGTAATAATTGTCTTTAATCTATTGGCGCGAATTAATTCTGTTTTTCCGCAACTGGGTTTTATTTATATGGGTCTATTGGTGTTTAAAATTATGGTCTTTACCATGTTTTTTTATCCGCAACTGATGGGAGGTCAGGCCATATCGCGTTTTCACAGGGCTTCACTTCTTATTCCCATTGCCATTTTTCTAATGTTGGAAGTGATTTTTGTTATAAAAACATTGCGCAGCAAAGAATCATAGAATTTTCTATGCTAAAAATGGTTTGAATTAATCAAAGAATAACTACTTTTGCGCCAAATTTTAGGAGCTTAATTTTTTTGATAAAGAACTAATGAAGGAAGTATCAAGATCGGTCGGAACTCTATTACTACTTTTTACACTTTGCTTTTCACTCCAAGGTTTTGCGTCTTCAGAATCAGACGATAAGGCAGAAGGTGCCGTCAGCACCAAAGAAGAGATTGACGCATATATACAGCACCACATCAAAGACGCCCACGATTTTCACTTGTTCTCTTACACGGCAGATTCAGGTGAGCGTAAGCATGTTGGTTTTCCGTTGCCGGTTATCTTGTGGTCAAGCAACGGTCTGGTCACTTTTATGTCTTCTGAATTTCACCATGATGATTCAGGTGAAGTTATTGTAGAAAAGGGCGGTTCTAGTTTCGTGAAGTTACACAGTAAAATATATGAATTGGATGCTGGCGCTAGCGAAGTTAAGTTTGATGAGGCCCATCATGCGACCAATGCTTCGAAGGTGTTAGATTTTTCTATTACTAAAAGTGTTTTAGGTATTCTATTGGTAGGTCTTTTAATGCTTTGGGCATTTTCAAGCTTGGCCAAGCAGTACAAGACCAAAAAAGTACCATCTGGTTTTGGTCGTGTTCTAGAGCCATTGGTTATTTATGTAAGAGATGAAATTGCTAAGCCGAATATCGGAGAAAAAAAATACAGAAAGTTCACAGGTTACTTGTTGACCGTATTTTTCTTTATTTGGATTTTGAACTTGTTAGGTTTGACTCCGTTAGGTTTCAATGTTACTGGCCAGCTAGCGGTTACTGCGGCACTGGCCATATTCACTCTGGTTATATATACGTTTAGTGGTAACAAAGATTATTATATGCACATGCTGTGGATGCCTGGTGTACCGGTATTGATTCGCCCCATTTTGGCAATTATAGAATTGGCAGGTGCATTTTTAATCAAGCCGTTTTCGCTGTTGGTTCGATTGTTCGCCAATATTTCTGCCGGCCACATTGTTGTGATGAGTTTGATTGCCATCATGTTCACTTTAAAAAATAGTTTAGGGGTTGCCGGGGCGACAGGCCTTTCATTGGTTCTTTCGTTTTTTATTACCCTTATCGAGGTGTTGGTCGCCTTTTTACAGGCCTATATTTTTACCATGTTATCAGCACTGTTCATTGGTATGGCCGTTGCCGAGCATGACCATGCCCATGAGCATGATGCCCATGGGCATGAAGTTCCCGACGCAGAAGATGTGCGCGAGAACTTCATCTAGAATTGAGTTTTTTTATTTAATATATAAATCAATTTACTATGTACAATTTAATTGGAGCAGGTTTAATCGTAATCGGAGCAGGTATCGGACTTGGTCAAATTGGTGGTAAGGCAATGGAAGGTATTGCCCGTCAGCCAGAAGCGACAGGAAAAATACAAACTGCGATGATTATCATCGCTGCACTTTTAGAAGGTTTGGCATTTGGTGCCTTGTTCTTAGGAAAAGCTTAAGGATAACAAAACCTAAAGGCATTTTCCTGTAACGGTTGGTTGCAGGAAATGCTTTAATTCATTTTCAGCATTTAAGATATTATATATGGAAACTTTAGTAAATGATTTTTCGCCAGGTTTGTTCGTTGTACAGACCATTCTTTTATTAGGTCTTATTTTTCTTTTGGTAAAATTCGCTTGGAAACCCATCTTAACTTCATTGAATGACCGAGAAGAAGGTATTCAAGGCGCTTTGGAAGCTGCTGAAAAAGCGCGTAAAGAAATGCAGAACCTTCAAGCCGATAACGACAAGTTGTTGAAAGAAGCACGTGCCGAGCGTGAGAGCATGCTAAAAGAAGCGCGTGAGATTAAAGACAAAATGATTGCCGACTCTAAAGAGCAGGCAAAAGTAGAGGGAGATAAAATGTTGAAGCAGGCTCAGGCGGCAATCGAAAGTGAAAAGAAAGCAGCTGTTGCCGAGATCAAGAATCAAGTTGCCGAGCTATCCATCGAGATTGCGGAAAAAGTATTGAAAGAACAATTGTCCAATAAAGAGCAGCAGCTTAAGCTTGTCGATAGTATGTTGGGTGATGTTAAATTGAATTAATAGAATAGAAAGTTGAAGTTCCGACTTCCTAATAAGAACAAAAAATGAGCGATTCTAGAGCAGCCATACGTTATGCTAAAGCCGTTTTAGACCTTGCGGTCGAAAGAAAAGCGGCAAGTGCCGTTGAGGAAGATATGCGTTCGATCGTAGCTACGGTTTCTGAGAGTAAAGAGCTGCGCAGTATGCTTCAAAGTCCTATCATTGAAGGGGAAGCGAAGAAAGAGGCGTTGAAAGCTATTTTCAAGGGCAGCAGTGAAATCACAATCGGTTTAATCGATACTTTGACATCTAACAAACGAATTGCTCTTTTGAATGAAGTAGCTTTAAAGTATATTATACTTCATGAAGATCTGAAAGGTGAAGGTGTAGCCCAAGTAACCACGGCCGTGCCGTTGACGCCCGAATTAGAGAAGAAAGTTCTAAAACAGGTTGCACAATTGACCGGTAACGAAGTTACCATAAAGAATAATGTCGATGAAAGTATCATTGGCGGATTTGTATTGAGAGTTGGTGATTTGCAGTATGATGCGAGTATAGCGAACAAGCTCAACAATTTGAAAAGAGAATTTACGAATAGTCTATAATAACAACTAAGACACTGGGCGTAGCGAAAAACGGCCACTGTCTAAAGTCTAACGTTTGAACAAATGGCAGGAGTAAAAGCCGCTGAAGTATCAGCAATTTTAAAGAAACAATTATCAGGATTTGAAGCTACCGCTACTTTAGATGAAGTGGGAACCGTATTACAGGTAGGTGATGGTATTGCCCGTGTATACGGACTATCCAATGCCCAGTATGGGGAATTGGTAGAGTTTGATGGTGGACTGGAAGGTATTGTTTTGAACTTGGAGGAAGATAATGTTGGTGTCGTTCTTTTGGGACCCTCTAAACAGGTTAGCGAAGGAGACGTCGTTAAGCGTACGCAAAGAATTGCCTCTATAAAAGTAGGTGAGGGTATTGTGGGCCGTGTTGTTGACACTTTAGGAACACCTATTGATGGAAAAGGCCCGATTGCCGGTGATACTTATGAAATGCCATTAGAGCGTAAAGCACCTGGTGTTATTTATAGAGAGCCAGTTACCGAACCGATGCAGTCTGGTATCAAAGCCATCGATGCTATGATTCCTGTAGGTCGTGGTCAAAGAGAGTTAGTAATCGGTGACCGTCAAACAGGTAAGACTACTGTTTGTATCGATACCATCTTGAACCAAAAAGAATTTTACGATGCCGGTGAGCCGGTATACTGTATTTATGTTGCTATTGGGCAAAAGGCTTCAACGGTTGCGGCTATCGCCCAGACCTTAGAAGATAAGGGTGCAATGGCCTATACGACTATCGTAGCCGCTAATGCTTCTGATCCTGCGCCAATGCAGGTATATGCTCCTTTTGCAGGTGCGTCTATCGGTGAGTATTTTCGTGATACAGGCCGCCCTGCATTGATTATTTATGATGACCTTTCAAAACAAGCTGTTGCATACCGTGAGGTTTCTCTTCTTTTGAGAAGACCACCGGGGCGTGAAGCATATCCTGGTGACGTTTTCTTCTTGCATTCAAGATTGTTGGAGCGTGCAGCAAAAGTTATCAATGATGACAAGATTGCTCAAAGTATGAACGATTTGCCAGATGTATTAAAGCCTATGGTAAAAGGTGGTGGTTCATTGACTGCTCTTCCTATTATCGAAACTCAGGCAGGTGACGTTTCGGCATATATTCCGACTAACGTAATTTCAATTACCGATGGTCAGATTTTCTTAGAGCAAGATCTTTTCAACCAAGGTGTTCGCCCAGCAATTAACGTAGGTATCTCCGTATCTCGAGTGGGGGGTAATGCTCAGATTAAATCTATGAAAAAAGTAGCAGGTACTTTGAAACTGGATCAAGCGCAGTTCCGCGAATTGGAAGCGTTTGCCAAGTTCGGTTCTGATTTAGATTCAGCTACTTTGAATGTCATTGAAAAAGGACGTCGTAACGTTGAAATCTTAAAGCAAGCTCAAAATGATCCATTTACAGTAGAGGATCAGGTGGCAATTATCTATGCAGGCTCTAAAAACTTGTTGAGAGATGTTCCAGTCGAGAAAGTGAAGGAATTCGAAAGAGATTACCTAGAGTTCTTGAATGCTAAGCATAGAGGTACCCTAGATACATTAAAGGCAGGTAAATTGACCGATGAGGTTATCGATACCCTGACTAGCGTAGCAAAAGAACTTTCAAGCAAGTACAGAGGTTAAGAGTACTAGGTATGGAGGTTAGATTATACTATTAACTAACCACTATTAACTAATTACTAAGAGAGAATGGCCAATTTAAAGGAAATAAGAAACAGGATTTCATCGGTATCTTCTACGATGCAGATTACGAGTGCCATGAAAATGGTTTCCGCTGCTAAGTTGAAGAAGGCTCAAGATGCTATTACGGCAATGCGACCTTATTCAGATAAGCTTACTGAGCTTTTACAAAGCTTAAGTACTAGCTTAGACGTTGACTCAGGAAGCAAGTTTGCCGATAACCGGGAGGTGAAAAAGGTCTTGGTTGTTGCAGTTACTTCGAATAGAGGTTTGGCCGGTGCTTTCAACTCGAATATTTTGAAACAGACGAGCTATCTTATCAATGAGACCTATGCCGGAAAGCAAGTGGATTTCGTTACAATCGGGAAGAAAGCCAATGATTTTCTGAATAAGAAGTCAAGCGTGATTTCAAACCATAGCGCGGTATACGATGATCTGAACTTCGATGCCGTATCGGCTATCGCTGAAGAGTTGATGGAACAATTCGTATCGGGCAATTACGATCGTATCGATATCGTTTACAACAAGTTCAAAAATGCGGCCACCCAAATTGTGATGACCGAGCAGTTCTTACCGATTGTGCCTGCGGAAGGTGGGGAGTCGATAAGTACCGATTACAAGTTCGAGCCTTCTAAGGCTGAAATTGTGGAGCAGCTGATACCTAAATCGCTTAAAACACAATTGTACAAAGCCATTAGAGATTCATTTGCCAGTGAGCACGGTGCTCGTATGACTGCTATGCACAAAGCTACTGACAACGCTACAGAGCTTAGAGACCAGTTGAAACTTACTTATAATAAGGCAAGGCAGGCAGCCATTACCAATGAAATTCTTGAGATTGTTGGTGGTGCCGAGGCTTTGAATAACTAACAGTATCAGTTAGAGATAATAGATAAAAACCTCACAGTGATGTGAGGTTTTTTTTTGGACAAGAATGATGTTCTTATATAATTTCTAAAAACTCAATGGAGTTCAACTTCCCCTCCTAAATAACAATTTGTAGAAGTCCAGCTGCCTGATAAACCGTTCGTGTCTCCTTCAAGAGACATAATTATGTTTACGCATGCCCGCAACCCTTCAGGGTTTTCAAATATGTACGGGTCTGAAACATCGAGGGTCATTTTATCATTTGATAAAATACCTGAAAATCTCCTTTCTTGAAGCGCTTCACCCCTTATTATGGTAAACCGACCACGAACAGTATTCCAGCAATGGGAAAAATTTATTTTCATATCCCAAGGACCACCAGAATCGGGATTGCCAAAACTTCCTACCATAACGGCATCGTACTCCCTTTCTCCTTTCAGAAACACTAAACCGTTTAATTTGTCACTAATTTCTGAACTGCCTTTAACCAAAGTATAATTTTGTTCTAGAAGCAGCACCAGCAGCTGTTCTTCTGTTGCCTCAGGAAATTTTGAACCCAATTCTATACCAAATGCATTATTATGCAAATTCATCGCTTTAAAATCCTTATTATCCGTCGCTGTTTCTCGAGCAGTACTCATTTTTTCTGCAAACTCTGTATTGGAATTCTTTACCATTAGCGCGTTCCAAATGGCGTGTTTTAGAGCATCGGCCTTCGCCCCGGAAAAGGAGACATCTTCATCACACGGAAAATATGTAACGGCATTTGTATAGGAGGTTCCGACTGAAGGAATAATTTTAAAGGCAGCTGACGGGTTTTCGAGTACAACTCGCCATTCTGCTTTGGTCATTGACGATGTCAGGTTGAAAAAAGTTTCAGAATTTGTGCTAGACAATTGGGATGAAGAACCATTCGCCTTTATCTCATCGAAAATTTCTCTCGATAGCTCATCTTCCGAATTCAATAAATCACTATTCGCATTAACGACCTTCTCGTATGCTAAATTAAACGCTGCATAGGTTGGAGGTGTTGACGTATCGAACTCTTCTTCACTTATAAGTCCGACGGGACCATTTTTTTCTGTATTGCCTTGACTATCTTTCGAACATGAAGTCAGAACCACAAAGGGCAAAAGAAAGATTATTTTTAAGTTTTTCATTTCAAGCAATTTTAATAACATAATTATCAAGCTCAACGTTGGACTTCTAAACGGTTTTGGATATTGAAAAGAAGTTCCAAAATCTCAAATAGTAAGGTCTCTAGGTTATTGTAGCGCTAAAGAACGCATTGAATTATTGTATAATTATTGTTTTCTCGGAAATGTCGGTAAAGCTTCCCCCACCTGCGGTATAATTTGTGGTTATTTGAACGGTCAGTTCGGTGCCCGATGGGTAATCTATTTCCCATTCTAGAATGTAGAGCTTTCGTAATTGCCCATTGATTATCTGATAGAGGTCTGCAATGTCACTGCCAGTTGGGGCATAATAAAATCGCCCCCCCGTTTCTTCTGCCAAGGTCTGAAGCGACTCTTGTCTAGCATTACCAAACCCAACTGTATAAACAGGTATGCTCAAGTTTTTTGATTTGGTGATTAGGCCCGACAAGGATATCGAAGAGGCATTATCGCCCCCATCGGTAAAGCCGATGACCAACGGTAGCACGTTACTTAATTCATTGGCTTTTTCCAAACCAAGATCACAGGCACTGTAAAACGCCGTAGAAGCACCTATAAATGGATCAATTTCAATTGCCGCGTTTAAAAGGGTAGTGTCGTTAGTAAATTTCTGTACCTCTTCTACCTGTGACCCAAATTTTATTACCGATAATTGATCGGATGGGGCCTTTAGAGCTATAAAGCTGCGAAGGGCGTTCTCCATATCAAGTACATCTCTGCTCGACATACTTCCCGAGTAGTCAAGGGTCGATGCAGCTGCGAGAGGGGCATTGTTACTCTGGTCAAATACCGAGAGGGCAATCTTGTTTTGACCGACCATTTCTACATTTGAATCTTCGATCATTTCAACATCATAGTTGCCAAGCGTAAATTCTTCAAGAGGGATGCCATCTTGGTCTGTTACCGATAACAATACTTTTAGAGTAGTACCTGATTGTGAAATTTCTACCCTTGGTATCGTTGTTTCAATTTCAGCGGTAGTGAAATCATTTAAATTTTCGAAAGCTTTCTCTGCCGAAGGCCCATCATCTTTCGAACATCCGATTGAAAGTAGTGCTATAAAAAGAGCGAGAGTGAACAGTAGTTTATTTTTCATAATAGTGTGGTATGGTTATAATTAAACTTATCAAAAACGTATAAATACACCTATGACCATTTAGTAAGCGTAAGCATTCATTTATTTTACGTTTGTATTTCTAGGTTTTTAGATTTTTAATTCTTTCTATTATTGAGAACCTGATATCAAAGCGTTAGAAATTCATCTACAAATTCAGCCCATAACCTTTTGTTTTTCTTACTGAACTTTCCATCAAGATGTAGTTGATGATTGTCTCTTTCTTCAGCTTCACCTGACTGGTGTGAGTCTAAAACAATTCTAAATTCCACTAAATCCGATTGATTGATTTCATTTAACTGTTCTTCGGTTAAAGGGTATCTGGCACTAGCTTTTGAAGAAGATTTAGAGACGTTAAAACCGGTATTGACCGAATAATATAGTCCTGTCTGTCGCTTGATACGTATCTATTTTCGTAAAGAACCTATTATGAAAATTAGAATTGTTGTTTTACTCGTGCTAATACTTTCATTAAGTGCCTGTTCCTCCACTAAAAAATTAGAATCCACAGCTCCGTTCAGTTTGGGTGAGGCTTATGCTCAAGAATGGACGGTAGAAGAAATTGAAAAAAGTGGCCATGAGGTGGTCATACCGATTGTGAGTTTAGAGAATGAAAAGGCCATTTTGAAAAACCTATACTATAGTGGAAAAATGGCCCCCGTAAACATTGAACTTACCGAATTGGGTAATGTTGCGGTTGCCGAGTTCGGTCATCGAGATACTGCCGAAGTCTCTCTGGGTGGTGACTCTGAGTTATTTCCTTTTGATTTGTCGGAAACTCAGGCCGTAATCAGCTATGTGAATAACGAAAAGGTGAGATATTATAAAATCAATGGTATTCGTCGAAACCTTGCAGTTAGTTACCCTACTCTCACGGCAAAAAATGAAAGATAGTGCCATAGTATTCGGCATGTAGTAACAATACTTTGCCACATCCCTATAAATGGGTACTTTTGAGTATTAAACTTCGTACTTGAATCCGCTCAAAAAACTCTTTCAGCAAACGGCAATTTACGGCTTGGCAACGGTGCTTCCGCGTATGATGTCATTTCTTTTGCTGCCACTGTATACCGGTGTGCTCGAGACGGCAGGTTACGGAGAGATATCTGTCATTTTCGCTTGGTTTGCCATATTCAATGTGCTTTTGGCCTACGGGATGGAAACAGCTTTTTTCAGGTTTTATAATGGTGCTGAAGACAGGCAAAAAGTGGTTTCGACCTCATTGGTGTCTATATTGGCAAGCACCCTGTTATTTACGATGTTAGCGCTACTGCTTCAAAACAGTTTAGCTGCCTCAACGGGTATCGACACCGAATTTATTCGGTATACTATATTTATCATTGCACTTGACGCTTTGGTTATCATACCTTTTGCTTGGTTGCGGGCCAATGAGAAACCAATGCACTATGCTGTGGTAAAGATTTTGAATGTTGCTGTAAATTTGGGCCTCAACCTGTTTTTTCTTCTACTATTGCCAAAAATGGTACAAGAAGATTCCGAAACCTTTTTTAATTGGATGTATAGGCCCAATTTTGAAATATCCTATATATTCATTTCTAATTTAGTTGCCAGCGCACTCACATTGTTGTTGATGTTAAAGCTATATATTAGAAAGAATTATACTTTTGATGTAGAATTATGGAAACGAATGATGCGTTATGCGTGGCCTGTTTTGGTTGCGGGAATCGCATTTACCATCAATGAGGTATTCGACCGAATTTTACTCGAAAGTTTATTGCCCGCCGATATTGCCAATAGTGAAATAGGAAAATATTCGGCCTGCTATAAATTGGGGCTTTTTATGACCTTGTTCGCCACGGCCTTTAGAATGGGTATCGAACCTTTCTTTTTTAGCCATGCGGGTACTGAAAATCCGCAAAAGGCCTATGCACAAATAACCAATTATTTCGTGGTTTTGGGCAGTATTATTCTTCTCGCCGTAATCGTCTTCGCCGATATCTTAAAAGAATTGTTCGTACGAGATGAATCGTATTGGGAAGCCATGGATATCGTGCCTCTAATCATTCTAGCCAGTTTCTTTCTCGGTATTTACCATAACCTTTCTGTATGGTACAAGGTTACCGATAAAACTCGGTATGGGGCATTTATCTCGGTAATCGGTGCATTTATAACAATTGGTATAAATTATTTATTTATTCCCCGCATTGGGTATATGGCATCAGCTATAGCAACGGTTATGGCATACGGCAGTATGATGATACTTTCTTACTACTTGGGGAAATCACGTTATCCGATTCCGTACAACTTTAGAAAAATAACCTTCTACCTCGGCGTTTCCATCTTGTTTTCTGCCTTATCTTTTTATGTTTTTGATAGGAACTTAATAATCGGAATCACGCTACTTTTGTTGTTCTTGGGTTTGGTTTATAAACTTGAGAACGATAAATTGAAACAGATTTTCTTGAAAAAGAAACCTCAATAGTCCTTTTAGTTATTCAAACAAATTACACTAAAACGAGCCTACCAGGCCTAGAATTAATTTATGGAAATTAAAATAATCAACAGATCATCACATGCACTGCCCAATTATGAAACGGGTGCTTCTGCGGGAATGGACCTTCGTGCCAATATTTCAGAACCGATCACGTTACAACCTTTAGAGCGTTCGATTGTTAAAACTGGTTTATTTATTGAACTTCCTATTGGTTTTGAGGCACAGGTAAGACCTAGAAGTGGTTTGGCGGCCAAAAAGGGAATTACGGTCTTAAACGCTCCTGGAACCGTAGATGCAGACTATCGAGGTGAAATTGGCGTTATTTTGGTTAACCTTTCTAATAAGGAGTTTACGATTGAAGATGGAGAAAGAGTGGCGCAATTGGTGATTGCCAAACACGAAAGGGCAGAATGGGTAGAGGTCGAAGAACTTTCTGATACCTTGCGAGGTGCCGGTGGCTTTGGTAGTACGGGTGTCAAGTAAACTTTCGCAGCTTTTCAACTCTGAAAATGGGGTGTTTTCATATGATAAAAATAGTTTACATACTATGGGGATTAATTTTTGCGTTTTGTGCACCTCTTCAGGTTGGTGCTCAAGAAGAGGCACCTGAAATTGATGTCGAGAAAAGTGCAGAACTCTTTTTAGAGAATTATTCTGACGATTTTCAAGAGAAATTTTTCGAGGCATTAAAGCAAAAAGGAATTGAAAATTACGACAAGGCTATTAATCTTCTCTTGCAATGTAAAAATATAGACGGCGAAAATACGGTTGTAGACCATGAATTGGCCAAGCTCTATATGAAAGAGAAACAATACCCGATTGCCCAAGATTATGCTTTGGTCGCCTTGCAAAGCAAACCCGAAAATCTCTGGTATGCCGTTACCTTCGTAGAAACCTTGAGAAAACAAGGCAAGACTTTTGATAATGTAAAAGGTCAACTACCTGCTATTTCAAAGGCAAAAGAAAACTTAGCATTGGCCTATTTTAAAAAGAAAGATTACGATACGGCACTTAACATCTTGAAAGAGACTAAAAAATCGGATTTTACAACTGAACTTTCATCTAAAATCAATACCTCTATAGAGAAATCGAAAGAATTGGTTACCAGTAGCTCATTTTCGGTATCGGCTAACAACAATAATTCTGATGTAGGATCTTATAATCAGTATAAGGTGAAGCTTCAAGATTTTCTTAGAACAGATAATATTGTAATGTTAGAGCAGGTTTCAGAAGAAGCATTGGAGAGTTACCCGTCACAGCCATATCTTTACTATGCATTGGGTTATGCGCTACAGAAAAAATCTAGATCTAAAGAGGCCATTGAAATGTTGGAGACCGGTCTCGATTATTTGGTAGGTGATGTCTCTTTAGCAAATAAATTCTATCAAGAGCTGGCTGACGCTTATAATTCCATTAACAATTCAGTCAAGGCAAATATGTATCTTCGTAAGATAAAACCTGGTTTTTGAGTACATGTGCTCACAACAAGGTTTGTAATACATCTGCGTCTATGATTACATCGATTCGATTAGCCTCTCGTTTTACTATACTCATCGTTTTTGCCCTATTGGCGTTTTCTTGTAAATCGAAAAAAGCCCTTGGCGAGGGTACTGCTAAATCTGGCCTAGCGGCCAAAAATATCATTAAAATACATTACCAAAATGCGCTTGATTTTAAGACTATCAGTGGTAAAATGCGCATTGATTACTCCGATGGTGAATCAACGCAAGGGGTTTCCGTAAATCTGCGTATGGAAAAGGATAAAGCCATTTGGTTTAGTGCCCCTTTCGGTATGGTAAAGGCTTATATTACCCCAGGTAGAGTGTCTTTTTATAACAAACTACAAAACGAATATTTTGATGGTGATTTTGCTTATCTAAGTAAATTCTTGGGCACTGAACTTGATTTTGACCAGATTCAAAATCTTTTACTTGGCGAGGCATTATTTAACCTGAACGATACAAAGTATGAGACGACGGTCGTTGGCGAAAATTATCAGCTAAAGCCCAAAAAGGCCATGGATCTTTTCAAAGTACTTTTTGAAATTGAGCCTAAGAATTTTAAGATGGCATCTCAGCAACTGTCGCAACCCCTGAAAAAACGATTGCTACAAATTAATTACTTGGGCTATCAGCAAGTGAACAAGTGGATTTTACCTAAAAAAATTGCCGTGGCCGCAATTGAGAATGAAGAGCGAAATACCGTAGATATTGAATATCGCAATATTGAATTTGATCAAGAATTGAGGTTTCCGTATAGTATACCCAAAGGTTTTAAAGAGATTGTTTCAAAGGATGATGCAAGGTAACAAGCCATATTCCATTGTTCTTTTTGTTTTATTGTTCTTGGGATGGTCTCAACTTAATGCCCAAACGAATGAGCAAGAAGCCTTAGAAGCCAAACGCGAACAATTGCAAAAAGAGATTGAGCAAATCAATCATTTGCTGTTCGCACAAAAAGAGAAACGAGGCACTGTTTTAGACCGTATGGAAGGTCTTGAGCAGAAAATTAAGGTACGTCAACGCTTGATTAGTGTGACCAATGAACAATCAAATCTACTCAATAGAAAAATCAATACGAACATCAATGCCATATCGGCTCTAAAAAAGGAACTCAACGAGTTGAAAGATGATTATGCCATGATGATTCAAAAGGGTTATCAGAGCAAAATTCAACAGAGCAAATTAATGTTCTTATTGTCTTCCGATGATTTTTTTCAAGCCTTTAAAAGACTGCAATATATCAAACAATACACCGAATTCCGACGACAGCAAGGTGAGAAAATTGTAGTGAAAACAGAAGAGCTTACGGTGCTCAATCAAGACCTGACCGAACAACGAAAAGAAAAAGACCGTTTGATTGCCGCCAACCGAAAGGCTAGAAATGAACTTACCTCCGAGAAAAAGGCGCAGCAAGATTTACTGGGTTCCATTAGAAAGAACGAAACCAAATATGCTGCCGAAATTCGTGATAAGCAGAATCAGGCAAAACAAATCGACCGTGAAATAGAGCGGTTGGTACGTGAGGCAATAGCGAATGCCAATAAAGATGCGGGTAAGGCTTCCGATGATCCGAGCAAATTTTTGATGACACCAGAGGCGGCCATTATCGCCAATAGTTTCTCCGCTAATAAAGGCAGGTTGATTTGGCCTGTTGAAAAGGGTTTTAAAAGTCAAGGGTTCGGTGTATATAGCGATGCTATCTATCCTGGTATTAAACATCAGAGCAATGGTGTTATTATCACCACGGATGAGGGCGCGAAGGCTAGGGCGATTTTCAGGGGAGAGGTAATCGCGATCCTATCTATTCCCGGAGGCAATAAAGCGGTACAGCTTAAACATGGTAATTATATCAGTACCTACTATAATCTCACCAACTTATATGTAAAGATAGGGGATAGCGTAGATGCCAAGACAGAACTGGGCGATATTTATACCAATCGGTCGAGCGGGCAAACACGTTTGAAGTTCTACCTGCACCAAAATACCTCTAAGCTTAACCCTGAAGATTGGGTCTATCAGTTGTAGTTGCTATATCGAATAATTTTATAGAAATTTTAATGGTTACCACTATTTCTCAATGAGCCATATTTGGTAACTTACCAAACAAACCCAATTAGATTCAGAGGAAAAACTATTTAGAATAAAATAAACTACTAGAATGAGCAAGATTACAGATATACAAGGAACGTTTACTTTAAATAATGGCGTTGAAATGCCCTATTTCGGCTTAGGTACATATCAGGCCGATAATAATCAAGAAGTAGTCGATGCGGTCAAATTTGCTTTAGACCACGGATATCGTCACATAGATACCGCGGCGGTCTATAAGAATGAAGAAGGTGTTGGCAGAGCTATAAAAGAGAGCGCTGTGGCTCGAGAAGACATTTTTCTAACCACTAAGGTGTGGAACAGTGACCAAGGGTACGAAAGCACCTTAAAAGCTTTTGATGCTAGTCTTGAGCGCTTAGCTACTGATTATGTAGACCTGTATTTGGTTCATTGGCCCGTAGTGGAGAAGTATAAAGATACTTGGAAAGCACTTGAAGAACTTTATAAACAAAAGAGAATACGGGCTATCGGCGTAAGTAATTTTCTTCAGCACCATCTAGAAGACTTGTTGCAAAGTGTCGAAATTGTGCCTATGGTCAATCAAATGGAGTTTCACCCCTATTTGGTGCAACAAGACCTGTTGAATTTCTGCGCAGACAAGGGTATTCAGTATGAGGCATGGTCCCCGTTTCTTCAAGGGAAATTGTTTGAATTGGATATTACCAAAGATTTAGAGGAAAAGTATAGTAAATCTGCTGCACAGATCATACTCCGATGGAATCTACAGAAAGGGGTTGTGACCATACCAAAATCCGTTCATAAGAATCGTATTGCTTCGAACTCTGAAATTTTTGATTTTGAGTTAGACGATGATGAGGTGGCCTATCTTGATTCGCTCCATAAGGGAGAACGCACTGGCCCAGATCCTGATAATTTCGATTTCTAAGATCAACCTTCCATAAATAAAGCCCTTAGTTCAGTAGCATCTTTGGGCTGCATTTTTCCCGCAAGCACAAGACTTAGCTGTTTTCTGCGCAAGGCCGCGGCGTAGCGCTCTTTTTCCAAATCGGTCTCAGGAATTAAAGGAGGTACTTCCGTAGGTCTTCCGGTATCATCAACGGCTACGAAGGTGTAGATGGCTTCATTTGCTTTTGAACGCTCGCCGCTGAAACGATCTTCCATCCAAACATCGATATAGACTTCCATAGAGGTATTGAAAGCTCTTGAAACAGCTGCATCGACAGTTAAAACGCTTCCTACGGGTACAGATTGGTTAAATGCGACGTGGTTGACCGAAGCGGTCACCGTAATTCGGCGGCTATGGCGTCTGGCAGCAATACTGGCCGCACGATCCATTCTAGCTAATAATTCACCCCCAAATAGGTTGTTTAGGGGGTTGGTCTCACTGGGGAGAACCATATCGGTCATGGTAGTTCTAGAATCGCTTGGTTTTTTGCCCTCCATATCTAATTTTTGGGCAAAGATACACGCATATCTAATTTGAGTCTAACATTATCCGAAGGAATAATAAGATTTCGCTCAGTACTTAAGCAATTACTTTACCGATTTTAACCAAGCATCTTTTTGCGTAAGCTTGATTTTGCGAAGTGCCACTAAGGCTTTATCGGTATCGGTAAAACTATCGTAGGCCACCATATAAAGTCCGAATGGGTTGGTGCCAATATATGAAGGGTTGTAACCTTGATTTTTAAGTTGGGCAATTTTTCTGTCGGCATTCGTTCGATATCTAAATGCACCCGCGATAATATGATGCACTTTTTGACCTGATTCAACCTTTGTTGCTATTGCCTTCTTAGAAGTCTTCAGGGTAATAGCAGGTAATTCTAGAGGTTTCGTGTCAAAAAAGGTAGCTTCTTGAATGCGTTTCGAAACTAGTTCTTGTGCTTCTTCTCTAGCCAGTTGTTGGTTGACCTGATCGGTCTGATAATATTTATATCCGGCGAAACCGGCCGTCAATGCCAATAAAACTACCGCAGCATATTTGAGATAAGGTCTCACGCCTAAACTCTCCCTTTTTTCTGGGGTAAAAGTTATAGGCATTTTCTCTTCCATCTCGCTTACTTCGGTCTTCAAGATTTCTCGGGTCACCGGAGCGGAAACAAAAGAGGTCATACCAAAAGATGAAGTCAGGTAATTTACACTTTCTATGGGCTGAAATTGTATTTTTCCTTCGGCGTTTGTTGAAAGAGAACCTATTTCGGAAAGTGTGAGATACTCGCCTTTTTGTAATACTGCTTCCCATTCCGCCACTTCTTCCTTAGTCTGCTTCAACATTTCTTCGTAAGAAATATTCTGAGCCTCCGCAGCGTAGGAAACTAAAAGTCCGTCATTGGAAACCAGTTGTTGATTGAACGAAACCGTCTTGGTCGGTGGGTAGAAGGTATTGGTGCCTTCTTGAATTACCGCAGATTTTTCTTGAGTGAGAAATGCCCCAAAACCAGGCACGATTACGCAATTGTAGCGATAGAGTAAATCTTTTATATAGTGTTCTAAGCCCATACACCGCAAATTTTATAAAAAATAGAGCGTCAAAACAGGGTTGGTATAACTTTTTATTAACATTATATTTTATGTATTTTGTGGATAACTTTTACTCGACTATAAATGACTACAGATGAATTGCTTGCGGTTTTGAGGCTTCAACATACACCAAATATCGGCGATGTAACGGCGAAAAAACTTATAGCACACTGTGGTAGTCCATCGGAAATATTCAACACAAAGAAAGCCGATTTATTGCAAATTGAAGGAATCGGAACCCATGTTCTTCGCGGTATTTACGATGCCGAACATCAAGAAGCAGCTGAAGACGAGTTTGCCATTATCGAGAAAAAGGGTTGGCGGTACAGTTATTTTGCCGATTCTAGCTACCCTCAATATTTAAAGCACTGTATCGATAGCCCAATTCTTTTGTTCAAGGAAGGCGATATCGATTTACAGAACAGAAAAATCATTAGCGTTGTAGGCACACGCAAAATCACCAGTTATGGGCAGGCATTTTGCGATAGGTTCATTGAAGATTTGGCACCTCTGGATCCGATAATTGTTAGCGGCTTTGCCTATGGTGTTGATATTGCAATACAACGGGCGGCCATAAAGCACGGTCTTCAAACCATTGGGTGTTTGGCCCACGGCCTGAATCAAATCTATCCGAAAGTGCATGCTAAGTTTGTCCCCGATGTAAATAAAAATGGAGGTTTCTTCACCGAGTTTTGGAGTACGAGCAAACCTGACCGGGAAAATTTCCTGAAACGTAACCGCATTATTGCCGGTATGAGCGAGGCGACGATAGTCATAGAATCTGCGGAAAAGGGGGGTAGTTTGGTTACCGCGGATATTGCCAATAGCTATAACAGAGATGTTTTTGCCGTACCCGGAAGGTCAAATGACAAGTACAGTAGCGGTTGTAATAATCTTATCAAGCAACAACGGGCGCATATGCTCACCTCTGCTGCTGATTTAGTTTATTTATTGAATTGGGATGTAAGCGAAAAAGAAACCAAGAACGTGCAAAAGCAACTTTTTGTGGAGTTAGACGATACCGAGAAATCGATATACACCTATTTACAGAAAGATGGGAAACAGTTGTTAGACAGCATTGCTTTAGAGTGTCGGTTACCGATTTTTAAAACTTCATCGACCTTGTTGAACATGGAAATGAAGGGAGTGATACGACCCTTGCCCGGAAAGCTGTTCGAAGCTATTTAAATAGGCAACTCGTTTACTGCTATTGCACTTTGCTTAACCGACCAGCTGGTCTGTAATTCGTCGATAATGGCTGTAGTATTTGAATTTAGGGTAGGTAATCGATAAAAAGCACCTTGAAATCTGTATTTTTTGAATTCGAGGTTAGAAATTAGATGTCAATAACCGACCGTTGGGTCGGTTTCAATAAATTTCACGATAGATTAAAAAATGGAAATTTTCGAGTCGATTAAAGACCTTTATATGCCGGTGCAACCTACCGTGAGGCAGTCCGCTCAAGATGTAGTTTATCGAGAAATGGTTCCTGATGAAAGTTTGCGTCATGCCATCTATTGCTATTGGGAGTTAAAGACGGTTCATGAGCTAAAAGAACAGTTTGTCTATCGCGTGGTATCCGATGGTTGTATCGATATCTTTTTCGAATTGAATAGAGCAGATGAGAGTTTTGTGATGGGCTTTTGCAAGAAGTTTACCGAGTTTCCCCTAGAACATAATTTTCATTATATAGGCATTCGATTTCTCCCGACGATGTTCCCTCAGCTGTTCAATATCGACGCAACTATATTGAGTAATAGATATGCAAATCTAGAGACGGTTCATAAGAATACGGCCATCTTTCTTTCAAAAACTATGAAAACAAGTCACAACCTTGAAGAGATAATACCTGAGCTTGACTATTATTTTTCAGACCAGATAAAACGGGCTGATTTTAACACCGATAACCGACTCTATAAAGCCATCGGTATCATACTACGAAATAGAGGCATAGTCAATCTTGCCGATGAGCTTGATATCGGTATCAGTCAACGCCAACTGCGTCGCCTTTTCAAATTTTATATTGGTGATACGGCTAAGACATTCAGTAATGTGGTTCGATTTCAAAATATTTTAAGAGCGAAACCATCGGTTCAAAGCTTGAAAAAGAACAAACTATTCTTTGATGTAGGGTATTATGATCAGGCACATTTTATAAAAGAGTTCAAAAATCATTACGGGGTAACCCCTTCTCGTGCTTTCAGAAGGTAATTATGTCCGATTTTTACAATGTTTCCTTTCCCTAAAAATTGAAATTTGATTATTGAAATTTATGAGATATGAAACGAACAGTAAACCTAGTTTGCCTGCTCTGTCTGACGGCCTCTATTTTCGGACAGGTGGGAGAACCTCTAAAAAAACGAGTAAACATGAAACTGAATGCCGGAGTAATTACCGAAAAATTGACCGAAAGCAAGAAATTTTATTCTGAAATTCTTGATTTTGGGGTCACCTTTGAAAACGAGTTCTACCTTTTGATGCATACCCCGAACCGAGAAGCTGAAATAGGATTTCTCTTGCCCGACCACCCTTCGCAACAGCCACTTTTTCAAGAAAGATTTTCAGGTAAGGGAATGTATTTGACCATCGAGGTTAAAAATGTAGACGAGCTATACAACAAAATAAAAGAGAAGAATGTTGATATTAAGATTCCCATTCGAGATGAACCTTGGGGAGACCGTCATTTTGCGATTGAAGACCCCAATGGCATAGGTATAGACATCGTAACTTATTCAGAACCCGACGAATAAATTGAATTTTTAAAAACCATTCGGTCGGTTTTATATCCAAAAACTGCTCAAATAGCAGTGGATATAGTGTATAATCGATGATATAGCACGGTTAACCCTATTTTGAGACTTTTACCTAACACTAATTGAGAAATTAAACCGACTAATTAGTCGGTTTTTTATTATTACTTCAAACAAAGAAACTAATCTTGGGCAATAAATTTAAGACGATGTGCGGAGCTGGCCAAGGTAAAAATGGTCTGAAAAATATAGTCGCACACCATTTTTTCTCCATTAAAATTGATGAGGTCAATGGTGTCTTCTGGAGTATGATATTGTTTATGGCCGCCGGTATGCATTCCTAAAACGGAAATATTCTTTTTATAGAATGAAACATGGTCTGATCCACCAACCGAACCTGCATGTACTACAGGGTTCAATCCCGCCTCTTTTCCCAATTCGGCCATAAGTTTTTGACCTTCAGGAAAAGTACCTGCCCCACCCATATAAATTTGTTTTTGCTCGTTCAGTCTTCCCACCATATCCATATTGATCATCAATTTGAGTTGAGCTAAGGGTACAGGCGAGTTTTCCACAAAATGTTTACTTCCTAATAGCCCTTGTTCTTCTGCGCCAAAGGCAACAAAAATTATACTTCTTTTCAACTGGCTTTGTATAGACGATAATCTTTCTGCAATCTCTAGAAGGGCAGCTGTTCCACTGGCATTATCATCGGCCCCTGGGTGAACGGTGTCAAGTTGGTCAGATTTCGAGCTTGGTCCTCCATGACCCAAATGGTCATAATGCGCCCCCAATACGATATATTCGTTTTGAAGCTTAGGGTCATTACCTTTTAGAAGCCCGATTACATTCCAAGTTTTCACCTCTGGCTTTTTATCGACATATTTTGAAACCCTTAGTTCTGCAACAAATTCTTGCCGATAAGATTGGTCGAATTTCTCTAATCCAGAGTTTTTAAAATCTTTAGAAATATATTTGACAAGTTTCTTATTGGTACTGCTGCCCGGGTACCGACCTTTATTAACTGTAGAGGTCAAAAATGAAATATGATCATACAGCTCATCGGTGGTGATTTCAGATTGTGAAAAGACCGAGCAAAGATTAAATAGTAAAAGGGAACATAGAATTTTTCGCATTATTAATAACCAACCTTTTCTCTTACTCTTTCCAAAACCCCATTAGCCACAATTCTTGCTTTCTCCGCACCCTTGGCTAAGGCCTCATCTACCTCGTTAAGATTGTTGGTGTAATATTCGTATTTCTCTCGGGCTTCTTCGAACTTTTGCAGAATCACTTCGTAAAGTGCTTGTTTGGCATGGCCATACCCATAATTACCAGCAAGGTAATTGGCGCTCATTTCTTCAATTTGCTCGGGGGTCGCCAAAATCTTGTATAGAGCAAAGATAGTATCGTTAGATGGGTCTTTGGGGTCTTCCATGGGCGTACTGTCCGTCTCAATACCCATAATTTGCTTTCGCAATTTTTTGTCGGTTTGAAAAAGGTTGATGAGATTGCCCCTACTCTTGCTCATTTTCTCTCCGTCCGTGCCAGGAATATACATGGTCTCTTCCTGTACCTTCCCGTCGGGCAAAACAAAGGTTTCGCCCATTTTGGCGTGAAAACGGGAAGCTACATCCCTAGTCATTTCTATATGTTGTAACTGGTCTTTTCCCACAGGTACGATATTGGCATCGTACAGCAATATATCGGCGGCCATGAGCATAGGGTAAGAAAAGAGACCGGCATTCACATCTTCTAGTCGGTCGGCCTTATCTTTGAACGAATGTGCCAAGGTCAATCTTTGGTAAGGAAAAAAACAGCTAAGATACCAAGCAAGCTCGGTCGCTTGCGGTACATCGCTCTGACGGTAAAAAACAGTTTCATCGATATCCAACCCAAAAGCAAGCCAAGTAGAAGCAATGGAATAGGTGTTTTTACGTAACAGTTCCGCATCTTTTATTTGAGTCAATGAATGCATGTCTGCTATAAAAAGAAACGATTCGTTCTTGGGGTCTTGCGCCATTTGAATGGCTGGCATTATCGCGCCTAGAATGTTTCCTAAATGTGGCGTTCCCGTACTTTGTATTCCTGTTAAAATTCTTGGCATATCTTACGTTTCAAAGAGGGCAAAGATAAAGAAATCGAGAAAAGCTGGGCTAAATTGTTACTTTTGATTTTATGGTCGCACTGCTTAAAAAAATAGGCTATACCCTGTACCGAATTTGGTTTTATATACTGGTCGCCTTACCTATTCTCATTTTCTTTCCTTTCCTTTTGATTTCAACACTCTCCGAGAAATGGTATCCTTATTTTTTTTGGTTGGCACGAAATCTCTGGGCAAAACCTATATTGTTCGGTATGGGTTGTCCCCCGAAGATAACTTGGCAACAAAAATTTGAAAAGGGTAGAAGTTATATGTTGGTGGCCAATCATACCAGTATGCTCGATATAATGTTGATGATGTATATCAGTAAGAATCCGTTTGTTTTCGTGGGAAAGAAAGAACTGGTCAAAATTCCCATCTTCGGATTTTTTTATAAGCGAGTATGTATTATGGTAGATAGGGCCGACACGAAAAGCAGAACTGGGGTTTACCGAAGGGCTCAGCGAAGGTTGAACCAAGGTCTAAGTATTTGTATTTTTCCCGAAGGAGGTGTGCCCGATGATGAATCGGTCATTTTAGACCTTTTTAAAGACGGGGCTTTCAAAATGGCCATAGCCCACGGCATTCCGGTTGTGCCGATGTCTTTTCAAGACAACAAAAAAAGGTTTTCCTTCTCATTTTTTAGTGGCGGTCCCGGTGTTGTCAGGGCAGTTGTACATCAGTTTTTTAGTACTAAAGCACTAAGCGAGACAGATAAATCGATGTTAAGGGAAGATGTTCGAACTGTAATTTTAACAGAGCTCTCAACACGTTGATTGTTTATAGGCGAAAGAACACTTTATGGCCTATATTGATGATAGGCTATAACAATCATAAAGATTATCGATACCCGAATAATTTAAATCAAAATTGAGCACGTAGTAGCCACGATGTTTTTTGGTAATTTTATAAAAACCTTAAAACAAATAAATATCATGGATACTAATCAGAATGCCCAAGGCGATGCTTGGGATGTGAATGAATCAAGTGCCGCAAGCTGTCCGTTTCTAAACGGAAGCCTCAATCAGGTCGCCGGGGGCGGTACGACCAACAGAGACTGGTGGCCCAATCAACTCAACCTGAACATTCTTCGTCAACACTCATCGTTGTCCGACCCTATGGACAAAGATTTTAATTATGCCGAAGAATTTAAAAAATTAGACTTGCAGGCAGTTAAGCAAGATTTGTATGATCTGATGACTGACAGTAAAGACTGGTGGCCTGCCGATTATGGTCATTATGGGCCTTTCTTTATACGTATGGCCTGGCACAGCGCGGGTACCTACCGTATCGCCGACGGTCGCGGTGGTGGTGGATCAGGTTCCCAACGTTTTGCACCATTGAATAGTTGGCCCGATAATGCTAATCTTGATAAGGCAAGATTACTTTTGTGGCCTATAAAAAAGAAGTATGGTAAAAAACTTTCTTGGGCAGATTTGTTGATTCTTGCGGGTAACTGCGCCCACGAATCTATGGGCTTGAAAATGTTTGGTTTTGCAGGTGGTCGCGAAGACATCTGGCAACCCGAAGAAGATATCTATTGGGGCTCTGAAGGTGAATGGCTGGGTAATAAAGAGCGTTATGCTGATGAAAACAAGCTAGAAAACCCTCTTGGTGCGGCTCACATGGGTCTTATCTATGTAAATCCGGAAGGTCATAATGCGAATCCCGATCCTGTAGAAGCAGCCCATTATATTAGAGAAACTTTTGGTCGTATGGCCATGAACGATTATGAAACCGTAGCGTTAATAGCTGGTGGTCACAGTTTCGGAAAAACCCACGGTGCAGCTGATCCTACTGAATATGTAGAAGCTGAACCGGCCGCAGCGGGTATTATGGAGCAGAGTTTGGGATGGAAGAATTCTTTTGGAACAGGTAAAGGGGAGCATACGATTACCAGTGGGCTCGAAGGAGCTTGGACCGATACTCCAACTCAATGGAGCCATAAATATTTTGAGAACCTATTTGGTTATGAGTGGGAATTGACCAAAAGCCCGGGTGGCGCTTGGCAGTTCAAACCCAAAGGAGATGCAGGCGCAGGTACCGTACCAGATGCCCACAATCCTGATAAAAAACATGCACCTTTCATGTTGGTGACCGACATGTCTTTACGAATGGATCCTGATTATGAAAAAATTTCAAGACATTTTCTTGAGAACCCTGATGAATTTGCTGATGCCTATTCTCGCGCTTGGTATAAATTAACTCACCGTGATATGGGTCCTATTGACCGATATTTAGGTCCTGAAGTGCCAAAAGAAGAACTTATTTGGCAAGATCCTGTGCCGGCTGTCGACCATGAATTGGTGAATGAAAGCGATGTTTCTGATTTGAAAGCAAATATTTTAGCTTCCGGTCTTTCAGTTTCTGAGTTGGTTTCTACAGCTTGGGCATCCGCTTCCACTTTTAGAGGTTCAGATAAAAGAGGGGGCGCCAACGGAGCCCGAATTCGGTTAGCTCCCCAGAAAAATTGGGAGGTAAATAATCCTCCACAATTAAACAAGGTACTCGACACATTGACTCGAATTCAAAATGAATTCAATGATGCACAATCAGGAAGCAAAAAGATTTCATTGGCTGATTTGATTGTTCTCGGTGGATGTGCCGCTGTCGAAAAGGCCGCTGCTGATGCCGGATTCAGTACAAGTGTTCCGTTTTCTCCGGGCCGTACAGATGCAACTGAAGAACAGACCGATGCAGAGGCTTTCGATGCACTTGAACCTAGAGCTGATGGATTCAGAAACTATGTGAAAGATAAATATAATGTTTCAGCGGAAGAGATGTTGATAGATAAGGCACAGCTAATGACATTGACGGCTCCGGAAATGACGGTTCTCGTTGGAGGAATGCGTGTTTTAGATACTAATTACGATGGTTCAAAAAATGGTGTTTACACTGACAGACCTGGTGTGTTGACCAATGATTTCTTCTCTAACATTCTTGACCTTGATACGGTTTGGAGTGCTACCGACGATAATGAAACTTCGTTCGAGGGTAGAAAATCGGGATCTGATGGCGTTGTCGCTACGGGTACAAGGGTCGATCTTATATTTGGTTCTAATTCAGAGCTTAGAGCTTTGGCCGAGGTGTATGCTTGTGATGATTCAAAACAAAAATTCGTGAATGATTTTGTTACCGCATGGAACAAGGTGATGAATTTAGATCGTTTTGATTTAGCATAGCCATTTGATGTGATTTCTAATGGTTTGGGTGATGCCGTTCTGGTATCACCCTTTTTTTATGCTTGTTAATGTAGGTCTCTAAAAGAAAAAAATAAGATTTAAAATCTAAAGTTGAGTCCACTGTAAACCCCTACGGTGAAAGGTCTAAAGTCTCCCGAAACCTCAGAGAAGGTATTCAATTGATATTTAAAGACCGGCTCAACATTAAACTGAATGGCGGGTGTAAACTTGTAATTGACCCCAAAACCAATATTGGTGCTGAAATTAATGTCATTAACATTATTAGCTTCACCAACCTCGGTAGTAAGGTCTCCTGAAGTCAAGGTAACCGAATTGTCCAATAGAAAGAGTGAACTGATGCCGCCCACGATATTCACGCCAAACTTACGATCTAACAATGCGTAGTCAAGTTCTAAGGGTACTTCAAGATACCCTAATTGTTGCGCCATAGAACCGGTGCGAGAAGGGGCACTGGCATTACTTACGTCTAATGCTAAATCGTTCAAGGGCCTCGATAGACTTGAAAATGTAGCTATTTCACTATCAACAACTATATTTTTGGCCGTAGGGGTGTAGTTGATGTTCTTAATCTGCTCGGTAGATGAAGCTTCTAGGGTAGAGGTGAAGGCCACATTATCAGTGTCATAACCATAATTTACCTTGTGAATACCGGAACGCACCTTCAATTTCTCGTTAATTTGATAAGCTACACCTAGTCCGTAACTCAAATTGGTGTTTCCTGATTTGGAGTTTTGATTAAAAGCGGAATGTATTGGCGATCCATTACCAGCTCCATTAAAATATACAGGCGCAACACTCGGGCCTGCAGACCACTTGCTGTGAGCCACCTCCGCAAGAGCTTCTTTTTCTTCATTTTGTTCTTCAATAGCATCTAGAATAGACTTTTTTTGATTGGCCTCTTCCAGTAATACTTCGGCTTCTTCATTCTTTACAACTACCTGTTCTTCTGAATCAAGTGATTTTTGCCTTGATTCTAAATCTTCAACATTATCATCTTCAGTTTTGGGTGTCGAAAATGCAACTTCTTTCCTATCCGTATTTTTGTTGAACGAATCTTCATCAGATTTTGTCAAATTAGAGTTGATGATATCTGAATCCGTTTGACTCAAAGAATTTTGTTCTTCGATAGAGCTGGCCAACTTTTCGCCCTTTTCCCTCTTTGGGTTAGATGAGTTTGATTGGGCCAACTGACTTTTTGTAGCGCTAGAACTTAAGCTCTGCTCAGAATTCGAAGTACTTTGCTTTGAATTTAATTGGTCAACGTTTTGCTCAACCAATGAATTAGCCCCTTTTTTCGATTGTGAGGTACTGTTGGAGTCTTCTAGTGGGCCATTACTTTTAACGACCGTATTGCTTTCTTTTTTATCGGAAGGCGTTAGGGCATTATTGTTTTTATCTTTTTGGTTCGACTCAACATTTGTAATGTTCGGTATATTTTCTGTATTGTGGTTCAAGGGGTTGAAAACCATCAGAGCTATTGCCAAGAGGGCGGCAACACCGCCTAATGTCCACCAAAGTGGCACTACCCGCTTTTTCTTTCTTTTGTCTAAAGAAGTTTCGATGGCATGCCAGACTTTTTCGTCTGGCGCCTCCCCGAAGTCTTTAAACCGCTCTTGAAAGAGGTTGTCTAAATTTTTTTTGCTCATTTTTCAATGTCTTAGGTGGTATTTTGGTGTTTTTTGATGTCTTATTTTTCATAGGTCGACCTACATAATTTTTTCAAAAAAGAAAAGCAGTAGACCTATGATGGCTTGATTATGCGAGGTTTCTATACGTTCTTTTAAAATTTGTCTTGCCCTCGCCAAATTAGATTTTGACGTTCCCGCCGAGGTACCTAACAACTCACTGATTTCTTTATGCGAATATCCATCGAGCACATATAGATTGAACGTAAGCCTATATTTATTGGGCAGCTCTTGTATATATGTGAGCAAGGTGCTTAAACCGATATCTGAATATCCTCCGTCTATTTCTTCGTCGGTTTCAGTGTTGTCGGTGACCAAGGTCATATATTCTTCTTTTCTGTACTTCTGCAATACAGTGTTTACCGTGATACGCTTGAGCCAACCTTCAAACGAACCTTTCGATTTAAATTGCCCGATTTTTTCATAAATCACCATAAAACTGTCATGAAGGTTGTCTTCAGCCTCCGCTTTGTTGCGTGAGTACTTGAGGCAGATACCGAACAATGTTTTGGAGTAGTTCCTGTACAGTTGTTCTTGGGCCTGCCTATTTCCTTTTTTACAGTTTTTTATGAGCTCTTCTAGACTCAATTTTCTGGTTAGATTATTAAATTCGGAAAATGGGATGTTATTTCACCGGTACCTCGACTTCTATAAATTCAGGGTCTCCATTCTCATTGTTCCCGGTATAAAATTTAAAAATATAAGGTTTGGTATAAATCACTTCAAATTGAAACGAGTCCGTAATTTCTTCTGCTATTTCTTCACAAGTATCATTGTCTAGAACGATACCAATATGAGAAACTGTTCTAACGTTCGTCGAATCAGTCGTTGATTGCCTTACATCAAATCGATCTGCCAATGTGCAGTCATCTGGTCGTAATAAATCTACGCTAATATTATAAATCTGGCCATATTCAAAGGTATCAGGTACTTGAGCATTAACAATTTCTAGGGGAGCATAATGAAAATTGGCTCCATCATCATCTAAACTACAAGAGGCGAAACCTACGGCAATGGCTGCCGAAGATAAAAGATAATACAATCGCTTCATAACACGTCAATTTTTTTCAATAGATGAAAAAAAGACGCAATGGTTGCGTTTTTCGGGTGTTAGGGTTTCAAAATTAACTTCTCTTTAGTAGAATTGAAGTTGATTAGACGTTGAAATACGAAAATTCAAAAAAAAGCTGAAACTAAATGGCATGCCATGCCTATTCTGCTAAGGCTCCAATAGCTTCCCTGATCTTGCCATCCAATTCTTCTAAAAGCTCAGGGTTGTCTAGCAAAAGAGATTTAACAGCATCTCTACCTTGCCCTAGTTTTGTGTCGCCATAGCTGAACCAAGAACCACTTTTCTTGACAATTTCATACTGAACTCCTAAATCGATGATTTCACCAACTTTAGATATTCCCTCCCCGTACATAATGTCGAATTCTGTAGTTCGAAAAGGTGGTGCCACTTTGTTCTTTACTACTTTCACGCGGGTTTTATTACCTTGAACATCACCGTCGGTATTTTTTATTTGCGTCGACCTTCTAATATCTAATCGTACAGAGGCATAAAATTTTAAGGCGTTACCACCAGTGGTTGTTTCCGGATTACCGAACATTACCCCAATTTTTTCACGCAATTGGTTAATGAAGATAACTGTACAATGTGTTTTACTGATCGACCCCGTCAGTTTACGAAGGGCCTGAGACATCAATCGAGCATGTAGGCCCATTTTTGAATCGCCCATTTCACCTTCAATTTCACTTTTTGGGGTCAGAGCCGCAACGGAGTCAATGACCACAATATCTATAGCGCCTGAGCGAATAAGGTTATCTGCAATTTCGAGCGCTTGTTCTCCATTATCAGGCTGGGATATAATTAGATTGTCGATATCGACCCCTAATTTTTGAGCATAAAAACGGTCAAAAGCATGTTCCGCATCAATGAAAGCGGCTATGCCTCCTTTTTTTTGCGCTTCGGCCATAGCGTGAAGGGTTAAGGTCGTTTTACCCGATGATTCCGGACCATATATTTCAATCACCCTACCTCGCGGATAACCACCAACGCCTAAAGCAATATCAAGACCAAGAGACCCAGATGGTATCACCTCTACATCTGCGACCACGCTATCACCCATTTTCATTACGGCTCCTTTGCCGTAGGTTTTATCTAGTTTATCTAGCGTTAATTTTAGTGCTTTAAGTTTAGCGTCTTTTTCCGATTCCGAGCTCATATTTTTCAAATTAGGGACGCTAAATTACCATTTCTTTTTGCATTAAACCAGTCATCTACTACATTTTCTATGGCCTTGCTGTTTATTGGGATTGGCACGATTTTAATAAAATTTCTTCCGCTTTACGCAACCTTTTTAAGTTAATGTCATCTATACTGTAAACACTATTCCGATTTATCGGGAACTAACTCAAACATCATTTCCCATTTAGTGTTGGGAGCAACGATGGCCACTTCCTTTATTGTGTTTTCGAAAGAATGCTATGAAGAAGATGAACGGAATGGCCGATAAAGAGCCTTGATAGTCTATCGGGGCTCTTTTTTATTGGTTTAAAGCCTTGAATTGGTTAGTTTTGCAACCAATTTTTGAATCCTTTAAATAACTTAAAATCGTTCGTATAGCATGCAACTGTACAATACTTTAAGTGCTAAGGAAAGAGCTGCGCTTATCGAAGAAGCCGGGCAAGATCGCCTGACTATCTCTTTCTATCAATATGCACACATTGGCAACCCTGAAATTTTTAGAAATCATCTTTTCATTACATGGAACGAACTTGACGTTTTAGGCCGTATTTATGTGGCCCACGAAGGTATAAATGCTCAACTATCGATTCCTGCTGAGAATTTCGAATCTTTTAAAGTGCATTTAGATAGCATCTCTTTTTTAGAAAATGTACGCCTGAACATAGCCATTGAGCAAGACAATCTTTCTTTTTTGAAGTTAAAAGTCAAGGTCAGAAAAAAGATTGTAGCTGACGGACTTAACGACAATTCTTTTGATGTAACGGACAAAGGAATTCACGTTGGTGCTGAACAATTTAATGAGTTGCTAGAAGACCCCGATACGATTTTGGTCGATATGCGTAACCATTATGAAAGTGAAATAGGTCACTTTAAAAATGCGATTACCCCAGATGTCGATACCTTTAGAGCCTCTTTGGATATTATTGAAAAAGACCTAAAAAATCATAAAGAAGACAAGAAGCTGGTCATGTATTGCACCGGTGGTATACGATGTGAAAAAGCCAGCGCCTACTATAAATACAAAGGTTTCAAGCAGGTTTATCAATTAGAGGGCGGTATCATTGATTACGCAAGGCAAGTCGAAAGCAAAAACCTTGAAAATAAATTCTTGGGTAAAAATTTTGTTTTCGACCACCGTAGGAGTGAACGTATTTCTGAAGATGTTATCGCGCAATGTCATCAATGCGGTAAGGCTTGTGATACGCATGTGAACTGTGCCAATGAGGCTTGCCATTTACTTTTTATTCAATGTGAAGAATGTGGTTCAAAAATGGACAATTGTTGTTCTGACCCCTGTAAAGAGGTGAATGCGCTACCCTTTGAAGAGCAGAAAAAACTGAGAAAAGGTAGAGGTGCAAGCAATAAAATTTTTAAGAAAGGTCGTTCTGAGGTTTTAAAGTTTAAGCAATAGCTTACTTGAATACTTAACTTTCTTCACAACGAGTTAAAAATTTGATACCTTTACATGTAAATTTAATATGAACCCCTTCCCGATATTCCCTTCGAAATAATCGGGATCAAGATATAAAATATGGGCTGTAGCAGTTGTTCGACCGGTAAGGACGGACAACCTCGTGGATGCAAGAATAACGGAACTTGTGGTACCGATGGTTGTAATAAATTAACGGTCTTTGATTGGCTTTCCAACATGTCGCTTCCTAGTGGCCAAAAACCTTTTGATTGTGTAGAAGTCCGTTTTAAGAACAGTCGAAAAGAGTTTTTTCGGAATACTGAAAACCTTTCCCTTTCTATTGGTGATGTCGTAGCGACACAGGCCCAATCCGGTCACGATATCGGTATGGTCACTCTGGTCGGTGAATTGGTCAAAGTACAGATGAAACGTAAAAAGGTAGACTTCAAAGATGAAGCGCTTCCTAAGGTGTACCGTAAAGCATCTCAAAGCGATATCGACAAGTGGCAGAAATGTCGTGACAGAGAAGAAGAGATAAAAAAGCGGGCGCGTGAAATTGCCATTATTCTTAAACTTCAGATGAAAATTTCTGATGTTGAATTTCAAGGCGACGGGTCTAAGGCCACATTTTTTTACACCGCTGAAGAACGGGTCGATTTTAGGCAGTTGATCAAAGATATGGCCAAAGCTTTCGGTATTCGTATCGAGATGCGACAAATTGGTTATCGTCAAGAAGCGCAGCGTTTGGGTGGTATCGGCTCATGTGGCCGTGAACTTTGTTGCTCGACCTGGCTTACCGATTTCAGATCTGTTTCTACCTCGGCGGCGCGATATCAGCAACTGTCTTTGAACCCACAGAAACTGGCCGGTCAATGCGGAAAGCTGAAATGTTGCCTCAACTATGAGCTAGATATGTACCTCGAGGCATTGAAAGATTTTCCTTCCCAAGACACTAAGCTTTTTACCGAAAAAGGGTTGGCCTTTTGCCAAAAGACCGATATTTTTAAAGAGATGCTTTGGTTCTCTTACAAAGATGACCCATCGAATTGGCATGTGTTATCGAAAGACCAAGTGATCGAAATTCTTCAAAAGAACAAGAAAAAAGAAAAAGTTGCCAGCTTAGAGGAATATACGGTCGATAACTTCGTTAAAGAAGAAAAGGTATTCGAGAATGTGGTGGGTCAAGATAGCTTGACACGTTTTGATAGGCCCAAAAAGTCAAGAAATAGAAAGCGTAACCGCAATAAACAAAAAACCAATGACAGTGGTGGTAACGGTAATGCCGATTCCAAAACTCAGAACAACCAAAAAAATCAAAGCGGTCAACGAAACAAGAAGAGGAGAAACAACAATAAAAGGCGACAAAATAATGGGTAAATATTGGGGCGCTATTTGTGCGACAGTCTTACTTTTTTCCTGCAACGATAATTTAATCAAATCAGAATTTCGAGCTACCGATAACGGTGCTTGGAACAAAGATAGCATCTACCAATTTACTTTTGAAAAACTTGATACCGTTCAAAAGCACAACATGTTCATTACGGTTCGTAATGATGCTTCATTTCCATATAACAACTTATTTTTAATTGCCGAACTTGAATTCCCGAACGGCGAAACCGTGAAAGATACCTTAGAGTATGAAATGGCATTGCCTGACGGCACTTGGCTGGGCAAGGGGTATGGTAGCATTAAAGAAAATAAATTATGGTATAGGGAAAACATCGTTTTCCCCGGCTCTGGCGTATATAATTTAAGTTTATCGCATGCCATGCGTAAGAATGGTAGCGTAAACGGTGTTGAAAACCTTAAGGGTATTACAGATGTAGGTTTCCAAATAGAAAAAAGTAATTAATAGAATATGGCAAAGGCTGCTAAAAAGAAAAAGCCGACTACAGGGTTTTTCAAATACATCAAATGGTTCTGGATCCTATTTGTGGGAGGGGTGCTTACCGTGGCACTCATTTTTCTACTGGCCTCTTGGGGGCTTTTGGGCATTGATATGCCAGAGTACGAATACCTCGAAAACCCACAGACCAATTTAGCTACTGAAATTATTTCTTCTGACGGAAAGACTCTTGGTAAATTTTATTTGGATGATAACCGCACCCCAGTGCCCTACGATAGTCTTCCGAACAATTTGGTAAACGCTTTGATTGCCACTGAAGATGCACGCTTTTATAGCCATTCAGGTATCGATGCTTACGGTTTTATGCGAGCCCTTGCTTATTTAGGCAGTAAAGGTGGGGCAAGTACCATTACCCAACAGTTGGCAAGACAGTTGTTCGTTGGTGTACGTTCGAAAAATAAAGTTGAGGCCATTCGTCAGAAAATCATGGAATGGGTTCTGGCAACTCGCCTAGAACGGCAGTATACCAAAGAGGAAATTATTGCCATGTACCTTAATCAGTACGATTTTTTGAACAATGCGGATGGTATCAGATCAGCGGCAAAAATCTATTTCGGTAAAGAACCTCAAGAGCTCAAGGTCGAAGAATCGGCAGTGCTGGTGGGCATGCTTAAAAACTCCTCTTATTTCAATCCGATTCGAAGAGAAGAATTGGTGACCAATCGTAGAAATACAGTGTTGGGCCAGATGGCGAAATATGATTATATCACCGAAAAGGAGAAAGATTCATTGCAGGCATTGAAAATGGATATTAATTACAATCCGGAATCGCATAGAGAGGGTCTAGCGACTTATTTTAGAATGTATCTGCAGGGTTTTATGAACGATTGGATTTCCAAAAACCCAAAACCGGCACTTGAAGGTGGTCGTGACAAGTGGAGTCTTTGGTTAGACGGACTCAAAATTTACACTACAATCGATTCTCGCATGCAGGCCAATGCCGAAGATGCCGTGCGTAAGCATATGACAAAGCTTCAGGCTGAATTCTTTCATCAAAATACACCTGATAGAAACCCTACTGCACCCTTTCTCGATTTGGATAAATCGGAGATTAATTCCATTATGGAAAGGGCAATGAAGAGCTCCCCCCGATGGCGTAAAATGAAAGATGAGGGTAAATCGGAAAAAGATATACGGGCCTCGTTTACCAAAAAAACGGAGATGACCGTTTTTGATTGGAACAGTGATGGCCGTGAGCGCGATACGATTATGACACCTATGGATTCAATCCGTTATTATAAGACTTTTCTAAGGGCGGCCATGATGTCTATGGAGCCTCAAACAGGCCATGTTAAGGCATGGGTTGGCGGTATAGATTATCGACACTTTCAATATGATAATGTTATTCAAGGGTCACGACAAGCTGGTTCCACTTTTAAACCTTTTGTTTATGCCGCGGCAATTGACCAGTTGCGGTTATCGCCCTGTGACGAATTGCCCGATACCCAGTACTGTATAGAGGCCCATAAACATGGTAACCCAGAGTCCTGGTGCCCAAAAAATGCTGTGGGGCAGTATTCTGGTAAAATGTACACGCTAAAAGATGCCTTGGCGAATTCGGTCAATACGGTCACGGCACAGCTAATAGACAGAGTAGGCCCCCGATCCGTGGTGTCGATTGTGAAGAATTTAGGACTTACGAGAGAAATTCCTGAAGTACCATCCATTGCTCTAGGTACGCCAGATTTTAATGTATATGAAATGGTGGGGGCCTATGGTGCTTTTGCCAATCAAGGTGTATACGTTAAACCGGTAATGGTTACCCGTATAGAAGATAAAAACGGAACGGTGCTCTATGAGTACGTTCCTGAGACAAAAGATGTGCTTAGTAAAGATGTAGCTTACGCCATGGTTAATCTTATGGAGGGTGTTACTCATGGGGGCTCAGGCACGAGATTACGACATAGTTATCAAAAGAACGCAACGGAGTATAAAGAAATAATTACTGGTTACCCTTACGGTTTTACGAACCCTATTGCGGGTAAAACGGGTACCACTCAAAACCAAAGTGATGGTTGGTTCATGGGTATGGTGCCTAACCTTGTCACAGGTGTTTGGGTAGGCGGCGAAAATAGGTCTGTACATTTTAAATCGATTACCTATGGTCAGGGTGCTTCTATGGCCTTGCCTATTTGGGGTATGTATATGAAAAAGAACTACGAGAATGAAGATTTGGGTATTTCAGACGGTGCTTTCGAGAAACCTGAAAATCTTTCTATTAGGGTCGATTGTAGTATTGTTGAAGAAGATAAAGAGGAAAATGATATAGAACCTGAAGATGATTTAGAAGACATCAACTTCTAAACGACCTTTTAAAAAATAATAATAACGCCCCTTGGCTTTTTAAAAAGTCAGGGGCTTTTTTGTTTATAAAATTGTAAATTGAACACAACGTAAATCTTTCAAGGCAAACAGTATGATTTCAAAAAAGGTAGATGGTGTTCAAGTGGCCCTACAGGGCGTAAAAGATGATATGACCTTTATGTTAGGTGGTTTTGGTCTCTGCGGAATTCCTGAAAATGCCATCGCTGAATTGGTAAGAATCGGTGTAAAAGAAATAACATGCATTTCTAATAATGCGGGAGTTGATGATTTTGGTTTAGGACTTCTGTTACAAAAACATCAAATAAAGAAAATGATATCTTCTTATGTGGGTGAAAATGAAGAATTTGAACGTCAGATGCTTAGTGGCGAATTGGAGGTCGAGTTGACTCCGCAAGGTACTTTGGCCGAAAAATGTCGAGCGGCACAGGCAGGTTTCCCCGCATTTTATACACCGGCGGGCTACGGTACCGAAGTTGCGATGGGTAAAGAAACCAGAGAATTTAACGGTAAAATGTACGTTTTAGAAGAAGCCTTTAAAGCCGATTTCTCTTTTGTTAAAGCTTGGAAAGGTGACGAAGCCGGTAATCTTATTTTTAAAGGAACGGCGAGAAACTTTAATCCGTGTATGTGTGGGGCGGCCAATATTACCGTTGCCGAAGTAGAGGAGCTAGTACCTGCCGGAGAATTAGACCCCAATCAGATTCATGTACCGGGTATTTTCGTACAACGAATATTTCAGGGTAAAAATTACGAGAAAAGAATTGAACAGCGTACCGTTAGAGAAAGGTCATAATACAATTTGGAAATTACTCAATTTGAAGATGAGAAACGACAAGAGAATTTAATTGTAAAATTGACTTTTGACTTAGCTCTTGAAGTCGTGACATTTTCAGAAAAAATTAGGGCTGATAATCGCTTTGAAATGGCCTCGCAAATTTTCAGAAGTGGAACTTCGATAGGTGCAAATATCAGAGAGGCTCAAAACGCAGAAAGTAAATTAGACTTTATTCATAAATTTAAAATTTCAGCTAAAGAAGCAGATGAACTTAAGTATTGGCTTGAGATATGTAATTCTTCGGAGTTTTATCCAAATCCGAAAGAAAGCTTGATGAAGAATTTAAATTCTACGATTTTAATTATTTCAAAAATTATATCAACAAGTAAAAAATCGTAATTGTCATATTTTCAAATCAATCCATTTTCAAATAAACCATTATGTTAGATAAAAACGGAATTGCAAAACGAATTGCCAAAGAGGTAAAAGATGGCTATTACGTTAACTTAGGTATAGGCATACCCACATTGGTGGCTAATTTTGTCAGAGACGATATCGATGTTGAATTTCAAAGTGAAAATGGTGTTTTGGGCATGGGCCCTTTTCCGTTTGAGGGTGAAGAAGATGCTGATATTATTAATGCAGGAAAACAGACGATTACGACCTTGCCGGGCGCTTCTTTTTTCGACTCGGCAACCAGCTTTGGAATGATTCGGGGCAAACACGTTGATCTTACCATTTTAGGTGCTATGGAAGTTGCTGAAAACGGTGACATCGCCAATTGGAAGATACCTGGAAAAATGGTCAAAGGTATGGGTGGCGCTATGGATTTAGTGGCATCCGCAGAAAATATAATAGTGGCTATGATGCATACCAACCGAGCGGGACAATCAAAACTTCTAAAAAAATGCAGTTTACCCCTTACGGGAGTGGGCTGCGTTACCAAGATTGTCACCAACCTTGCGGTACTTGAGGTTACAGCTGACGGATTTATTTTAAAGGAACGTGCGCCGGGCATCACTGTCGAAGAAATTCAAGGGGCGACCGAAGGTACATTGATTGTAGATGGTGATATACCTGAAATGGTCATTTGAAACCTTTCACATGGTTCCGACAGAAAGATTGGTCAATGTCGTACGTCGATAAAATTGGCCATTCATAATTTTCACAACATTTTAAAGTAGGTTCACAACAAGAATTTTATTCCTTCGGGTATCAAGTGTACTTTTATATTGTTATTAATTGCAAAGACCACGAGTCCCGAACCGAATCATATTTTTGAACTAAACCTACAGACTATGGAAGCCCAAATGAATCAAACACAAGAAGATATTCAAGTGTACCGAAACGAATTCTTTAGCGGAATCGTTATGCTGACCAAAAAGCTATTTATGTTATAATACCTTTTTGAAAAACATTTGAAAAAGAGCAACTTCCCCAAAGGTTGCTCTTTTTATTTGTCCATTTTTTTAAATTTAAGGGTTACAATACCCTAATATGGCGCTATCGCTTAAAATATGCACTTCCGACGAGCTAAAAATCTTAGTTGATATTTCTAGAAAAACGTTTGTTGATGCTTTTGAGGAGCAAAACAATCCGGAAGATTTCAAAACCTATATAGATTCTGCTTTCTCGGAAGAAGTGCTCTCCAAAGAATTGTCAAATAACGATTCAGCTTTCTTTTTTGTTTATAAGGATGATAAGCTCGCCGGATACATTAAAATTAATGAAGGTCAGGCGCAGACCGATATAAAAGATCCAGAAGCTCTTGAACTTGAACGCATCTATGTTTTAGAAGCTTTTCAGGGTCAAAAAATTGGAAAATGGTTGCTCGAGAAGATCAAGAACTTGGCTATAGAAAAAAGAAAGGGCCTTATTTGGCTCGGGGTTTGGGAAAAGAACACCGACGCCATTAAGTTCTATCAAAACTATGGCTTTTCAAAGTTCGGCACACACCCGTATATTATAGGTAGTGATAAGCAAACCGATTGGTTGATGCGCTACAAATTAGATTAAAACATTACAGCTGACATAAAATTTCAGCGGCCTTTTCTAAAGTTTCCCTTTTTTTGGCAAAACAAAAACGCAAGACCCCATCTTGGCGATTATTCATATTAAAAGACGAAATAGGAATACAGGCCAATTTATTTTCTGTTATCAAACGCAGGGCTAGGTCTTCATCTTTTTCATTTGATATTTCGGTATAGTCTAACAACTGAAAATAAGTGCCTTCAGAAGGCTTGAACTTAAACCTTGAAGTTTTTAGCGAACTCAAAAAGATATCTCGTTTTTCTTGGTAAATGTCGTTGAGCTGCATATAATGTTCTTCATTTTTCAGATATTCTGCCATGGCTCTTTGGGTGGGGTGGTCAACACAAAAGACTGCAAATTGATGGGTTTTTCTAAACTCGTGCATCAAATCTTTAGGGGCTACGCAATATCCCATTTTCCAACCCGTAACATGAAAGGTCTTCCCGAAAGAAGCACAAATAAAACTACGTTGGGCCAAGTCGTCAAAACGTGAGGCACTTTGGTGTTCACATCCGTCAAAAACAATATGCTCATAGACCTCGTCACTTACCAAAAGTATGTTTGTATCTCGTAAAATATCCTGTAATTGAAGCATATCGTCTTTGGTGATAATTTTTCCGCTTGGGTTGTGTGGGGTATTTAAAACTACCATGCGTGTTTTTGAGGTTATTTTGTTCCGAAATTCCTCCCAATCAACCTTGTAATTATTAGCATTCAATTGAACATAAACCGCTTTTCCTCCATTAAGTGCAATGGCCGGCTCATAGCAGTCATAAGCAGGTTTCATCACAATAACCTCATCACCAGGGTGAACGAAAGCGGTAATTGCGGTAAAGATGGCCTGCGTGGCACCAACGGTAACTGTTATTTCACTTTCTATATCATAACTTCGGCCATGCAACTGTTCTATTTTTTCTGAGATAACCTCTCTTAGGCCATAATAACCTTGCATGGCAGCATATTGATTGTGGCCTTGCTTCATAGCTTGTGTAACCAACTGCATTAGTTTTGGGTCTGCTTCGAAATTTGGGAAGCCCTGCGAGAGATCAATGGCCTTATGTTTTCTTGCCAAGTTGCCCACGGTGGTAAAAATGGTGGTCTTGACATCGGGAAGTTTCGATTTTGATTGTAAAATTTGAGATTTCATTTTTTGTATTTGTAGTAGGCATCAATTTACAACAATGTTGAAGATAGTTTTTACTTCATCTGAATCACTTATATTTATAGAACAAAATCTAATTATGAGAACACTTAAAATTATATTATCGCTTATATCGATACCCTTGCTGAGCGTGCCTTCTTTTTCCCAATCAAATAAAAATATGTCGAAGGATAAAATAAAGACCCTGATTGTAGATGGTCAGAACAACCATGAGCACTGGCCTAAAATCACGTATATGTTAAAGATGGAAATGGAAAAATCAGGTCTTTTTACCGTAGATGTGGAAAGATCTGCCTTTACTTGGAAGGGAGAAGAATTTCTTTCTGATTATACCATTATAGGAATGGATGAGACAGAGGCGACGAAAGAACCCAAGGCCGACCCAGATTATAGTCCTGACTTTTCAGCATATGACTTGGTAATCTGCAATTTTGGATGGAATGCAGCCCCATGGCCCGAGAAAACCAAGAAAGATTTTGAGAAATTTATTAAAAAAGGTGGCGGACTCGTAGTTTTTCATGCAGCCGATAACTCCTTTCCCGAGTGGGAAGCTTATAATCAAATGATTGGTATTGGTGGATGGGGCGACCGAACCGAGAAAGTTGGCCCGTATGTGTTTTATGATGATAACGGTAAACTAATTAGAGATAATACTGCCGGAAAGGCGGGTTCTCATGGTCCACAACACGAATACCAAATTCAAATTCGAAATTCGAACCACCCGATAACCAAAGGCATGCCGAAAAAATGGCTTCAAACCAAAGATGAGCTGTATGACAGGTTACGAGGTCCAGCTGAAAATATGGAAATATTGGCCACCGCCTATTCCGCAGAAGAGCAAAAAGGTACGGGAAGGCATGAGCCAGCATTAATGGTATTGAATTATGGTAAAGGGCGTATTTTTCACAACATTATGGGCCATGCCGATTACTCGGTTGAAAGTGTAGGTTTTATGACCAGTATGCTTCGAGGTTCAGAATGGGCGGCTACGGGTAAGGTAACTCAAGAAATACCAGAAAACTTTCCAACGGCTGACAAATCGAGTTCAGTAAAATTCGATTAAACAATGGAGCTCACGCTAAGCATACCTGCATTACTCTTTCCGGCAATTTCATTGACAATGCTGGCCTATAATGCTAGATATTTGGCCATAGCGGCATTGATTCGGCAACTGCACCAGAAATATCAAGAAACGGAATCTGCTGCAATAGCCCTTCAAGTTAAACAGCTTCGAAAACGTTTATCCATTATTAAAAATATGCAGGCCACCGCCATCTTCAGTTTTCTGCTGGCGGTTATTACCATGTCATTAATTTACATAGAACTGACTTTTTGGGCCAACCTGATTTTTGGTATTAGCCTTCTTGCGCTAATGGTGTCTTTGATACTTTCATTGATAGAAGTTCAGCTATCTACAAGGGCTCTTTCCATTCAATTGGAGAATATGGAAAGTTAAACCTAAGTTTTTTGAGCTTTTTTGAAAACAGACCAGCTGGTCGGTTTGGTTGCAACTGGGGTGATTGGCTCAATTCTTTTCTCTAGATTATCGAATGAGTAAATCAGGTAAACAGCAAATATTAGCAGCTTATCAATTGTCATGAATCTGAAACCGACCGCCAGGTCGGTTTATTTCTTGGTTGACAATGATAATTGTTGGGGCTAAATGTCTTAAACACTCCTCAATTTCGCATGCCTACATGAAATAGAGCTTCCCCTTGGTTGATTACAGCTTGGTGGTTAATGCAGAAAACCACTCCGTCGAACGGAGCTTTAATATTCTTTGTTCGCCTGCCAAAAGTGTCTGAGACAATACCAATAATTTGTCCCTTTTTGATTTCACTTCCGTTCGTAATTTTGGGAATGAACATTCCGGCGGTGGGTGCACGAAGCCATTTTCTATTCTGAAGACGAACAGAAACTTTATCATTTAAATTCGCATTATCCGAAGGGGGCAACATTTCAAAATGCTCGAGAACATTTAAAATACCTTTTGTTCCCTCTAAAATCGAGTAATCATCAAAACGCATACTTTCACCTGCTTCGTACACAATCATGGGTTTGTTCATTCTATAAGCGGCATTACGAAACGAACCCTTAATTAAGGATGAAGGAAAAGAAATTGGGGCATTGAAAATTTCCGCCAATCGGGCGCTATTTTCATCTTCTTCGGTAAAACGTATCTGCGGGTAATTGTGCCGTTGACCTCCTCCCGTATGTAAATCGATGCCCATATCGACATGCGGAAGTATTTCTGAAGTATAATGATAGGCTATGCGACTCGCCATCGACCCAGATTTGGTGCCCGGAAAACTGCGGTTCACATCTTTACCGTCAGGTACATCTCTAGAGAAATGTATAAATCCGAATATATTGAGAATGGGTACCGCTATAACTGCGCCTTTTATAATATTGAGTTGTTTTTCGGCTAGCAGGCGACGAACAATTTCAATTCCGTTAATTTCATCACCGTGCAGCCCTGCCTGTATTAAAATGGTAGGCCCTGGTTTTTTTGAATTGAATACATACACCGGTATGTCGATCATCGTTCCGGTTGGTAAACGATCAATGCCGATTTGCACCAATTTGTGTTGTCCGGGTTTTACCGTTGTTCCACCGATGGTAATATTTTTGTTGGTTTCTACTTCCATCTTCTTTTGCTACAATTGCGCTCTAAGTAGAGGATAATTTCTTTCGCTACATTAACTCCTGTCGCAGCTTCTATACCTCTCAAACCTGGTGATGCATTGACCTCTATAAGTAACGGACCGTTTTTAGAACGTATTAAATCTATACCTGCCACACCAAGACCAATGTGTTTGGCGGCACCAAGGGCTATTTCTTTCTCTTTTTTTGACAATTTCACTTTTTCGGTAGTACCTCCACGATGTACATTGGATCTAAATTCTTCGAGGGCACTGGTACGCTTCATGCTCGCTACTATCTTATCGCCAACGACCAAAATTCGAATGTCTTCACCGTTACTTTCCTCAATATATTTCTGAAGAAGAATGCTGGTGTCCATTTTATAGAAAGTATCAATAATCGATTTCGCCGATTTTTTCGATTCGGCAAGTATAACCCCGAGTCCGTGGGTGCCCTCTTGAATTTTAATGATGACCGGTGCGCCCCCTAAAATCTCGATTTGTTCCTCGATATTATGGGGGTTGATCGAGAAAAGAGTTTCGGGTACAGGTATACCTTTCTGCGACATTACTTGAAGGGTACGCACTTTATTTCGTGCCCTTGCGATACTTAAAGATCGTGCGGCACTGAAAACCCCATTAATTTCAAATTGCTTTACTATGGCGACCCCATGGCGTGTAACTTTCGCACCTATTCTGGGAATGATGGCGTCAAATTCGTTGGTGATATTCTCTTCCCTTATATAGATTTCAGGCTTAGGGCCTCCGAGCTTTACCGAGCATTGGGTATGATCGATTTGCTCTATGTAATGGCCAAGGTTTTTGGCCTCTTCGGCTATCCGTTGTGTAGAATAAACACTATTACTTACCGATAGTAAGCCAATATCCATCTTGCTGAAAGGGGTTTAAGTTTTCGAATGCTAAAAATACAATTTGTTAAGAAAGTTATACTAAAAAATTGAGGAGCTTGTTTTTAGCTTTACAACTCACTGATAATGAAAATGAATTTGTATTTTTAGTTTTATCTTATTCAAGAAAAATCGGATCAGATATCGATTTTGGAATCCGAAGTTCAAACAAGATATTTCACTTCCTTAAAATGGGTCTAAATACCTGAGTAAAGAGTTGTAAAGTTTGTTAAAGCCAAGCCTATACCCTAATTTTGTAGACCGTCTAAAAACTAATTGATACATTATAATGAGCGGATTGATAAAATCTTCGATAGCCCGAAAAGTCGTAATGGCCTTATCGGGTCTTTTTTTGGTCTTCTTTCTGGCCCAACACTTTACCATTAACGTAACTTCTGTTATAGCTCCCGACACTTTCAATGAGTGGTCACATTTTATGGGTTATAATGGGTTAGTGCAGTTTATTCTTCAGCCGATATTGATTGCTGGGGTTATTGTGCATTTTGTTATGGGTATTGCCTTAGAGATTAAAAACAACAAGGCTAGGGCGATTAAGTACAAGAAATACAGTGGTGGCGCCAATGCCTCTTGGATGTCGAGAAACATGATCATTACCGGTCTTGTCGTTTTGGCATTTCTTGGTCTTCATTTTTATGATTTTTGGATCCATGAAATGGATTACAAATACATAGCGGGCAATGCCGAAGACCCTACGCGATATTATCAAGAAACCGTAGAAAAGTTTGAGCCTTTCTGGCGTACTGTTATTTACGTAATATCCTTTGTGTTGTTGTCTTTGCACCTATGGCATGGCTTTGCCTCTTCTTTTCAGAGTATGGGGGTGAACAACAAATACACTCCGGCAATACAGACTTTTACTAAAATCTACGCGATAGGTATTCCTTTGGGGTTCATATTTATTGCAGTTTACCATCATCTTAACCCAATAACACATTAATATGGGCATATTGGATTCTAAAGTTCCATCAGGGCCGTTGGCCGAAAAATGGACTAAGCATAAGAACAAAATCAACCTGGTTAACCCTGCCAACAAGCGTAATATAGATATTATCGTTGTAGGTACAGGTCTTGCAGGGGGTTCGGCCGCAGCGACTTTGGCCGAGCTGGGCTATAATGTAAAAACATTCTGTTATCAAGATTCTCCTCGTAGGGCGCACTCCATTGCAGCTCAAGGGGGCATCAACGCGGCAAAAAATTACCAAGGTGATGGCGATAGCGCCTACCGCCTTTTTTACGATACGATCAAAGGGGGCGATTATCGCTCACGTGAGGCCAACGTTCACCGTTTGGCTGAAGAATCGGCAAATATCATTGACCAATGTGTAGCACAAGGTGTTCCATTCGCAAGAGATTACGGGGGTCTTTTAGATAACCGTTCGTTCGGAGGGGTTTTGGTATCTAGAACATTCTATGCCAAAGGCCAGACAGGGCAACAATTGCTATTGGGTGCTTACTCGGCTATGAACCGACAGATCAATAGAGGTAAGATCAAGCCTTACAACCGTCATGAAATGATGGATATGGTTTTGGTGGATGGAAAGGCCAGAGGTATCATTGCCCGTAATTTGGTTACCGGTGAAATAGAACGACATTCGGCACATGCCGTAGTTTTGGCTACTGGCGGTTACGGAAATGTGTTCTTTCTTTCAACCAACGCTATGGGAAGTAATGTAATGGCGGCGTGGCGAGCGCATCGAAGGGGAGCTTTCTTTGCTAACCCATGCTTTACACAAATTCACCCTACATGCATTCCGGTTTCAGGCGACCATCAATCTAAATTGACCTTGATGTCTGAGTCGTTGCGTAATGATGGGCGTATTTGGGTACCAAAGAGAATTGAAGATGCACAAGCCATTCGTGAAGGAAAATTAAAGCCTACCCAGTTAAAAGAAGAAGATAGAGATTACTACTTGGAAAGACGTTACCCAGCGTTCGGAAACTTGGTGCCGCGTGATGTTGCATCGAGAGCCGCGAAAGAACGTTGTGATGCCGGTTTCGGAGTAAACAAAACAGGAGAAGCCGTTTATTTGGATTTTGCTTCTGCAGTTCAGCGTTACGGTAAAGAAGAAGCCTTGACCAGAGGCATGAAAAATGCCGATAGCAAAACTATCACCCAATTAGGTAAAGACATTATCGAAGCCAAATACGGAAACCTTTTTCAGATGTACGAGAAAATCGTAGATGAGAATCCGTATGAGACGCCAATGATGATTTACCCAGCTGTACACTATACTATGGGCGGTCTTTGGGTAGATTACAACTTACAGACGACCATTGAGGGTTGCTATTGTGCCGGTGAGGCGAATTTCAGCGACCACGGTGCGAACCGCTTAGGGGCTTCTGCATTAATGCAAGGTCTGGCAGATGGTTATTTCGTGCTTCCGTACACTATTGGTGATTACCTCTCGAACGATATTAGAACCGGTGCTATCTCTACAGATTCGCCCGAGTTTGAATATGCTGAGAAAGAAGTAAAAGACCGTATCAATAAACTAATGTCCGCAAAGGGGCAGCATTCCGTTGATTATTACCATAAGAAATTGGGAAAAATTATGTGGGATAAATGCGGAATGGCAAGAAACGCCCAAGGTCTTGAAGAAGCAATTGTAGAAATATCTGCTTTAAGGGCCGATTTCTGGGAGAATGTAAAAATTCCGGGTGGTACAGATGGTATGAACGCCGAATTGGAGAAAGCGGGTCGAGTGGCCGATTTCTTGGAGTTGGGTGAACTTTTTGCTAAAGATGCATTGACCAGACAAGAATCGTGTGGTGGTCATTTCAGGGAAGAATACCAAACCGAAGAAGGTGAGGCCCTTCGTGACGATGAGAACTTTAAATTCGTATCTGCTTGGGAATATAAGGGAGAGCCAAAAGACGCGGTTCTTCACAAAGAAGATTTGGTCTACGAGAATATTGAATTAAAAACTAGAAGTTATAAGTAGTTTATAGTTGAAGGTTTATGGTCACTGTCGAAAGCAGTTTACTATTAACAGTCAACCCCAACTAAAATAAAAACTATGAAGTTAAACTTAAAAATATGGCGTCAAAAAGATGCCAACACCAAAGGGGAAATGGTCGATTACACTATCAACGGTGTAGAAGGCGATATGTCTTTTTTGGAAATGTTAGACGTGCTTAATGAAGATCTTATAAACAAGGGTAAAGAACCGGTACAGTTCGATCATGACTGTCGTGAGGGTATCTGCGGGTCTTGTTCGTTACAAATCAACGGTGAGCCACATGGTCCAGACCGTTTGGTGACCACTTGTCAGTTGCACATGAGAAAATTCAACGATGGCGATACTATCGTAATCGAACCTTTTAGAGCGACCGCTTTTCCGGTTATCAAAGATTTGGTGGTCGATCGCACCGCTTTCGATAGAATACAACAAGCAGGGGGTTATATATCGGTGAATACCTCTGGTAATACTGTTGATGCCAATGCAACACCGATAGAAAAAGATAAGGCTGATGATTCTTTCTATGCCGCTACGTGTATTGGTTGCGGAGCCTGTGTTGCAGCTTGTAAGAATGCCAGTGCGATGTTGTTTACATCTGCTAAGGTTTCTCAGTTCGCATTGCTTCCCCAAGGTAGGGTCGAGGCTACAGAACGTGTTGAGAATATGGTTCGTCAAATGGATTTGGAAGGTTTTGGAAACTGTACCAATACCGGTGCCTGTGAGGTTGAGTGCCCTAAAGGTATTTCATTGGAGAACATTGCACGTATGAATCGCGAATATCTTAGCGCTACCGTAAAAGGATAATTTATTCTAAGCAAAGAGACTCAAATCGAGTTATCTTTCCTTTTAATTGAGATAAAATCAATCCCAAGCTCTTTATTTAGAGTTTGGGATTTTTTGTTATTTTAAAACATGCCAAAAGAGTATTCCGAAGAACGTATAAAGGTTCCCCGCTTCAACGAAGAATCGGGCTTCTACACCACTCCAAAACGTTCTAAGATCATGAGCAAGATACGTGGTAAGAACACCAAGCCTGAGCTTGCCTTTCGAAAAGCTCTGTATGCCGCGGGTTACCGGTATCGAATAGACTATAAAAAACTTATTGGCAAACCCGACATCCTTTTAAAAAAGTATAAGACTGCCATTTTCATAGACGGAGAATATTGGCATGGACATAATTGGGATGAACGAAAACCCAAAATAAAAACGAATCGTGAATTTTGGATTGCCAAAATCGAACGAAACATGCAACGTGATAGAGAAGTAAATACAGAACTGGAACGTTTGGGCTATAAAGTCTTTCGATTCTGGGAAACGGAAATCAAGAAGGAACTTGGCCGTTGCCTGGCCGAAGTAACCGAGCACCTTCAATCTCTTCAAACGAGCTAAGATCTCCCTGAATTCCGTCAATTGAAGCGTTTGATTGATGGTATATTGCGAGTGAATCAATTAATAATCATTTAAAAATATATATATGAAAAAGGTAGCAATATTAGCCACAAACGGATTTGAAGAAAGTGAATTGAAATCACCTAAAGAGGCAATGGAGAAAGAAGGCTTTCAAGTAGATGTTGTGAGTTTTGAGGCTGGTGAAATAAAAGGATGGGCCGATGGAAATTGGTCAAATTCTTATAAAGTAGATAAAACATTAGGTCAAGTAAGCGCATCTGATTACAATGCATTAATGTTGCCGGGTGGGGTTATCAATCCTGATTTGGTTAGACGTGAAGAAAAGGCACTAACTTTTGTTCGTGATTTCTTCAAGCAAGAAAAACCGGTAGCCGCTATATGCCATGCACCACAAATTTTAATTAGTGCAGGCGTAGTGGAAGGTAGAAAACTAACATCGTTCAAATCTATTAAAGACGACTTGGTTAATGCCGGTGCTAATTGGGTAGACCAAGAAGTAGTAGTAGACCAAGGTTTCGTAACCAGTAGAAACCCTGACGATTTACCTGCATTCAATAGCAAGTTGATCGAAGAGGTAAAAGAAGGTAAGCATGAAGAACAACATGCATAATACTTAAAGAACCAAATCGAAAAAATCCTGATAAACATATCAGGATTTTTTTTTGCCCTATGATTTTGTGGGCAATTCATCGATAAAATTGACCCCTTGTATTTTTCACCACAGTAAAGGATCGGTTCACAACAATAATTTAGAAAGTCGGAATGCGCAGCGTAGATTTACAATGTAATTAAGTGATAGTGTTGACCCCAAATCGCCCCTTGAACTTGACCGAAAAAATTTCGATCCCAAATCGAAAATTCTACCTACAAAATATTACACCGACCCCAATCGGTAACCAAATTAACAGTGTACCTACTTAACAAGAAAAGCCCTTTTAAAGGGCTTTTTTGTATTCGTTCGTTTTCTTGTTATTTGACGATGAATTCTTTTTCCGTTTTATCGTCACCTGAAATACGAACAAGATAATCCCCTTTCGGTAAATAGGTCTTGCCGTCTTTAGCGGTTTTAAGCTTTTCTTTGTTTTTCTTAAGATAGGCAGCTTTTCCAGCTTTTGAAAAAGCTAGATCATAAGAAAGAATGTTCATGCCTTTATCAGCTTTGATTTCGGTGCTACTTACGGTAACTCCATTTTTGGTTTGAATTTCCGCAGTTATAGATTGTTCTTTTTTACTGTAAAAGAATACGTCGATCCCAGGTGTACTAGGCTTGCTCCATGGGCTGGGGGCGTTGCCCCAATCTTTAGAGTGTGTAACGTCATCCAACTCGAAAACAACAAGATTCTTATCGAGAATATCAGTAGTTATTTGTTGTAAATATTTGATATCTGCTTGGTAGATGCTTCTGCCATGTGTGCCCACAAGTAAGTGTTTTGCTTCTGGCTGTATGGCCAAGTCGTGTACGGCAACATTGGGCATACCATTTTGAAAAGCTTCCCAAGAAGAACCTTGGTTAAAGGAGAGGTAAAGTCCGTTATCGGTACCTACGAACAAGAGATTTTCATTGACAGGGTCTTCTATTATCGTATTAACGGATGAAGCAGGAATATTTTCTGCGATGCTTTGCCAAGTTTTTCCATAGTCGTCACTTTTATAGAGATAGGTAGTAAAATCGTCCCAGCGATACCCATTTAAAGCTAGATAAACCCGTTCTTTTTTATGTTTTGATGCAATCACCCTACTCACCCACATATTTTTTAGTAGCGAAGACGAAATAAGCTGCCAATCAGCCCCCCCATTTTGCGAAATATGCACCAGTCCATCATCACTTCCGGTATACAGTAGTCCGAATTTTAAGGGTGATTCTGAAATGGTCGTGAGGGTACCATAAGCGACATTACCTTTTTTACCTCCCTGGGTAAGATCATCGGAAATGGTTTCCCAATCGTCACCTTTATTTAAAGAGCGATGTAATTTGTTGCTGCCTAGATAGAGAATATCTTGATTATGCGTAGAAAGTGATATAGGGGTCTGCCAATTGAAACGAAAGGGTTTCTCACCAAGCTCGTGTTTGGGTTGAATGTACTTTTTCTTATTGTTTTTTCTATCGAGGCGATAGTAATTTCCGAATTGATATCCTGTATAAACCGTATGGTGGTCTCTGTTGTCAATTTCGATTTGCATGCCGTCACCACCCATGATTGATTTCCAGGGGTATTCGCCCATTTGGTGCCAACTGCGGTCTTCTTTGGCGTTGTGAGCACCTTCCCAGACACCGTTATCTTGCAAGCCACCATAAACATGGTAAGGCTCTTGACGGTCTACGTTGATGGCATAAAACTGACCTACGCTCGGTGAGTTGTTTTTTATCCATGTTTCTCCATCATCGTAGGTGATATTCACGCCACCATCGTTACCATTGATCAAATGGCCGGGCATTTTTGGGTTTATCCATAGGGCATGGTGGTCGGCGTGTACGTTTTCTTGACTTATAGAGGTAAAGGTTTTTCCGCTATTTGCAGATTTTAATAAGGGCACACCGCCTACATATACTTTTTCGCTATCGTTGGGGTCTACTCGAATTTCACCAAAATAATAGCCATAGCTGTAGTAGAGCGCATCGATATAATCGGTGTTTTGCTTTGCCCAACTAGTGCCGCCATTATCACTGCGATACACCTCGGCGCCTATGACCGGGGTATCGAAAAGCATCGAGTTGGCATCTTCAAGGTGTTTTGCCAAATCTATAGGTTTGGCCACGTTACTTCGTATAAGTTGTTTGACATTTTCAGCTCGATATTTTTCTTGGAAACCGTTCTTTTTAAGGAATGCATTCAATTTTTTATCCTCTAGTTCGAGGAATTCAGACGTTGACATTTTCTTAAAGTCAGAAGCGGAAAGAATCTCAGGGTCTTTATCTTTTTCTTCGGATGCTTCGCGACGGTCTTGATTATCGTGCAGGGCGTAGACGATGTTCTCGTCATAAACGGCCAGACCAATACGACCTACGCCGTAACCTGTGGGGAAACCACTGCCCTCTGTTGAAATCTTCTTCCATGCACTGCCGCCATCGACACTTTTGTAAATGCCAGACCCGAATCCACTACCTAGAAAATCCCAAGCCTTTCGGTCTTTTTCCCAAGCAGCGGCGTACATAATATCAAAGTTTTTGGGGGCATGGGCCACATCGATTATTCCGGTATCAGAATTAATAAAAAGTGTTTTTTTCCAAGTTTTGCCTCCATCCGTAGTTTTATAAATACCTCGTTCTTCATTGGAAGAGTAAAGATGGCCTGTAGCACCCACTACTACTTCGTTAGGGTTTTCTGGGTTGATTAAGATACGACCGATGTGATGTGAGTCCATTAGCCCCATGTGCATCCACGATTTACCCTTGTCAAGCGATTTTAAAATACCGATGCCGGCGTATGAAGACCGTGAAGCGTTGTTTTCGCCAGTACCGACCCAAATAGTGCCCGAGGGCCAGTCGACCGCAATATCCCCTAAATTTTGGGTTTGAGACTGGTCCATTACCGGAGTGAAAGAAGCACCATTGTTATTGGTGTACCAGAGTCCGCCAGAGGCATAGGCCACATAAAATTCAATGGTATTTTCGGGGTTTACATCTAAATCGACCACCCTACCGCTCATAACCGTCGGCCCGATATTTTTTAGGGGAATATTCTTCACCAAAGATTCGGTTTCCATACGCTGCTTCTGAAGCAGTGCACTTTTCACCTGTTCTGTACCGGTGGGTACAATTTGAGAGGTTCCTGTAAAGTATAGGGAGAGAACAAGAAAAAAAGAAAGGTACTTCATGGTGCCTATTGTTGTACTTTTAACAAAGGAAAGTTAACAATTCTTAGCGTGGCAATTTAAAATTAACAGCCTGCATAATTGCGCATCAACTTAATATTTTGTTAATTTATGCCATACTAAAGTTACGCTCACTCAAACTACAAGAGTAACATAACCAACTTTAATTGAGGAAGAGGCCTAGAAATGGGTCTCTTTCTTTTTGTCCTAAATTAGACAAGAAAGCCAATCGTTTCTTAGGATTATAGTCTATACCGCACTACTATTTTTTGTAGAATCGCTATTTTTGAAAAAACGAAGAAACTAGATGAAATACGAGCAGATCAGTAATACACTTTTCACTAAAAACCGTAAAAAATTTATGGCTCAAATGCAGCCGAAAAGTATAGCGGTTTTTAATTCTAACGATATTTACCCCATAGGTGCAGATAGCGTACTGCCTTTTGAACAGCACAGAGATATATTTTATTTAAGTGGGGCCGACCAAGAAGAGACACGCTTGCTTCTTTTTCCTGATTCTATCAATAAAAAACATCGAGAAATACTTTTTGTTCGCGAAACGAACGACCACATTGCGGTTTGGGAAGGGGAAAAACTGACCAAAGAAAAAGCGACCGAGGTCTCAGGTATAGAAACCATATACTGGCTTCAAGATTTCGATAAGGTCTTTTTTGACCTAATGACCGAGGCCGAAACTATTTACTTCAATACCAATGAGCATTACCGTCAGGCAGTGGAGACGCAAACCCGTGAAGATCGTTTTATCTTAGAGTGCAAGAGCAAATTTCCCGCGCATAAGGTCGCCAAGAGCAACCCTATTTTACAAAAGATTCGTGGTGTAAAAGAGCCCGAAGAAATAGAATTGATGCAAACGGCCTGTAATATTACAGAAAAGGGTTTTAGACGGGTTCTTGAATTTGTTGAGCCTGGGGTTTGGGAACATGAGATAGAAGCCGAACTGTTACATCAGTTTGTACGAAATCGCTCGAAGGGTTTTGCCTATCCACCGATTATTGCCGCGGGTAACAATGCTAACGTTTTGCATTATCTGGAAAACAACAAACAATGCGAAGCAGGAGATTTGATTTTGATGGATACTGCTGCCGAATACGCAAATTACTCTAGTGATTTGACCCGAACCATTCCCGTAAGCGGAAAATTCAACAAACGCCAGAAAGAGGTGTATGAGGCGGTGCTACGTGTGAAAGTCGAAGCCACCAAAATGTTGGTGCCAGGCACCATTTGGGCCGATTATCATGTAGAGTGCGGTAAACTCATGACCTCTGAGCTTTTGGGCCTCGGACTTCTAGATAAGACCGATGTTCAAAATGAAGATAAAAATTGGCCCGCCTATAAAAAGTACTTTATGCACGGCACTAGCCACCATATCGGGTTGAACACCCATGATTATGGCGAATTGAAAAAGCCCATGGAACCTAATATGGTATTTACCGTTGAACCGGGTATTTATATTCCCGAAGAGAAAATGGGAGTGCGTTTAGAAGATGATGTAGTCATTCAAGAAACAGGAGAGCCATTCAATCTCATGGCCAATATTCCTATTAAAGTAGAGGAAATTGAAGAGTTGATGAATAAATAACCATCATTTCAATAAATTTTAAATTACTATCATGAAATTAGTTTCTTGGAATGTGAACGGAATTCGTGCTTCCATAAAGAAAGGTTTTGGGGAAGTGGTGTCCAACTTTGATGCGGATGTCTTTTGTGTTCAAGAGACCAAAGCTCAAGACGACCAAGTTTCGGAAGCGTTAAAGGAAATCACTGGCTACGAAGTTTTTAGTAACAGTGCCGAAAGAAAGGGATATTCCGGTACGGGAATTCTATCAAAGAAAAAACCACTTTCATTCTTTGCCAATATTGGTGTTGAAGACCATGATGTCGAAGGCAGGGTTACTTGTGCAGAGTATGATGCTTTTTATTTGGTGAACGTATATGTGCCCAATAGTGGTAACGGACTCAAAAGGTTGGATTATCGTTCGGAGTGGGATAAAGACTTCACCAATTATTTGTTTAACCTGCAAAAAAAGAAACCGCTTATAGTTACGGGTGATTTTAATGTGGCGCATACGGCGAACGATTTGGCGAACCCGAAATCGAATTACAATAAAACATCTGGTTTTACCCAGGTGGAAATCGATGGTCTAGACCATATGCTTCATACTTTGAAATTGGTAGATAGTTTTAGAACCCTGCACCCCGATGAATTTGACAAATACACTTTTTGGAGTATGCGCGGGGGTGCGAGATCTCGAAATGTGGGTTGGCGCATCGATTATTTTTTGGTGAGTGAATCGCTTTGGCCTAAAGTAAAGTCGGCAGAAATTCATGACCAAGTTATGGGTAGTGACCATTGCCCTATTAGTTTGGAAATTGAACTTTGATTATAAAAGTTCTTTGTCGCTTCAGGCGGTTTCGGAAACTGAAAAGAAATAGGAAGAAGTACCAGACAGTTCCAATGAAAATATGGGCCACTGGCACACACCCTCCTTATGTGGTATTGGTAGATGACCTGATTTTTACTACTTCAAGAAGAAGGCAAAATTTAAAAATTCGATTCTTAGACCGGTTTTTTTAAATTTTGCCTAACTTATATTATTTCATGACCTTAATGTCTACGGTCATAAATTCTCCATCATTGCTTTTCATCTTGATAATTCCCTTTTTCCCATCTGCATTTTCAAAAAGAATGGCCAAGGGGTAATTTACCGGTCCCATTGCGGAATTTGAATTTTCTACCGTTAAGCTCATAAGTTGATCACTATTTTCAATATTGTCGAAATCATCTGGACTCATCGAAGGCTCATAGTTTTCAATTTTAATGGCCCTAGCACCAGGCATTGACAAATCTCCAAAAAGATCGTTTGGTTCCTCCCAAAACAAAAAACCTGAATTAGTTGGGCTCATATCGTACCAAATTAAGTCAACTGTATAGCCTATTTCTTCATCTATTTCGCTAAACGTATAAAGTTGCCCACTAGAAGTAGAGAAAAACCGTTTGCTATCAACTCCATCTTCATCAACTGCAAACTTTATGTCTTCGTAAACGACAATCGTAGACTCATCTTCAATTACCTCTTCCTCGGTGTTATTATCGTCTTTAGAACAGGAAATAAAAAGAAATGAAAAAATGAAAAATGATTTTAAGATTGTACTGCTTTTAATATGCATAATTATCAATTTAAGTGAATGCAATTAACGCCCTCCTTAGGAATATATTATTGATAAATGCTTAGAATGTATTGCGAGAGTTATAGCTTTTTTGCTGATTTAGTAGACCTTAGTATGTAAATGTTACTCAACACAAAAACAACCCCTGCCGGTAAAACCCATCCTAAGCTGAACTTGCTTAAAGGAATATAGCCTTGAAGGCTAACTAAAGCTTCTTGAAACCCTAAACTGCCCAAAAAGTCGGGAATGCTAAAAATAATGGTGGTCAAGACCACGGCTTTAAATACTATCGAAGAAGCATATTTTTCAGGTACTACATTTAGAAGAATTAATATGATGGTAATGGGATAAATGAACATCAACACGGGTAGCGCCACAGCAATGATGTAGGCAACATCAAATTGTCCCATTAGAACGCCAAGCACACATCCTATGAATGCGGTGATTATAAATACGTTCTTTGAATCTTCAAATCGCGATTGTAAAAAGTCCGATGTTCCGGTTACAATGCCTACCGCGGTAGTGAAACAGGCCAGGCTTACCAATACACTTAAAAATAGCTGCCCTGCATTGCCCAAAGTTTCTATACTAATTCCATTCAATAAAGCTGTGCGAGTACTATCTGCCTCGAACATACTATGAGTAATTGCACCGGTAAAAATGAGTCCGGCATAGAGTAAGAAGAGTCCAGAACCAGCTAAAAATCCGGCTCGCCTGATCAGCAACCTCTTTTCTGCATAAGGCGCATTTTTCTTTTTCAAGTTGATGGAAATAATAATAACCCCGCCTACTACCACGGCACCTATGGCATCAAAAGTTTGGTAACCCTCAAGTATACCTTTTGAAAACGGACTAGCCATTACAACCTTACCAAAATCGAACTCAAAAGAAAAAGCCCCTATTATTATGATGCATAGCAAAATGAGAATGATTGCAGGGGTGAGTGCCTTACCTAGAACATTCAATAGTTTTGAACGGTTAATGGCGAATACAAACACCAACGAAAAATAAATTATACTGGTCAACCACGAAGGCGAATCAAAAATGGGGGCAATGGCCATTTCATGGGTGACCGATGCCGTACGTGGTGAGGGAAGGCTAACGGAGATAATATAAATTAGCGATGAGTAGACCAAGCTAAAGGTAGGGGAGACTTTCTTGCCAAAGTCGAAAATAGTGCCCTGTAATTTGGCATGGGCCAAAATACCCAGAATAGGAATCAAGACCGCAGAAACACAAAAGCCTAATGCGACCAGCCACCAAAGGCTTCCCGATTGAAAGCCTAACAATGGGGGAAGAATCAAATTTCCCGCACCGAAAAATAAAGAAAAGAGGGCAAAGGCTGTGACAAGGGTTTCTTTTGCATTCAATTTGTAAGATTTGGTCTGGGTATCATCCATACTTAAAAAGAAAAATAGCAATTCAACAAATTACCATTAAAGAGTTGTTATTCATCGAATTCGATGAACGGCCTCAAGAATGGAAATAAGGGCAGTTCTTTTTTTAAAACATCGGAAAGATACCGCAAATTCACCTGATAACAAATGAAGCGATGAGGGTCGAAAAAGTGGTCTTTCATCGAAAAAAGTGTATTTCGTCGAAAAAAGACCCCTATTGATAAAGCACACCCAATAAACAAAGAGGTGTGTGCGTTCAGATATGGAAAGTGGTTTAAATCACTTGAGTTTTTCACCCAATTTATCATCTAGCAATTAGCGGTTTCCCAAATGACCAATGATGCGTTAAAAACCTACAACCATGAAAAGATTCTTTTGCAGCCTTTTTGGCCACCACTACTCAGTTTCAAAAAAAGTGACCCATCATATCAAAGAATATAAATGCATTCATTGTAGTAAAGAAGTAACTACAGATGTTAGCGGTAACCTGTCTACGCTTACCCCAGAGCTACAGGATATTAATAAAACTCTAGAAAATATATTTCAGAAAAGACATAGAGCGGCACAACATGCTGCCTAACCCTGAGCTTGATTCAGCGTTAACTATGCTTTGGCAACCAAATCCTGAGTCCTAAGGGCATCAGGATTTAAATTATATTCCCGAAAATTAAGTTGCAACCTCGTTCTCCACTGTCGTTCGCCCCACAACAGTAAAGTTAGGTTTGCCTTTTTCGGGAATTTTTTTTGTTCGAAACCGAACGATGCTCAAGGCGATGGTTTAGAACCTAATCGTCAGAAAAAGAATTCCAACCCTGTGCGGTCAAAGGTATTTTAGTATTCGCCCGTGTAACCAAATGGGCTCCTTCGCTCACTTCTGTCATGTGGCCGATTACCGTAAGATTGGGGTTTCCCTTTATGTTGTCAAAATCTTTTTGGTCAATGGTAAATAGAAGTTCATAATCTTCACCACCACTGAGGGCCACCATCGTACCATCCATCTTGAACTCTTCACAACTAGAGATAACTGTGGGATCTAAAGGTATCTTTTCCTCAAAAAGATTGCAGCCCACATTACTGTGTTTTGTTAGATGTAATATTTCAGATGATAGTCCGTCACTAATATCGATCATTGAAGTGGGTTTCACCTCAAGTTTCTCCAAGAGTTCGACGATATCTTTTCGTGCCTCTGGTTTAAGTTGACGTTCGACAATATAAGAGTAGGGTGAAAGATCAGGTTGATTGTTGGGGTTCACCTTGAAAACTTCTTTTTCACGCTCTAAGACCTGAAGGCCCATATATGCGGCGCCCAAATCACCGCTAACGACTAAAAGGTCGTTAGGTTTTGCACCACTACGATAGGTGAGTTTTTCATCGGTAGCTTCCCCTAGAGCGGTAATGCTAATGAGCATACCTTTAGTAGATGAGGTCGTATCGCCACCTACCAGATCTACATTGAACATTTTACAGGCCAGCGCGATTCCATCATAGAGTTCTTCCAAGGCCTCCAACGGAAATCGGTTAGATACGGCTAGCGATACAGTAATTTGTGTAGCCTTCGCATTCATTGCGTATACATCGGAAAGGTTGACCATCACCGACTTGTAGCCTAAGTGTTTTAAGGGCATATAGCTGAGGTCAAAATGTACACCTTCTATCAATAGATCCGTGGTAAGAACGGTCTTATTAGAGGAGTAATCTAATACGGCGGCATCATCGCCTATGCCCTTTACCGATGATTTATGATTGAGGGAAAAGTTTTGGGTCAAATGTTCAATAAGTCCGAACTCGCCCAATTTTTCCAAAGCGGTTTTCTCTTGGTTCTTGTCTTCTAGCATTCCGCAAAAATACGGGTATTTTCTGTGATAGGCACAAGCTCTCATTTACTGGGTCGAAGAATCGATATTTAAATTGAAAATAATAATCGGGTATAATTTTTGATGTGTTTTCTTACAGGCCCACGGGTCATTTGTTCATTTTCAAGTAACTAAGTGATATATTTACATAAAAATTTATAGTTATGAAAAACAGTACCTTGCTATATGCTATTGGCATTAGTTTTTTGGTCGCACTATCATCTTGCTCGTCAGATGGATCGGTCGATGATGTTGATATGGAGGAAGAGATGGACACCGATGAGGAAGCGGTTGGTTTTATGCCTTGCGAAAACGGAATGGCCGGTATCTACCCCTGCGCTGGCTATGACCTTATGGCAATTATGCCGCTTTCTGACTTTGATGCAAATTCTACCAATGATATTTGGGGGTGGACAGATGTCACCACAGACCGCGAATATGCGATATTAGGTCTTGATAACGGCACTGCGTTTATTGACATTACCGACACCGAAAACCTAGTTTACTTGGGTAAATTGCCTACTGCTACCGACCCTAGTTCTTGGCGAGACATAAAAGTATATAGTAACCATGCATTCGTAGTCGCAGAGGCTAGCTCACATGGCATGCAGGTTTTTGACCTGACCCGGTTGCGAAATGTGGATAATGCGCCGGAGACCTTTGATGCCGATGCGCGTTATACCGGTTTTGGTAATGCACACAATATTGTGATTAATGAAGAAAGCGGATTTGCCTATCCGGTAGGTACAGCTCGTAATGATGCTTTTTTAGGAGGAGCACATTTTATCGATATTTCTGACCCTACAAACCCAATAGGGGTAGGTGGTTATGCACAAAACGGTTACACCCATGATGCCCAGGTCGTAAACTATAACGGGCCTGATACAGATTATACCGGTCGGGAGATTTTTATAGGTGCCAATGAGAACCAAGTGGTTATTGCCGATGTAACCGATAAGAACAATCCTTTTGAAATCAGTACGATTGAGTATCCAAATTTTAGGTACACCCACCAAGGATGGTTTACAGAAGACCAGCGCTATTTTATATTAGGGGATGAATTGGATGAACAAAACTTCGGATTCAATTCACGAACTTTGTTTTTCGATTTTGCGGATTTAGACAACCCGGTTTTACATCAATCGTATTCTGGCCCTACTGCTGCAATTGACCATAATGGGTATGTGAAGGGTGATGAATATTTTCTATCGAATTATACAGCGGGTCTGCGGGTCTTAGATATTTCCGATATTGAGGGTGGGGCTATTGTTGAGACTTCCTATTTCGATACTTACCCCAGTTCTGATAACACCAATTTTGATGGTGTATGGAGCAATTACCCCTATTTCTCAAGTGGAAATATTGTGTTGAGCGATATTGGTTCAGGACTCTTCATCGTTAAAAAAAATAATTGATTTTTTAATCTTTTACACGAATAGGCTATCCAATATTTGGCAGAAGTATTCATGAAGAAACGTATACGATTTAATGGTAGAGCTATATGTAATTGGGTTTTGGGTATCTTGATTATTTCTAGTTGCTCTGAGAATGATAATAGTCCAGATAATGTCATTCCGATCAATTTTGATGTGAAAGCGGCAACTTACGGAGGTAGCTTGAATGATAATGCAAATTCTGTTGTAGCCACTTCTGATGGCGGTTATGCCGTGCTAGGGTATACACAAAGCAATGATGGGGATGTTTTGGGTAAAACCACTACAGATTTCGATTTTTGGATGTTAAAATTCGATAGTACGAGTAGCTTACAGTGGCAGAAAAGTTATGGTGGTAGCGGTAATGATAGGGGCAATGCTTTGATACAGACTTCGGATGGAGGTTATGCGCTATTGGGTTTTAGTGAAAGCAATGATGGTGATGTTACCGAAAATGCCGGGGCTCAAGATTATTGGTTGGCCAAAACTGATGGTAACGGAAATCTCGCATGGCAGAAATCTTTTGGATTTAAAGGGCGAGATGAAGGCATCTCCCTAATTCAGACCAACGATTCCGGTTTTCTTTTAGTGGGGGTTTTAGATGTTACGGCATCCGAGGGTCAAGGTATTGTTACGGCAAAAAATCACGCCGGGGGCGATTATTGGGCAATTAAACTGTCAGAAGATGGTGTTTTGCAGTGGAGCCAATACTTTGGCGGAACTTTTACCGATACTGCTTATGGTGTCGTCGAGCTTGACGGGGGCGGATTTCTTATTGCAGGTTCTTCTGATAGTTTTGATGTTGACATTAGTAATAATAAAGGCACTTATGATTTTTGGGTAGTGCGCATTTCCGATACCGGGCAGTTATTATGGGAAAAAAATTATGGCGGTAACGAAATTGATGAACCCCATAGTATCATTCCAACGATCGATGGTAATTTTTTGATTGTTGGCGATACCAGAAGCGCAGATATCGATATAGCTTCGAACAATGGTGCTGCCGATGTTTGGGCGGTAAAAATAAATCCTGAAGGGGAAATTATTTGGGAGATTGCCTACGGTGGCAGCGGCTTTGATGCTGGTAGGGGAGTTGAAGCAATTAAAGATGGTGGTTTTTTGCTTGTAGGAAGCTCAAGAAGTGGTGATAAAGATGTTACAGAAAATAATGGTCAGAACGATGCTTGGCTTATCAAGATTGATGCGGATGGAATTCTAGAGTGGGAGCAATCGATAGGTGGATCTGAAATTGAAGTGGGTTATGGTGTTATAGAACTCGCAAACGGAACAATAGTTGCAGTAGGAGAGTCGGCAAGCTCAGACTTTGATGTATCGGTGAATAAAGGTTTTACAGATGTTCTGATAATTTCCGTTGAAAAATAATTTTTAAATACCAATTGTTATAAAAATTAACATGAAGAGCATATTTCCTTTTCTTTTACTGTTGGCGACTTTAGGGGTGAGCTGTTCTGATGACGATGTTTCTGGCCAAGTTGCAGCACAGGTGAGTTTACGGTTTAATCATAATTGGGATGGAGAAGAGTTTCAGACATCCGATTTTAATACCGTTGGGTATGCAAATCTAAATGGAGAAAAAATGAGTGTTGAGCGACTTCGCTACCTTATTTCAGACGTTACTTTCGAAAGTTCAGATGGCAGTAGTTTTACAGTAGAAGGCTATAACCTCGTTGACCTGACCAACGAAAAGGGATTATCTTATCAACTTTCAGATAGCGTGCCAGTCGGTAATTACACCAATGTATATTTCACGTTTGGTTTTGATAATGATAATAATCAAAACGGAATCTATCCTGACTTGAATACCGCCTTATGGAATGTTCCCGAAATGTTGGGCGGAGGTTATCATTATATGCAATTGGAAGGTAAGTTCATAGACTCTACCCAGACCGAAACTGGCTATCAATATCATGCCATTAGAGCTGTAGATAACTCTGGCGAAGAACTAGTATTTGAAGACACTTTTTTTCAAGTTGATTTAGGGCCGGTGGAAATTCAACAAAATTCGACTATTGCAATTTCAATGAACATTGCAGAATGGTTTAAAAATCCGAATCAATGGAATTTGAACCAATTACATTCGATGATGATGCCAAATTTTGAGGCTCAAAAAGCAATTTCACAAAATGGTAAAACCGTTTTCGGCTTAGAAGGGGTCTTCCAAGAATAAATCATTTAATACTGATGAAGCGACCTATTATATTGGTTCTATTAATTATGCTATCGGTTGCTTGCTCTAAAAGTGAGGGCGGTGAACCACCGGAATACACAGCCACGCCTCTTTCGCTCGATGTACCTGCTTTTTTTCAAGAGAATATTTTAGCCCCGGTTATACCGATTACCAATCCGCTGACCGAAGAAGGGGTGGCTTTGGGCAAAAAGCTGTTTTTCGACCCTATTCTCTCTGCTGATAATTCAATATCATGCGCCGAATGTCATGCGCCATCAAGTGCTTTTACCGATACTGACCGCTTCAGTGATGGAGTTAATGGTGTATTGGGAAATAGAAATGCAATGCCCCTTTTCAATCTTGCATGGAATTTTGATGAACGTTTTTTCTGGGATGGCTCTGCGACCAGTTTAGAAGACCAGGTTTTTCACCCCATTACCGATGCTACAGAAATGGCTAATACGTGGGATAAAGTTATAAGCGCGCTGGAGGCAAGCAGTGAATATACCGATATGTTTTTAAGCGCTTTTGGGGAAGGTAAAATTGATAGCCTCAAAGTAGCTCGAGCCATAGCCCAATTTGAGCGTACCTTGATTTCCGGAAACTCAAAGTTTGATAAATTTTTGGCGGGAGAACTAGAACTTACCGAAGCCGAACTCAATGGTCGTGATATTTTTATGGATGAGACTCGTGGCGATTGCTTTCATTGCCATGGCAACCCCAACAACCCTTTATGGACCGATAACCTCTTTCACAATAATGGTTTAGATAGCACCTTTGTAGATTTAGGTCTGGGCAGGTTAACGGGTGACCCGGCCGATAACGGTAAATTTAAGAGTCCTTCATTGCGAAATCTTGCCTTTACCGCTCCCTATATGCATGACGGCAGATTCGCTACTTTAGAAGAGGTTATCAACCATTATAGTGAAGGTTTGCAAAATTCAGCAACTGTAGACCCGTTGATGAAGAAAGTGGCCCAGGGCGGGGTTCAACTCACTGAACAAGATAAGACAGATTTAAAGGCCTTTTTATTGACCCTCTCTGATGATGAGTTTATTTCTAATACTGCATTTCGAGAGCAATAGCGGTTAAGCAAACTTTAAAAAATCTTTTTGCCCTGAAAGCCTAGCGTATTTTTCTAGCACCAAGAAGCAGAGTAAATCTTCCCTCTTTCGATTTTTAAACTGTGCTACATGTCGATGAGCGTTATCTATGATATATTGGGCTTTCTTGGGGTGCTGAATATAATAATTCATCTTATCTTCCATATTCGAGAAATCGGGTTTTACTTCAACATAATGTTTTTCGGCTTCGAGAACCCCTTCCATAAACCAAGTTTCGCGAGTGGGCTTGGGCATGATACATAACGAGTTACTAGACATGGCCCATTTAAGGTTCGTAGCAACATCAAAACCTTCGAGACATGCAATAAACTTATGGTCAAGTTGGGTATTTATGGCCATAAATTCTTTCGTGAACTGCCCATCGGTGTTTTTACCGTCCGATAGGCCAACATCAAAGCTAGGGTTGTCCCAGAATTTAATAACGAAATTTCTTCGCTGCTCTTGGTGCGACCTGCCCCGCCAAACGACCGAATCCATTTTATCTGTAAAAGATTTAGTGTCTTTCACCCATTTAAAATGCCGGCGCTTATTCAATTTAAAAAGTACCGAATTGGCATTTTTGTCGTTCAGGGGCCTGGCCTTGAAAAGTGTGGGATTTGGATTGATATGTAGTTCATCACCAAAATGATATGCAAATTTGGTATGCGGTGAGAAGTAATGTAGAAATTCTTTTAGATCTAAATAATAACCCGTGCCTTTGTTTCGCTTATAGTCTTTAACCGCGATGGCATCTGCAGATAGTTCGAAATCAGAGTCCGATTTTAAATAATAATCAACTCTTTGTTGCAGATACCCGGCATAACATTTGGCTTGATAGGCCTTTAATTTTTTGTAGTTGTTTTTGAAATAGAACTCGGGTAGCGCGTTTTTCCCAAAGTTCTTGGCATAGTAATAAGCGTTTATGTCGTCTAGTCGCATGTGTCGTATGACTGATGAAGTGGTTGTCAAAGTTAAGAAATCTATGTGGTTGAAAAGAGGCGGTATAACTCGAGTTGATTTAAAGCTGCTGAACTATAGAAAGCGCTTATTAACTCATTCGTTATAATAATGTTAGTATTCATGGTTAAACACTACTAATGACGTATATTTGTGAACTATTTAGAATAAACTAAAATGCAATGATACAAGTATCTGAAACAGCTAAAAAGAAGGTCGTAGACCTGATGACAGAAGAGGGTTTTGATGCTACTAAAGACTATGTTCGTGTCGGCGTAAAAAGCGGCGGTTGTAGTGGTCTGTCTTATGAATTGAATTTTGACAACAATGTCGGTGATGCCGATAAGTTGTTCGAAGATAACAATGTGCGAATCATTGTAGATAAAAAGAGCTTTCTATACTTAGTGGGTACGACTCTCGAGTACTCTGGGGGACTTAACGGAAAGGGTTTTGTTTTTAACAACCCAAATGCACAGCGTACCTGCGGATGTGGAGAAAGTTTTTCACTGTAAAACGAAAATATGGCATATACTGAAGAAGAGTTAAAGAAAGAGCTCGAAACCAAGGAGTACGAGTACGGATTTTATACCGATATAGAATCTGATACCCTACCCGTGGGATTGAACGAAGATATAGTTATTGCTATCTCGAAGAAGAAAGAAGAGCCTGAATGGATGACTTTATGGCGTTTAGAGGCTTTCAAGTATTGGAAAGAGATGGAAGAGCCTGAATGGGCGAATGTGCAATACAAAAAACCCGATTTTCAGGACATCTCGTATTATTCGGCACCTAATAATAAGCCGAAGTACGAAAGTCTTGATGAGGTAGACCCAGAGTTGCTGGAAACTTTTAAGAAACTGGGGATTTCCATTGATGAACAGAAGAAATTGGCGGGTGTAGCGGTCGATATTGTAATGGATTCCGTTTCAGTGGCCACCACGTTTAAAAAAACCTTGGCGGAAAAAGGCATTATTTTCTGCTCAATATCCGAAGCGATAAAGGAACACCCCGAGTTGGTGAAGAAATATATCGGTTCGGTGGTTCCGAAGAGAGATAATTTTTATGCGGCATTGAATTCAGCAGTATTTTCTGATGGGTCTTTCTGTTACATTCCGAAAGGCGTGAAATGCCCAATGGAACTTTCGACTTATTTTAGAATTAACCAGGCAGGTACCGGGCAGTTCGAAAGAACTTTGGTGATTGCAGACGAGGGCAGTTATGTAAGTTACCTAGAGGGTTGTACGGCACCTTCGCGTGATGAAAATCAATTGCATGCAGCCGTTGTAGAGCTTATTGCACTTGATGATGCCGAGATTAAATACTCAACGGTACAAAACTGGTTTCCTGGGAATAAAGAAGGAAAGGGCGGTGTTTTCAATTTTGTGACCAAAAGAGGCATCTGCGAGAAAAACGCTAAAATTTCTTGGACACAGGTAGAGACCGGGTCGGCCGTTACGTGGAAATATCCTTCATGTATCTTGAAAGGTGATAATTCTATCGGAGAATTTTATTCGATTGCGGTTACCAATAATTACCAGCAAGCCGATACGGGTACAAAAATGGTACACTTGGGTAAAAATACCCGAAGTACCATTATATCAAAAGGTATTTCTGCGGGTAAATCACAGAACAGTTACCGTGGTTTGGTGCAGGTGAACAGCAGGGCCGAAAACGCTAGAAACTTCTCGCAGTGTGATTCGTTATTGATGGGCAATGAGTGTGGCGCACATACCTTCCCCTATATCGAAGCCAAGAACAAGACCGCACAAATAGAACACGAAGCGACTACCAGTAAAATTGGTGAAGACCAGATTTTCTATTGCAACCAGCGGGGTATCGATACCGAAAAAGCGATTGCCTTGATTGTTAACGGCTTCAGTAAAGAAGTGTTGAACAAATTACCAATGGAGTTTGCGGTAGAGGCCCAAAAATTATTGGAAATTAGCTTAGAGGGTTCAGTAGGTTAATTGTTCACAGTAACAGGTATTTAAATTGATATATGAAAGTCTTTATGGCTTTCGATTAGTAGAGACTTTAAGAAAAGAATATATGCTTAAGATTAAAAATTTACACGCTAGTGTAGAGGGTAAGGAAATATTAAAAGGAATTAACCTAGAGGTGAAGGCCGGTGAGGTACATGCTATCATGGGCCCGAACGGTTCAGGTAAAAGTACGTTGTCTGCCGTAATTGCAGGTAAAGAAGAATTCGAGGTTACCGAGGGCTCTGTTGAACTTGAAGGTGAAGATTTGGAAGAGGTGTCACCTGAAGAGCGTGCTCATAAAGGTGTTTTTCTTTCTTTTCAATATCCTATTGAAATCCCTGGGGTGTCGGTAACTAACTTTATTAAAACCGCCATCAACGAATCTAGAAAGGCTCGTGGTCTTGAAGATATGCCTGCCAATGAGATGTTGAAGCTCATTCGTGAGAAATCTGATATGTTAGATATAGATCGCAAATTTTTGTCTCGATCTTTGAACGAAGGTTTTTCAGGGGGTGAGAAAAAGCGTAACGAAATCTTTCAGTTGGCCATGTTAGAGCCAAAGTTGGCCATTCTTGACGAGACTGACTCAGGTCTTGATATTGATGCATTGCGTATCGTATCGAATGGTGTCAACAAATTAAAAAGTAAAGATAATGCCGTAATAGTGATAACACATTACCAACGATTGCTGGAATATATCGTACCTGATTTTGTACATGTATTGCACAATGGTAAAATTGTGAAATCTGGAGGGAAGGAATTGGCAGTTGAACTTGAGGAAAAAGGGTACGACTGGTTGAAGAATGAAGCGGTAGTTTAATAGCAGTACTTTGTATATATCATGAGAGATTAACAAAAGGTACAAGCAATTAGAAAAATATGGATTTAAAAGATAAACTGATATCATCATTTATGGCATTTGAAAGTAATGTCGACATCGAAAATTCGGTGCACGACGTTAGAACCGAGGCCATGAAAAATTTTGAGCTTAAAGGTTTCCCTACTAAAAAAGAGGAAGCTTGGAAATACACTTCGTTAAAGGGCTTGCAGAAGACTGATTTTAGTATTTTTCCTAAAGAGGAGAATGCGCTCGAATACAAAGACGTAAAAAAATATTTTTTACACGAAATCGATTCATATAAAATCGTTTTCATTGATGGTATTTATAGTTCATATCTTTCGGAAACCACCCACGATGGTGTCGATATCTGTTTGATGAGTTCTGCATTGACCAAACCGATGTATAAGCCGGTAATCGATGTGTACTTCAACAAAGTAGCTTCTAAAGATGAGTCACTTACCTCATTGAACACTGCGTTTAGTAGAGAAGGTGCCTATATCTATATTCCAAAGAACAAAATGCCTAAGAAGCCGGTTGAAATAATACATTTTGCTACGGGTAACGAGGCTTCTTTGTTGTTGCAGCCACGTAACTTGATTGTTGTTGAAGAAAATGCGGAGTTGCAAGTAATCGAGCGGCATCAGAGCTTGACCTCTAATGAGGTGCTGACCAATTCGGTAACCGAAATTTTCGCTGCTGATTCTGCTATTGTAGATTACTACAAAATTCAGAATGATTCTGAGAGCGCGTCATTTATTGACAATACATACATCGATCAAAAAAACAAAAGTGTGGTCAAGGTTCATACCTTTTCTTTTGGTGGTAAATTGACCCGTAACAACTTGAACTTCTATCAAAATGGCGAATATATAGACTCGACTATGAAAGGGGTTACTATAATCGGTAACAAACAGCATGTAGATCACCATACTTTGGTGCATCATATTGAGCCCAATTGCGAAAGTCACCAAGATTATAAGGGTATTTACGGCGAGAATTCGACAGGTGTCTTTAACGGCAAGATTATCGTTGATAAAATTGCCCAGAAAACCAATGCTTTTCAGCAAAACAATAATGTTCTGGTGAGCGATAAGGCTACCATTAATTCAAAGCCTCAATTAGAGATTTTTGCAGACGATGTAAAATGCTCTCATGGTTGTACTATTGGGCAGTTAGATGAAGATGCTCTCTTCTATATGCAATCTCGAGGTATACCTAAAAAAGAGGCTCGTGCCTTGCTTATGTACGCTTTTGCCAATAATGTTTTGGCGAGTGTTCGTATTCCGGAATTAAAAACACGTATCAACAAAATAATCGCAAAGAAACTGGGCGTAAACCTGGGGTTTGACTTGTAGTTTGATTCTTAATTTATTGTAGGTTTTTATCAAAACTTTGGGGGCTATTAACAGTTCCTTAAAAATTATAGTGCTGTATTTAATCTAATTTGGTCAGAATTAAAACGCTAACCAATAATATACAGCATGAATTCAAAATTACTTTTTTGCACACTGTTCTTAGCTACGTTTTGCCTCTTCGCCCAAGATGAAAAATGGAGTATCGAAGCCAATTACCCTCACACTCTAGGAGGGCATGAAAGTGATATCGATGCTTTAAATTCAATAATCGACGTTGGGGTCAAGTATAGATTTCTCAAGTTAGGTCCTGTTCGATTAGGAACCAGCATCAGCTCTAGCCTGTTTTCAAAATCAGAAAACTTTTTATACGGTAATTCAACTGCCAATGATTTAGAGTTCGACTCTAAGTTTACAAAAGTACTGCTACAACCAAGGGTTTTCGCGGAACTTGATATTCCCGTAATACCAAGGCTTAAACCTCAAGTCGGTGTGGGGTATTCGATTATCTTTAGCGATTTTCAATTTAGTGATGGTAACGGTAGCAGCACGGATGACTACAACACCACGGGCGGCGTTAATTTGAATGTTGGATTAGCATATAATTTCACCAAAAGGTTTTTTGTGCAGATACAATACGATTATACCCGTGAGAAAGGAGACGTTATATATGAGAACATTAACTCTATGGAGGAATTTAATTTTAAGAGCAATATAGACATGCTGAAGATAGGTGTCGGTTTTCGGTTTTGAATGTATAAAAAAGCGTGGTTTCTAAGCTAAGGGTCTATAGCTAAACTGGTATCTTTGCAGTTCAATAAGAATGCTATGTTAGATGTACTTAAAATCCGTAATGATTTCCCCATATTAAATCGTGAAGTAAACGGCAAACCCTTGGTTTACTTAGATAATGCTGCTACCTCGCAGACCCCTCAGCAGGTAATTGATGTCATTGTCGATTACTATTCAAGGTACAATGCGAACATTCATAGAGGGGTGCACGCACTTTCGCAAGAGGCGACCGATATGTATGAACAGGCGCGTCTAAAAATTCAGGCCCATTTTAATATTGAGAAGTATAATGAAGTTATTTTCACTTCTGGCACGACTCATGGCATCAATTTAATAGCGAACGGCTTTTCATCCATAATAAAAGAGAGAGATGAGATATTGGTCTCGGCAATGGAGCATCATTCTAATATTGTGCCTTGGCAAATGTTGGCAGAACGTACGGGAGCTGTTTTAAAAGTGATTCCAATGAATGATGAAGGAGAGCTTTTAATGACAGAATATGATCAACTTTTGTCGAATAATACCAAATTGGTGTTTTGCAATCACGTTTCCAATGCTTTGGGCACGGTAAACCCAATCGCTGAAATAATAAAAAAGGCACATGAGGTAGGGGCCGCTGTCTTGGTAGATGGTGCGCAGGCTTCGCCACATATCAAAGCAGATGTTCAGCAGTTGGATGTTGATTTTTATACGGTTTCAGCTCATAAAATGTGTGGGCCAACTGGTGTCGGCGTCTTATACGGAAAGGAAGAATGGTTGAACAAGTTGCCACCCTATCAAGGTGGTGGTGAAATGATTGCGGAGGTAACTTTCGAGAAAACCACCTATGCTGATTTACCCCATAAATTTGAGGCAGGTACACCTAATATCTGCGGAGGCATCGCTTTTGGTGCGGCTTTAGATTATATGAACAATTTGGGCTTCGATGAAATAGCGGCCTATGAAAATGAGTTGCTTGAATATGCTACGCAAAAGCTTTTGCAGATTGAAGGGTTGCGCATTTATGGTACGGCCAAAGAGAAGACTTCGGTTATTTCCTTTAATATAAAAGGTATTCACCCTTATGATATCGGTACTATTCTGGACAAATTGGGTATTGCCGTTCGAACCGGTCATCACTGTGCACAACCGATTATGGATTTTTACGATATTCCGGGAACGGTCAGGGCAAGTTTTAGTTTCTATAATACTAAAGAAGAGGTAGATAAACTTGCCGAAGGTGTCGAACGTGCCAGAACGATGCTTGTCTAAATAAGCGTTCTTAACTTTCCCCCAAAGAATTGATAAGCAGCAAGACTTATCGTATTTTTGTTGAAAATTGATACAATGGGTATTAAAGCTATACAGGAAGAAATTGTTGACGAGTTTTCAATGTTTGAAGATTGGATGCAACGCTATGAATATATGATAGAGTTGGGCAAATCGCTTCCATTGATAAATGAAAAATATAAGACTGAAGATAATATCATCAAAGGTTGTCAAAGCAAGGTTTGGGTGCATGCTGAATTAGAAGAAGACAAGTTGGTCTTTACTGCAGATAGCGATGCAATTATAACAAAAGGTATAATTGCAATTTTGATTAGGGCTTTCAGTAATCAAAAACCTCAAGATATTATAGATGCAGATACCGACTTTATTGATGAGATAGGGCTTAAAGAGCATCTCTCGCCCACACGGGCCAATGGTTTGGTAAGTATGGTTAAGCAACTAAAATTATATGCAGTGGCCTACCAAACGCAGTTAAATTAGTTTAGGGCCTCGACTTAAGCGAGCCTCGATTTAAAAATGAATTACTATGAGCGAAGAAACAACAACAGTAGATACAAGCGAATTAGGTGAAAAGATAGTGAAGGTTTTAAAGACCATCTATGATCCTGAAATTCCTGTTGATATTTACGAATTGGGCTTAATTTACGATGTATTGGTCAATGAAGATAACGAAGTTCGTATTTTAATGACACTGACTTCACCAAACTGCCCGGTTGCCGAAACTTTGCCTGTTGAGGTAGAGGAAAAGGTGAAATCTTTAGATATGGTCAAAGATGCAGAGGTTGAGATTACTTTTGATCCACCGTGGACACAAGATTTGATGAGCGAGGAAGCTAAATTAGAGCTCGGTCTGCTCTAGAGAGGTATAACTAGAAAACACACCATGTCAGAAAATATAGAACCAATCGTAAATAGGGTTGCCCAGAGCAAACTTATCACCTTTGATCTCGAAGATTACTACCCTAATGGTCGAAGGGTGTCGTTCGATATCGCTGATTGGCTTTATGAGGGCATCATACTTAAAGAAAAAGAGTTTAGGGCTTCAGCAGAAGCCCACGATTGGTCACAATATCAAGACAGTTATGTTGCACTTTATTGCTCTACCGATGCAATTATACCCGGTTGGGCCTATATGTTCTTGGCAGCTAAATTGGCATCCTATGCGAAACTTACTGTTCAGGGCGATTTAGAAGCTCTGGAAACTTCACTGTACCAATCGGTTTTGGAAACACTTGATTTATCGCCATTTAAAGACAAACCGGTCATAGTAAAAGGGTGTAGTAAAAAGCCAGTGCCTTCTAATGCTTATTTGTTGATAACTCAACGATTACAACCTATCGCAAGGTCTGTAATGTACGGTGAGGCATGCTCTTCGGTGCCACTTTTCAAGAGAAAATAATCGTTGATAAACTTGTTTATTAAATGTTAGCATCGTTAACTTTGCAGTTAATAAACACTTAATCACTAACATTAACATTATGAAAAGATTAGTAATTTCTTGCTTTGCTATGCTTGCTTTTTCAGCAAGTTTTGCACAAACGATTGACGATCTTAAAGCCGAGCAAGCGGTTAAAAAAGATTCGATCAAAGCCATTCAAGGCAGGGTGAACGCACTTCAATCTCAAATTGATGCTTTTCCAGGGTGGAAAACAGGTGCTTTTGGTACTATTGGCGCCAACCTTTCAAAATTCAATAACTGGTATTCGCAAGGTACCCCTAATAATTCTTCAGGAAATATTGGTGTTACCGTAAACGCATTCGCCAATTTAGATAGAGAGAAGTATTTCTGGAGAAACTCTGCAAATATCAACCTACAGTGGGTGAAACTTGATAACAAAGATGATCCTACCGATAAAGAAGGCTTCAACGGTACGACTGACGTCTTCAACGTTACTTCATTGTATGGTTATAAACTGAGCCCTAAGTTCGCTATCTCGGCTTTAGGTGAGTATCGTACTTCAATCATCAACAATTTTAATGATCCTGGTTATCTAGATCTTGGTGTTGGTGCTACTTGGACCCCGATTACCGATATGGTAGTGGTGATACACCCGTTGAACTATAACTTTGTTTTTGCTGATAACGATGCTGCTTACGAATCTTCGACCGGTGCCAAAATTGTAGTTGATTATACTAAACAATTAGGCGCTATTAATTTTAAAACCAATTTCTCTACATTTCAGAGCTATAAGGATGGAGATCTTTCTAACTGGACATGGATCAACTCTTTCGGTTACACCTTATGGAAGGGTATTGGTGTAGGTTTTGAATTTGGCCTAAGAAGTAACAAACAAGAAGCATTGGGTAATGCTTTGGGGCTAGTACCGGTACCAACTCCTGCTCCAACACTTAACAATGTTGATAATGACTTGCAAAGTTATTACCTATTAGGTTTGAACTACTCGTTCTAAACTATTTAAACATTATATAATTGAAATGCCCTAACGAAAGTCAGGGCATTTTTTTTGTTAAGTAGGTCAATTAGTTTGGTACGATCAAATAATAATCACATTAGAGGTTAAGCAGCTTTAATTTGGGCTCGAACACTAAATTTCAAATACAATGCTAATGTATGAGCCAAGCTCTTATCCTCGAAAAATTTGTTGCGAAGTGCTTCAAAGTTGTGGTAAAATAAGTTAAAACGCTCTTTTTTTCGATGAACGGGGGCAATAAGGCTATTGTTAGGGGTTTTCATATATCGGTTTTTGCCCAATTTGAAAAGTTACAACTTATCTTCGGCGCTTCCATTCTCACATAAATCATTAACATCACTCTTAGTACTTCAAACGAACTTCAAAAAATATTTTTTGCCAACTTGAACATTTAATTGATGAGTATTTTAGTAAAAAACTACGTTCCTAAAAACGTTTAACGTGTAAGTGGAGTAAATTAATTGCAAATATTGCCAAAAGGGATATTGGTTTTCTATGAGCTGAAAACGTAACTGACTGATAAGATAATTTGAAAATCTTGAATAAATCTTAAAGATTAGACTGTTTCCTAGCCCTCTTATTTCTGCTGCTTCTGAAGTCTCTACTGCTTTTAGTTAGGTAACCGACGAGGGCCACTGCTCCAGCCAGTAAAATAGTTGGAACCATTATATCGAGTATCTCCGGTGAGAAGTCCATATCCTAATATACAAAAAATCATTAGAGTTCTAAAAGGTTTGAAGAGAGTCGAAGGGACCGATTGAAGTTCATTTTGATCAAAACTTAAACCCAATATTGAAACCCTAAAGTTTAATAATGCTTTCCATCATTTGTTTTAGGGCATTGTGCTTATACATTGGGGTCGCAATTATTACTGACTGTTCCCATAAAAAAAACCCTCCTTGTGGGAGGGTGATTTTATCAAGTAGGTTTGGATAAGGTTGAGGTTAAGCTTTTCGTAGGTCAAGTTCCGATTTGGGATTCGTAACTTTTAATTTCGGTTAAGTTCAAGGGGGCGATTTGGGGTCAACACTATCACTTAATTACAATGTAAAACTACGGCGCTAGTTCACATTTTCTAAATTATTGTTGTGAACTAGCGCCGTATTGTTGTGAAAAATACAAGCTGTTTTATTTCTTCGACGAACTGCGCCCATACGCTACGAAAAGGGCTTAATATTCATCTAAATGCTCCGGATACAAAAAATTGTTATACGGAAAACGTGTTACATGAATATCACGAACCTCATTATAGACCCGTTTTCTAAATTCATCTAGATTTTCTTTGTTCAGGGCAGAAATGAAAAGTGCCTTGTCACCAACTCTCTGCATCCAAGTTCTCTTCCATTCTTCAATTGTGAAATGTCTTTCCGTTTTTTCAGTCACAAGATCGTCAGACTCGATTTCTTCATGTTTGTACTGATCGATTTTATTGAACACCATGATGGTATTTTTTTCGGCGCTTCCTATTTCATCTAAAATTTTATTCACCGAATTGATGTGTTCTTCGAACTGGGGATGCGAAATGTCAACCACATGCAACAATAGGTCTGCCTCTCGTACTTCATCTAAGGTGCTTTTAAAGCTCTCGACGAGCTGTGTGGGCAGCTTACGAATAAATCCAACGGTGTCACTCAACAAAAACGGTAAATTGCCTAAAACGACTTTACGAACAGTAGTGTCTAAAGTCGCAAATAGCTTGTTCTCGGCAAAAACCTCACTTTTACTGATGACGTTCATAAGGGTCGATTTGCCCACATTGGTATAACCGACCAAGGCTACACGTACCAAAGCGCCACGGTTACCTCTTTGGGTTTCCATTTGACGGTCGATTTTTTGCAATTTCTTTTTCAACAAAGTAATACGGTCTCGAACGATACGTCTATCCGTTTCAATTTCGGTTTCCCCTGGCCCTCTCATGCCGATACCACCACGTTGTCTCTCCAAGTGTGTCCATAATCCGGTCAGTCTTGGCAATAAATATTCATATTGTGCCAATTCTACTTGGGTACGCGCATAGCTGGTCTGTGCTCTTTGGGCGAAGATGTCAAGAATAAGACTGGTACGATCAACAATTTTACATCGTAGTTGTTTTTCGATATTTCGTTGCTGGGCGGGTGTAAGTTCATCATCAAAAATTACCGAGCCCACTTCATTTTCTTTAACGAATTCTTGCACCTCTTCCATCTTACCACTACCGATAAGTGTTTTGGGGTTCGGTACATCCATACGTTGTACAAAGCGTTTGACCACTTCGCCCCCCGCCGTATAGGTTAAAAATTCAAGTTCGTCTAGAAACTCAGTAACTTTCTCTTCATTTTGTTCACGATTTAAGACGCCTATAAGTACGGCCCTTTCGTGCTCTATGGTATTCTTTTCTATCATATAGGTTGTAAATTGCAAAGTTAAACAATACTGGCCGACCTATTTTGGTAATATTAGTGGCCCAAAACGTAAATACCATGATTTTTTCGTTCCGAAAGAAAAAAAAGAAAGAAAGTACCCTCAATACCGTCGCATTTTACAATCTAGAAAATCTTTTCGATACACATAACGATAATTATACATTAGATGAGGATTTCACACCGCAGGGGGCAAAAAGATGGACACCCAAACGGTATAAGAGCAAACTTAAAAAAATAGCCAAAACCGTTGCCCGCTTAGGTGAGGGAGAGACGAGCAGCCCACCGGTCATAGTTGGTGTGGCCGAGGTTGAGAACAAAAAAGTTGTACAAGACTTAATCGCCATTGATCCTCTGCATAAAATTGATTATGGATGCGTTCACTATGATTCACCAGATGAGCGAGGTATTGATTGTGCTCTCATCTACCACCGCAAGCATTTTATTGTTGAGCATTCTGAACCAATTAATTTGTTGGTTTATCAAGAGGATGGCACCCTCGATGCCACACGCGACATTCTCTATGTCAAAGGTCTACTGAATAAAGAACCGGTACATATTTTTATCAATCACTGGCCTTCGCGAAGAGATGGAGACGTACAGACCGAATATAAACGCATAAAGGCTGCGGAGACCCTGCTTAATTTTATGTCAAAGATCGAAGAGACGGATCCCAACCCGAATTATATCGTAATGGGAGATTTTAACGATGACCCCAAATCGAAAAGTATAAAAACACTGATGGAAAATAAAGGGCTCTATAATCCTATGGAAAAACTATTAACCCCTGAAAGAGGCAGCGCAAGCTATAAGAGGGCATGGTTACTTTTTGATCAAATCATGATTTCACATAGCTTTTTAAATTTTGAAAAGCGTACTCATAGTTTTGCCCATGCGAATATTTTCGATGAGCATTTTCTGAAAGAATATAAAGGCAAATACAAGGGTTCGCCCTACCGCACTTACGCCGGAAAAAAGTATTTAGGGGGGTATAGCGACCATTTTCCGGTCTATATACAACTCAGGTACAATTCTTAATAGTGATTGCTCTTTTATCGTGGGCTAGTTCACATCGATTAGATTGACCTCAAAGATAAGAACCGAACCGCCGGGTATACCGTTATAGTCGAAGCTGCCGTAGGCAAGGTGGGCCGGCACTAAAAGCAGTCCGTTGCCACCTTCTTTGAAATAAGTCATTCCTTCTGTCCAACCTGCAATTACCTGTTGAAGATTAAAAGTGATACCGTTAGAGTCACTTTCGTCAAAAACAGATTCATTTAAAAAATAGCCTTTATAGGCTACTGTAACATCTGAAGAGCTTGTTGGCTGTTCACCGGTGCCCTGTTCATTAATAATGTAATGTAGTCCGGTCTCGCTGATCTGAGCCTGTAAATCGTTCTCTTCAAGGTAGATCTGAATGTCTTCTTCGTTTTGAGCACTATAATCGATAGCCTCGGCAGGTTCAGGGTTCGCATTGTTGTCGTCTAAACATGAAACTAGAGAAACGAACATCAGGGGAATTAAAAAATATTTCATAGCATAATTTGGTGTAAATATAAAAAAGAAGAGGGTTACATCATACTTTTTTAATTTCATCCTCATGCAGAAGATTATCTCCGCGTAAGCGTAAAAAGACTTGGGCAGTGGTAACAACATCAAGCTCGCAATAAGTAATTATACGATCTAAGTCTTTTTCTTCGTAATAGACTTGTCGAACCATACTACCATCAATATCTTGTTTGGGTGAAGGTATTCCCAAAATATTGGCCAACAACTTTAATGAGGTAAAGTGTTTGTAATCTCCGAATTTCCACAGCTCCATGGTATCCAAATGGGGTACTTCCCATGGTTTTTTCCCGAATAGATTGAGTTTGTAGGGTAGTTCTACACCATGAATAATCATTCTTCTGGCGATATAAGGAAAATCGAATTCTTTTGCATTGTGCCCACAGAGCAAATATTTTGAAGCATTAAAGTGTCCGTCGAGTAAATTTTTAAACTCTTTTAAAAGTTGAGGTTCTTTACCGTGAAAAGAGGTGGTGCGAAAAGTTCGTCCATCGCCCTTGATGTGAAAATATCCCACAGAAATACAAACAATTTTTCCGAACTCTGCCCAAATGCCCGCTCTTTCATAAAATTCTTCAGGGGTATATTCTTCTTTACGCTGATATCTAGATTTTTGTTCCCATAGTTCTTTTTTATCGTCATCGAGAAATGAATAATCTTCTTGCTCCGGTACAGTCTCAATATCTAAAAAAAGTATGTGCTCTAGGCTAATCTTGTTCAACATGATCTATTCTTTTAATCAATATATAGGCGGATGCATTATGAAGGTTTACCGAATCATTTTTGTGAATATTAAATGATAGCTCTGTAAAAATAATTTTGGTTCTAAGTGAATCGTTCTCTAGCTCAATACTTTTTTCATCTTCTGGCAGGTCATTCAGATTCGGCCCACGTTCGGCCAGTTTCAATAAATATTCTTTCAACCTCATTTCTAATATTGCTTCTTTAGCGGTGAACTTCAAGCTTTGATTATCACGACTATACATCAAGTCAAAATCACCAACTTTCATGCCCGTTTCCGTATAAGCACCAAAGTAAATGGGTGTAAAATATGAAAATTTAGAAATATCATAAGTTTGAGACTTGTTTCGGTTATCATAAAATGAAAAGTTCGTTCCATAATTTGGAGCATTATTTTCATCGGCGGGGTTTAATTTTATTCCTAATGAGTCCATCACGGCACTTGTATCCACCCATTTATAACTTTTCCACTTACTTTTAACGGTATCGAGCATTGCCGCTTGCATCGAAATACCGGTTATAGCATCTAGTTGAGATATAGCCTCTCTTTTATCTAAATAATTGATGATGGAAGTAAGTTGATTGAATTCGGCATATGTGGCCAAGTGGTCGTTACTCATGGTTTTTTCATATATTTTTTTAAATTGGTTGGCTTGGCTTCGGTTCGATATCGAAAATACTCCCCAAAACCCAAAAGAAGATAATAGTGCCAGACCAAAGAGAGACAATGGCAACAAAATAAGTCTTCTGTTTTTAGCTATTAAAAGGTATAGGGCCATACCTAATATCCAGAAAGCGATAAGTACTATGAAATAGCGGTTTTCAGTAATACCGTAATCGTTTATTCTTCTGAATATTGCTACAAAGAGCAAGGCGATCATAGGTAGCAGTGCCACATAGAACCAAGGGTAGAATCTTTTTATGGTCCAAGCTTGGGCCATTTCTTGAATAGGGTTGATAATTACCTGCACTAAAAACCCTATTAGCGCCAAGGCGGTAACGAGATAAGAGACCCAGCCTTTTGGTAGTTGCCATTCAATGAGAATCTTAGAGCCATATGCATAAAGAATAATTATATAAAGTATGACCAACGGAATCAAAATAAACTTTACGAAGACCTCTAGGGCCTTGTCGAAGTAGATTTGCGTTTGACCATGAATTTTGTCTGGAAAATCGGATAGATAAATCCAAGTGTTGACAATGCCCAAACAGAATATAAACAATTGCCCATAGCGCTCACCTTTAATTCTAACGTCAAACAGAGCATTAACAGCTACAAGTGCGAGTACTAGACCTAAATATAGAAACCCTGAAAAGAGGCTACTTCTAGTGATGGCAACACCAACAGATTTTAAGTAGTTCCAGTAGGCTGTTTTACTCCATTTCTTGATAAATGGTGCGAATAATAAAAATAAGTGGCCCGCAATTAGGTAAAGAAAAAAGCGTGCGAGATATATAGGGTTTTGATCCAATTCTTTCGAATCGGGCAGGTGCCAAAAGAAGACGAAAAGAAGCAAAACGATCAAGCCCTTTATCCATATCCATTTATTTGCTTTTGTTTGCTGCTCGATAAAGAATTGAGCACCAATAAACCAACTAATTCCCAAAGCTAGAGTAGGTATTATATCAAGGTTTTTCTCAATTTCTTGGGAAGAATCGAGACCTATTATGTGCATTATATAAAAGCTGCCTAAAATGGCCCATATAAGAGTTACTGGAAAACGCTTAAAGGCATTTTCAGCTTTACTTGTAATTTCTTTTAGTGAAAGTAACTGCATAATCCTTAATTTTCTTTACCAAACTAGGTGGATGGTTAATCGAACGCATCTCTGAAAACGGGGAAATTGATCTAATCTTATTCGAATACCTACAAATGCAAAAACTGACCGCGCAGTCGGTCTAGTATTTGACTTCTATCTTTCAACCGATTATGAAATGCTAAATTGTTCTATAAGATGTAAAAAGGAAACATTTTTTATGCAATTATATTGTTGCTACAGACCGAACAGTCTGTAAATGTTTAAAACAGGCTTTGTTGTTTTACGGGATTTTCATGCTCCAACAACCATTTTTTACGGGGTAGACCCCCAGCATAACCTGTTAGCGAACCGTCGCTGCCGATGACCCTATGACAGGGTACGATAATCCAAAGTGGATTCTTCCCGTTTGCCGATGCTACGGCACGAATGGCCTTCACATCACCCAGGGTTTTTGAAAGACCTAAATAAGAGACCGTTTTACCAAAGGGAATTTTTGTTAAGGCATTCCACACCCGTTTTTGAAAATCTGTTCCCTGTGGATTTAACTTTAGAGTAAATTCTGTACGACCGCCATTGAAATATTCGGCCAATTGACCAACGGCATTTTTGAGTGTATGGGGCACCTGCTGTGAAGGTAAAATATCGGTATCATCTAAAACTAGTATCGACGAAACACCTTCAGAATCTCCTTCTAATTTGGCCATGCCCAGGGGCGTTTGCACATACGCGACATCCACTTATTTCTTCTTTGTTTTTTGGTCAAGAATACCAACGCGCTGTGCTCGGTTTTCCCAATTTTTTCTGGCAAGGTCTTGTAAATCGGCCACACTATCGCTCTCATCCATAATTTCGAGGCCTAGCAAGGTTTCGATAACATCTTCCATAGTAACAAGTCCACTAACCGAACCGTACTCATCGACTACCAAGGCGATATGTTCGCGTTTTGCAATCAAGGTTTCGAACAATTTGGGTATGGGAGTATTTCTTTCGGTCACCAATATATCACGCTTGATTTCAGAAAGTGGTACTTGGCCATTTTCATTGACCATTTCTTCGAGTATATTGTCTTTTAGAACAAAACCATCTATATGATCCATTTTTTCTCCGTGTACCGGTATCCGCGAAAAGCGCATTTTCGGATTGGCCTCAAAAAATTCACTAATCGTTTTCTTTTCAGAAGCAATTTTCATCACGGCCCTTGGGGTCATAATGTCTTTTACCAAGACCTCGTCAAAACGTAGCAGATTTTTGATAATGGTAGATTCTGATTTTTCGAAAACTCCTTCTTCATGTGCAATATCGGTCATGGCGGTAAAATCTTCACGACTTAACACACTGCCTTCGTGCCCTTTGCCACCTACCAGTTTCGTGAACAACTGTAAAAGCCAAAGTAGCCCTGTGTATTTAAGGGCAAGTACCATAATTCTTAAAGTTTTAGAGGTGAAGTTCGCCAACGATCTCCAATAGGTCGCACCAATGGTCTTAGGTATGATTTCAGAGGCAACCAAAATTAAAATGGTCATTACGGTAGAAACTAGCCCCACCATTAAATCTTCAGTGAACTGAATACCTAGCACTGTTCTTTCGGTCGTACCATATATTTGTGCATATGCCACCTTTGCCTGAACCCCAACTAAAATAGCCCCTACAGTATGGGCGACAGTATTCAGAGTTAGAATAGCTATTAACGGCTTGTCTACGTCTTGTTTTAATTCTTCAAGAACTATGGCATAAGCCTTACCTTCCTTCTTTTTTACATTGATGAAGGTTGGTGTAATACTTAAAAGAACGGCCTCCAATACAGAACACAGAAAGGAGAAAAAAATGGATATAACGGCGTAAAAAATTAGCAGACCCATACATTGGTTGTTTACGCACGAATATACCAATAATTGAATAACCTTTTGATCTTATTCGCTAGGCAAAATTGCTTGATAAAATACTTGTTGTACCGCTGATCGAATATTCAGACGGTATAGATTTCGATTGTCTCTAGTTGGGTTAACACGATTGGATAAAAATATATATACCATTTGGTTTTTTGGGTCTGCCCAAATGAAAGTGCCCGTAAAACCGGCATGACCAAAACTATCGGCGCTTACCTCAGGTGCAGGGTAGCTATCTTCTAAACTTAATTCTGAATTATTGAGCAAGGGTTTATCGAACCCCAGACCTCTTCGGTTTTCGTTTTCAGGAAACTGAATTTTTGTAAATTCTTTTACGGTTTCTTCAGATAGGTAACGTTTGCCGTCGTAAACACCAAACTGCATATACATTTGCATCAACTTTGCTAAATCGGTTGCCGTAGCAAAAAGACCAGCATTACCCGAAACACCACCAAGCAACGATGCATTCTCATCATGTACCCAACCGTGGGTGAGTGTACGGCGAAAAAGGGTATCTATTTCTGTAGGAACAATTTTATTGGAGAACCCCTTAGCTTTTGGTTTAAAGCCCATGGTAGGTGTTCCCAAAGGCAGGTAAAAGTTTTTTTCTAGATAATAATCATAAGAATCACCCGTCAATTGTTCTACCAATTCGGGAAAAATCAAAAAGGTAAGCCCAGAATACTTGTATTTTTTTTCTTTCGACACTTCAGAACGGTCGATAAGTCTATACATTTTTTTGTTGAACTTGTTTTTAATGTACAGACCATCGTAAGCCTGATTTGAAAATCGGCGGTTTGCAGAAGATTTGACAAATCGCTTTTTAACCTTACCATTTTTTTTCATTACCTCATTAAGAAAAATGATATAGGGTACCAGCCCTGCTTGATGTGCTAAAATCTCTCTCAACGTCAAATCTTTCTTGTCGTCAATGTTCTGCCATCTGGTCCAGTACTTACTAAAAGGTTCATCAAGATGAAGTTGCCCCTCATCGACCAGTTTCATTACTGCGGGAAGGGCAGCTGTAATTTTAGTTACGGAAGCCAGATCGTAGATATCATCTAGAGCGACCGGTTGAATACTATCATAGGTGTGAAAACCGTAAGCTTTGTGAAATATTATTTTGCCGTTTTTGGCTACCAGTACCTGTGCACCAGGGAAGGCTTCTTTTTTTATACCATTAGTTATAATATCGCCTACTTTTCTATCAATAGCTTCTGAGTCTAGCCCCACTTCCTCGAGCTCGCCGTACGACAAAGCATCTGTTCTGCCGAAATTTAAATCTACAGGGGAGTCTTCCTGTGCATAGAGAGTGATAACTGTAAACGCGAATACTATAAATAAGTATAATCTCATTGGTAATCGGTATGGGTTGGTTATTTAATTTTTAGCCTAGCATCTTGACTGCATCTTTGGCAAAATAAGTGGCGATGATATTGGCCCCTGCTCTTTTAATTGCCATTAATTGTTCCATCACGACCGCATCATGTTCTAGCCATCCTTTTTCGGCTGCAGCTTTGACCATGGCGTATTCACCAGAAACCTGGTAAACAGCAACGGGCACATCGACCTCATTTTTTATCTCCCGTACAATATCTAGGTAGCACAGCCCTGGTTTGACCATGACGATATCGGCGCCTTCATCTATATCCATCTCGGTCTCTTTTATAGCCTCGAACCGATTGGCATAATCCATTTGATAGGTTTTCTTATCCTTAGGAATGTTCTGTATATCTACAGGTGCCGAATCGAGGGCATCTCTAAACGGGCCATAAAAAGCACTGGCGTATTTGGCGCTATAGCTCATAATGGCGGTATTCAAATGACCTTCATCTTCAAGCGCTTCGCGAATTGTAAGTATACGGCCGTCCATCATATCACTGGGCGCTACCACGTCCGCACCCGCATGGGCATGTGAAACACTCATTGCTGCAAGAACATCAGCCGTTTCGTCGTTTAATATTTGTCCGTTTTCGATAATACCGTCATGACCGTATGAAGAAAACGGGTCTAAGGCCACATCGGTCATCACTAACATTTCGGGACATGCATCTTTCACGGTTTTAATGGCCCGTTGCATGAGTCCGTTCGGATTGAGTGCTTCGCTGCCTTTATTGTCCTTAAGACTGTCATCGACTTTCACAAAAAGCAAAACCGATTTTAGGCCCATTTTCCAAAGTTCTTTTACTTCTTTTTCTAAATTATCAAGGCTCAGACGAAAGTAATCGGGCATAGATGCAATCTCTTCTTTTATGGCCTTTCCTTCCACCACAAAAAGTGGGACCAAAAAATCGTTAGGGGTCAAGAAAGTTTCTTGCACCAATTTTCGCATACTATGAGAAGTTCTCAGACGTCGGTTTCTTCGAAGTGGATACATAAATTATCTGTTCAATTTATCAATTAATTATCTCAAAATTTTCAATGTTGAAAATTACCGTCAATGACCGTAATATCAAAGTTTGAATACTTAAAAGTAATACTAGTTTTAGTTAAAGTGGATTTTCTTTACACCGAATGTGTTGAGCTAACTTTTCGCCAAAACCATAGGCTCCCCAAAGTGTACTGTCTTTCTCTATGGCTAACGGGTCTTGGTTTTCGTGAATGTAGGTTTTAATTGATTTGACCAAGGGGTGTTCTAAACCACCAATGTCAATAATGCAGGAGCCTCCCGCAATACTGAAGCCATCTTCGTACTCGTAGCAAAATACTAGCACTTTATCACCTACGGTTAAATCAAGACCGTAAAAGCAATCGGTAGTTACGTAACCTTGACTAATATATTCTTGAGAGTTCGGATTGTCGATTTTCAACACTTTTTCTAAGGCAATTGTACCTCGTTTAGAATGGTATAAGGGGCCTGCGTCTTTGTTTTCAGTTTCTAGGTCAGTAATTGTGCCTACAAAGACAAGACTGTAATTTTCTCCGCAATAGCCGATGAAAGGGCCAGATTCTTCCCACCAGTATGTAAAGGGTACTTGAAGTGTGTCTTGGGTAAATTCGATTTCTATATCGGTATTCGAATTCGAATTTTTACAGGCGGTAAGGCACAGGCATCCAAGGATAAATGATAGCAATAGAAATCTTACACCCACGCTTTTGGGTTTTTTAATACCTCTAATATGCGCTCTTCTTCACTGCCTTTTTCTGTTTGGTGGTCGTAACGCCATTGCACATGAGGGGGAAGGCTCATCAAAATACTTTCGATACGACCATTGGTTTTTAGACCAAATAAAGTGCCCTTGTCATGTACAAGGTTGAACTCGACGTAGCGACCGCGACGAATTTCTTGCCAATCTCTCTGCTTTTGCGTGAAATCGGTATCCTTTCTTTGTAAGACAATCGGAACATAACTATCGAGAAAACTATTGCCTACACCTGTGACAAAATTATACCAGTCTTCGATAGACATGGTATCGGTAATTTTACAATAATCGAAGAAGAGGCCGCCTATGCCTCTAGCCTCATTTCTGTGGGCATTCCAAAAATATTCGTCGCACTTTTTCTTGTAAGTGGAATAAAAATCAGGATGATGCTCATCGCAAACAGTTTTGCAGGTTGAATGAAAATGCGTTGCATCTTCATCGAACAAATAATACGGAGTTAAATCTTGACCGCCACCGAACCATTGATCAACGAGTTTACCTTGCTTATCGTACATTTCAAAATAACGCCAATTGGCATGAACTGTTGGCACCATGGGGTTCTTCGGATGCAGCACCAAGCTAAGCCCACACGCAAAAAAATCGGCATCATCAACACCGAAATACTGCTGCATGCTTTTAGGTAGTTCACCATGAACGCCTGAAATATTTACGCCTCCTTTCTCAAATACAGCGCCGTTTTCAATTACACGGGTTCTTCCACCCCCACCTTCGGGCCTAGTCCACTGATCTTCATGAAATCTAGCCTTTCCATCAACTTCTTCAAGTTTGGAAGTAATAGTGTCTTGTAGTTTTTGAATATAATTGAAGAATTTATCTTTCATTTAATTGTGCTTAATAAATGGAGCGCCGAAATTAGCCTGCATGGCAAAAGCCTCGATAATAGCTAATATGCAATGGTAGGCAAAACCGAAAGAAATAGCAACATGAGGCATTTCAACAAAAAGACCTGATGCCCCGGTCTCACCTGGGTACCCGATAGCGTTCATCTTTTCTGGTGCCATACCACCAACTGGTATATATTCGGCACCGAATGCAAAGGGAAAAATAAGAACAAAATAGGCTAATGCGGCCAATACCGATTTAAAAATGTTCTGTTCCTTTATTTTTTTTGATACGTCGGCAAAAGCAAAACGCATTCTATTAAAAATAGCCACTAAATATAGAATCAATATGCTATGGTCTTCCGTAGCAAAATTAAAAGCTAGGGCAAACAGAAGGTAAAAGGGAAAAAGAATATATAATGAAATCTTTTTTGGCATCACGGCCATAAATACTCCGGAGTGAACCATAATGAATTCAAAAGCCATTAAAAGGCTCATTGTAGCTATTTTTGGCCCATCGTCAATTTGAGGGTATTGCCAAAGCCGATAAAACTGAAAGGCAATGATAATGGTTATCAATAAACCGGCATATTCAAATTGCCTGTTGAATTTTTCAATAATACGCATTACTCTTCTCTTGAAAGTTCATACAACTGCATATCTAACGGTTTTTCGTTAGGGGGCGTATGTTCAGCTTTTAAAACCTTTATGTGGGTAAATCCACATTTTTCGGCTACTCGTATGCTTGCATAATTGCTTTCATGGACCAAAATCTCTAGCGTTTTCAGCTGTAATTTCTCAAAGGCAAACTGTGAAATTTGTATTACGGCCCGACTGGTCCAACCTCGGCCAGCGTATTTCTCGCCTATGCAATAGGCAATCTCGGCCCGACTCTTTTCTCGGTCAATATTTTTTATAATGATGAGTCCGCAAACTATGCCATCAACACTTTTTCGTAGAGCAAACGTGAATTCCGATTTGTACTCGAACTCTATATTTTTGAGAAGGATGAAGGCTTTCGAAGCTTCTTCAGACTGATTCTGCGCTAAGGTCATGGGAAAAAAGCGAGCAAATCGCTCTTGATTATCGACCATTAGCCGTGAAAGTGTTTGGGCATCTTCGGCAGTAAGCTGATTTAGAAGAAATGATTTGTCTTGAGTCATGGGTTAAACGGCAATATCTTCTTTGAGAGGCTTGTTTTCGGGTGAGTGTTGGTGTTTTGCCCAAATGGCCAGCCCGAAAGTAAGTACACCCAAACGACCAATGAACATGAGTATAATGATAACCAACTTGCCCCAATCTCCCAAATTACCAGTTATTCCGGTACTGAGTCCGACCGTGCCCAAGGCAGAGGCTACTTCGAAAAGCAAATCTTCTAAATGAAAATCTTCAAGAAAAGAAAGAACAAAAGTTCCTAGGGCAATCAGACTGGTATAAAATATAAAAGATGAGGTAGCCACAAACAGCCTTTCATAGGGAATAATTCTGCCGAAAAACGTAATACGGGAATGGTTTTTCAACCGACTTTTCATTATGGCGATTATAGCGGTTAGTGTCGTAATCTTCATTCCCCCGGCCGTACCCGATGGTGATGCGCCGACGTACATTAAAAAAATGGTAACGAGAAGCATAGGCATAATGAAGGCCCCGTAGTCAACAGTGTTGAAACCGACGGTAGTCATGGCCGACATACCTTGAAAAAAAGCGGCCCAAACGCGGCCAGCACCTTTCAAAGAACTGATGGTAGGCTCGTAAACATAGAAGAAAACGAAGCCCAATGTCAGCAAAACCAAAGAGCCCATTAGAATAATCTTCGTGGTAAAACTAAGTTGATGCGTTCTTTTCTTTAAGAACAGTGCAAAATCGGTTACTACAATAAAACCCATAGAACCGGCAATGGCCAATACCGAGGTTGTGGTATTGATAAGTCCATTGCCCGTGAAGTTGGCAAATCCGTTTTCAAAAAGACTGAAGCCTGCCGTACAAAATGCGCTAACACTATGAAAGATTGCAAACCAGAGTGTTTCAAACGAACCGAGATTTAGATTTTTGAACGCGAAAAAATAGAGAACAGTGCCTAATACCTCCATGGCCAAGGTGAAAAAAACCACCGCCTTAAGGAAATCTTTAATTTCAATCGTTTTGGGCAATGTAAATTCTGTTTTGAGCAAATTTTGATGCCAATGGGTCATTTTTCTTGTGGTAGAAAGAATCATGAAAGTGGTAAAGGTAAGGTAACCGATACCACCCAATTGAATGAGCACTAATATGATCAATTGCCCAAAAAAGTTATAAGAATCAATAACTGAAACGGTAGCTAGCCCTGTTGTTGAAACGGCTGAGGTAGCTATAAAAAGATTGTCTAAAAAGGAAACCGAGTTTTTATGAAACCATGGTATGCATAATAGTAAGCTACCAATCAATACATAGGTTAAAAAGCCATAGAAAAGATTCTGCTGAGGGGTCAGGCCCAGTTTGAAACGCAGATATTTCCCAGAGATAACACTATAAAGGCTCATATGCTGAGCTTATTGATGGTATTCTTTAACGGCATCAACAAAGGCTTTTGCATTTTCTACTGGAATATTGGGTAATATGCCATGACCCAAATTGACCACATATTTGTCCTTCCCGAACTCATTGATCATTTGGGTGACCATTTTTTTGATTTCTGATGGAGGCGAGAGTAGTCGTGAGGGGTCAAAATTACCTTGTAACGTGATGTTGCCACCGCTAAGGTAACGCGCATTTTTTGCTGAACAGGTCCAATCTACACCCAGTGCCGACGCTCCTGATTTGGCCATATCGCCCAAGGCGAACCAACAGCCTTTTCCGAATACGATAACGGGAGCATCATCTTTCAAGGCATCAATAATTTGTTGAATATATTGCCATGAAAATTCTTTATAGTCAACGGGTGATAACATGCCGCCCCAAGAATCAAAAACCTGAACGGCATTCACACCGGCCTTTACTTTAGCCTTTAAATAGGCGATTGTAGTATCGGTAATTTTCTGTAGTAGGGCATGCGCGGCTACGGGGTCGGTAAAGCAGAATTCTTTAGCCTTGTCAAAAGTTTTGCTGCCTTGGCCTTGTACACAGTAACACAGAATAGTCCACGGTGAGCCCGCAAACCCGATCAAAGGAATATCATCATTCAACTTTTCTTTGGTAGCCTGTATGGCCTGCATCACATAATCTAAGGCTTCATCTACATCGGGAACTATAACATTATCTACATCTTTCTGCGAACGGATAGGATTCGGAAGATAGGGCCCGAAGTTGAGTTTCATCTGTACTTCGATATTCATTGCTTGTGGAATCACCAAAATATCGGAGAATAATATGGCGGCATCCATACCGTAACGTCTAATGGGCTGAACGGTAATTTCAGAAGCCAGTTCGGGGGTTTGACAGCGTGTGAAGAAATCATATTTTTTTTTGATTTCCATAAACTCCGGAAGATAACGACCTGCTTGACGCATCATCCAAACGGGTGGTCGTTCAACAGTTTCCCCTTTTAATGCCCTTAGGAATAAATCGTTGTTTATCATGATTATTTAGTTACTAGTGCTTAGTTAGAAGTCAATAGTTTTAAGTTGGTAGCAAAGTGCCGTTTCATCATACCCATCAATACGCTGTTTACTCTGCTAAACCCTCGTTAGTAGGCAGAGTTCACTAACTCAACCACACTTTCGACCGTTGGAATCTTGGCCACCCGTACATCGTTAAAGTGCTTTCGCGCTTCAGTTGCCGTAGTTTCCCCTATACAGTATGCTACCTTATCAGATGTGTTTTTCAATAAATAACTTTCAACGGTAGACGGACTAAAAAACAGGATGCCCTCTACATCTTCATCTACTTCTGCAGGTGCATGTTTTGTCGTATAGGCTTCCACTTCGTTAACCGCGATATTATTTTCTTCCAGTATATCTGGAAGGTCGTCTAGTCGCAAATTGCTACAAAAATAAGTGACCTCTGTACCGTCGATAAATTCTACCAAGTACTCTGCAAGTTTTTTGGCACTCTTTTCTTGATGTTTCACGGGGCCTATTCTACGTTCAATAAGACGCTTGGTTTTTCGGCCTACGCAATATATGTTTTCAAATTGAAGTTCATCGACAGACACTTGCGTCAAAAGCGATTCAACAGCATTCTTACTGGTCAGAATTACATTCTGGTGTTTATTTTTCAAAATCTTTTTGGAAATCCGGTTCGGAGACACCTTGATAAAATCTTCACCCTTGACCTTTACATCATTTTTGAACAATTGCATTTGGTCGGGAGTCAGGTTCTTGGTAGAGAATATATGGGTTCGAAGTGTGCCTTCTTGAGTTTGGCTTACCAATAGTTTTCCGCCACGGGCGAGAATACTGTTGGCGCAATCTCTACCCAATTGCTCATGCTTACCAAGTGGAGCGGAGAATTCTGCTTCCAATTTTTTCTTTCCATCCACAGAGAGCAAGACACCTTTGAGGGTAACCTTGTTATCTTCGTCGATTGTAGCGTGAGCACCTATAGGAGCGGAGCAACCGCCCTCTAGAACACGCAAGAATTCACGTTCTAATTTCGTGCAAACATCGGTTATTTCATGATTTAGGGTGGCACAGGCATCAAGAACAAAATCATCATTTTCTATAGCTACGACCATAACTGCACCTTGCGCCGGTGCGGGTACCATCCAGGTAAGTCCGATCGTATTTTCAGGTTCTAGTCCGATACGCTCGATGCCCGCAGCGGCAAAGATAGCACCGTTCCATTCGTTGTTTTGAAGTTTTTCGTAACGACTGTTGACGTTACCACGTAAATCGACCACGGTATGGGTCGGGTAGCGGTTGAGCCACTGAGCTTTTCTTCGCAAGCTTCCCGTGGCAATTATGCCTTCACGTTCAGCAAGAAATTCTTCGTTGTTCTTATAAGCTAGAATATCGAAATGATTTCCGCGCTCAAGAACAGCAGCTTGAACGATACCTTTCGGTAAGGCGGTAGGCACATCTTTCATGCTGTGCACGGCGATGTCAATTTCGCCCTTTAGCATGGCGACATCTAGCGTTTTGGTGAATATGCCGGTTATGCCCAATTCGTACAAAGGCTTGTCAAGAATAAGGTCGCCAGTTGATTTTACGGGTACAAGTGTAGTGCTAAAACCTAAGGCTTCAAGCTTGTCCTTTACGGTATTGGCCTGCCATAACGCTAATTCGCTATCGCGGGTACCGATTCGGATGACTTTGCTCATGGAGTTTCTATTTCGAGTTGAAAAACTTTTTGAATAAGTTCAAGACTGGTGTCTGCATCGATATCACCGTCTTTGAGGTGGTTGGCAAATTGTTTGGTAATTTTTTGAATGATGCGGGTAGAGATTACCTCGGCATGTTGTTCGTTAAAGTCAGATAGTTTTTTTGATTGATAATCCATCTCTTCGTCTTTCATCGTCCTTAACTTCTTGTTGAGGGCCTTAATGACGGGCGCGAACTTTCGGGTTTCGAGCCATTGGATAAAATCATGCTTCACCTCTTCTATAATTTCCTCAGCTTCGGGTATAAAACGTTTTCTGCGCTCTAAAGTGTCATCTGTAATCTGTGAAAGATGATCTAAATGAACCAAGGTTACATTTTCCTTTTCCGAAACATTGTCCGCCACATTTTTAGGAATGGAAAGGTCTAGGATCAAAAGTGGTTTTTTGGTGTAAATGAGTTCTTTTGATATGGTAGGTGATTGGGCACTGGTGGCCACGATCAGTACATCGGTATTTCTTATTTCCGTTTGAAGATCGCCATAATCTTTGACGATAAGATTGAACTTGCCCGCAATTTTTTCCGCTTTGTTCTTAGTGCGGTTAATCAGGGTAATATGATTGTTTTTAGTATGTTTGATGAGGTTTTCACAAGTATTACGCCCAATTTTACCAGTCCCGAATAGTAAAATATTCTTTTCTGATACCTCAGGAACGTTTTCCATAATATACCTTACCGAAGCAAAAGCGACAGAGGTGGCACCCGATGATATTTCGGTTTCATTCTTAATGCGCTTACTGGCCTGTATTACAGAATTGCACAGTCTTTCTATGAAAGGATTGGCAATACCGAATTTTTTAGAACGCGCAAAACTTTGTTTTAGTTGGCTGATAATTTCAAAATCACCTAAGATTTGACTGTCTAGCCCTGTGCCAACTCTAAATAGGTGGCTAATGGCATCTTTGTTCTTGAATACATACGCTACCTCTTGAAATTCTTCAACAGAGCCAATGGCATTGTCACAAAGAAGCTTAATCAATTGAAATGGGTGCTGAGCAAAACCGTGTAGTTCGGTACGATTACAAGTAGATGTAACTAAAAGACCATCAATGCCTTGGGCCTTGGCCTGCATCAAAACCTGATCTATAGCGGTAGGGTCTAGGCTAAATTTGCCGCGGACTTCGGCATCGGCCTTTTGGTAACTTAGACCAATGGTGTAGAACGAGTTATGTTTTGAAATGTGGTAATCTTTCATGAAAGCCTTCAAAGCGGGAACAAAAATAAAGGGCTATTGCCTATAAAAATAACGCTAGCGGTACAATTAATGTCGTTTCGGGTTTTTTTAGATGTATTAAGATGTAAATCCGCTGAAAACCAATATTTTTGTAGTAAGTACTACGCTTCACGAATTATCTATTTAGAAGCGTTCTAAATAAATTGATCTTAAATTGTTTGGCTTATGGCTGATAAAAATGTCGCTGAAGGTTCGTTTCAAGAAGTTTTGATTGAAGATGGTTTTTTTGTGCTGAAGATTCAAAACGATGGGCCCCAGATACAGAAAGTAGTACGAGATATCAATAGTTCGTTCATTCAATTTCATTTTTGTCTGAAGGGCAGTGCCAAATTTATTTTCAATGATGGACGCTATGCTCTAGACGTGTCAGAAGAGAATTCACTTTTGCTGTATAATACTCAAATGGATTTACCGATGAACCTAGAACTTAATCCCAATTCATGGTTGGTTTCAGTGGTGATGACCATACGTAAATTCCATTCACTTTTTTCAAAAGAGGCCGATTATATCCCTTTTCTAAGTGCAGATAATAAAGACAAGAAGTACTATTCTCAAGAAGGTGTGAACCCGGCTATTGCAGTGGTTCTAAGTCAAGTGATGAATTACAACCTGCATCCCTCTATAAAAGAACTATACATCAAGGGCAAAGTGTACGAACTTATCGCCCTCTATTTTAATAAAAGTGACGATGCCGATATAGAACAGTGTCCTTTTCTTGTAGACGAAGATAATGTAAGGCGCATCCGCAAAGCAAAAGAAATTATTATTTCGAGAATGGCAGAGCCACCAACACTTAGCGAACTATCGGAAGAAATAGGGCTGTCGCTCAAAAAACTAAAAGAGGGCTTTAAACAGATTTACGGTGATTCGGTCTTTAGTTTTCTTTTTGATTATAAAATGGAGTATGCCCGAAAAATGCTGGAAACTGGTCAGCATAACGTTAATGAAGTGGGACTAAAAGTGGGGTATAGTACGGCGAGCCATTTTATTTCGGCTTTTAAAAAGAAGTATGGTACTACACCCAAGAAATATTTAATGGCGCTGGCGAATGGCTAAATCTTGAAAAAAAAGTTATATGTTCACTTTTTTGATGATTAGTTGCTGATTTTCAATTATTTCAGCACCAAATTATTTTTTCGTCAAAAAAATTAGCTATAAGGTTAGTTTTTATCGACGAAATTCAGACCTTCGTATTCCGAGAAACTATAGCTTGGTATTTATCCCCTAAACCCTCCACTTGAGAATGAAAGAAAGACCTTTCTTTGGCCTGCTTTCCCTAACACTTATTTTATTGTCCATACTCTTTTTTGCCGCATGCGAAAAAGACGAAGAAGTAGTTCCTGAGTCGGTAGTCAAGCCCGATAGGGTAGCCCCTGAGCCTCCAAGAGAATTGATAGCCACAGATATTACCGATTCTTCGGCAGTCGTATCATGGCAAAAGGCAAAAGACAATATCAAAGTAAAGGATTACGTAGTTTTCCGCGATAGCACCGAAGTTTTCCGTGATACGGTTACTACTTATCTAGCTAATAAATTGGAGCCTGATACGTCATACATGTTTTCGGTTCGTGCTACCGATGAGGCCGGTAACATCTCTGATTTCAGTGAAGCGGTCGAGATAGTAACTAAGGCGGCGGACACTATTGACATTGATAGTTTAAACCCTTATAGTTTGATATTACTAAGGCCGAAACTAGAACTGGATAGTGTTTCTTCTACATCTGTTGATTTAAGCTGGAAATCGGAATCAAGTAGCTCGGCAATCGAAGAATATCGAATCTACCAAGACAGTACCCACTTGGTTTCGTTGGTCAAGAATTATTATTCAATTGATAATTTAACTCCTGAAAAAGCCTACTCTTTTTGGGTTGTGGCTGTTGATGCGGCAGATAAAGAAACAAAACCGAGTAATGTTATAGATGTTTTGACCTTGGCGGAAGAACAGAAAGATACGATTGCACCTCCTGCGCCTACGGGATTAAAATTTGATGGGGTTACGACTCACACGATAGATTTATCGTGGCAGCCTTCGGCAGATAGCTTAGAGGTTGTAGTCTATAGCATTTATAGTGATACGCTGCTGCTGACCACCACTGAAGAAAACGCTTTTCAAATTCAAGATTTGGAGCCTAATACCGAATATAATTTTAGTGTTACCGCTTGGGACGAAGCTGAAAATGAATCTAAACCTTCCGATATTTTGTCGGTCAAGACTGAAAAGGAAGATGAGATAGACAACGATTCGTTATCGCCCGGCCCTCCCATAAATTTAAAAATTATCGAGGTCACAAGCGATATAGTGCACTTTGAGTGGGAAAGCGCTTCGGATAGTACGAAAGTCAGTGAATACCGAATTTATCAAGATGAAGTACTTGTTGGCAGTACTACCCAAATGGAATTTCAAGTATCTGAATTGATTGCCAATACCGAGTATCATTTTGCCGTGGCAACAGTAGACGATAAAGACCAAGAGTCAGATCTTAGTGAATCTTTGGTAGTAACTACAGAGGCTCATGAAGAGCGTCCGGTACCGAATTCGATTCCCGTGAATTTATCCGCTTCTGAAATTACCCTGACCTCTTTAGAGCTAAGTTGGGAAACTGATAAAGATTCGTTAAGTTCGACTGAATTTAAGGTTTATCAAGATGGAACATTTTTCGCAACAGTTTCTGAATCTCGCATTGAGGTTTCAGGGTTGTCACCGAACTCCGAATATAGTTTTTCAGTTTCTACGATAGATGAAAATAACAATGAATCGGAGAGAAGTAATCCACTGACCGTATCAACAAAGGAAGAAGACAAACCGGCAATCGACACAACCGCCCCTAGTGTGCCCAATGATTTGGTAGCGGGAGAGGTTACTGAAACTTCAATCGATTTAAGCTGGAGCCCTTCAACGGATAGTGTAGGCGTTACCGGTTATAAAATCTATCAGAACGAAAGTTTTATAGCTTCCGTCAAAGAAGTTAATTACAGGGTTGATGGCCTCGCAAACGGCACCGAATATTCTTTTTCGGTTTCGGCTTTTGACGCTGCAGAGAATGAATCTGAACTTAGTGAAGCGTTGATTGTTTCTACACGTAAAGAAGTTGTGGTAGATGACACGCCGCCTTCTGTACCTCAAAACTTAAGTGTGCAAGAAACTACCCAAACTACCGTAAGTTTGGTTTGGGAGCCGGCTTCTGACGATTTTGGGGTCTCAGGCTATATTATCTATCAAGATGGTGAAAGCATTTTGACCACGACATCCACAGCGTATCAGGTCACTGCATTGACTCCTCAAACTACCTATCGGTATAAAGTTTCGGCCTTTGATGAAGAAAATAATGAGTCTGGCCAAAGTTTGGGCGTATCGGCCTTGACCCTAAAGGAAGAACCTCAAGAAACTTCAGATAAAATTTTGGTATTTACCAAAACAGCAGCATTTAGGCATGGCTCTATTGAGAAAGGCGTGGCTACTTTTCAGGCACTGGGTCAAACCAATGATTTTGAAGTGGTACAAACGGAGAATAGTGGGGATTTCAACATAACTAACCTTGCCCAATATAAAGTAGTGGTCTTTTTAAATACAACAGGAGATGTACTAAACAACACCCAACAAGCAGCTTTTGAAAATTATATTCAATCAGGGGGGAGCTTTATGGGCGTGCATGCTGCAACTGATACCGAATACGATTGGCCTTGGTACGGAGAATTGGTCGGTGCCTACTTCAACGGGCACCCAAGTATTCAAGAAGCCACTTTAAATGTGGTCGATCAAAATCACCGATCTACTACCCATTTACCAAGCACTTGGACACGAAGCGAAGAGTGGTACAATTTTAAGGATATCTACTCAGGTATTATTCCATTAGTCATGCTTGATGAAAGCAGTTATAATGGTGGTACTAATGGAGAAAACCATCCTTTTTCATGGTATCATGAATTCGATGGTGGAAAATCATTTTATACGGGCGGAGGGCATTCTAATTCGTCCTATGACGAGCCTGAATTTAGGCAGCACCTCTTAGGCGGGCTCTTCTATTGTTTGGGGCGATAAAACTCAGTGCAAAAGTAAAAAACCGACTTGTGAGTCGGTTTTTTAAATCTGAATAATCCATCTTTTTGAATTACTGATGGATGAGATTACCCATTCTTTCGGTATATGGTGAAATTTATTGGTTTCGATGGATTATCTAATCTACGAATAGACTACTTGGTTTATTAAAGTGGACTTACAAAGGCCGGGCAACCATAATGCCGGTATTCTTTTTGATGCTTTTGAGGTATTCTGTTAGGGGCTTTTTAGATACTTCTACTTCCATGGATCCTGTAGAGGCATGGAGCAAATGAATCCGGCCATCTTTTTCTCTGGTAGCAAACCCGGTATGGGTGATATCCAATCCGTTAATGGATGTTGTCAAGGCAATAATATCTCCACTTTTAATAAGATGTTCGTTAGCGGCAATTTGGTCCTGAGGTAGAATACAAATACTTTGATTGTTGAGGTAAGCTTCGGATGCTTTTATTTTTTCAAAGTTCTCATCCTCCGAAAGGAAAGGATATAAATCTCTATGGGTGCTCATAAAGTTGATATCCTTTTTAATTTCTTTGCCTCCGATTTCAGAGGTAATGTCTTTTATCAGACCTTTCTTTTCGTTGTTGGCAATCCATTCTGAAAAGTAATGTAGTCGGGAGGCATATCCTACCAATTGCCCATCTTTATATCGAATGGTTTCAAGAGTTTCAACAAAGTCATCAAAGTTGGTTTTATCTTGCTTTAAGAGAGCTCCAAAGGCCAATACATTTTCTACGTAAGTGGTACAGTCCAGTCCCAGTAGGTTAACGACCACAGTTTCGGTATCGCCAATTTCAAGAGTTTTGGCAACATAGGGGGTTTTTAGAAAAGTCTTTCCAATTGCCGTTAGAGTCTTGCCAAAATCGTCTTTCAGAAGCCCATCGATTTCTTTCATTTTTTCCTCTACGGCCTTTTTATCAGCTGGTGAACAGGTAATTTGTTGGGCGCTCGATAATTGAATAACAAGAAGCAATAAAAAGGTGGCTATCCTCATGGATTGGATGTTTGCGTAAAAATAAGGAATTCCACAACGAAAGTTTCATAAGGTTTTTAAAGTAGACTGAATTCCGTTAGTATGGATTATCGCTTCTTCAATACGTTATCAATCTATTTTTCTTTTTCCACAGCCAAGGAGCTTTCAAAACTTACTCGAGTACGAGCTAAACTCTGTGGGTAATTTTGCTGCAAAAAAGTGATTAATTTTTCTCGCACATGTACCCTAAGATCCCAGGCCGTGGGGGAATCTTTAGCACTCATAAGCGCCCTAGTTTCTACATAGTTGGCTTTCGTGTCGGTTACCTGTAAAACATTCACCTCTTTATCCCATAGGTCTGTTGACTCTAAAATTCGAGTCAGCTCTTTACGCAGAGCATCGAACGGAACATTATAATCGGTGTAGAGAAAAACCGTCCCTAGAATATCGGCAGATGATTTGGTCCAATTTTGAAAAGGCTTTTCAATAAAATAAGTGGTGGGTACAATTAACCTTCTCTTGTCCCATATCTTAACCACAACGTAGGTGAGCATTATTTTTTCGATGCGGCCCCACTCACCCTCCACGATTACGACATCATCGATTTTGATGGGCTGGGCAATGGCAATTTGAATACCTGCCAATATGGTGCCTATCAATTTTTGGGCGGAAAAACCGATAATGATACCTGCAACCCCTGCCGAGGCAAATATGCTCACACCGATTTCCCTGATACCCTCAAAGCTCATTAAGGCGATACCTATTGCAAGAATAATGACTATAAAAATTATGATACGCTCTAGAATATTGAATTGCGTAGTGACTTTTCGGGCCTTAAAATTATCGCTTGATTGTAAATCGTATTTACCAACAACATGATGCTTAATTACTTTAATGGCACTTAAGATTAACCACGTGAAAGCAAATATGAACAGTAGCGTACTCGATTTTCGAAACCAGTACATATAATCTTGTAGCCCAAGAAGGTTGCGAAGTGATTCTAACCGAATAAAAATAGAAAATAAAATAAGTGCTATTGGGGCACTGACCGATTTTACTGTTTCTAAGGGAATCAGATATTTAGGATTCTTGCCTAATCGTTTAATTACTCGCAGGAGCACAAAATATGCGATAAAAAGTACAGCAAGGGTACTTAACAAATACAAGAATGAGTTGCTGTTTATATCTATATATTCATTCAACATATTGTTTTCTTTTGTACGTAAAGAATACTAAAAATCTAGCGTTCATGAACCATATTTATCTTAAAATTGATGTTAACTATGGTATCATCAAAAAGTATTTCCTTATTCTGTCAATATGATTGACAATCAACCATTATTTTTGCAGTTGGAAACAGCATTTTCTTCGTTTGTTCGTATTGAAAGGGTTTGATATAAAAGGAAGTGCAGTATAATTCAAAAGATGAAAGGAGTTTTACTCGTTAATTTGGGTTCCCCTGATAGCCCAACGCCAAAAGATGTTAAGCCGTATCTCGACGAATTCTTGATGGATGAGCGTGTGATCGATGTAAACAAACTTTGGCGAAATATATTGGTCAGAGGCATTATTTTGCAGACCAGACCAAAGAAATCGGCCGAAGCATATGCTAAAATTTGGTGGGATGAAGGTTCTCCACTAATCGTTATATCTGAACGATTTACAGAAAAACTGAAAACCCAAACCGAGATGCCAGTTGCACTGGGTATGCGCTATGGCTCTATGACTATAAAAAACGCGCTTCAAGAGTTACATGATAAAGGTGTGGATGATGTGCTATTGGTACCTTTATACCCGCATTACGCTATGTCATCTTTTGAAACGGTAGTGGTCAAAGTGATGGAAGAACAAAAACAGTTTTTCCCTCATATTAAACTGACCACCTTACAGGCATTTTATAAAAATCCAGATTACATCAAAGTGCTTTCGCAACTGATTGCCGAAGAACTCAAAGACTTTGAATACGATCATATTCTGTTTTCTTATCACGGTATTCCCGAGCGGCACGTTCGCAAGTCTGATCCGACCAATTTTCACTGTAAAATCGATGGTAGTTGCTGTAGTACGAACTCCGTGGCACATAACACATGCTATCGACACCAAGTTTATGACACCACAGAATTGGTCAAGGCTGAACTTGGCCTATCTGAAGAAAAGGTGAGTTCTTCATTTCAATCAAGATTGGCAGGTGATCCATGGTTAAAACCCTATACCGATTATGAGTTCGAGCGTTTTCCGAAGGAGGGAAAAAAACGATTGGCGGTCATAACTCCCGCTTTTGTATCTGATTGCTTAGAGACTTTGGAGGAGATAGCTATGGAAGGAAAAGAACAGTTTCTAGAAGCCGGTGGTACCGATTATAAGCACATTCCATGTTTGAACGATAACGATGCTTGGGTAGAACTTATGGGCAAATGGGTCAATGATTGGCAAGAGACCGGTGCGTTGCCCAGCTAGTGTAAACCCTAATGTGAATCAAAGATAAAGTCATAGCCCTGTTATAAAACCCATAGATTAAGTACGATTCAAGATATAGATGGCAAAAGTTTCTGCAGAACAACTCGGGTCTGAACCTATAGGTAAACTTCTGGTAAAGCAGGCCGTACCTGCCTCTATCGGTATTTTGGTGATGTCGCTCAATATTTTGGTCGATTCTATTTTTGTAGGTAATTGGATCGGTGCCATTGCCATTGCCGCCATCAACGTAGTACTGCCCGTTTCTTTTTTTATTGGGGCCTTGGGCATGGCAATCGGTATTGGTGGGTCTAGTATTATTTCAAGGGCCTTAGGTTCGAACAATCATGCAAAAGCCGTCAAAACGTTTGGTAACCAAATTACGCTGACCTTTTTGATTACGATCACGATGGCGGCACTCGGACTCTATTTTGTAGATGACCTTATACCAGCCTTTGGGGTAAGGGTTCAATATTTGAATTGGCCAAGATTTATTATACTATCGTACTATATGGCATTCCGTTTTTAGCATTTAGTATGATGGGCAATACCGTAATTCGTGCGGAGGGCAAGCCTAAATTCGCCATGATCGCCATGATTATTCCCTCGGTGGGCAATTTAATTTTAGACTATGTATTTATCTTCATTTTCGATTGGGGAATGCATGGGGCAGCTTGGGCAACCACGGGCGGATATATATTGTGCTTTGCGTATATCGCTTACTTCTTTTTCTCTAAAAAATCAGAACTTAAGTTCACTGCTCAAAGTTTAAGGCTTGACCTACCGATTATTAAAGAAATCGGTTCTTTAGGTTTTGTGACCTTGGCACGACAGGCAACAACTAGTGTGGTTTACCTTTTAATGAACAATATACTTTTTGGCTTTGGAGGAGAGCCGTTGGTCGCAGTGTACGGTATTATCGGTCGAATGCAGATGTTCGCACTATTCCCCGTATTTGGGGTGACCCAGGGTTTTTTACCTATTGCCGGGTTTAATTATGGCGCTAAAAAATACCAAAGAGTACGAAAATCGATTAATACGGCAATAAAATATGCTTCACTGTTGGCTGCCATTGTATTTATTCTACTAATGGTTTTTCCCCAAGAGATAGCGTCTCTTTTTTTAAGTGACAGGGCAGACCAGTCCGCAGCCGATCTGGCGATGAATACTTTCGTGCTCGAAAATATTCCAACGGCCATGCGGTTGGTTTTCGCCGCTGTGCCAATTATAGCTTTACAATTGATAGGGTCTGCTTATTTTCAGGCGATCGGAAAGGCAGTACCTGCCTTTCTACTAACCCTAACACGACAAGGCTTCTTTTTTATTCCTTTGATATTGATTCTGCCCACCTATTTCGATGAACTTGGGGTTTGGCTTTCTTTCCCGATTGCCGATGCTCTTGCCACAATTGTGACCGGCATTTACTTATGGAGGGAAGTGAGAAGAACCCTCGTGCCTAAATCTTAATTAATTTGCTTTCTCGGCATATATTAATTCCATTCCCGTAGATGACCTCGGCTTAAAGCCCGGCCAGTCTTTTTCATTGGAGTTTTTCGAAATATTCAAATATTCAGTATAATCCTTTCCTTTTAAATAGGTACCCAAAAATGCGGTTACAAAATGTTGGTTGATATTATTGATTTTACGTTGATCCCAAGAAGGTTCTGCATACCGATAATATTCATCAATACTTAGACCGGGCTGCAGTGCTTCGGCGGGTGGTGGATTGGGCGCTACATTATGCCTGGCATTTTTATAGGTCAGCAGATAACGGTCTGTATTTACACTTCCTTCATATATTGCCTTTATTCCTTTTTCATAACCCGAAATGTCATCTTGGTCCCCTGCTACAAAGAAAGTGGGTGTTTTTAACCCTTTTAATCCATCTAAATCCCATACCCCACGCTCCATGCCCCAAGGTGCAAAAGCCACTACGGCCTTGATTCTTTCATCTTTTTGACTCTTGTACTCTGGGTTGCTGGCAACCAAATCAGTTATAGCTTTACTACCTCCGGTCATTTGGGCAAAAAATGCGGTAAGTCCGTCACTATACCCAGCTCCGGCCACGTTGAGTACACCGTAACCGCCCATAGAATATCCTATTATACCAATAGTATTGCTGTCTATGTTTTTGGCCCAAGCTTCATTTGGCTTTTTCTTCTTCAAAGCTGCCATTTCATTGATTACGAATTTGATGTCTTTAGCTCTGTTCAGTAGTGTACTGTAAAAAGCATTTGCATCTCTGAAAGTAGAATCGGTGTGGTCGATAGCGACCACTATGTAGCCTTTCGAGGCTAAATTTTCGGTCAAATAGGTCATTAAGTATCTAGACCCGACATAACCATGCGAAACGACAATTAATGGATAGGGTTGAGAAGTTTTGGTGGGTTCTGCATTCCTTAAAGCCCTTCCTTTAAACTGAAAAGGAATTAACGGGCGCAAAGAATCACCACGGGTACCCATAACCTCTTCATAAGTAATAGTGGGGGCATTACTTGATGAAACATCCGCCGGATACCAGACTTCTACGCTCAACGGTCGGTCATATCTTACTTCTTTACCATCTTTTGAATTAAGTATGTCTATTTGGTTCGGGTTCACAAGTTGCAACGTTCGTACGCCAACCTTAAATTCACCTCGAGCGGATAGAACAGGGGCGTCGGGTAATGGGTCTCCATAAAGAAATGCTTGACTACTTACGTGAAGTGTAGTTAGAAAAGATAAGAAAACTAAAAATGAACTAACCCGGCCGAGGTTTATTGGAACTTTGATTTTCATGAGCGGTAGAATTGAGTTGATTTTAAATGTACATAATAAAAACTAATGACCGCCGTAACTTTTGACCAACCTCCTTTGACCGTATTAATTAGGCAGTAGGGTAGCTGCCTTGCTGATTATTTTCCAATTGCCTTCTAGCTTTTTTAAAAGAAACAGGTCTATGAATCGTAGGTTTTGATCTTTAATCAAGATTTCTACTTTGGCCGTAGCTATGTCATTGGCAATATCAATTGACAATATCGAACCTTCGCGCCCATTAAACTTTCCTTTTTCTCTTTTCTCGAATAGCTGGGCGTATTCTTTTGCTGAAAGAATATATATAGGCTGCCCCTTTTTTGACAGGAACATAAGGGCGTCTTCATAGAACGGAGCGGTAATTTTATCTGGTTCACTATATGAGGTGCCATCAATATACATTTGAAGATTTTTTCGAATATCATCTTCCTCATTTTGTGCATGACAGGCACCAACTAAGAATAACGATACTAAAGTAAGATAGATGATTTTCATAAGACTTGATATTTATTAATTTATAATTGTGGTTTTATCCTAATGATTTTGCCGTTTTTTTGGTGTTCAAGATTTTCGGTTAATAGGAATAGTTTACCCTCAGGACTCATTATCGCTTTACGGGAGCGGTGACGTTCGTCGATGAAAAGCTCTTCCATGCTTTTTACGGTCTCTCCTTCTAAGCGAATTCTCCAGAGACTTCCACGCGAAAGTCCTGGTACTATAAGATTGCCTTTCCAATCGGGAAACTCGTTGCCCGTATAAAATGTAAGTCCGGTAGGGGCAACGGTTTGAAGCCAAGACCAGGCCGGATCAGTATAATCATCATCTAGGTTTTTTTTAGGAAAAAAATTAACTCCCCTGTATTTACCCGTTGTTATCATTGGCCAACCATAGTTGGCTCCGGGGCGTAAGATGTTGATTTCATCACCTTGGTGAGTGCCATGTTCGCTAAACCAAATCTTTCCTGTTTTGGGTTCCATTTTTATGCCTTGTGCGGCGCGTATGCCGATTGCATAAAGTCCTTCGACAGCTTCAGGACCAAAGTCAGGGTTATCATCAGGTATCGTACCATCTGAATTTATACGATAAATTTTTCCTCGTCTGTCCGTCTTATCTTGGGCAATAGGCGTTTCGGGTTGATTATCTTCGTTAAAGAGTCTTTCTCCAACAGTGATGTATAGTTTACCATCGCTACCGAAAGTCATACCGCCCCCGTAATGGTAAAGACCATGTGAATAGGGTAGAGCTAATAGTAATGGCTTAATATTTTGTAGCGAATCGTTTTGAAGTTCGGCACGTATAACTTTGGTTGTCGAACCTTGTGTGCCTTTGCTGACATAAGAAATATATACATGACGGTTTTTTTCAAATTTGGAATCTAGAAGTATTTCAAAAATACCTGCGTTGAAAGTGTATTTTTTATTGTCGGTTATACGGCTCGGGAATGTGCCCAATCTATAATCGGACTTACGGTACAGAAGACTATCTAACCTATCGTCAGGAAAACCTTTGACAATGTGCTTCTTTTTGGTGCTGAGGTTTATTCGTAAAAGATCACCATCCTTTTCAGAAAGCAATACTTCGTTTTCAGAAATAAAGGCCATACTCCAAGGGCGGGCCAAGCTATCTATTACGGTTTCTTTCTGAGGAAGAGTTATTGAAGTGCGGTTTTCTTCACTTTTCGGTTTTGTGGGAGTGCATCCGACGATAGACGCAAATACCAAGAAGATCAAGATTTTCATGAAAGGGATTTTTTTATTTCTGAGGACAAATTCCCAAGAAATAACTCAAAATCCTTTAAAAATCACGATTCTTAAAACGAAAGTTTTCTAAACAGGTTTGAATTGGTTTCTATATTGTGAAGGGGTTAGCTGGGTTTCTGCCTTAAAAGCGAGATTGAACGAGGTAACATTACCGAAACCACAATCATAGGCAATCGTAGCTATTTTCTCTTTAAGATAAGCGGTATCTGCTAACAGGGCCTTTGCCTTTTGAATTCGGTAGGCATTAACAAATTCTGAGAAGTTTTTCCCTTGGTTTTCATTTATAGCTCTAGAAACATCACGAGGAGAACATTCAATTCTTTCGGCCACTTTCGATAAAGAAATGGTAGAATCGAGATATAGTTCTTCTACTTTGAATAATTGTTTTAAGGCGATAAACAGTTTTTTAGATGTGGCTACGTCAATATTAGAGGTACTATATTTTTCGAGGCTAAAATCGTGTCGTTGTAGTAGAAGAAATGAAAAAGTATATACTAAAAAGGAAAAGAAAATTGCTCCGCCGATGTATAGGGGAATTATGCCCGTGATATTCCCGATATAGAATAGCCAGATGAGACTTGTGCCAAAAATGAGGTTTCTATACCATTTCGAGATGCGGCGGTGTGCTTTGCCCCTGGTTTTTGAGAGCACGTGAACTGAAAGAAGGATGTAGATACTCAAATGAAAAAATACGCCCAAGTAAAAAACATACGCCCAATAACTACCGTCATTGGGAACAAAAGCACATAAGATAGCAAAGAGAAGAAAAGGGAGAAGGTGAATGTAGGTTATTGTATTGAATGTTTTTGGTTTTTGCAATAGTGCTTTCCCATAAAACCATAGGCAAGGCCCGGCGAGCAACATCCCTGAGATACCAAGATTACGTTGCCAAGGCGATAAATCTAAATAAACATTGAGAATCGATTTTCCGATACGAATAGTTAAGCCAAGAAGTAAAAGAGCCAAGAAAATATTGGCTCTTCGGTTTCCTTTTCTAAGAGTGAAAAGATAAAAGCAAAGAAATAATGCTTGGGCGATACCCAAAGAACTTATTACCAGTATCACGGCATTTCCTTCCATGAATTAAAAATAGAAAGAATCAATTGATCTTTGAGGCCTAATTACTTATTAAAGTCAATCTAACGTACGGCTAAACCTTCATAACTGTCCCTGACCAATGCTTCTCCATATTTGCGTTCCAATCTTCTGATGCTGAAATGGGCTTGAGCCATATTCTGAAAATGCTGAATAAAGGCAAGATTGATAGATGCCCCACCAACGGCACCCACCACCGGAATAGCTTGGGCAACAAATTTTTCCGATACTTGAACGCTAAATCGTGAAGCTACGATGGAAACCAATCTTAAAAGAGGGTTAGCAGAGGTCACCAGAAGCCCCTCGATAAGCTTGCTCGACGACCCTTTGACAGCAGCATTAAGAGCTATTCTTGTGGCAAAATAACCTGTATCTAAGCTATCGTCATGTTTGGTTTTACCGCCAAGAGCAAATACCTGCAAACAGGCCAATTGAGTATCTAATTCGTTTAAGTCTTCCCCTTCGCTTCGACCGATGTCCATGATTGAGCGCATCATTAATTTGGTGGTAAGCCCCAAATCTACTGCGAAAGCGGTAGCCCCAAAGGCACCACCAATAGCGCCCGAAGAGGTGACCATCGCTTTATAGAGCAAGTTCGAAGGTACTTTGGGCTGCTTATTTTTCATTGAAATTAGATTGGACTTTACCACGGTGTGTAAAACGTTATACGAAATTTGTTGCAGCCACTTTTGCTGTTTCTGAGGTAGTAAATCTATTCGCTTATCGATAATATTACCAATCTGGTTAAGGCCCTGCATAGCCCAACCGATTTCTTCCATTTTTATTTTTGCATTTTGAAGCACTAATTCGTCTTCTACACTAAGTTTCTCTGTGAAGGTATTACTGACCATAACAACTTTTATTTGTTGATAAGTAAGATAGGGGAGCATTTTGTTACGAAAAAATGCTCAACATAATTTTTTTAACTCGATTGGGTAGGTATAGATTTGCTGAACAGCTTATTTTTCTAGTTTGACCTTTTGACTAACTTTGAACTTAAATAAAAACGGGTGTCAGAATACTACAATTATATCAAGGCTCTTCATCTCATTTTCGTGATTACTTGGTTTGCCGGCCTTTTTTATATTCCCCGTTTATTTATTTACCACATTGAGGCTTCTCAAAAGCCATCTCCCGAAAAGGAAATCCTTACCAATCAACTACAACTGATGACCAAACGTTTGTGGTACATCATCACATGGCCCTCTGCCGTGCTTGCTGTGCTGTTTGCAGTATGGTTATTAATTTTGGCCCCGCATTTTCTGCAACAACCATGGATGCATGTCAAGCTTGGTTTTGTAGCGCTTCTGATAGCCTACCATCTTAAAAACCATCAGATATTCAATCAACTACAGCGCAATGAGGTAAAATACACCTCAAATTATATGCGTATTTGGAACGAGGGAGCCACCCTTATTCTATTTGCCATTGTTTTCTTGGTTATCTTGAAAAGTGCCTTTAATTGGATTTTCGGAGTCGTGGGTATTATTGTATTGGGTATTCTGCTCATGCTTGGCATTAAACTGTATAAACGTATCAGAAACAAAAACCCGAAAGCTTAACGAATTGCTGCCTGAACCATCACGACATAAAACCTAATTTTTGATTACAAACCGCCCAAAAGTTTTGGTGTGATATTTGCTACCTTTGATAGCAAACCTATTTCCATTGCTTACCAAATTATCGCTTAGGTCTCGAATATTCGTGTCAATGATACTTTTAGTGGTCATTGCGTCTATATTGATAGCGGGGGTTCTTGTATTTCAATATCACGAGCAATCAAAAGATTATCATAAGGGCCGTTTAGAGCGTAAAGAAGAACAGGTAAGGCAGAGTGTAGAATATGTGCTTAGAGAAACTACCTACCCGGTAACCACTGAGAATTTGCACAATATTTTTCATATGGAAATATACCGCATAGCGAATGTGCAAAATCAGAGATTGAACATTTATGACCTAGAAGGGCAGTTACTTAAAAGTTCTAGGCCGAAATTCGAGGTCGATTCCGTATCAAATTGCCTTCGCCCTTATATTCTCAATCAACTTGAAGCAAGCCCGACCAAACGTTTTGTCGACGAAAAGGCGGTTGCAGGTGATAATTATAGGGCATCTTACACTTATATCAACGATAATAAATTCAAACCCATTGGTATATTGAATTTGCCTTATTACGAAGATGATTCTTTTAGTAATATGGAGCTTCGAGAACTTTTGACACGTTTGGCAGGTGTCTATCTGCTGATGTTGCTTATCGCCATTAGTTTGGCCTATTTTATTTCTACTTACATAACGCGTTCTCTACAGACGATTTCAGATATGTTGGGTAGAACGCATCTTACTAGACGAAACGAGAAAATTTTGATTCAAAACCCCAGTGAAGAGATAAAAAAATTGGTCACTTCTTACAATGCCATGATCGATGAGCTTGAACAAAGTGCAGTAAAACTGGCTAGAAGCGAACGGGAACAGGCTTGGCGTGAAATGGCCAAGCAGGTAGCCCATGAAATAAAAAACCCGCTGACACCAATGCGACTGAGTATTCAAAGTTTTGAACGCAAGTTCGACCCTCAAGACCCTGATATTGTGAGAAAGGTCCATGAATATTCGAAAACATTGATACAACAAATCGATACCATGAGCAGTATTGCTTCTGCATTCTCGAATTTTGCAGAAATGCCTGCGCAGCAGAACGAGACCTTGAACGTGGTCAAAATTGTAAAATTGGCCCTTGATATTTTTAATGAAGATTATATTCATTTTATTTCTGAAGAAGATGAGGTCATTGCCAAAATGGATCGTACACAACTTATTCGTATAGTTACCAATTTGGTGAAAAATGCGATTCAGGCGGTACCCGAAGTAGACTCGCCCCGAATTTTAGTGTCTGTTGCCACAGATAAAGATTTTGTGAAAATTTGTGTTGCCGACAATGGGATCGGTATCGAAGATGAATTCAGGGAGAAAATTTTTGAACCTAAATTTACTACCAAATCGAGTGGTATGGGCCTTGGGTTGGGAATGGTCAAGAATATTGTTGAAACATACAAAGGCAGCATCGATTTTACCTCACAACCTGGTAAGGGCACTGTCTTTTCGGTGAAGTTGCCCAAAGAAAATAACTAATTATTTAAGCCTAGATATTATTTTAATCCCTTAGTCCGATAACAAATGAGCTACACTAATATTCTTGTCACTACTAAAAACAATATTGCACAGGTCACCATTGCCCGACCCAAGAAATTAAATGCTTTAAACCGTGATACCCTTCAAGAACTTCATGAGGCATTTACCGATTTGGAAACTAATACTGAGGTTCAGGTAATCATACTTACCGGTAGCGGCGAAAAGGCCTTTGTCGCTGGTGCAGATATCTCTGAATTCGCCGATTTTTCTGAAGAAGAAGGAGGGCAATTGGCAGCGGAGGGCCAAGAACTTGTTTTTAATCTCGTTGAAAACCTGTCAAAACCTGTTATCGCAGCTGTTAACGGATTTGCCTTAGGGGGCGGACTCGAATTAGCAATGGCATGCCATTTTAGAGTGGCCAGCGACAACGCTAGAATGGGTTTGCCCGAAGTATCATTAGGTGTAATACCCGGCTACGGAGGCACACAGCGTTTACCACAGCTTATAGGTAAGGGTCGAGCTTTGGAGTTGATCATGACCGCTGGTATGATCGATGCCGATAAGGCTTTGAGTTATGGTTTGGTGAACCATGTAGTTTCTCAAGAAGATCTTTTAGGGTTTTGCGAACAGCTGGCAGGTAAGATATCGAATAATTCACCGGTGGCGATTAGCTATGCAATAAAAGCGGTAAATGCTGGTTTTAAGAATAGTAATGGATATGCTGCAGAGATTTCCGCATTCGGTGCCTGTTTTGGTACTGCGGATTTTGAGGAAGGTACGACCGCTTTTTTAGAAAAGCGGAAAGCCAATTTTCCGGGCAAGTAGCATACTCGCAAAATACCTACTTATGCGAATTCGAAGAAGCGTGGTAGCCCTTATCTTTTGGGCTTCCCTGACCAGTATTTGTGCTCAGGAAATTCCTGTTGATTATAGCTTGGGCGAAAATTATTCCGATAGACATAAATATTCAACCGTACTTTCCATAGAGAGTGCAACCAAAGGGGAAACCGTATTGATACGTACGTATTATGGTGGTTTTCCGTTACGTCCAAAAGGGCATTTTATTGAAGTCTATGACGCCGATTTAAACTTAAGGGCCGACTTTAATTACAAGCAAGCGGGTGACCACATGGTTGACGGTTTTGTAAAAAATGGTCAGTTGTACCTGTTAGAATTAAGATACGACATTAACAGTTCAGCTTATTCATATATCGTACATCAGAGTCCGATCAGTGAGTTCAACTTTACCGAACGTCGACTATTGTCAATTCCTTCCAAAGAAGTAATCAATCCACTGGCGGTAAATAAGTACAGTCGCAATTTCGGTAACGGCTTTTCGACTGCCACTCATTTTAACGATGACCGTTCGGCCTTTGCGATTACCGTTCATCATCGAGAGGGTCGGGAGCAAAGATATAGGGTCTTTCTCTTTGGAACGGATTTAAAAAAACGGTTGGAATACGATTTCACCGAGGCTATCGAGGAAAAGAATTATGCATTTGAAAATATTGAGGTTTCCAGAGACTTATCATCACTGTACTTAATGGGTAAAGCTTATTTCAAAAAGCGGAGGTCTGACCTTAAAGAACGCAGATTTCAGTATGAATTGGTAAAGATTTCTGCTTCGGGCCATAAAACACAAGAATTCGTCGATGCCGGAAGATTTCCAGAATCACTTAAACCTATATTGGTCAACGATAACCTGAAGGTAGTGGGTTTTTATGCGGATAGAAAGGATAATCGTTATAACGGACTCGTCTATTTTAACTTAGATGTAAATTCTTTGAATGTACGTTCAAAAAAGTACAATCCTTTTTCAGACCAGTTCATGCTAGACAAATTTGGGCGTGAGATCGATGCGGAAATCAAGAACTTGATTTTTAAAAGTGTACATATAACTCCTGACGAGAATATCCTCTTCAGTGCTGAAGAATATTTTGTGACCAAAGGTGAAGATATTAGCTCTGGGGGTACACAAATCACTGATCGTTATCACTATAATGATATTGTCTTGGCAAAGCTCGATGCACTCGGTAATATGGCTTGGGCCCGTAATATCAATAAGACCGAAGTCACCCAAGGCGATGCCTCTTATGCCTCATATACGGCATACGGGCATGGCGAAAACATGTATTTTTTCATTAATTCAGGTGAAAACCCACAGAAATTGAGCAACGAACGTATACTGTTCAAACAGGGCTTTAGCAGAAACCCCAACATGTTCGTAATCAAGGTTGATGCTTCAGGAGACCTCTCATATAAAAAATTGGTCGACGATAAAGAATTACGCTTGCCAGTCATGGTCTCTCGACCATTGATTGATAATACGGGCGATAAGCTATTGTTCTATGCTAAAAGGGGGACGAAAAAACAAATGCTTCAGGTGACTGTTAATTAAGATTTCTTAGTTCATATTATTGGAATTAATCCATAAATTTGGATAAAATCCAATATTCGTGAGAGATGATGATTTTATCAAAGGTCGTGGTGCACAGCAAAATGTACCGAACAAGTTTCTAGAACATAGCTATGAAACTCGAGACGACTTTTTGGAGTTTTGTAGAATAGAGGGGGAAGAGGCCGATAAGAACAAGACCCAATACATTTCTATTTTCCCGAAAACGATTGTGAACAAGTTCACAAGCCCAGATGTGGGTATGACGTTTTCAATGAATCCCTATCAGGGGTGTGAACATGGGTGTATTTATTGTTATGCTCGCAACACTCATGAATTTTGGGGTTACGGTGCCGGTCTTGACTTCGAACGGAAAATTTTAGTGAAAAAATCAGCTCCGCAACTTCTCGAAGAAAAATTAAAAAGCAAGAGGTGGCAAGCCCGAACAATTGTACTTTCAGGTAATACCGATTGTTATCAACCTGCTGAAAAGAGGTTCAAAATTACCCGGGCGTGTCTTGAGGTTTTTTTGAAATATAGGCATCCCGTAGGTATCATCACAAAAAATGCCCTAGTGCTCCGAGACCTTGATATTCTAAAAGAATTGGGAAAATATGGGCTTATAGGGGTTAACGTATCGGTAACTTCTTTGTCTGAAGAAACACGCAGAATTCTAGAACCTCGAACAACGACCATAAAAAAGAGATTGGAAACTATTCGCATTTTGTCTGAAAACGGCATTCCTGTAAATGCGATGCTCGCTCCTATAATACCCGGTATTAACAGTCATGAAATTTTGAATCTGGCCAAAGCGGTCTCAGAAAACGGAGCGCTTTCTTTTGGTTTTACAGTGGTGCGGCTCAATGGTGCCATTGGTCAGGTTTTTTCTGATTGGATTAGAAAAGCATTGCCAGATAGAGCCGATAAAGTATTGCATCAGATTGAAGAATGTCATGGCGGTAGCTTGAACGATAGTCGCTTCGGGGTGAGAAACCGTGGGGAAGGCAAGATTGCCACTCAAGTTCATGATTTGGTCAAATTAGCCAAACAGACTTATTTTAAAGAAAAGACTTTTCCTGTTTTGAACCACGATATGCATGCCGAATATAAAGATGGGCAGCTTAGTCTATTTTGATAGAAAATAATTTTTTCATACTCCTTGTTAACCTTTTTGTTCTTCCGGTATCAATAGGTGAAACAATCGAATAAATTATAGTATGAAAAAATTAGTATGCATTTTTACGTTGGTACTGACCGTTTACCAAATGAATGCCCAAGATTTTAGTTTTGGTGCAAAAGCAGGTATTAATATCGCCAACGTAGGCGGTTACAATTATGGCGGCTTAGGTAGCCTAGGGTCGAAAGTAGGTTTTCATCTTGGCGCGGTGGCTGAAGTGCCCATTTCAGATAAAATGGCAGTACAGCCCGAATTACTGTATTCTTCACAAGGTTCAAATTGGAGCTTTGGTACCAATGGTGATAACCTGAAACTTGATTATGTGAACCTGCCCGTGCTAGCGAAATATTATTTCATAGAAGGGCTTAGTGCCGAAGCAGGGCCATTGGTCGGGTTTTTGGTCTCTACGAACGCTGATGACGACCTATTTAAAAGTCTTGATATTGCTTTTGCCATAGGAGCGTCTTACAAACTGAATGAGAACATTTTTTTCAGTCTTAGGTATAACAAGGGGATATCGAACATCAATACAGATGATGTTGGTGGCAGTAGCCAGAACAACGTAGTGCAGATTTCGGCAGGGTATGCCTTTTAACGATAGTTAGTGTTGGTTGAAAACTGAAGGCATAGAAAAATAGGAAATATTTTTTGTCGACGCCTTCAGTTTTTTATTTGTTAAGATAGCTCCCAGCCCTTGCGGTAACTTCCTTTGACCCATTCATTGGCCATATCCCAATTGGTTACTTTCATATTTTCACCGTCCCAAAGGATTTTTCTTCGTCCTGGGTATTCAAAAGGATCCCAATCTCCCAATTTTTTTCCTTCTTTCAACTTTTTATATTGAAAAGCTTTGATAGCCAAATTGCCCATAAGAACGGCTTCCGTAAGAGGCCCTGAACGTTTGAAATCAGATGAGGTTTCTACACCGTTTAAACAGCCTTCAACAAAATTCGCTTGATGTCCGCCTACATCACCATCAATTCTTTTCAAATATGGCGCTGGAGCTTTGAACATATCCATATTCTTGCTCGGTAGCAATCTAGCATTTCTAGAATAGGTATCCGCTACTAAAATACCTTTGGTTCCGTAGAATACAGATCCCCCACCACTATCGCCAATGGTTTCTCCATCGGCAAGTTCATCAGGTAAATCGGGCATTAAGCCGCCATCATACCAGTTTAAAGCTATGTCACCATGTTCTTCGGTGTTGAATTTTAAGCGAACAATCGATGAAGCGGGGCAAGATTCACTATAATCGGCTTCGACGAAATCGCCAATCCAATTGGTCGTACAACTGGCCTCGGCCTCGGTAGGGTAGCCTAAATCAAGAACACCGAACGGAGTTTCCATAATATGGCAACCCATATCACCTAAAGCACCGGTTCCAAAATCCCAAAAGCCTCTCCATTTGAAAGGTAGGTATGCGGCGTTATAATCGCGCATTTTGGCGACACCGAGCCATAAGTCCCAATCCAACCCCTTAGGTACGGGTTGTTTTTCTGTAGGTAAGGGCACGCCTTGTGGCCATACGGGTCTGTTCGTCCAGCAATCAACCTTATAAACCTTGCCGATAATACCTGATTGAATCCATTCTTTGGCCTGGCGACTACCATCACTTGACGCACCTTGGTTTCCCATCTGTGTAACAATGCCGTTTTGTTGTGCCACCGAGGTCATGAGACGTGCTTCATTGATATTATGTGTTAATGGCTTTTCTACATAAGCATGTTTTTTGGCCTTCATAAAAGGTAAGGCGATAGAAGCATGCATATGGTCAGGCGTGGCCACCATAATAGCGTCGATATCTTTGATATGCTTATCATAGACTTTTCTAAAGTCTTTATATTGTTTTGCCTTCGGATATTTCTTGTAAGAATCTGCCGCTCTACGGTCATCTACATCACATAAGGTTACGAATTTGACCTTGCCGGTTTCGTTCAGACCGTTCATAACGCTAGAACCTCTTCCCCCAACACCAAAAGCTGCCATGTACAAGGTGTCACTAGGGGGTACATGGTTTTTGCCCATTACATAACTGGGTACGATTGAAAATGCGGTAGATGCTGCAGCGGCGTTTTTAATAAACTTTCGTCTTTGCATAGTATTTAAGTGAGTTTAGTATGAGCCTAGGAAGGTACAAAAAATATAAATTTTGTTTGGCTCGCCCGCGTACTATTCAATCGTTGAAGAGGTGGCTAATGGATTCCACTCTCTGTAAAATTGCTCAAGATAGTCTAACATATATTTATGCCGTTTTTCCGCTATTTTTTTTCCGGTCGTTGTATTCATTTTATCTTTTAGAAGAAGCAATTTTTCATAAAAATGATTGAGTGTAGGTGCGCTCGACTTTTTATACTCTTCTTTAGTCATTTTAAGGTTGGGTGGTACTTCTGGGTTATAGAGTTCTCTATTCTTAAACCCACCATAGTTAAAGGCACGGGCGATACCAATGGCACCCAAGGCATCTAATCTGTCGGCATCTTGTACGACTTGAAGTTCTTTTGAATTAAAAGGTCGACCAGGTTTTTTTTTGAGAGAGTTCTTAAAAGAAATATTCTCGATAATTTTCACTACATGTGTAATAGTTTTCTTTTTTACCTTGAGTCCACTCAAAAAGGTACGGGCCAATTGTGGGCCGATCGTTTCGTCTCCATCGTTGAATTTGGCATCGGCTATATCGTGTAGAAGAGCGGCTAGACTTACTGTGAGAATATCTACCTTTTCTTCTTTTGCGATCAAAAGCGTATTCTTGAAAACCCTTTGAATATGAAACCAATCATGGCCACCCTCTGCACCTTGTAGAGTTTCTTTAACGAAAGCTATGGTCTGTTCTACTATTTCTGCGTCGTTCATAGGGGTGTTCGAAAAGAGGTTAGGGCAGAAACTATGGCTTTTTCAGTTTGTGCTATAACTTCATCTAAATTTTGTTTGACTTCAATCGGCTCATGTACGGTAAATGTAAGATGGTTGCCTATACCACTCGGAAATTTACCATAGCGCAGCATTTTCCAAGAATTATCAATAGTAATGGGTACTATAAGTGCCGATGGTGCATTTTTCATCAGTATTTTAAGGCCCATTGTTTTGAAAGGTTTTGTATAACCAGTTCTACTACGGGTACCTTCGGGAAAAATTACGGCGCAACGATTGTGTTTTTCTATATACTTGCCTAGTTTGGCAATTTCAACAAGAGCCTGTTTGGTATTTTTTCTATCGATTAAGGCAGAACCTCCCTTTCGGAGGTTGTAGGAAACGCTCGGTATACCCTTGCCCAACTCTTTTTTACTCACAAATTTTGGATGATGGTCACGCATATTCCAAATAATAGGTGGTATATCGTGCATGCTTTGATGGTTGGCAACGATAATTAATGGGCGTTCTATAGGTATGTGATGAGGATTTTTAAATGTATAAGTAGTGCCCAAAATATGGGTACATCGCATCAAGCTAAGATTCAATAAGCTAACACTTGCCTTATGGGCATGATAACCAAAAACATTGTAGCAGACCCACTGTATGGGGTGAAATACCAACAACGTCAACCCGAAAAAAATCTGGTAGAGCAAGGTCAGTGGGTAAGCTAAGAGTTTTTGCATAGGGCAAAAATAAGACTATTCACAATTTTGTTAAAAACAAGACTGTATTTTAATAGGCTAGGGGGTTGATTTTAGTGAGAGGAAGTACATAAACCAAAAACGGACTTCCTATTTCTGGGAAGTCCGCTGTGTAATTTTACAATCGTAGTCGGTACTAAGAGCAGAACTCTTCGTAAGCACCGATCAAGTTCTCTGCAATCAATTCTGCAGGTCTGCCTTCGATGTGATGACGTTCGATCATATGAACCAACTCCCCATCTTTAAAAAGGGCCATACTAGGTGAAGAAGGAGGAAAAGGAACCATTAGGTTTCTTGCCTTGTTCACCGCTTCGGTATCGACACCCGCAAAAACCGTTACGGCATGGTCCGGTCTTTTAGCGTTCTGAAGACTCAATTTAGCAGCAGGTCGAGCATTGGCAGCGGCACAGCCACAAACCGAATTGACCACAACCAAAGTAGTACCTTCTTTGTTGATTGCATTTTCGACCGCTTCGGCCGTATATAATTCTTCAAACCCGGCTGATGCCAAGTCTTGTCTCATAGGTTTTACCAATTCTTCCGGATACATAAATATCAATTTTATTTAGGATAACAAAGATACTTAATTTGTCGCATTTTATTGGTGCACTTAACATTACCTTATGTTAGTCTGCTTTTTATTTTGCGAATGCTGTAATATGAGATTTTAATTATTAATTTTCTCAGAACAAGACTTTTGTCCTTTTCATTGGGAACAATTAAAATAGAGCATAAAATGAGAGAAAGTATAAGTGATAGAATACTCAAAATTTATGAATACAAAGGTTTTCATCAATATTCCCAGTTTGCTAAAGCAACGGGATTAATTGATCAAACGGCGGCCAATTATATTAAAGGAAAGCAAAAACCTGACTCAGAAAAAATGGAGAAGATTATTAGAGCGTTTGAGGAAATTGATGAACGCTGGCTGTTAACAGGGGAAGGTAATATGTTGAAAAGCGAAACCTCGCTTCAATCCAACCCAAATAAAATGGTACTCTCTGATTTTTCAGACCTAGAAATAACAGAATATATCGCGCAAAACTTAAACAGGTTTAAGTCATTTGCCACCTTTAGAATAGTTGTAGGTCTAGAGAATTGATTTTAGCCGTGAAAACCTGTTTTTGCAACCCCCGTCATTCTAAGTGCTTTTAATATCTTTGCCAAAATTTTTTACACGATATGATTAAATGGTTCGCGGCCATTCTTGGGTATTATCTCTTCCGGTTTCCGGGAGCTATCTTAGGATTTTTAGTTGGCAGTTTTGTAGATAACCTAAGTGGTGGCGGTAGAAACGCCCAGACCATTTTTCAAGACATGACCCGGCAGAATGTTTCGCCTGCCGATTTCGAGTTGAACCTTCTTTCGCTCTGCTCCATTGTGATCAAGGCTGATGGTAAGGTGAGCCAGCGTGAGATGGACTATGTTCGACAATATTTTGTCAGCACTTATGGTAAAGATAGGGCGAATGCTATTTTTCGTACGTTCAATGAGGTCAATAAGAAACACGAAATTTCTGCCCAGCGTATTTGCACTTATTTGAACCAACGCACACGATACGAGGTGCGCTTGCAGTTGTTGCATTTTCTGTTCGGTATAGCCCAGGCCGATGGTTCGGTGAGTGGCCCTGAGGTCAATAAAATTAAAGAAATATCCGGCTATCTAAGGGTGAATCTCCGTGATTTTGAAAGTATTATGGCCATGTTCATTAAATCGGCCAATAACGCGTATAAAATTCTAGAGATTGAAAAATCGGCTACCGACGATGAGGTGAAAAAAGCGTACCGTTCTATGGCTAAAAAGTATCATCCCGATAGGGTAAATACAGAGAACGAGGCCATTAAGAAAGGTGCCGAAGAGAAGTTTAAAGAAGTACAAAAGGCTTACGAAGAAATTCAGTCAGAGAGAGGCATTGGATAAAATATGTTGCTAGTCTGCATATCGCTATTTAAGAAGGTTTATGATAATAATTAACTGATGAAATGCAAGATTTTTGGTTCTATTTACAACTTGGGTTAGGGCACGTGCTTGACATCAATGCCTATGATCATGTTCTGTTTTTAGCAGCATTGGCTCTGCCTTTCACGTTTAAAAGCTGGAAGAGTGTACTGATGCTGGCTACAGTTTTTACACTTACCCACTGCCTTTCATTGGCGCTAAGCACATACGAATTAGTTCTTATGGATGTTGGATTGATCGAGTTTTTGATTCCGGTTACCATAGCAATGACCGCCATATTTAATTTATTGTTTATTAAGCTACCCACTGATAAGAAAAACATTGGACTGCACCTGATAGCAACGGCCTTTTTTGGTCTTATACACGGCTTTGGGTTTAGTAATTACTTCAAAATGTTAATGGCAGAGGAAGAGAATAAGGTGGTTCCGTTACTGGGTTTCGCCACAGGAATCGAGTTTTCTCAAGTGTTGATAGTTCTTCTGGTTTTAACCATAACATATATCGTGGTTTCCATGATTAAACTTGCAAAGAAACGCTATGTTATTGTCACCTCTACTTTAATACTGCTGCTTACAATACCTATGCTAGTTCGTACGTTTCCTTTATAGCAAGCCCTTGTTTTTGCTTAATATTAACTTCAAAATAATTGTTGGGCTTTTTTAAAGCAGGTATCTTAGTACTTTTCTAAACGAATGAAAGACAGCAAACAAGAGAAATATGATAGGGCTTATTTGAGAATGGCCCAAGAATGGGGCAAACTTTCGTATTGTATACGTAAACAGGTAGGTGCTATAATCGTAAAAGATAGAATGATTATTTCTGATGGGTATAATGGTACACCTACAGGCTTTGAGAATATTTGTGAAGATGATGAAGGGTACACAAAATGGTATGTTTTACACGCTGAAGCCAATGCAATAAGTAAAGTTGCATCTTCAACCCAGTCTTGTGAGAATGCTACCCTTTACATTACGTTATCGCCGTGCAGAGAATGTAGTAAGCTTATTCACCAGTCTGGCATCAAACGTGTAGTATATCAAACCGCTTACAAAGATAATTCGGGCTTGACATTTCTGAAAAAGGCCGGTATCGAACTGGTTCATATGCCAGAAATCGAAGCTTTGGTTTAAAACTCAATAAATGAAGGGTAAATTCAGTTATATATGGCCAACAATAATTGCTGCGGCGCTCGCCTTAGGCATTTTTGTTGGTGGAAAACTGCATTTTAACGACACTCCTGAAAAACTGTTCACTACCAATTCAAAAAAAGATAAGCTGAATAGGCTTATCGATTATATCGATTATGAATATGTAGATGAAATTGATACCGATAGTATCGTCGATGTAACCGTAAATCAGATTTTAGAAAAATTAGACCCACATTCGGTTTACATTCCAAAAAAGGAAATGAAACGGGTCGCCGAAAATATGAAAGGCGATTTTGTAGGTATCGGCATCAACTTTTACGCTTATAACGATACCATTGCAGTTATACGAACCATACCGAACGGCCCCAGCGAAAGCAAAGGTATTAAAGCCGGTGATCGTATTTTAATGGCCGGCCTAGATACTCTTTATGGTAAGAACCTTGGCAGCGATGCTATCGTTCAAAAACTAAAAGGTGAAAAGGGCAGTTCGGTCAAGCTTAAGGTGTATCGTAAAGAAGATAATGAAACTTTTTCGGTGAACGTAAAACGTGGGGTAGTGCCTATAAAAAGCGTAGAATCATATTATATGTTGACCGATGATATGGGCTATATAAAAGTGAACCGCTTTGCCGAATCAACATATAAAGAATTTAAAAAGGCTTTACGGGAATTAAGAAAACAGGGTGCGCAAAAATTGACTTTAGATTTAAGGGATAACCCTGGCGGATACTTGGGCGTTGCGGAAAAAATGGCAGATGAGTTTCTAGAAGAGGGTAAGCTTATACTTTTTACAAAGAACAAAAAGGGAAAAATAGATAACATTTACGCAACGGATAAGGGTACATTTGAAGATAAGCCCATTTATGTGTTGATTAACGAACGATCAGCTTCTGCCAGTGAAATAATAGCTGGCGCCTTACAAGACAATGATATAGGCACTATTGTTGGTCGTCGCTCTTTTGGAAAAGGTCTGGTACAACGTGAAATGGAACTAGGTGATGGTTCCGCAGTTCGGTTGACAGTTTCAAGGTACTATACGCCTACCGGAAGAAGCATTCAAAAAACTTATGAAAATGGTACTAAAGACTATTACAAAAGATTTACTGAACGCTATCATAATGGTGAGCTGGTATCGGTAGACAGTATCAAGGTAGCCGATTCTTTAAAATTCACCACGCCTAAAGGAAAAGTGGTTTACGGTGGAGGTGGCATCATACCTGATATTTTCGTACCTATTGGAACCAACGAAGAAGAGGCAGTTGAAAGTATGGATAGCTATGGATGGATGTCTTACTTCATTTTCGAACATTTAGATGGTGAACGTACTAAGTATCAAGACTACACAGAGAAAGATTTTGTAGAGAATTATACCGTTGACGATATTCTTTTTCAAGAGTTTGTAGAGTATTCACTCAATAGAAATCTAAAAATGGATTTCTATGCACATGAAAAAAGTATAAAGGTGTATCTAAAGGCTGCGCTTGCCGAACAACTCTTCGGAGCGAATGTGCATGCCAAAATAAAGAGTAGCGAAGACGCCATGCTTCGTGAAGTACTCGAGCTAGACGACCCAATCGTTAAACAAACGGAAGCCAGCGGCATCGATGCCAATAATTAATTTCGATTTATTTTATCTTGGATCTTTCTGCTTGTTCTATAGATCAGAAGCAAAAGTATGGCGCAGAGCGGGGCTAGTATTCCGATGATGGCAACGCTGCTATCTCCCACTAAAGGGTTTTCAAAATCGATTTTAGTAGTGTTGTAAGCCATCAATGCTATGGCCAATACGACTAAAATAATAGTGAGTGTTTTGCTCATTTTTTCTCTATTTTTTCTTAGAAGAGTTCATTTATGTTGGCAGCGAACAGTTTTACAGCTATCGCCAATAGAATTACGCCAAATACTTTTCTAATAATGTTGAGTCCATTCTTACCAAGTACTTTTTCAATCTTTTTTGAGGATTTAAGTACAAGGTAGACGAAAATTGTATTGACAAAGATAGCAATTATGATATTTTCTACATGGTATTCGGCCCTAAGTGATAAAAGAGCGGTCAACGTTCCTGCACCAGCGATCAAAGGAAATGCTATAGGTACGATAGAAGCACTTTCGGGTTCATCTTCTTTATAAAGTGTTATGCCCAAAATCATTTCAATCGCCAAGAAAAAAATTATAAACGAACCGGCCACGGCGAATGAATAAACATCGATACCGATCAGGTTTAAAATTTCTTCACCGACGAATAAAAATGCGACCATGATTATCGATGAAACGAAAGAGGCCTTTTCAGATTCAATGTGCCCTACTTTTTTACGTAAACCGATAATTATAGGTACACTGCCCAAAATGTCGATAACGGCAAAAAGAACCATCGTAGCTGTCGCTACTTCACGAAAATCAAAATGGAATTCCATGTCTTCAAATTTTCGGCAAAAGTACATTTATTCGAAGAGGTTTTTGGCATAGAGCTTCCGATAAATTACTGTTAAATAAATACTATTTAAAAGTATCTTTGTAAGGATAAAACGTAGTCATGTTTCAATTAGGAAAAACCATAGTATCCGAAGAAATCATAGAGAATGATTTTGTATGTAACCTTAGTGCCTGTAAGGGTGCTTGCTGCGTCGATGGTAATGCTGGTGCGCCGTTAGAAGATGATGAAACAATTATCTTAAACGATATTTATGAAAGAGTTAAACCATTTCTTCGCGTTGAGGGTATAGCGGCTATAGAAAATCAAGGTACATTTATAAAGGGTGAAGATGGGGAGTGGGAGACCCCGTTGGTCAACGGTAGTGAATGTGCCTACGCCACTTTTTCAAAAGATGGAACTGCTAAATGTGGAATAGAAGAAGCCTATAATGAAGGAGCGGTCAACTGGAAAAAGCCTGTTTCGTGCCATATGTATCCCGTTCGAGTTCGAGAGTATACCGAATTGACGGCTGTCAATTACCATAGATGGGAAATTTGTGATGCAGCCTGTGCATTGGGTGAAGAATTGCAAGTGCCAATCTATAAGTTTGTGAAACAGGCCTTGATCAGAAAATTTGGCACAGCGTGGTACGAACAGTTAGAGGTAGTGGCCAAAGAGCATCTTAAGCAGTAGGTATGTGAAGAATTACTTGTGTTCCAGAGGCATTGTCATTCGAATCATAAAGGTCTACAATTTCTACATCGAACGAGTTCAAATAATCTTTAGAGAAATTGGCCAATCGTTCTTTGGTGATTTCAATACCTACCGATTTTCGTTTTAATACTTTATTCTGCTTGATTTTTTCAGCAGCTGCTCGCCCAATACCGTTGTCGATAATAGATATGTCGATAAAGTCTTTGACTTTCTTCGTAATGTTAAGCTCAATTCTCTTTTCACCAAGTTTGGGAGAGAGTCCGTGCCACAAGGCATTTTCAAGAAAGGGCTGTAGAATCAATGAAGGTATACGAATGGTATGGGGGTCTATATTTTTATCGATATTTATTTTGAAATCTATTTCATTCGAAAATCGAATATTTTCTATATTCATATAGAGTTCTACCGTCTCCAATTCTTCTGCTAATGGAATTTCTCGCATTGATGAAGATTCCAATATTTTCCGTACCAGTTTAGAGAATTTGTTCAGATAATGAACTGCATTTTTCTGCTCATTATTTATAATATATAACTTGATAGAATTTAAAGAGTTGAATAAAAAATGAGGATTCATTTGGCTTCTCAGCATACTTTGTTCGAGCGTCAAAAGCTTCTTGTCATTTTTCAATTGATATTGACGATATAAAATATAGAATATGCCGGCGAGTAATGCTATTGCAATACCTGATACCAGAAGTCTGGTGTTATTTTTTCTCAATTGTTGATTGATGGTCGTGACACGGGCCTCATTATCTTTTTTTATTATCGAACTGTATACATAGCGAACGTTCTTATTGTTTCGTATTTGCGATTCGACATCTAGAGATGTCTTAAAATATTTAAGTGCCTTTTCGTAGTCTCCTTTAGCGATTGAAAGGTCTGAGAGATAAGAATAGGCTTCTGCCCTAGTGTGTAACAGATTATATTTTTTAGCTAATTCCAATCCTTTAAAAAGGTGTTTTTCAGCTTCCTCAAAATTCTCAAGATCGGTTAGGGCCCAGCCTAATGTAAGATGAACCGAAGAAATAGGCCCAGGTTCACCTAAGTCTGTGGCTTGAATGAGGGCCTCGTTTAATATGAGTATTGCCTCATCAACTTTTCCATCATGAACATAAATATGGGCAATGCCATTTTCACATAATATTTTACCCCGTTTATTATTTAGCTTTTTATTATAATCCAAGGCAATATTATAATTTTCTAAGGCGGTTTTTAACTTACCTTGGGCTTCGAGGCATTCGCCAATATTTTGGTAGTTACTGGCCAGCTCCAACCTATTATCTAGAGCCTCTTCGAATTCCATTGCCTTTTTGAATTGCTCTATAGCTAAATCATATTGCCCCAAAACCCTGTAGATTTGACCAATATTATTTAAAGAAGTGCTTATGGCGCTTTTGATTGCAACGTTTGGGTTTTCTACTTTCTCAGCTATATCTAAAGCTTTGTAAGTGTGGTCAAGAGCAGCGGTAATGGCGTCGATTCTTCTATAGAGAATGCCCAGCATATTTAAGCTCAATATTTCGAGCTCGATGTTCGATGTGGTTTTCGCTATTTCTAATGCTTCGGTATGTTTCTCAAGGGCTTGGTTAAAATGGGAAAGAAAACGAAGTCGTTGCCCGATATGGTTCAATGCATAAACTTGGCCGTCTTTGTAGTTTTGTATGGCAGCTGTTTCGGCCAAATAAGACATTTTGATGGTGTCTGAACTATAATTTCCGATAGCGGTGTGTATCTCGTGATATGTTTTTGGTGCATAATTAATTAGGCTATCGACTGTATTTTTGAAATTTTCTTCAATATCTTGAGCATTTACTGAATGTAGTGATAGAACCAAAAAAAACGTAACGAGACGCATTAAGCGTATGGCACACGCAAATGGGGAACTTGGAGTGTATGTAATATGGAATTGCATTTAAGTTTAGAGCATATCCAGAAAGTCAGATTTTTTCTGTCGTGATACAGGTATTTTATGGTTCGACTCTAAAATTACGTATCCATCAGTTTTCAGAAATTCTTTTATCTTATTTAAGTTGATTATATATGAATTATGAATTCTAAAGAAAGAACTTTCCGGAAGAAGTTCATTAACCTCTTTTAGTTTTTTGGTGAGTACAATTTTATGCCCATCATTTAAAAAAACCGTACTGTAGTTACCATCAGATTCGGCATATAGAATATCATCACTATTTAGAAAAACCAATTTTCCATCGGTATTAAGGGTTATTTTCTTGTGCTTAGGGTTGGCATTGAAACTGAGCAATATTTTTTCTAAACGTTCAGCGGTATAATTCTTCGCATTGAATTTTCTGATTTTTACAATAGTATCTTTTAGATCATCGGTGTCGATCGGTTTTAAAAGGTAATCGATGGCCTCATTTTTTAGGGCCTTAATGGCATACTGATTATAGGCAGTTGTGATAACTACCGGAAAGTTTTTATTGGTCAATTTTTGAATAAACTGAAAACCGTCCATAGTCGGCATTTCAATATCTAAAAAGAGACAATCGGGCGTATTTTTCTCTAAATAGGTCAGAGCTTCAAAGGGATCCGTAAACGATGCATCCACATTAATTTCATCACTAAAGTTGGTAAGTTCCCAAGTGAGGCTCTGCAAGGCCTTGATTTCGTCGTCTACGATTACTGCATCTAACATAATACTTTGCTTTATGGTAAATTAATCAAATTTAATCGTATGGTTCAGATTACGAAAGAAACATGTGCCGATTGTGATGTTAACCGTATAAATGGTAAGAAATAATGATTTTTTGGATATTGAAATTAAAATATTACAATTATAATAAGAAAAAAGTTACAAAAATTATTTTGATAACAGTTGTTCTTTTCATCTTAGAAATAGGTTAAGCAAACTATACATTAAAAAAGACCATCTACACATAACGACCATCATATTTGGGGTTCTCAGATTACTTTTAATTCGTAGTTAGAATAGCATAGAAAAGTTTCTCCATCATTAAAAATAAAACTCCTGTAGTAAACTAATTCTTAATTATGATGAAAAAGTGTGCGATTATGTTCTGCATATTGGTTGTTGTTCTAGCCCTAGCGGTAATTACCGATAACAAAGAGGAGTTTTCTGTTGATGAATTGGCCATTATTGAGGGGGAAGAAGAAAATATCGTTTATGGAGAATCGAAAAATGATAATTTAAAAAATTATAGTCCTGATTGATTTAATTTCAGCAGCAATGAATCTTTTTATACGAACTACAAAGAATACGTTTTGGCTCTTTCTGTCGATGGCCTTTATATCAAATACGGCCCCAATCGATAAAATTCTTCTTGTTGATAATTATGTCGAGAATGGGAGTTACAATTTGAAATCAGAAGATATTTCGGCCGGCAGCTTTGAAGGTTGTGCAGTTTTCAAATCAATACCGCCTGCTTATAATGCCAATCAAAAATACTCAAGTACTGAACTCGTTTTCAAGCCTAGTGACAATAGCCACAGTGTACGGCTGGTACTTACGAAAGCAGATAAAGAAGGGGGCAATTGGGTCGGCTCTTACAAGGTTAGTCAGGAGACCTTAGGTATTTATACTAAGGAGGGTGTTTTTGGTTTTGTCGATATCAATGAGTTGGGAGAACAGCCTTTCTTTACTGAAAAAGGTGTTGTCAAAATAATACGAACGGACGGGAGCCAGATCTATGGTCTAATACATTTTAGCCTTAGAAATTTTAAGGGTAAGGTAATTAAGGTATCAGGTCATTTTATAGCTAAAGATGAAAATATTAGGTGCTAAATCGATTAATAAAACACGATGATTTAATAGAAGTGTAACACACTATTTTTGATTGGGTTAGGTTCATTATTATAATGCCTTTATAGTGGTGGTTTTCAGGAAAATATTTATTTTTACCTCCCCCGATCGGTTCATCCGAAATAAAAGTAAACTTAACTACTGATAATTTTTGTTCAATACAAGTACAAAAACCATAAATGGGGAACAAGCAAAAAATGTAATGAAACTGCCAATCCACTAAGTGCGGCTCTAATCGAAAAAGTCATTTTAATGGCAATTTTGTAAATCTGAAGTAGCCTTGAGGACACATCACCAATCTATTGGAACGAGTGATATGCTCGATTATAGGTTTCGGGGGAACTACCTGAATCAGCACCCTAGGTAAAATCGATTTTGATACATCAGTGGGGTCGTACGGTTTGGCAGTATCATTATATATTTATAGAATTATTGACGGTAACTGATGAGTTCATATTCTTATACACATCAGGGCTCAATGATTAATTTCTGTAAACGAGCGCATTCTTTATCAAGATTCCAAAAAACTGAGATTAAAAAAATAAATTGTTTTGTAAGAATCTCGCTGACCCATATAAGACCACACAAACCCATCTTTACCATTCAGATAATTGATCTGACTTTTACCAACGAGGCCGCATACCTCTTCTTCAGTTCTCAATCGATTTAACCATACGGTTTAGATTGTAAACAATGTGTTCATCGCCTTTCAAAAGAGATTATTCAAATTTTATTGTTAACCTTTTAAATCGAATGCCATTAAGAGGCGTAGCCCGTTTGAAACTGGGTGTATTTCCAATCGATAACGGTAAGAAATCTAATTGATTAACCAATAAAAATTATCATGAGAACTACTAAAAAAACAAAGCTATTTTTTTTCGTATACGTGGCCGTTATCGGCCTCTTAACTCAGGGCTGTGAAAAAGACAATCCATTGAACCCGACAGGAAACTGTTTTGGCGGTAATTGGGCCCAAGGGTATGCAGATGAGTTACAGGCATGGTCAAATGCCGCTACCGCTTATTCTGAAGACCCCAGTTCTGAGAATTGTGCAGAATATAAAAATGCCGCCAAAGGCTATTTAGACGCGCTTGATAACATTTATGATTGCGTGCCCACTACGAATAGGGCAGAAATTGACCAGGCTATCAAAGAAGCAAAGACAGAAATAGATAGCGAAAGTTGTGGTTAAGAAATAGTAAACATTTACTTAACGGTACTGGGCAGGTTGCAAGAATAAAATTACCATGTTCAAGTGAAATGGTAGAGGAGAAAAGGGAATAAATATTAAAAGTAAAAATGGAAATGATGAGTACAGAAATTAAGCACGAAAGAACGGACCACTTAGCTGATGAAGAGGCCAAACGAATAGCTGTAATTAGCTATATCACCATTATTGGAATGGTAATCGCTTTTGTAATGAACAACGAGAAAAAGTTTGGTTTTGCAAGTTACCACATTCGGCAGTCGATAGGGCTTTGCGTCACTGGCTTGGCCTTAGGGGTTGTCGGAGTAGTGCCAATAATAGGTTGGTTGATTAACATCTTAGGTGTTTTTGTGCTTCTATATATGTGGATAATGGCACTTATGAATGCTATTAATGCTAAAGAGAAGCCAGCTCCTATTTTAGGAAAAAAATATGAAGAATGGTTTAAGGGCATCTAATAGAAAATTTGCTTTCAAATACTAAGGGTTTTTCTTTCAGGAAAAGCTCTTTTTTTAATATCTGGTTTCTCAAACAATTTAATGATTCATGCCATCCTTACAAAAGAAGGGGTCAACCATACAAATTTTTACCTGAGTTTATTTTTTAGAAGTAATTTGAATTTGATTTAAGTCGCTTTAAACGAGTTATCTACAAATAAATTTTCCCCTAATTGCTATTTTAAAATGTACTACATGCTTCTTTGTGCCTTGATAGGTAGAACACTAGTGCCAATACCTAAAATTACGATTATGAAAACCTCTTTGATTTTTTTGTTAGCCCTTGTTTTGAACACGACGCTCATTTTCGCAGAGCCTCTTTTGACCTTTGTTCAAGCCATTAATCCTGTCTTTTTGATAATTCTCGAGGGGGCTCTGCTAGGGGGTTATGCTATTAACAGATTTTTGGGCGATTTTTCGAAAGCGGTAGAAATAAGCTTTGATTCTATCGAAGTTTTTATCTACAAAAAAAAGCGTCGAAGATAATTTCCGGCTCAAAGAGAAGTGGGTTGATGTTAACCTTTCTTTTGACAAAACATCAATTAAAAATACGAACGTATTATGAGAACACTTTTCACCTTGTTGTTTCTTTATATGGGTATGCTGATGTTCGGTCAAACTTCCGACAGAACCGTAATTGCCAGTGCAGGGGGGCAATTGGTTTCAAAATTCCAAAATGTAAGTTTTACCATTGGTGAAAGTGCTGTAGGCTATGTCTCAGATGTGCTTTCTATAGACCAAGGGTTTTGGGCAAGTGAGGGCATATTGGTAATTCCTATATCGCCGGAAGAACCAGAATTGCAAATTAGGGTATTTCCAAATCCGGTAGTCGAAGAGCTAACGGTCACCACGGCTGGTAATGAGCTATTGGCCATGCACATTTTCAGTGTCAATTCGAAAAGGGTACTGGTTCAATTAGTTCAAGAAACCAGGCTAGAACACAAAATAGATGTGAGCCACATTACCAAAGGGGTCTACATTCTTCAACTTTTTATTAAAGGGAAAGGACTTAAAGAATATAAAATTATCAAGAACTAGAAATTATGGGAAAGAACTACATTTTTTGGTTGATGTCGGTCATTTTACTGTTTGTCGGTGAATCGTATGCTCAGGCACAACAAAAAAAATTCATCAATTACCAGGGTGTTGCTAGAAATGCTGAGAACGAACCTATGGTAGATGAAGCACTGACCGTTGACATTGCCCTGCGATTTGGCAGCCCTAATGCTACCGTAGTATATGAAGAATCGCATGCTATTAGTACTGATGCGAACGGGGTGTTCAGCTTGCAAATCGGCAATGGTGATGGGGTTAGCGGTATTTACGATAATCTTCCATGGGGGGGTGCTACCTTTTTGACCGTTTCTCTAAATGGACAGGAAGTGGGCACTACCGAGTTGATGGCCGTGCCTTATGCTATAGCGTCTGGTGATAAACAATGGGAATTGAATGGGTCTGATATCGAAAATGTCAACGAAGGAAATGTTTTGGTGCAAAATGATTTTAAAGTCAATGGAGGGTTTAACCTTAGCGTGGGTAATCAGGTCAACGAGATTTCCGACAATGGTACACTATCGGAAAATAGTAATGGTATACTTCCGACTCAAAGAGCGGTCAAGACTTATGTCGATAACCGTTTTTTTAGTGGAGGTGGTATAGAACAGACAGCTGCCGAGGTTCCCTACGACAATATGGCCTCTGGTTTGGTAGCTAATAATACCCAAGAAGCCATCGATGAGCTGGCCGCTGGAACTGGGGGTGCCGATGCCGATGCCGATCCGGCCAACGAAATTCAAGATATTAGCCTGTCGGGAACTGATTTAAGCATTACCGATGGGTCAACTATAGATTTATCCGCAATCTTACCACCTGGGGGTACAGACGACCAGAATGCCTCTGAAGTGCCTTTTGACAATACGGGAACGGGTCTTGCAGCTGCTGATGCCCAAGCCGCAATTGAAGAATTGGCCGCTGCTGGGTTAGTAGATACAGATAATCAAGATTTATCGCTTTTGGGTACCACACTACAAATTACAGATGGTGCAAGTGTAGATTTGTCTACAATAATTCCACCGGGAGGGACCGATGACCAAGAGGCTTCCGAAGTACCTTTTGACAATACGGGAACAGGTCTTGTGGCTGCGGATACCCAGGCAGCTATCGAAGAATTAGCAGCTGGTGGATTAGTAGATACCGATGATCAAGGTTTGGTTCTAACAGGTGATGTACTTTCTATTGAAGATGGTGTCGGAAGTGTTGACCTAAGCGATTATTTTAATAGAACTACGAGGCACGGTCTTCTTATAGGTGATGACGGAATAGTTGATGGCCTAGTTGGAACAGCTGACGGTCAAGTGGCCAAATGGGATGCAGCACTAGGCAATTGGGTTGCTGGCACCGATGAAGTTGGGGCTGGAGGAAGTTCTTTATGGGAAGAAAATGGAGATGATATTTATTTTGACAGTGGTAACATAGGTATTGGAAACTTAAACCCGGGTACCGAAACTGGTGCCGGAAAATATCTTACAGTAGCTACTGGTACAAGCCCCGCCGACAACAGTTTTGCCTCTATAGAGATTCAAGGAGGTCAAGGAACACAAAATCGACCTGTTGGAAGATTGGATTTCATTTCTAACTCTGCACCTGGTAATTCGGCGATTGGGCGAATTGAGTCACGTACAAGTAGTGGTGCACAGTTTCGGGGTGACCTTGCCTTTTCTACACAGGAAGGAGATGCTTTCGCAAGTCGATCTTTAAAAGAAAGGATGACCATTAAAAGTAATGGTAATGTAGGTGTTGGAACGATAAACCCCACTACAAAATTAGATGTGAGTGGAGATATTAAGATTTCGGGAGAAATGAGAAGAGAAAATACAGGTACTACAGATATGTTGCCTATTGCCTATGGTTATGTTGATGATAACGCTGACATATTCTCCGGAAGTGGAAATTTTACTGTAACAAGGTCCGGAACAGGGCTCTATACCATAACAATACCAAATGAAGAAGATCCTGAAAACTGGACAGTGCTAACGACTATTAACCATACTGTGCCAGCGGTTGCATCAGTTTCGCATTTTGCTTCAGGAGCCAAAAAGTTCATTGTAAATACTTGGTCACTTAATTCTACTCGTAGTGATTTCAGCTTTTCTTTCGTTGTTTATAAAAAATAATTGGCGATTTATTGGTAAAACTTACCAAATTGGTCCAGTACGGTTTAAACCAAAAAGTATATTTAAAACATACTTTTTGGTTTAAATTTTTTAACCTATTTCCCTTTGTTTAAGCCCATTTTCTCTTAGGGCAATGTACATCACTACTCAACCCAGATTTCAACAATTGGTGTTAAAAACTTTGTGATTGAAAAGATGGTATTGTTTTATGAAACCGCCACTTTTTTATACATCTTTGTTAACCTGTCACTAGGGAAGTTTTTCATCCCCTCACAAGAATTTATTTAAAAATATAGATATGTCCACAGCTGTAGAGCCTATTTTGGAAGAAAATGATGACCGCTTTGTAATCTTCCCAATTAAACATCACGATTTATGGGAATGGTACAAAAAATGCGAGGCTTGTTTTTGGACAGCCGAAGAAATAGACTTGCACGAAGACCTTAATGATTGGAACAATAAGCTTAACGACGACGAGAAATATTTCATCAAACACATTTTAGCGTTCTTTGCTGCTTCCGACGGTATTGTGAATGAAAATTTGGCCGAAAACTTTGTTAGTGAGGTGCAGTACGCCGAAGCTAAATTCTTTTATGGTTTTCAGATTATGATGGAAAACATTCATTCTGAAACCTACTCCCTGCTCATCGATACTTATGTAAAAGATGAAAAAGAAAAAGGCATACTTTTTAAGGCTTTGGAGAATTTTCCCGCCATTAAGAAGAAAGCCGATTGGGCTTTGAACTGGATCGAGTCACCTAGTTTCGCAGAGCGATTGATTGCTTTTGCCGCTGTAGAGGGTATTTTCTTTTCAGGGGCATTCTGCTCTATCTTTTGGTTGAAGAAAAGAGGTTTAATGCCTGGTCTTACTTTTTCAAATGAGCTGATTTCAAGAGATGAGGGTATGCATTGCGATTATGCCGTGCATCTTCACAATAAGCATCTGGTCAACAAAGTACCAAAAGAGCGGATTACTGAAATTTTGACAAACGCCCTAGATATCGAAAGAGAGTTTATTACAGAATCGTTACCGGTAAGTCTTATAGGAATGAACGCTAAACTCATGACGCAGTACTTAGAGTTCGTAACCGACAGGTTATTGGTCGAACTTGAATGTGATAAGGTGTACAATGCAACGAACCCTTTTGACTTTATGGACATGATTTCACTTCAAGGAAAAACGAATTTCTTTGAAAAGAGGGTGTCTGAATATCAAAAGGCGGGAGTATTGAACAAAGATAAAGATGAAGATTCACAAAAAATCAGTTTTGACGCCGATTTTTAGATAGTCGTATTGAAATAAGCAGAGCCCCTTTTTCGCAAAAGGGGTTTTTGCGCCCATTACTTAAATTGTTAAAAAAATTAACAGTATTACGATTCATAAAACAAGTATCATCTTAAAAAAAGTAGCCAATGTTTGTAATTAAAAGAGACGGTAGAAAAGAGATGGTCATGTTCGATAAGATCACGGCCAGAGTAAGAAAATTGTGTTATGGGCTAAACAGCCTCGTTGACCCTTTGAAGGTTGCTATGCGGGTAATTGAAGGGCTATACGACGGGGTTACGACATCTGAGCTAGATAATCTTGCTGCGGAAATTGCCGCTACTATGACTACTACGCATCCCGATTATGCCAAATTGGCCGCTCGTATTTCGGTTTCAAACTTGCATAAGAACACGAAGAAGTTGTTCTCTGAAACGATGAAAGACCTCTACGAATACGAGAACCCGAGAACAAATAAAAAAGCTCCTTTGCTTTCTGATGAAGTATACAAAGTTATAGAGGAGAACAAAGATAGATTAGACTCTACCATCATTTATAATCGTGATTTTGGCTATGATTATTTCGGATTTAAAACTTTGGAGAGGTCTTACCTTTTGAAAATTAATGGTAAAATCGCCGAGCGTCCTCAGCACATGTTAATGCGTGTTTCGGTAGGTATTCACCTGAATGATATCGATGCTGCTATTGAGACCTACGAATTAATGTCTAAAAAGTATTTTACCCATGCTACGCCGACCCTATTCAATTCTGGTACTCCCAAACCGCAAATGTCGTCATGTTTCTTGTTGGCTATGCAAGATGACAGTATTGATGGTATCTATGATACTTTAAAACAGACGGCTAAAATTTCCCAGTCTGCGGGGGGCATAGGCCTTTCTATTCATAATGTTAGGGCTACAGGCTCCTATATTGCAGGTACGAACGGTACATCAAATGGTATTGTACCGATGCTTAAGGTATTTAACGATACAGCCCGGTACGTGGATCAAGGTGGCGGTAAGCGTAAGGGTAGTTTTGCTATCTATATGGAGCCTTGGCATGCCGATATTTATGACTTTCTCGATTTGAAAAAAAATCATGGTAAAGAAGAAATGCGTGCTAGAGATTTGTTCTATGCCATGTGGATTTCCGATTTGTTCATGAAAAGAGTGGAGGCCAATGAAGAGTGGACGTTAATGTGCCCTAACGAATGCCCTGGTCTATTTACCAACCATAGTGAAGAGTTCGAAAAACTCTATACGAAGTATGAAACGGAAGGTAAAGGTCGTAAAACCGTTAAAGCCCGCGACCTTTGGGAGAAAATATTAGAATCTCAAATAGAGACCGGTACGCCTTACATGTTGTACAAAGATGCAGCGAACCGTAAGAGCAACCAGAAAAATTTGGGTACGATTCGTTCTTCTAACTTATGTACCGAGATTATGGAATATACCTCTCCTGATGAGGTAGCGGTATGTAACTTGGCGTCGATCGCATTACCCATGTTCATCAAAAACGGAAGTTTTGACCATAAAGAATTGTTCAGGGTAACGAAAAGGGTGACCAGAAACTTGAACCGTGTCATTGATAGAAATTACTATCCGGTAAAAGAAGCTGAGAATTCGAATATGCGTCACCGACCGATCGGTCTTGGGGTGCAGGGGCTTGCAGATGCTTTTATTATGTTGCGCTTACCTTTTACGAGCGAAGAGGCTAAAAAGTTGAACCAAGAAATTTTTGAAACACTTTATTTTGCCGCTGTTACTGCTTCTATGGAAATGGCCAAAGAAGAAGGTGCATATTCGACCTATGAAGGGTCGCCAATCTCGCAGGGTGATTTTCAGTATAACTTATGGGGCATAAAAGACGAAGAACTTTCCGGAAGATGGGATTGGACAAAACTTCGTAAAGAAGTTCAGAAAAACGGGGTTCGTAACTCTCTATTGGTCGCCCCAATGCCGACGGCCTCTACTTCACAGATTTTAGGTAATAACGAATGTTTTGAACCTTATACCTCGAATATCTATACCAGAAGGGTATTGTCCGGTGAGTTCATTGTGGTGAACAAGCACCTTTTAGAAGACTTGGTCGCTTTAGGTATGTGGAACGAAAATATGAAGCAAGAGTTGATGCGTGCCAATGGTTCTATTCAGCATATTGAAACCATACCCCAAGAAATTCGTGATTTGTACAAAACTGTCTGGGAACTGAGTATGAAAGACATTATCGATATGAGCCGTCAAAGAGGGTATTTCATTGATCAAAGTCAATCTTTGAACTTGTTTATGGAGAATGCTAACTATTCCAAGTTGACCTCTATGCATTTTTATGCGTGGAAGAGCGGACTTAAAACAGGTATGTATTATTTAAGAACCAAGGCGGCAGTCGATGCTATCAAGTTCACATTGGATAATAGTAAAAAGAAAGGCGCCCCGGTCAGTGTGGCAGCCGAAGCAGAGGCCGAGGCAACTATGGCTAAGGCACCAGCAGTTGAAACCGCTGTGACCATGGAGGTTAAAGAGACTCAAGTAACTGCTCAGCAAGAGGTTGATATTCAACCGATGAGTCCTCAAGAAATGAAAGAGATGATAGCAAGGGCCAAAGAAGGTCAAGCAGATGACGATTGCCTTATGTGTGGATCATAACTTAGTTAATATAGATTTTAGAAACCCTGGTCGTAATGACTGGGGTTTTCTGTTGGATAAAACAAGAAAGTAAGTTTTATCCTATATTTTACTATATGGCTAAAAATTTAAGATAGAAGAAGGTGTTTAAGATAATAGATACAATGCAAGACAAATTAGACCTATCTTTCAATATAAGGTCTTGCTATGGCCGAAAAAAGATAAGCCAAAATATATATGATTAATATAGCGATATATTTATCCATTGCCCTAAGATGTCTTATATATACGTCGTAAAGTTAGCGTAAAGATTACGTCAAGTTCTTAAAAATGAACATTTTGACAAAATTTTAGCATTTCAACGCTCATTATTGCGTTAGTTGAGATGAAAATTGAAATTACTGCTTCGTTAAAGTAGGTGTTGATTATTACTTCTGTTTTTTTAAATACCAATGATATGCAACTTTTGACACCATCAAAAGTGAGCCATAGGTCAAGAGTAAGTAGATGTGCGTAGCCATACTTCAAGAACGCAATTTGTGGCTCATGTCTTACATTTTGTGTTTCTTTTTAGATGAGTAACATCTCAATTTTCGATATGAGGTTGAAAGTTCGATAAAGAGATGGTCAATTACCCGGTAAACGAGTTCTTTTCCTATATTTAATGGACCATCAATTTTAGACACCTTATGAAACAACGAAAATTTACACTTGAAGAAAATGAGATTCCGGAAAATTGGTACAATATCGTAGCAGATATGCCGAATAAACCACTTCCGCCCTTAAACCCTGGTACATTAGAACCTATCGGCCCCGAGGCATTGGCTCCTTTGTTTCCCATGGCATTGATAGAACAAGAGGTGAGTACTGAAAAATGGATAACCATACCTGATGAGGTAAGGCATATTTATTCTATGTGGCGCCCTACTCCGCTGTATAGGGCGTATGGACTGGAAAAGGCCTTGGATACCCCGGCTAAAATTTACTACAAATATGAAGGTGTGAGTCCGTCAGGGTCGCACAAACCGAATACTGCCGTTCCGCAGGCCTACTATAACAAAAAGGAGGGTGTAAAGCGTATAACGACCGAAACCGGTGCGGGGCAATGGGGCAGCGCTTTGAGTTTCGCCTGTCAACATTTCGATATTGATTGCGATGTCTACATGGTAAAATTGTCTTATCATCATAAACCTTACAGAAAATCTATGATGAATGCATGGGGCGCCAACGTTTTTGCATCGCCCACCAACCTTACCGAGGCCGGAAGAAAGATTTTGGCAGAGAACCCTGATAGCCCTGGTTCATTAGGCATCGCCATTAGTGAGGCAGTGGAAATGGCCGCCCAGCGAGAAGATACCAAATATGCTTTGGGTAGTGTTCTGAACCATGTAAAACTACATCAGACCATTATTGGCCAAGAGGCTATCAAGCAAATGGAAAAGGCCGGCGATATGCCCGATATTGTTATTGCACCGTTCGGGGGTGGTTCTAATTTCGCCGGATTGACATTTCCGTTTTTGCGTTTGAATCTTGAAGAAGGTAAAAACATTCGTTGCATTGCCAGCGAGCCCACTTCTTGTCCGAAATTGACTCGCGGGGTGTTTCGTTATGACTTTGGTGATACGGGCGGCATGACCCCTCTATTGCCTATGTACACCTTGGGTCATGATTTCGTACCTGCCCCCATTCATGCTGGTGGACTCCGTTATCACGGGGCCGGTGTAATCGTAAGTCAATTGTTGAAAGATAAATTAATAGAAGCCGTCGCCCATGACAACCTAGAGGTTTTCGATGCGGGGGTACTTTTTGCAAAAGCGGAAGGCATAATACCTGCGCCCGAGGCCACCCATGGTATCGCTACAGTTGTGGCAGAGGCCAAAAAATGTAAAGAGGAAGGGGTTTCAAAAACCATACTCTTCAACCTCTGCGGCCATGGTAATTTCGATATGAAGGCCTACGATGATTATTTCGACGGAAAGATCGTTCGCCATGAATTGACCCAAGAAGAAATAAACGCTTCCATTGCCAAATTGAATACGCCTGAGATACCGCAATAGGGTATATTGGTTTATTGAGATAACACAGGCCCTAATTTATGATTAGGGCCCATTTGTTTTAGGGTGACTGTAGATTTTTGCGCTGTAAAATAGGGGTGATTTTAGGGCATGGCTTCTTCTACGATTTGAATTTCTTCGTCAGTAAGCCCATAGAGTTCGTATACCATAGCATCGATTTCGCTGTCGGTTTTGTCTATTTCTGCCTTTAATTCGGTCGCTTTTTGTTTTTGCTCGTTAAAATACTGCATCCATTCGGCTTCTTCAGATAAGGCAAGGGGTTGAAACCCCTTGTTGGCGTTTTTCGCCTCTTTTTTACGTAATTTTTCCAACTCTTTTAGAAACTCTCCAAAGTCTAATTCGTGCCAGTTTTGGAGTTTTTTTGAGAACTTATTAATTGAAAATTTGGAATTAAGCAAATTCAATAATATTGATAGATTCTTGTAAAAAACTTTATTTAGCTCAATAATTACTTCAACCTTTTTAACTAATACCTTCTTTTTATCTTTGCAAGTTTGCTTGTATGGTAACCTTTCAACGAACACAACTTTTACTTCAGCAAGCGGTTTATCCACCATATGAAAGTTTTGATGCCTGAAATACCAATTTAATAGTCTGGAGTTTATTAATGCTAAAAGATATTTTAAATCTTCTTTTTCACTTTGAATTGTATGGACTGAATTAATTGCTACGAATTTTTGATTATCATACGTACACATTAGATTATCGTCTGTTCTTCTAATAAGTAATTTCGGTTCAAAGAAAATTTCAGGTTTTCTTGGCTCTGCCAACCAAGGTCCATATTTAATATATTCACCATCCCATTTCGTCAAATATCTATTTACTTGAGTGCCCCGAATTAGCGGATACCAGTCATTATCTTTATGATAGGAAGTAAAAGGTTTGTTTTTTACAACATCAGTTGTTTGTTTTGGTATGCCTTTCCCTTTTTGATACGGCTTTATTCCAGTTGTAACATTTGCAACGGACAATAGTTGTAAAGAGGATGACTCAATTTTTTTAAATAGAATGCCTTCTTCCTTCGATTCTCTATAGTTAAATATTAGTTTTTCATTATTTAAAAGAGTATCGTATGAGAACTTATTTTCTGCTGCATTTTTAGTTTTTCTATTTTCTAACTTAACTTTAAAGACATCATTTGAATTGGGTCTCAGCTTTTTTATAATTATGTTCATGGGCTCAACTACAGCATCTGGAAACACATTGAATGTTTCAAACAATTCAATTAAAGTATTTTCCTGAAATAAATATTTACGAAGTAAAGTGCCATTTTCAACAACTAAGAAAGTATTAGGTGTTATGAAACCCAAGTACATTTCTTCCTTTAAAATGTCAATTGATTTTTCAAAGAAGAAATTGTACGTATCGTAATTGTACTCGGTAACCTTGTAATTAATTTTATAATATTTTTTTTCTGTTTTAGAAACAAATGCCCCATAAGGAGGATTCCCAATCACTACATCAAAACCACCTTTGTATTCTACGGCAAAGGCTTGATCGTAAGTTTGGTTTAGTATTGGGTTGCTTACAAGGGGCTGAAGCCCCTTGATGGTAGGTAACTCGTGTTTTTGTCTGTTGGTTTGTATATAATTTATGGTGTTGCGCAGTTGCTCATCATCTTTTATTTCTTTACTACCATATTTTTGTGTCCACAGCGATACCGATTTTTCGTTTCTTTCTCGTACAAGGGGATTAATCCCATTGGCGCTATTGTGTGCCCTAGCGGTTCTTCCTTTTATATGTTTTACAAGGGTTGCAAGCTCGTCTTCTTCACATACCAATAACAGATGTATATGGTCACCACAAATGTTATAGCTCATTATGTGCAATTGCTTTTCTTCGGCTACGGCTATAATCTCTTTTGTGATAATTACCTCTTCTTCTGGCTCAAGCTTGGTATAATTTGGCAACGGATTAGTGCCTAATTCTCTTCGTTCCCTAACTTTATAATCTATCATACGTTGCGATGTTCTACTATCGTGCAAGGCAGTAGTTATATGGTAGGCTTTTTTGTTTTTTTCTGTAAAAATATCAGGAAACTCACTTTGCCAATGAAATGCTTTGTCTGCTGCAACGCTGGGGTCATCGATTAAACTGTTGCCACATTTAATATTATGGTTTAAAGCGGTTAATTTTCTCCCTTTTTGTGCGGTACGCAGCCAAAGCGAAAGTTTGGCGATTTCTACACTTTCTTCATTGATATCTACACCGAACAAATTGTTTTCTAAAATGGCGTTTTCAACCTCGCTTAAAATCATGGCATCACCGAACAATTTGGCTTGCAGTTCATCAATGTACCTGTGTTCTGCAATTAGAAATTCTAGGGCTTGGTTTAGAAAAGCACCACTACCGCAAGCGGGGTCACAAATGGTCAGCTGTAACAACCATTTTCTGTAATCTTCTAGCTTTTGAGTTAACTTTTTTAGGGTCGCTTTTTGTCGCCCTTTACGTTCTTTCTCGTATTCGGCTTCATGTATGTCGAGTTCGGTTTTCTTTTCTTCACAAAGTTTGCCTACGGTATTATCTACGATGTATTTGGTAATGTATTTTGGGGTGTAGAAAACACCGTCTTTTTTGCGTTTGGTTTTGGCCTGTTCAGTTGAAACCCCTTGTATTTCGGCCTGTATCTCGTCAATGTCGTTTAACGAGTGTTCAAAAATATGCCCCAGAATATTAACGCTTACTTCACTTTCAAAATCGTAGTTACTTAAATTAAGCGTGTGTTTGTAAAGTAAATCGTCATTGATTTTGATGTTATCTAAAACCTCGTCGGGTGCAAACAAACCACCATTGTAAGCAAAAATGTCGTGTTGCTGCCCTTTGTGCCCCGTGTTCATATAACCGAAATACTTTTTAAATCGGTCGTACAACGGAAAATACTCGTCATATTTATCTCGTAAATCAGTCCATTGGTTAACGATGGAACGAATGGAGTTTGGTGGTAACAACAGTCTATCTTCCGCGAAAAAGATAAATAGAAAACGGTCGAGTAATTTCTGTGTTTTCTTGAATAAGGTGAGTTTATCGTATTCTGGGTTTTCTTTTTGAATGGCATCAAAAATCTCGTTTCTAAATGAAGCGTAATCTTTATATAATTTTTTAGTGACGTTTTCTTCTTGAGTTAAAGATTCGTCTTTAATCTTTTTCGGAATGTCTTTCAACAAATATTCAGACGACAGGCAAAGCCAAAGAAGTTCGAAACGTTCTTTTGAAAGCTGAAACAGGTTAAACTCTTCAAAGTCAACGGCGTTGTCAATGTAAAAACGCAACTTTTCAAAGTTTGAAGTAATCACATAGTTACAGCCGGGTTGGTTGTTTTTATAGCCAAAGGCTTGGGTTTCTACTTTGCTTAAATCGGTTGTGTTTGTTCCTTTCAGTTCAATTACCGCAAGTGCTGTTGCCAAGGGGTTTAAACCCCTTGATAGAATAGCTCCATCAGTTTTTTTTGAGCCTTTTATGTTTTTTAATTCGGTGGTGAGATTAAAGTTGGGCGTCGGGTTTTTGGTGTAGCCCAAAACATTTACAAAAAGGTCAATTAGAAATTCGCCTTGATACTGTTCCTCTTTCGAGTTTCTAATGTTTTCCTGTATGGTAGGATTATGAAAATGGTTTGTAAATCGCTCGTATGCTTGATCAACTTTTTCATGCTCCAATCCCTTCAAATATTTGTTTAGAACAGAGTTCTGAAATAAGCTCATGTGCGAACGATTTTTATTTTTTAAAAAGGATATAGGGGAAGTTTTAAAAATACAATATTCATAGTAATGAAAAAAAATAGCCATTAACAAAAAAGCAGCTACGTAAGCGTAGCTGCCTTATTGTTTTGCTGAAACTCTTGGTCTACAGAAAATTATCTTCTTGTTTATAGGCATCAATAACCGCCTGCTCGCCTGCTTTACCAGATTTTGAATTGCCATGCTCCATACCAAGTACGCCATCGAATCCTTTTTCATGAATCCATTTGAACACATTTTTATAGTTGATTTCGCCCGTTGTCGGCTCTTTACGGCCCGGGTTGTCGCCAATTTGAATATAGGCGATCTCATCCCAAGTGAGTCCCATATTATGAATCAGATGACCTTCGGTCTTTTGCAAATGATATACATCGTACAAAATTTTACAGGCAGGGCTATCTACACCTTTACAGATCATATACGTCTGGTCTGAATTCTGTAAGTACAGGTCAGGTGAGTCAGATAACGGTTCTAAAACCATGACTAGTCCGTGAGGCTCTAAAATTTCGGCTCCTCGCTTCAGGGCCTCGATAACGTTTGCGTCTTGAACGCCAATAGGTAGCCTTCTCTCGTATCCGCCGGGTACAACGGTCATCCACTTGGCATTACAACGCTTGGCAACGTCAACGGCGCGTTTGCAGCCATTTAAAAAAATATCAATATGTTCTTGTTTGCCCGCTGCTAACGTATTGGCCATATTACCCCCTTTATCTACTACAAAAACGCCCATGGTCATACCCCGTTTGGCCAAAGTTTCGCCCATTTTGGTTTGCATGGCTACATCTCTCTTCATCATTCCATTATCTTCAAAAGCTGTAAACCCTTGGTCGGCCATAAAATTGATTTGATCGATAGGATCTTCCCCTGCCAATTCTTTGAACATGCCAAGATGAGGGGCATATTTCAAATTGAATTTATGAGGAGCTGAGCTTGCAGCAGTTCCGTTGGCCATAGCAAACGAGCTACCTAGAGACAAGGCTCCGCCGGTAAGTGCCGATTTCTGTATAAAATTTCTTCTTTTCATCTTGGTGTAAGTTTGGTTATAGTTTAAAATTGAAGTTAAAAAAAAGAGTTGAAGGCAATTAGATGTAGGCCCTCAACTCTTAAGTCATTGATTTAAATAGCTTTTAAAGCGACCATGCCTTGCCGCCGGTCAATTCTTGTGGGTCTGCACAGGCTATATATTCACCAGGTACAGGTAAATAGGCCAACACCTCTTCACCGACATACTCTGAACTCTTATAGCCCAAAATAGTCAAACCTCGAAGGTTATTGGCAAACGCAAAACGCGAAATGCCATCATCTAAAAGAGGTTCTTTGCCCTCTGCAATGGCTTCATGGTACTGTTTTATAGCCTCAAAATTTTGAGCTTCATTATCTTTCGACACTTTTAAGGCATCCGCTAAAACAGGTTCGAGCTCTTCTATGGTCAATTCTCCCGCTTTTTCTTTTCCAGAATCCTTTAGTGCTTTTTCCATAAATCTGCCCATAGACATTTTCACGAAATTTTGCTGGTCTTCTTTCATTACCTGATCTGCAAAACGGTCAATAAAAAGATGTACTTGGGTCTCGGAAGCTGAAGGGGTATCTGTTTTAGGAAGAATAATATCTACTAATTTCGTCAGAACCGCTCCCTCATCTTTGCTGAAAAAGTCCGGGGTCCATTCAAAAACGGTTTCCTCTTTACAACTTTGAACGACGCTGATCAAAGTTGGGGTGGCAACGGTATAACCGAGCGCCAGCCCCATATTTTTGAGTGCTTTTCTTCTATCCATTATATATTTCCTTTTTTAAGTTCTTTCACCGCATGATCTGCTGCTCTAGCGGTAAATGCCATATAGGTCAATGAGGGGTTCACGCAACTTGCAGAGGTCATAAAAGACCCATCTGTAACGTACACGTTAGGTACATCGTGCAGCGCATTATTAGCGTTAAGAACCGATGTTCTTCTGTTTCTGCCCATTCGTGCGGTACCCATTTCGTGAATGCCCAGACCAAGCGCCCCGGGATTATCGTACGGGGTAACATCTCTCATGCCGGCAGCTTCGAGCATTTCAACGGCCGACTCTTTCATGTCTTCACGCATCTTCCATTCATTCTCTTTGAACTCTGCATCAAAGGTGGCGGTAGGCAAGCCCCATTGGTCTAATTTTTCATAGTCGAGGGTAAACCTGTTTTCTTCGTAAGGCAGTACTTCACCAAAACCGGTCATGCCAAATGACCAGCCCCCTGGTTTAAGAATTGCGTCTTTAAGATCGGCACCGTATGAAAGTTCGGCAACGGTTTCTTCCCAATTACCTCTAGAGGCACCTCCTTGGTATCCGAAACCGCGCTTGTACTCCCGGTTTGAGTCTCCTCCTAGGTTTCTAAACCTTGGAATGTAAAAACCACTTGGTTTTCTTCCTTTGTAATATTTGTCTTCAAAACCATCGAATTTACCACGTGCACCCACACCTAAGTGGTGATCCATAATATTACGCCCTAACTGATCTGAGTCGTTACCCATTCCGTTGGGAAAACGGTCCGATTTCGATTGCATCAATATCGACGTCGAAGCTATAGCTGAGGCACAAAGGAAAATGACCTTGGCCTTGAATTCGTAATGTTCTTTGGTTACGCGGTCGATTACTTTAACACCAACGGCCTTTTTTGTATCGGCATCGTACATAATTTCGTGTACGATCGAATCTGGTCGCAAAGTCATATTACCAGTCGCCTCGGCAGCAGGCAAGGTAGAAGATAGACTGCTGAAGTAAGCCCCAAAAGGACATCCTCTGATACATCTATTTCTAAATTGACATTTAGTTCTGCCATCAAACTCTTTGGTACCTGTAATATGAGCAGTTCTACCCGGAGTTACAACACGACCTCCAAAACTATCTGAAACCTTTTCCCTAAAATGTTGCTCAAGGCAGTTAAGCTCCATTGGGGGCAAGAAGTCACTGTCAGGTAGTTGAGGTAAATTTAAAGCCTCACCACTAACACCGATATAGTTTTCAACCTTGGCGTACCAGGGTGCAATATCTTTATATCGAACCGGCCAATCGATAGAGATCCCTTCTCGGGCATTCGCGCCGAAATCTATATCGCTCCACCGATAACTTTGTCGGCCCCACTGTAATGAACGGCCGCCGACATGGTAACCTCGCATCCAGTCAAAACGTTTGGTTTCATTATAAGGGTGTTCTAAATCGTTTACAAACCACATGTGACTAGCTTGGCTTGTAGTATAGCCTGTTCTATTTTGCTTGGGCTGTTTTTCTATAATTTCTTTTGTAGCGGCTCCTGCATTGGGAAAATCCCACGGGTCTTTATTTGCGGTTTCGTAATCATCGATATGCTTTACCATTCTGCCACGTTCCAATACCAAGGTTTTCAGTCCGCTCTCACAAAGTTCCTTTGCGGCCCATCCGCCACTAATTCCAGTACCGACCACGATAGCATCATAAGATTCTTGCTCTTCGTTGTAATAAAATTTGCTCATTTACAAGATTGTTTAGTCCATAAATTTATTAAATATTAAATTAATTTTCTACATTTATTCGCCATATACCTTAATAGTATCGCATATTCGCATGCGATGAGACTCCAAATCCTTTAAAGACAATTAACTAATCAAAACAAATGAAAAGAAGAAGGTTTATTCAAAATAGTTCAAAAGCAGGTGTTGCATTATCGATAATGGGTGTTTACGCTTGTAAAGAAACTAAAAAGAAAGATGGTGAAAGCGCAGAAAGTTCAGAGATGGAAATGGAAGCTGCCGATCCTTTTTTCAAACTCTCTTTAGCTCAATGGTCAATTCATAAAATGATTCGTGAAGATGGTGTAGATCCTTACACATTCGCTGAAAAAGCGAAAAATTGGGGCTTTACCGGTCTCGAGTATGTGAGTCAGCTTTACCCTGCTGATTTAGAAAACAATGACTATTCACCAGAGGCTATGGCCGCTTTTGTTGAGAAGTCTAATGCCGAAGCTGAAAAGCACGGTATGCAGAACGTTCTGATTATGATCGATCGACAGGGGAATCTTGCGGTTAGTGATGAGAACGAGAGAAATGAAACTGTAGAAAAACATAAAAAGTGGGTCGATGCCGCTCAAGCAATGGGATGCCATGCCATTCGTGTGAACCTGAACGGAAGCGATAATCCCGAAGAATGGAAAAAGAATTCTATCGATGGTCTTACCAAGTTAAGTACCTATGCTAAAAGCAAGGGAATTAATGTACTTGTAGAAAACCACGGCGGACTATCATCTAACGGAGCACTTCATGCCGAAGTAATGAAGGCCGTCAATATGGATAATTGTGGTACACTACCTGATTTTGGTAATTTCTGTATTAAGAGAAAAGAAGGTACTTGGGACTGTGAAGATATGTACGACATCTATAAAGGAGTAGAAGAACTGATGCCTTATGCCAAGGCGGTAAGTGCCAAATCACATGATTTTGATGCAGAAGGCAATGAAACAGAAATCGATTATGTAAAAATGCTTGAAATCGTAAAGGATCACGGTTATACCGGCTATGTGGGGGTAGAATATGAAGGCAGCGAATTAGACGAAGAGGCCGGTATAATTGCAACTAAAGAGCTCTTGATCGAGGCGGCCAAGAAGCTGGGCTAATATTAACACCAAAACCAAAGACCAAAATCTCTAGTGAAATCATTTTTCAACCAACTGTTCGATTACAATTTCTTTTGTAACAAGAAGATTATTGAGTATTGTGAAACGCTCGATATTGTGCCCGAAAAAAGTATTTGGCTATTTAGTCATTTGCTCAATGCGCATCATATCTGGAATGCAAGATTACTTGAAGATCAACCAGAATATGGGGTTTTTCAAATTCATGAGTTGAATGCTTGGCACGATATACATTATGAGAATCAGCGAAGTTCTTTTCATATTGTCTCGAGCATAGATGATTTTGAGCGACGTATAGATTACGAAGATTCGAATGGTGGGCTGTATACGAATACCGTTCACGACATGCTCTTTCATATCATCAATCATTCTACCCATCATAGAGGTCAGATTGCCACGAATTTTAGAATGAATGACATTGAGCCCTTGGTGACTGACTATGTATTTTATAAGAGATAGTGGGTTTAAAGCAACAGGGTAGCTTTTAAAATAAAACCTCTCAAATTTATGTGTTGAACATCTGGTTCGACATAAGCTTAAATAATATGATTAAATCAGGGCGCTTTACTGGCGCCCTTTGCAATTGAACCGATTGCTAAACTGTAGTTCTACACCAATTGGTTTGTAGTGGTCTAAAAAATCGCGACGATTATATATTGCCCGAGGCAACGCAGATAGGACTAATCTATCTAAAATATTGTGCGGCTTTAGTACTTATTAGTGTTAGTTTTATATTTCATTTTGCTCAAAAACGAAAAAATAGCCCATAAATCGTGGCTATTTTATTAAATTGTTACCCTTAAATCAAAAACAACTTTTCACTCATTAAATAGGATTTACAAATGCCAAAGAAAATTAGATTAGGAATTTTAGGAGGTGGAGGCGATTCACTTATAGGTGTGCTTCACCGAGTGGCTTCACACATTAATGACAATTATGAAATAGTAGGTGCGGTATTCAACCCAGATTATAAAGAGAATATAAAATTTGCAGAGGAAATCGATGTGCCTACGAATAGAATATACACCGATTTCGATACCATGGTCGAGGAAGAAATGAAACTTCCGGAAGATGAGCGAATTCAGGTGTGCTCTATTCTTACGCCTAATTTTCTTCACTTTCCGATGGCCAAAAAATTACTGGAGAATGGTTTTCACGTAATCTGTGAAAAACCAATGACGACTACGCTGCAAGAGGCTAAAATATTGGAAGAGACCCATAAGAAGGCAGGAACCGTATTTGCTCTTACTCATACATATACCGGTTACCCGATGGTACGTCAAATGCGTGAAATGATCAAAGAAGGGGTCTTGGGCAAAATACATAAAATCGATGCCAGATATTACCAAGGTTGGATCAACCCAATTATTCATGATAAAGAAAAGAGATCTAGTGTTTGGAGGTTAGACCCTAAAAAAGCAGGTATAAGTTCTTGTATGGGCGATATCGGGGTGCACGCCTTCAATATGGTCGAATACACTACTGGGCTTGAGGTAAAATCACTTTTATGTGATTTCAATTATCTGTATGAAGACAATCAAATGGATGTTGATGGTACAGTGTTAATTCGTATGGGTGACCATGTGAAAGGGGTTATTCGCGGCAGTCAAGTAGCTACAGGTGAAGAAAATGGCTTGGCCATTTCAATTTACGGAGAGAAAGCTTCATTCAGATGGGAGCAGGAAAAACCGAACTTTCTGTATGTAATGAGCGATACCGAACCCACCAAAATTTACAAACCAGGCCATGCCTACAATAGCGAGTTCTCTTTAGACGGTACGAAGCTTCCGGCAGGCCACCCTGAGGGAATTTTTGACTCTATGGCCAATATTTATTTGGGGGTCGCGCGTGCTATTCGAGGTGAGAGCCAAAGTGATGGTGCTTACCCTACGATGAAAGACGGGGTAAGGGGAATGAATTTTATTGAGGCCACCGTAGAATCTCATAAAAATGGCAACACATGGGTAGAAATGGAAGATTAATAATCTACCTAATTATTTAAATTGATATAATAACCCCGAAAATTTTCGGGGTTATTTTTTGTGCAAGGTTTTTAACGCTCAAAAACTTTTTCGAATTCTTGACAGACCACTATCATACTTTCATTGGGCTTGCGATGATAGGGTTCCAGTTCTTTTTTGTAATATTCCCAATGCACTTTTTTCCAAAAGGCTAAACTCTTGTCACCTTCTCCTTCAAGCCGCGCATAGGCCTCGTCGATGCTAAAAAAAGGTTTGAGCCGCACTGATTTGGTAAGTACAAGACATTGAGCTTCTCCCTCCCAATCGGTTACTACCATAAAATCTCCTATTCTAGGTAAACGTTCTTTGCGGTATTGTAGCCCTAGAAGAGACGGTGAGGTTGCTTTTTTTATGCCCTTTCTTACAAGAGTGGCGCATTCGTTGGCATCGAGCTGGTTATTGCAAAAGTGAATGACCTTTGGTGCTTCGACAAAAGCATACTCTAAATGTTTGTCTAAATAATCTCCCCAGAGATTTCGAGCTGAAGCATTTTCCATAGGTCAATATACTTTTTGAATTTCTCTTGTCAAACAATTAATTGATATAGAGTCGGGTTTATCGGTTAATAGGTTAATTGTTCTTGGTGAAAATCAAGATATGGTTGATATTTATTTTTAAGGATGCGTATGAATGTTTGAACATTGCCGTCATACATAAGTGTTGTAACATCTTGTAGTTACTGGTATTCCTATGCATATTTCTTGTTTAAATACTAACGGATTTCCTATATTTATGACTTCCCAAAAATCTATGGTTTAAGGGAAGTTGATAGTATTAAATATAAGGTTTATTCTCAAATTGCTCGCTATTAAGACTTAAGAGCCGTATTAAGGAACAAATAACAACAAAATGAAAACAATTAAAGGACCGGCCGTGTTTTTGGCCCAATTCGTAGACAATAAGGCACCTTTCAATTCTTTGGATGGAATGTGCAAATGGGCCTCAGATTTGGGGTATAAAGGAATTCAAATACCAACTTGGGAAAGTTTTCTGATCGATTTGGATAAAGCGGCAGAGAGTCAAGATTATTGCGATGAGCTAAAGGGCAAGGTAAATTCATACGGATTGGAAATCACTGAACTTTCAACGCACTTACAAGGGCAATTGGTCGCCGTGCACCCAGCCTATGACCTTATGTTCGATAATTTTGCGCCCGATGCGGTAAAGAATAATCCGAAGGCCAGAACAGAATGGGCTGTTGATGTGGTCAAAAAGGCCGCTACGGCGAGTAGAAGGTTGGGCATATCGGCCCACGCCACATTTTCAGGGGCACTTCTCTGGCACACTTGGCACCCTTGGCCACAGCGTCCGCCCGGACTCGTAGAGATGGGATTTGAAGAATTGGCCAAAAGATGGATGCCCATTTTGAACCATTTTGATGAAGAAGGCGTTGACGTATGTTATGAAATTCACCCAGGTGAAGATTTGCACGATGGTGATACTTTTGAACGGTTTTTGAAGGCTACGGGCAACCACAAGCGAGTGAACATATTATATGATCCAAGTCATTTTGTCTTGCAACAATTAGACTATATCTCCTACATAGACCATTATCATGAATTTATTAAATCTTTTCATGTAAAAGATTCTGAGTTTAACCCTACCGGAAAGAAAGGAGCTTTCGGAGGTTACAATGATTGGGGCGATAGAGCGGGCCGTTATCGTTCTTTAGGCGATGGTCAAATCGATTTTAAAACCATTTTTTCTAAACTGACCCAGTATGGCTGTGATGTTTGGGCGGTAATGGAATGGGAGTGTTGCATTAAAAGCCCGGAACAAGGTGCACGTGAGGGCGCCAAGTTTATTCAAGACCATATCATCGAAGCTACCGAAAAGACTTTTGACGATTTCGCAGGTGCGGCAATTGATAAAGAGGTACTAAAAAAGATTTTAGGAACTTAAACAGATAGGGGGCCTTTTGGCCCCTTAATTATATTTAGCAATTAATTCAAACAACTAGTAAATCCATACCTTAATGAAAAAACTAACCCTAATGGCATGTTGTGCACTACTGGCCTTCGCATGCAAAGAAAAAGCTGAAAAGAAGACCGCTGAAGAGGCAGCGCCGGTTGCAGAGGCAAAAATGGCTAATGAATCATCCGATTGGACCATGCTCTTTGATGGCTCGTCTTTTGATGGCTGGAAAGAATATATGAAAGACGGAGTTTCTGACAATTGGAAAATAGAGGATGAAGCCCTGGTTTTTTATCCTCCCGAGAATCGTGAAAGAGGAGAGATTTTTGACCTGGTTACCGAAAAGGAGTATACCGATTTCGTTCTTTCTTTAGATTGGAAAATTTCTGAAGGTGGTAATAGCGGAGTGTTTTGGGGAGTAAATGAGAAAGTAGAGCAGGGTAAGCCCTATGCTACCGGGCCAGAAGTTCAGGTTTTAGACGATGAGAGGCATCCAGATGCTAAAAATGGTGAGTCTCATCAATCAGGGGCATTGTACGATATGGTCGCACCCTCTAAGAAAGTTGTTAAGCCTGCTGGGGAGTGGAATACTATGGTCATTACCATTAACCATAAAGAACAAAAAGGCAGTGTAGAACTCAACGGAACCAAGGTGGTCGATTTTCCGCTTGCTAACGATGAATGGAACGAAATGGTCTCTAAATCGAAGTTCGCGAATTGGGAACATTTTGGCAAGTACGCTACAGGTCGATTGGGTCTTCAGGATCATGGTGATCAAGTCGCCTATAAAAATATAAAGATTAAAGAGCTCTAATGACAGTTCGGCCGCTGTAGATGTACAGCGGCATTTTTTATCACAGACTCGTTTTGTTATCTCTACAAATTGGCTTCATACTTTTTTAAATTAGTAGGTAATAGCCTATTGCCACACTTCACCTAATTAAGTTACCTTTGCCAAAATTCAAGAAAACCTATGATTCAATCTATGACAGGGTTCGGCAAGCACGTGATTCAGCTTCCGACTAAGAAAATTACTGTTGAACTCAAATCGTTGAACAGTAAAAGCTTGGATCTTAATGCCAGAATGCCTTCTGCCTACCGTGAAAAAGAGCTTGAAATTCGTAAGAATATTGCTAGTTCTTTGGTCAGGGGCAAAGTTGATTTTGGTTTGTATGTAGAGTTTACAGGTGACGAAACTTCCGCAGAGGTTAACGAACCGGCAGTCAAAAATTATATGAAACAGCTCAAAGCTATCGCCGATGGTGATGATCTTCGATTGTTGGATATGGCGCTGAGAATGCCAGATGCATTACGAACCGAGCGAGAAGATATCGATGAGAAAGAATATGCCCATATTCAAATAGCTGTCAACGAGGCGTTAAAAGAAATAAATAATTTTAGGTCTGAGGAAGGTAGTGTGTTGGAAAAGGATTTTCTACAGCGCATAAATAATCTTCAAAGCTTGTTAGACCAGGTTGAAAAAATGGATCCTGATCGTCAATCTGATGTGCGAGAGCGGTTGAACAAAGCAGTTGCCGATTTGAGCGCAGAATTAGATGCAAATCGATTTGAACAAGAATTGATCTACTATTTAGAGAAATATGACATTACAGAAGAAAAAGTGCGTCTAGCCAATCACTTAAAGTATTTTGCAAGCACACTTGATTCTTCAGATTCTAACGGAAAAAAACTCGGTTTTATCTCTCAAGAAATCGGTCGTGAAATAAATACTATCGGTTCTAAGGCGAACTATGCGCCGATGCAACAATTGGTAGTACAGATGAAAGATGAACTAGAGAAAATAAAAGAACAGATGCTCAATGTGCTTTAAAAAGCAGGGTTGATCATTCAATAAATTTACAATGAAAGGCGGTAAACTTATAATATTCTCGGCACCTTCAGGCAGTGGCAAGACCACTATAGTTCGGCATCTTTTAGAAAAATCTGATTTAAATTTGGCATTCTCCGTTTCTGCAACTTCCCGTCCTCGAAGAGCAAAAGAAAAGAATGGTGAACATTATTACTTCATGTCTATTTCAGAATTTAAGAACCATATTAAAGGTGATGATTTTTTAGAGTGGGAAGAAGTATACCGTGACAACTTCTATGGTACCTTAAAAAGTGAAATTGAGCGCTTATGGGCAGAGGGCAAGAACGTTATCTTTGATATTGATGTGGCCGGCGGATTACGTATCAAACGCAAATTTCCTGATTTAACTTTAGCAGTTTTCGTTAAACCGCCAAGTATTGACGAGCTTAAGATACGTTTGAAGAAACGAAGTACAGAGAGCGAAGATAAAATCAACATGCGTATCGCCAAAGCTTCTGTAGAACTGGCAACTGCACCCCAGTTCGATAAAGTAATCAAAAACTATGACCTCGATACGGCACTCGAGGAGGCCTATCACTTGGTTGCCGATTTTGTAGGTAGTGAAAATGGGAACGGAGCGTAGGTCATGAAAAAGGTAGGACTTTATTTCGGTACCTTTAATCCTATTCATATTGGTCATTTGGTAATTGCCAATCACATGGCCGAGCATTCAGAGCTCGATGAAATTTGGTTCGTCGTAACTCCTCAAAGTCCGTTCAAGAAAAAAAAGTCCTTACTCGATAATCACCACCGGTATGAAATGGTGTATGAGGCAACGAAAGAGTACCCGAAACTAAAGCCAAGCAAAATAGAATTTGATTTACCTCAACCCAATTATACGGTAAATACATTGGTTCATTTGGGTGAGAAGTATGGCAATCGATACCATTTCAGTTTGATAATGGGTGAGGATAACCTTAAATCACTACATAAATGGAAAAACTATGAAGTGATTTTAGAAAACCATGATATTTTTGTCTACCCTAGAATTTCTGAGGGAAGGGTAGAAAATATTTTTAGCGACCACCCTAGAATAAAAACGGTGATGGCACCGATTATTGAAATCTCGTCGACCTTTATTCGCAAAAATCACCAAGAAGGTAAAAATATTAGACCCTTACTACCTGAAGCCGTCTGGGTCTATATGGATGAAATGAACTTCTACCGATAAAATATTTTATTTTCTAATTCTCGTCGGAAGCATCGATTACAACTACTTCGTACTCGAAATCGGTTTCTTCTCCGTTAATACCCACCGAATTTAATGTGACCACAAAAACTGTGTCTGAATCTATGATATTCAAGTTGAAGTCGGGTTGCCAAACAATGGTGTTGTCGGCGAAAGCTCCACTTAATTCTTCAGTTTGTAAACTGACTGCACCACCATTTTTGTATCTCATTCTGACTGTAGTAGTACTAAAATCAGCATTAGCTATTGAAAATGACCAACGTGGATACACTACTTGCTTTGGTATAAAACCTTCAGGAGGCCAAGCAATAAAATCGGGAGCATCTGCAGGTGTCGTTCCGGGGTTGCCAATCACCCAAAGCGCATTATATCGGCTAGTATTGCCTATGCCCATTTCTTGTAGTCTTGGCCATAAAAGCCACCTTCTGTGACCTACAGCTGCGTTTTCAGCACCTTGATCGCGAATGTAAGAGTCGATGGCAGCTGCCCCACTAATCGAAGTCAATAAAGAATTTGCAGCGGCTTCTTTTCCTGCATCGGTGAAACATTTCCAGCTATTCGGTGGAAAGTGATTGAGGCTTCCGTTGGCATGCATCATTAAAGCGGCATCTTGAGCCTTGGTACTTTTTGAATCGTTCTCGGTTAAGGTGTTATTGAGTCCAACAGCCTTTCTGTAATAATCAAGGCGAAGAAAAATTTTGTCTTTAATCGTTTGAGGTGTTGTGCCCGGGTTGCAAGATGGTTCATCGCCTGTCCATAATTCCGATGATGTCGATGTTGATGAAGCCAGATAAAAATCTTGATACAGATTAATGGCTTCTAATCTTGCACTATTGCTTAGGTCGATCGATAGCTCTTCATTTTCAAGAGTTGGCTCATCGTTACTGCAGCTGAGAAATAGAAAACTACCTAAAGCAAAGCTTATTAAAATTGAAGAACGCATAATACTAAATGTTTGAACTTTAGTATACAACGGTTTTCGTGGTCGAAGAGGTATAATTTTTCGACAAACGGTATTTCTGAATAATTTAAAAAAGTACAGTTGAACGTCGCCTAAACCTTTACATTGGCATGCCCATCATAGGTCTCTAATAAATTCATGGTGGCCACCAGTAAATCTTTAGTTTCTAATAATAGACTAAAGTATAGCGCAGTGTTCTTAGGGCTCGATTCATCGGTACGGGTACGTTCTACCTGCTTTTGAATTTTGAGATCAAGTTTTTGAAAAAGCTCTTGTTTATTGACAATCAATTCGGTCAATTTCAAGAAATCTTGCGTTTCGAAAATTAACTTAATTTCACTAAACAAGTCATCAATATACCCATCGGTTTCCTTAAGGTCTTTTATCTGATTGAACCTTAATTTTTTGTGGTTGTTATGCACATGCTTATAACCCGCTTTAGCTATATACTCCAATGACTGGGTCATATCTTGAAGATAACTTAGTATCGTGAGGTAAAAATTACTTGTACCAACACTCGATTCATCAAGATTTTTGATGAAATAGAAGATATTATCTCTAAGGCCTTCAACTTCTTTATTTAGTTTAGAGATGCCCTTTTTGCTTTTTCTAAGCGTGTCAATATCATGTTTGGCCAGCCCGTCGATACTTTGGGTGTAAATTTTATTGGCCCTATTGATTGCCAACGATATGTTCGCCGAGCTCTCTTCAATAACACCGATAATCGAGTTGCTTTCGGCCTTTTCAAGTTTTTCCTCTAGCTTGGTCTCTTTGACTTTTTTAGAGTGTGACAAATAGTTCTTTCCAATAAGCAAGAATGCGATTATAAGTAAAGTACCTATAGCCCAAATACCACCTAAATGAATAATGTATGCAATTATCGCTGCCGCGGTAAAAGCGCTTATGGCTGTAAAGAACCAACCCCCGATTACATTTAAAACGCCCGCCACACGATATACGGCACTTTCAGGCCCCCAAGCCCGATCGGCCAGAGATGAGCCCATAGCCACCATAAAAGTCACGTAAGTGGTAGAGAGGGGTAATTTCATCGATGTAGCCAAAGAAATAAGAACGCTTGCAACCATCAGGTTTACTGCGGCTCTAACAAAATCAAAAGCGGGCAAGTCTTGTATACGGCTCTTAGGAATATAAACATATGGCTTTTCAAACTGAGTGTCGATTCTTTTTGACCAAGCACTAGGCAAAATGCCTCCAAGATTTTCAGAAGCGCTTATACTGAATTTGACGATTTGCCTAGATAAAAAATTTGGCTGAAACCGTTCATCACCTTCATCTTGTCTAGATAAGTCTACACTAGTTTTTACAACGTTCTTAGCTTTAGATGAGAACCAAAGGGTGATTACCATAATTATACCTGAAAGTAGCAGCAAATGGGTAGGTGTTTGAACAGCGGTTGAAAGACCCTCCATTGTATACTGATCGGCAGCAATGGTAGATTGGCTCCATGCTTCATAGGATGCTAGGGCCGCAAGGGGAACGCCAATAAAATTGACCAAATCATTTCCGGCGAAGGCCATAGCCAAGGCAAAGGTTCCTAATATGATTACAATTACATAAATATTCCATTTAAAAATAGTAGATGCTAGCAGTGAAAGAATGGTCCAAGCAACGAAATTCAATAAAAGAAATATTTCAGGGTTGCTACTAATGAATTCCATTACAGACGGACTGAAAAGCGCGGCGCTCTTTAAACCTTTTACAATAATAAAGTAGATAATCGATGTAATAGCGAACCCGCCAAATATCGCCCCGACCCACTTTGGCTTCTGATCGAACTTAAATGAAATTAAGAGACGCGATATAAACTGAACAATGGCGCCCACTGAAAAGGCCACAACTACCGAGAGTAATATGCCGATGATTATTTCAGTGGCTTTCTCAGTATTTATATAAGACCCAAGAGCCGATAATGAATCGTTATTATTGAAAATTTTGACGATTGATACGGCAACCGCGGCTCCCAAAAGTTCAAAAACAATTGAGACCGTAGTCGAAGTTGGCATACCCAACGTATTGAAAAAATCCAAAAGAAGTATATCGGTAATCATTACCGCCATGAAAATGATCATGATTTCGGAAAAGACGAACTCTGAAGGATTGAAAATGCCTTTTCGGGCTACCTCCATCATGCCGTTAGATGACATGGCCCCAAGTGCTATGCCTACACTGGCAACTATCATTATAGTTCGGAAAGAAATTGCCTTCGAGCCAATGGCCGAATTCAAGAAATTTACCGCATCATTACTTACTCCAACGACTAAGTCCGTTATGGCTAGCACAGCTAGTGCTATAATCATAAATAGATAAAGATTCTCGCCCATCAAATTTCAAATAAGCACAAAAATGCTACTATAATTTATGAAGTAGGTTAAAAAAAGGTTATGAAGTAATTATTTACTCCTGAGATGTGACGGTATTTGACGGTTAGAAATTTATCTTTATTTCCAATTGAATAAATCTGATAAGACTAACCCAGATAATGATATTCTTAATGAAAATTTCTTAAAATGTTAGATATCAATAGGATGAAAATCGGTCTTCACAAAAAAATGTTATTACGAATATCGCAAAACGAACACAATAAAGAAGATTGTTCGACGTTTTCAATGTAAATTTAATGTTAAGCAATAGTGTTATTAACGTAAATTTTTTGTAAATTTGTTTTAACAAAATAAAGATATTATGAAAAACATAGCCATATTAGCCGTAATGATGATGACTTTATCGGTAGGGTTTAGTCAAAAGAACAAAGAGGTCAAATTAAATGAGGAGACTAATCTTATAGAGGCTACATATTTTCATGACAATGGTGAAATAAGTCAAAAGGGAACTTTTGATTTAGATGGAAAACTTCATGGTGATTGGAGCAAATTCAATGAAGAGGGTGATAAGATATCTGAAGGAACCTATACTAAGGGAATACGCACAGGCAAGTGGATGTTCGTTAGCAACGGTGTGGTTAAAGAGGTCGAGTTTGACAATAATATTATTGCTAGTGTAGTAGACCGAAAGAATAAATCTTCTGTGGTTTCTAAAGATTAGAAAATACTAAGTGTCAAAAATAAAAAGAGCAGTACTGTTTAAGTACTGCTCTTTTTATTTCTATCGCAAATACATCACTCATTGCCCTGCATAAGCGGCAGATTTGATAAAATCATTGCTTGTATTTTTTTCTAGGGCAGAAACTTCTTCCATAGAAATAGACTTTGCACTAAGCCCTTGTTGTATTTGAATTGAATCATTAGGTAAAACTTCAATAGCCACCAATTGGGTCTCGTACCCTAGAGAACTAATTTCTAAATTATAAGTACCGGGTTCCACTCCGGTAAATTCAAAATTTCCATTGAAATTTGTTTCCGTATGATGGTCGGTGCCTTCAACTGATACACTCGCAAACATTAAAGGTTCTCCGGCCATTTCAAGGTCAATAATGTTTCCCTTGATAGATCCTTCGCTTTGAGCGACCATACTACTACTGCATATTATTAAGGCAACGAATATTAATAAGGTTCTCATATTTTTTCTTTGCGGCAAAGAAAAAAACTCAATGTAAAGTTGTGGTTAATTAGATATTAAAACAAGGTGTTCTTAAGGTTAAATAACGGGGTCGGTTTGGGGAGGGGTTTGAAATATATGCAGGCTAAAAGATGTATCTTTCGGCCCACTAAAATACTGATATGAATTGGGAAAGCTTACTCTCTTTAAAACGACATGGTGATACGCTAAAAAGACTAAGAAAAGAACAAGATGAGACTCGTTTGGGTTTCGAGGTCGATTATGATCGAATAATCTTTTCAAGTGCATTTAGAAGCTTACAAGATAAAACTCAAGTTATACCCTTGTCAAATACCGATTTCGTACATACCAGATTGACCCACAGTTTAGAAGTGTCGGTCGTTGGTAGAAGTTTAGGAAGAATAGCCGGTAGAAAAATTCTTGAAAAGCACCCTTATTTGAAAGAAGTTCATGGTTACCGTTTCAATGATTTTGGAGCTATTGTAGCCGCTGCCGCTCTCGCTCACGATATCGGTAACCCGCCTTTTGGCCATAGTGGTGAGAAGGCTATTGGTGAGTACTTTACAAACGGGATGGGAGGTAAATACCAATCGGTTTTATCGTCAAAAGAGTTTCAAGATTTGATTGATTTTGAAGGAAACGCAAACGGATTTCGACTCTTGTCTAAATCAAGGGCCGGTGTAGACGGAGGGCTAAGATTAAGTTATGCAACGCTGGGAGCTTTTATGAAATACCCTAAGGAATCTTTACCTAAGAAGCCGACGAAACATATCGCAGATAAAAAATTCGGTTTTTTTCAATCTGATTTGTCGGGATTTGCTGAAATAGCAAATGAACTTGGCTTAAAACAAACAAGAAGTGGAGCAGACATCTCTTATTCGAGACATCCATTAACATTTTTGGTAGAGGCTGCCGATGATATTTGTTATACGATTATCGATTTCGAAGATGGTATCAATCTTGGTCTTATATCTGAAGATTTCGCTCTTGAATATTTAATTAAATTGGTTAAGGATAATATTAATACCAAAAAGTATAATTCTTTGGCCTTTAAAGAAGACCGGCTTAGTTATTTAAGGGCATTAGCCATTAATACACTGATTACCGATGCAGTGAACGTTTTTATAGAGAACGAAGATTCTATATTAAATGGTGAATTTGAAGTGTCATTGCTCGATAAAAGTAAATATGAAGCACAAATAAGTGATATTATATCCTTAAGTGTTGAGAAGGTATATCGCTCTCAAGAGGTAGTCGAAAAAGAGATTGCAGGTTATAAGATTATCTCCGACATCTTAGATGTATACACTACTGCCTTAATTCGAAAAAGCGAAGCTCAAGCTTCTAACTACGATAGATTAATGATACAAACGTTACCAGAACTGTATCAACTTACCGATGGTTCTACCTATGATATTTTGCTGAACACTTGTTGCTATGTTGCCAGTCTTTCCGATAGTGCGGCAGTACATATTCATAATAAAATTATGGGGAAACAACTCTAATTTTTTATAGCGTAAACACTAGAAAACATACGATACACCAACGCCCAATAGTTGTTTAAATTGAATTCGAGGTTCGCCCTCGTCGATAACAATTCCTGCGGCATTCTTTTGTTCGTTGAAAAGTATATCATCATCATAGATAATATGGGTGCCGATAGATGTTAAAATATATTTGTTTACACGTAGGTCTATATTTAGTTCCCAGTCCACATCTACATTTCCGAATTTTCGCAGATAATCGGTATATAAACTGAGCCGATGTTTCAAAATAGTATTTTTCATAACTTCGGTTTCGTATTGATTGGTCACCAAAAAACCAAATTCTAGAAAGAAATTTTTTCCATCTTCAATAACATTTCCTTCATCATCTATAACAGCCTTTTGTACACCAAAAGCACCCCTGTCGGCCAAATCTTGATCGAGTACAAAAGTTACTTTTTGTGTAATAGGAGATATGTATAAATTTAATTTTTGGTCTTTAGTAATATACGATGTTCCTGCACCTAAGAATGAATAACCTGGGGCCATAAAACGAGAAATAGGAGTTTCTCTATCTGGATATTTATAACCATTTGAGAACTGCGTATTAAAATTGGCCCTTGCCGAATAGTACCAATTACTTATGGTGTCTCTTTGAAAGCCAAAAGTGGAGCTTACACGAAAAGCATCATCGGTTTTTCGAAGTTTTTGATTTTCTTGAACGTTCAATCCGTAATTCATTTCCATGTAATTATCCCATTGAATATATCTGAACTTGTAATTACGTTCAAACCGAGCTTTGCCCAATGCAGCTATCGAATTGTTACCACCTGCATTCCAGTTTACAAAAGCCACTTCACTGAAATTAACACCTAGTTTATTTACGTTGGTCCAGAAAGAGGGTACTTTGAACCTATTCGGTTTTTCACCCAGCGCGCTGGTGCGTTTGAAAGAAATAACAGGGTTCATCAAGTCTACACTACGTGGAATATTCTTTATTTTCTCTTGGGTCTTTCTAATAACGACCGTATCGACAACGGTAGTGTCAATTACTATCGAATCAACTTGCTGTTCAGGGGGAATGGAGTCTGTTACCTGCCCTGATAGATCGATTACGGATATACAAAATACTAACGTGACTAGAATAAATTTAATACGGCTATTGCTGCACATGAAGAATTTTTTTTATTTGGTTTTTAATGGCTGTTACATCAATTTTTGCTTGGTGCTGAAGATATTTCAAAGGCCCGTGTTCGATAATACGGTCTTCTATGCCCATTATATGAATTTTCACTTTGCTTTCTATTTCATTGGCAAACTCCAATACTGCAGATCCAAAACCACCAGCGCAACAACCATCTTCAAGCGTTATGACGCTTCGATAGGTCTTAAATATGCTGCGAAGCTTATTTTTGTCTAGGGGTTTTACAAAGCGCATATTAAAATGGCCAATTTTAGAATTATCTTCAATTTGCATGAGTGCCTCTGTGACTAAATTACCCATATGACCGATAGAAAGAACTGCAATTTCCGTACCTTTTTTAAGTTCCTGTGCACTACCGATTTCAATGGTTTCGAACGGTTTTCTCCAATTGATTTGAACACCCCTGCCCCTGGGGTATCTAATCACTAAAGGATTCTCAAGGCCTAGCTGTGCCGTGTACAACATGTTTCGTAGCTCAGTTTCGTTCAATGGCGAAAAAATGATGAGATTGGGTATACATCTAAGGTATGCCAAATCGTAGATGCCATGGTGGGTTGCACCATCTTCGCCAACAAGCCCTGCGCGATCTAGGCAAAAAATAACAGGCAAGTTTTGTAAAGCGACATCATGAATAACCTGATCATAGGCCCTTTGCAAAAAGGTGGAGTAAATATTGCAGTAAACTGTTAGCCCTTCTGCGGCCATACCTGCTGCCATTGTTACTGCGTGCTGTTCGGCAATACCTACGTCAAAAGCTCGATCAGGCATTTGCTCCATCATAAATTTTAAAGAGCTGCCGGTAGGCATGGCAGGAGTAATACCTACAATTTTTGGGTTCTTTTGGGCCAATTCTACTAGGGTATGTCCGAAAACATCTTGGTATTTAGCCGGTAAGTCATCACTTGATTTTTTCTCTCGCTCCCCAGTCAATCTGTTAAACTTTCCCGGAGCGTGATAGGTGACCTGATCCTCTTCGGCTTTTTTGAGACCCTTACCCTTGGTGGTAATAACATGCAGTAATTTCGGCCCATCTACCGATTTTAATCGCTCAAGCTCATTGACCAATTTTTGCACATTATGACCGTCGATAGGTCCAGAGTAATTAAAGTTCAAACATTCAAATATATTTTCATCTTTGGCGGTACCTTTTTTAACGTTTGTCAAGTACTTTTTAAGCGCCCCTACACTTGGGTCTATACCTATGGCATTATCGTTGAGAATTATCAGAACATTGGCATTGGTAACGCCCATGTGGTTTAGGCCTTCAAAAGCCATTCCGCTGGCAATCGAAGCGTCACCAATTACTGCAATATGATTTCTGTTGTACTCACCTCGCAATTTAGCGGCCAAGGCCATACCTAAAATTGCCGATATAGATGTTGAGCTATGGCCGGTTCCAAAAGCATCGTACTCACTTTCTTTTCGCTTCGGAAAACCGCTGATGCCACCAAATTGACGATTGGTTTCAAAAATGTTTTTTCTACCGGTAATTATCTTATGCCCGTACGCTTGATGGCCCACATCCCATATCAATTTATCATGGGGAGTGTTAAAAACATAGTGTAGTGCGATCGTAAGTTCAACAACGCCTAGACTGGCACCTAAATGGCCCTCTTTGGTAGATACAATATCTATAATGAACTGTCGCAGTTCTAGGGCAAGAGCCGACAGGTCGCTTAACTTTAATTTGCGAAGGTCTTCAGGGTACTCGATTTGCTGCAATATCGTCATTAAGGTTGCAAATTTAATTGCTATTTAGAATTAATGGCAGTTAGCAGAGGTAAATCGTCACAGCATGAGGCGTTAAATAAAGTCTAAATTTTGTTTTTAACTAAAAATTAACGAATTTGTAATTGCACTAACCCCGAGTATTAAATGAATATCGTTCTTCACAAGGTTTTTAACACCTTGGCTGAAAATAAAACGGACGACGAGACCGTAGTTGTTTTTCTGCATGGCAATTCTGCCAATAGTCTAATCTGGCGGAATCAATTCAAATGTGAATTACTGCAAAATTTTCGTATGATGGCCTTGGATCTTCCCGGCCACGGGGCTTCGCCCAAACTGGAGGAATATTCACTTACTCAGTTGGTCGACATACTCGTAGATAGCTGTCAAAATTTTCCCAAGATGGTACTGGTGGGTCATTCTTTAGGAGGTCATTTGGCCATTGAAGCATTGCCAAAGCTACCTAACTGTATTGGTCTACTGATTTTTGGTACGCCTCCTGTTAAGAGTCCCCTTAATCTTCATGAAGCCTTTTTAGCTGATGAGCGTATTTCTCTTCTGTTCAAAGGCCAATTGAATGCGACGGAGAGGGTTTCTTTCGTTTCGGGTATCTGTAGCGATACATCACCCGCACGCAGTAAATTGATAGCTAGTCTATCAAACACCGACCCGAAATTTAGAGAAGGCATTGGGGTTTCTGCGGCTAATGGTGAATTTTCAGATGAGGTTGAAATTTTACGAAATGCGAGGTTACCGATTGCAGTTATGCACGGTGCAAACGATGCTTTGGTAAATGCCGATTATATTGAAAAACTAGAAATCCCATATTTATGGAAACAGAAAGTACATTACATCGAGGGTAGTACCCATAGCCCGCATGTCGAAAACCCATCTTATTTCAATCAGCTACTCTTTCAATTCTTAGAAGATATTTAAAATGAAGAAGTTGGATCATAAGGCTGATATGCGCAAATTTCGACTAGAAGTTCAAAAGAAAATCGGAGAATATCAGTTTAGACCAAAAGCATACAGTTCGCTTCAGAACTTTCCGTTGAACAATAAGCAATGTTTGTATGTGGCCCATTGGAATAAAGAAGGAATTATTTTCGAAAAGGGATTAGAAGCACTAACAGGTTATACTTTAGAAGAGTTCAATACAGAGGACCTAGTGCATCATATACACCCTGAAGAACGAGAGCTTGTTAACAGGCTTACACAAGAAGTAGTGAAGTACGTAATTGATGTTGACCTTGGAAAAGGCCCTGCCCACTTGTTTCTCTCTTTTCGTTTTCGAAAGAAAGATGGCACCTATATAAAAATTCTCAGGCAATCGTCTTCATTTGAGCTTGATGAAAAGGGAAGAATGGTAAGCAACTTTAGCTTATTGACCGATATTTCTTTTTTGGATACCGGTAATCGCGTCGAATGGGACTTCAAGGCAAATGGATTGGATCTCGAGGATTTTAAAAATATAATTTACAAAGTATATCAAAACTACTTCACCTCACGTGAAAAAGAGATTATCAATCTTATTGATAGGGGGCAAACCAACTTGTTGATTTCTGAAAATTTGTTTATTAGTAAGCACACGGTAGCGACCCATAGAAAAAATATTCTTAAAAAAGCCGGTGTCAGCAATACCGTTGATTTGATCGAATTTTGTAAGAAAAACGGAATTATTGATTAAAATCGCCTCTACTTTTTTTAAAAAATACCCTCTAGAGGGTATTTTTTAATTGTGAACGAAATGTTAATATTGGTCTTTTAGATATTAGTTATAAGCACTTTATAATTTTCCCCTATTGAATTGATGTGTTTAGGCTTGTTGCAAGGTGATTCAAATTTAGATAATCGGTTGATTGTATACTTAATATAAAATGAATTTAGAATCTTACGAGAGAACATTCAGTACAAATGATAAAATTGATCATTTAGCCGTAAAAAAGCACATAGAAAAATTAGAAGAACTAGACCAATACCTACCCAAGCTACAATCGTTTATTCTAGTTCAGAACACGGTGACTCAAAAGTACGACTACGTCTGTGATAATTATGAGACCTTATTAGGGTATGAAAAAAGAGAGGTTCGAGAGCAAGGCATGCCTTATCATTTTTCGAAAATTCACCCTCAAGATGTACCTAACTGGCTAAAAATTTTAGACGACCTAATGGTCTATACAATGAATAATGTGCCACAAAAAGAAAGGGTTAAATGTGTGTATTATTGGAACTATAGACTTAAAGATAAAAAAGGAGATTATGTTAATATTCAAGTTCATCAAACTCCTTTATATTTTGATTCTAAGGGTAAACCAATTCTAGGTTTTTCTCAAAATACTATAATGGGGAATAACAAGAGGCAGCCCATGGTCGGGGTATGCAAAAAGTTGAATGCAAATAATGAGTATGAGACCCTGTTTTACAAAAACTATTCGAAAAGCTTGATTATCGATAATTTAAGTAATCGAGAATTAGACATCGTAAGACTTTTGTCAAAAGGGCATACCACTAAAGAGATATCTAACAAATTGAACATTAGTACTCATACCACGGCAACACACCGAAAGAATATTTTGTCAAAATTGAATTTTAAGAATTCACTTGAAATCGTAAATTATTGTAATGAAAACCATTTGTTTTAACGATATGAATAAGAGAATGGTAGAAATAGAGTAAAAATACCCAATAGTGGGTATTTTTTATCCTTTGCTATTGAACTATTTTAGCCATGGTCAAATTGTTGACCGCGCCCCGTCTTCACCTAAATCGTCTGCTATAATGTTCGGTAACCAAGTGTTTCTTGGTTAGGTTGTTATTTTCAATTCTTCCCCCTTAGAAAATAGCGCCCCTATTGAAATTAGAAATATTTACTATTCTCGGCTATTTGCAAGAGAACAATTGTATGTTTTTTAATAAGAATATCCACTGAAAAACCAACAGACCAGCATGAGATATACAATCAGTTTATTGTGTAAGACAGTATGTTTTAACCTTTCTCTTCTCTCGTTTTTACTTTCTATAAATGCCTTTGGTCAAAGTTATATAGGTCATGCATTTGACAATTACGCGGGTGTGCACGGTGTTGTCTATAACCCGGCAAACGTGGTGGGCTCACCAATGAGTGCTGATGTTAATTTGTTTTCTGCAAGTGCTTTTGGGGGCAGTGATTATTTCGGAATTTCATTAAAAGATCTTTTAAATAGTGATGATGGGTTTGATTTTGAAGATAGTGCCCAGCGATTTCCAACAAATGAAAATCATTTCTTTGCCAATGCAGATATACTTGGGCCGTCTTTTATGTTCAATATGGGTCAAAGACATAGTATTGCTATTACCACAAGAGCAAGAAGTTTCTTAAACTTTGATAACATTAGCGGCAACCTCTATGAGAGTATTTCCGATGGTTTTGATGTCAACAACGATTTTGATTTTGACATGAAAGACCTGAACGGTACCGTTCATGTTTTTGGTGAAATTGGTCTGAGTTACGGGCGTATTTTAATGGATAAAAAAACCAGCTTTCTAAAAGCTGGGTTCACGGCAAAATATCTTTTCGGTGCAGGAGGTATATTTGCCAATTCTCCCCAGCTGACGGGCAGTTATACCGGATTCAATAATTCTCTAGCCACAACGGGAAGCCTTCAATATGGGTTTTCACAAGACTTTGACAGCGATGATATAAATTTTGATAGCCTCGAGGGCGGTTTTGGCTTTGATTTAGGAATGGTATATGAATATAGACCACGAATTTTAGACGGTGACGTATCGGGCAGAAGGCAGCAGCAGTACAAATTAAAGGTTGGTCTTGCGTTGACCGATTTAGGGGCAATAAATTATAGTCAGGCCGAGACCAGCTCATACGATCTTAACGGAGACGTTATGGCTTCTGAATTCGACACAAAAGATATAGAACAAGTACTTGATGACAACTATACGGGATCTGTTGATATGGGCCCCTCGAAATTGAAATTGCCCACCACCTTACACCTTTCAGCCGATTATTACTTGAACAGCATTTTTTATGTAGGTCTTCATGGCACGGTCTCGGCAATTAAATCAGGAAAGGCGAACGCCAACGGAACCGTAAATACGCTTACGTTGGCGCCAAGGATAGAAACAAAAATATTTAGCCTGTACACTCCTCTAAGTATTCGACAATATGGTGATTTTGCTTGGGGTTTCGGTTTCAGGTTAGGTCCATTGACGGTAGGGTCAGGGTCGTTGCTGACCAACCTATTATCTAAAAGCAGTAAGACTTCTGATGTTTACTTAGGATTAAAAATTCCATTATACAAAAAAATAGACTTCCAAAATCGCTCATAATAAATTACTAAACCAATACAGCCTGTTGTCATGAAAAATTTATCAAAGTCTCTTTTACTGTTTGTCGTATTCATTTTAATGCTTGTAATTGCTTCGTGTAGCAAAGACGACGGCCCTGAAACGAAACAAGAAGTCGTAGTTGAACAACCCGAGCCCGAACCGGAAGAAGAACCAGAGGAAGTTGAAGAGCCGGTAGAAGAGGTTACTGCAGAAGAATCAAACCTATTTTTTGATAATGTCACTATTAAAGGCGGTACTAAGGTTGAAGGGGCAATACCCGCTTCTACTTCTGCTATATCCTTCGATATTGAGACCTCTGGCGGTAGCGCGTTCGTAGATGAAGGTTTTAATGCCATATTAACTTCTAGTGAGGATTTTATTGGCGCTTACATTCAATTTAAAGCAAATGATGCCTTAGTTTCCGAGAGTTATTATGATGTTGATTTAGCATCGAATAGTCCGTTTGCAAAGACAGATAAAATTATGGGTTTTGGCCATTTACGAAACTTCGGTGCCAAGTCTCGTAGTGTTTCGGCCAAATATTCATATTATAACCTTAATGTTGTTTTTACCCCAGACATAGTTGCTGGAGGTGAATTTTGCTATCTCATTGCCGTATATGATGCAAATGGAAATATAAGTGAACCACAAGAAGTTTGTATTGAAGTTAAAGGGTGGGGCGGTTATGATGATTTGATAGGGGAGTGGCATTACAGTAAAAATGAAGTTTATTTCCCCAACGGTGATATAACTACCCAATTAGTGGGTGAAGAAGGATGCTTTATGCATTCGTTTGTTTGTGAAGATGGAAATTCTTTTGATTATGAAACATGCACCACAAAAGAAGAAGAGATTTTCGATTTTTTAGCAGACGGCACTTATACCCATACGTACAAATCGGTAAGAACTCGATTTGATTTTGAAGCTTCTGAAGCCTCCTGTGAGGCAGTAATAATAAACGACTTTTTAAATTATACAATTACTGGTAATTGGTCTTTTGATGAAGTGAAAAGAGATATAATTCTTGTAGAATACAATCAACGCTATGAAGACCAAGAAGGTATTGATGAATACATAAATCCTGTAGGTGAGGGTGATATCTACCCTTTTGGCCCCGCCACTATTCATTCAGATAATTTTACGGTTGGTTCAGGAACCGAAAATTTAGGAGAAGATCTTAATGCCGACGGACAAGTCGATAACAACGATACTGGCTATCTCAGTTTTTATGTCAAACAGTAAGGCTTTAACAGTCAACAAGTAAAAATAGGTAATGCCATATTCTGCACAAATATTCGAAATAATTTAAATACTATCTTATGAAAGATTACAACAAAATTTCCCTTTCCCTGATGCTTTTAATAGTTTTCCTTCAATTTACTTCATGCGGTAAAGATGACGGACCCGAAACAAAACAAGAAGTAATAGAAGAGCCAATTGTAGAACAAGAGGAGGAAGAGGAAGAGGAAATTGTGGAGGAGCAAGAAGAAGAGCTTTCTTCCGAAGAATCAAATGCCATTTCAGATAATATCGTAATTGTAGGGGGCACAAAAATAGAGGGTGCACCTCCAGTTCCCAATGAAGCTATTGATCTAACTCTTCCTAATGTATCGAATACAGGTGTTTTAGACGAGGGTTTTTCTATTCCTATATCTTCTGGTGCCGATATTACGGGGGCGTACATACAATTCAAGGCTGTTGATGGCGAGGTTTCAGATAGTTACTACGATGTAGATATTGTCGAAAATCAAGAAGGACCTGAAGTTAGCGGTAAATTACGTAAGGGCCGCAAATCAAGATTCGGAAAAAATTTAGCTCAAACCGCTAAAATGACCGAAACAGAACTTGATATAGATTTGAGTTCGAACATACAACCTGGAGAGTTTTGTTATATCATATGTGTTTATGATGATGCCGGCAATATAAGTGCTCCGCAAGAAGTCTGCGTAACTATTCAAGCATGGGGTGGTAATGCAGATTTGGTAGGCACTTGGGGCTTAACCAGATGGGAAGAAACGTACCAAGGCATGACCGAAACTGAGATTGTTGGTGAAGAAAACTGCTATGAATATGGCTGTGATACTACTGAATTTGAAAAGTTGGTCTTCAATGCCGATGGCACATTTGAGTATTCGGGCAGATACATATTTCGTGATCTCGATGGTCAATACGGTGAAGAATTCCTAGATTTTATTGAGACCGGCAAATGGTCTTATCCTGAAGGCTCTGAAAGTTTGACTATCGTTTACTATTCTATTTCTGAGACCGATGAAGACGGAACTTATGAAGAAGTTTATGAGGCAGGCGATAGTAACGATATAATCACAACACCTAGTGGGTTCTTAGAAATAACCGATAGCACTATGGTTATTACCGAAAGCTATGATGATGATGGCGACGGTAATTTTGAAGAAGTTTATAAAGCTTTTTACGAAAAAAATTAAAAGTAAAACACTTGTTGTTTGGCCTTGGCATTCATTCGGGGGAAGATGTCAAGGCTTTTTTTATTTGATTTAAGAGTATAAGGGTCTGCTCTTTTATACCAGAGCTTAAATTAGTATTATTGTCTGCTAAACCAGATTCATGCTTCAACCCTTCGACGATAATTACTTTATGAAAAAGGCGCTTCAAGAAGCTGAAACTGCATATGATATGGGCGAGGTACCTGTTGGTGCGATAGTCGTGGTTCAAAACAGAATTATTGCCCGCGCGCACAATCTTACAGAACAGTTGAATGATGTCACAGCTCACGCTGAAATGCAAGCTATTACCGCAGCCGCTAATTTTATAGGGGGTAAATATTTAAAAAGTTGTACGCTATATGTCACATTAGAGCCATGTCAAATGTGCGCTGGCGCACTATACTGGAGCCAAATCTCGAAAGTAGTATATGGGGCAGCCGATCCACAAAGGGGGTTTGTAACCATGGGTACTCAAATGCACCCTAAAACAGAAGTAGTATCGGGGGTAATGGAAAATGAAGCTAGCAATCTGTTAAAACGCTTTTTTGTACGAAAAAGAAACCTGAATTGAATTCCAAAAAAAACCCTTACGTTTTGGTAAGGGCTCTCAGTTCTTAAAAGGGGTAATGCTAAATAGTTATCCTATCACCTGTACTTGTGCGGCAACTACGCCCTTTCTACCTTCTTCTTCAACATACTCCACTTTATCGCCCTCGTTTAATTCTATACCTTTGAGAGCGGTAGCGTGTACAAAGATGTCTTTTCCCGTATCGTCGTTAGTAATAAATCCGTACCCTTTAGATCCATTAAAAAACTTTACTGTACCAGTCATGCCAATAAAAAATTAGTTGATAAATTGTTCGTTTCTCTAAAATTAGCAATTTTTTGAATAGGCTACTTTACAAAAGCGATAATAATTTTAATCTAACTTGATTGATTTTCAGGCTTTTCAGATGGTTTTTGCCGCATTTTTTTGATGTTTTCTTCAGTCAGCATATAGTCTTTCATTTTCTTGCCCTTACTATGTTTTATAAGAAACAAAGGCATAGCAACTAAAAAAATACCGACCGTACCAAAACCTATATATTTATTAGATGTCACTGGTTCTTCCGATTGAATCGTAAATCCGTAGACAATGGAAGTGAATGAGGCAATGACGATGAGTGTGATTAGATATTTCATAAAAAAATTTTAAAATATTCTATAGTAATGATTCCAGAGTATCTATGTCGTGAACCTAGCGGGTAAAGTTAATCAACTCTCTACGGTAAGCAGTAAGTAGTTTCGACTTTGAGATAAAACCGATGTACTTTCCATTCTTAATCACTGGAAGGTTCCAAGCGCCGCTATCTTGAAATTTTTGCATCACTTTTTTCATACTATCCTTTTCATAGAAGATATGCTCGGGTGCATTATGCATGAAGGTCTCTACTTTGGTGCTCTCATATAAAGAAGTATCGAACATAAATTCGCGAATATCATCCAATAGAACAATACCGACCAATGCCTTTTCTTCATTGACTACCGGAAATATATTTCTTGCTGATTTAGCTACCGAATCATGTAACATATCGCCAAGACTCATTGAGGGATGCACGGTTTTAAAATTTGTTTCTAACACATCATCTAGTTGCATCAGTGTTAATATCGATTGGTCTTTATTATGGGTTAGAAGCGCACCGCTCTTGGCAAGTTCTCGAGTATAGATGGTGTAATCGATCGCATTTCGAGTTATTAAATAAGATATTGAAGCCGTGATCATTAACGGAACAAAAAGTTCGTAACCGCCAGTAATCTCGGCAATTAAGAAGATGGCCGTTAGGGGTGCATGAAGAACCCCCGCAATAAGACCTGCCATACCTATAAGCGTAAAATTGCTTTCTGATACTCCAAAACCAAGTCCTGAATTATTAATGACCTTGGCCATAACATTGCCCAAGGCACTGCCCATAACCATGGTAGGAATAAAAATTCCCCCGGCCCCACCAGCAGCTAAGGTGGTTGTCATTGCTACAGCTTTAAAAATAGTAATTCCGAATAATAAGGCTATTACTACCCAAATGTTTGATGTGTAATTATCAAAAGGAGTTTTGCCCAGCGCCTTAATATGGTCACCATCCAAAAGGTCGTTAATGAATCCGAACCCTTCACCGTAAAGAGGAGGTATGAAATAGAGCATAATACCAATTGCCAGACCGCCTACCAAGAGTTTGTATTTCGGACTTTTCAACGGCTCAAAAAGTTTGAGAATGCCAAAATACATACGTGTAAAGTATATGGAGGCGAACGCAGTCCCAACACCCAATATGATATAGAACAAGGTGTCTTTGACTTCAAAATTTTGGGTAATGGTAAACTTGAACAGCACCTCGTTCCCTAGAAAAAAATAAGAAGTAAGAACTCCAGAGATTGATGCCAAAAGTAGGGGTAGCATAGAGAGCATTGTAAAATCTAAACTAAAGACCTCTACGGCAAAAATTATGGCGGCAATCGGTGATTGAAAAATAGAGGCGATTGCACCTGCCGAAGCACAGGCAATCAACAATGATCTTGTTTTTGAATTAATATGAAAAAAGCGTCCGAGATTAGAACTAATTGCCGCACCGGTCGAAACTGCTGGGCCCAAAAGCCCTGTAGAACCACCGAAACCAATGGTCAAAGGTGCCGTTATCAATTGTGTATAAATATGCTTAGGAGGTATAACTCCTTTTTTCTTTGATAAGGAAAAAAGTATCGATGAAACCGCATGGCCCAATTTTTCTTTATGAATGAATTTTACATAGAGAAAAACCAAGGTGAGCCCAATAATCGGCAAGATGAAATAGATGCTATTATTGGAAATAAAAATGCCCTTCTCTAAAGAAGCTTCTATAAAATAAACAATATTCTTGAGCGTCACTGACGCAAGACCTGCCAATAGCCCCACTAAAACGCTCATTAGGTGCGTAAAAGTTTTGCTGGAGATATTTTTATATCGCCACTTAAGAAATTGGGTAGATAAATGTTTTAGTCGGTTGGGCATCTAATATAGAACCTATTTAAAGGTATTAAAAAACTTGAAACCCTTTATCTCATGAACTAAGAAGGTAGATTTAGTTTCAAGCGTAACTCTTTCAATTGCTCGTCGTCAATCGCGGCAGGGGCATCAATCATTACATCTCGCCCACTGTTGTTTTTCGGGAATGCGATGAAATCACGTATAGTTTCTTGACCACCAAGTATGGCTACTAATCGATCTAAACCGAAAGCAATGCCACCATGTGGCGGTGCCCCATATTGAAAGGCATCCATAAGAAATCCGAACTGCGTTTTGGCCTCTTCAGGGGTAAAGCCCAAGTGTTTGAACATGGTACTTTGAACCTCTTTATCGTGAATTCGAATAGATCCACCACCTATCTCATTACCGTTGAGCACTAAATCATAAGCATTTGCCCTAACAGCGCCCGGGTCACTTTCTAAAAGCTCTAGTTGACCCGGCTTAGGTGATGTGAACGGGTGGTGCATCGCGTGATAGTTACCGGTTTCTTCATCTAGCTCCAATAACGGAAAATCAATAACCCAAAGTGGGGCAAATTCATCCGCTTTTCTCAAGCCTAATCGAGTTGCCATTTCCATGCGTAAAGCACTCAATTGAGTCCGGGTCTTGTTCTTATCGCCAGAAAGTACACATATAAGGTCGCCCGGTTCGGCTTCGGTAGCTTCTGCCCATTTGGCCAAATCTTCTTGGTCATAAAATTTATCTACAGAAGACTTAAAAGAACCATCTTCGTTACATTTGACATATACCATGCCCTTCGCCCCGATTTGAGGTCTCTTTACCCAATCAACAAGACCGTCGATTTCTTTTCTGGTGTAACTGGCAGCCTTAGGCACTGCTATGGCCACTACTAGTTCTGCAGAGTTAAATACATTAAAATCTTTATGTTGTGCAATGTCGTTCAATTCGGCAAACTCCATACCGAACCTAATATCAGGTTTATCGTTCCCGTAAATGCGCATGGCATCGTCATAGGTAATTCTCGGGAAAGCCGATATTTCTACTCCATTTATTTCTTTGAGCAAGTACTTGGTCAATCCTTCAAAAGCATCAAGAATATCTTCTTGTTCGACGAAAGCCATTTCGCAGTCGATTTGTGTAAATTCAGGTTGTCTATCTGCTCGTAAATCTTCATCTCGAAAGCATTTTACTATCTGAAAATACTTATCCATACCGCCGACCATCAAAAGTTGCTTAAAGGTCTGGGGAGATTGTGGCAGGGCATAAAATTGACCTTCGTTCATACGGCTAGGTACTACAAAATCACGAGCACCCTCTGGGGTCGATTTGATAAGATAAGGTGTTTCTACTTCGATAAAACCTTTATCGGCCAAATATTTGCGAACCTCCATGGTTACCTTACTTCTAAAAATAAGGTTGTTTTTTACTGGGCTTCTGCGAATGTCTAAGTACCTATATTTCATTCGCAGGTCTTCGCCGCCATCGGTTTCATTTTCTATGGTAAAGGGTGGTGTTTTCGATTCATTGAGAACTGTCAACTCCTCAACTAAAACCTCTATGTCTCCCGTAGATAAATTTGGGTTTTTTGAGCTTCTTTCGATGACTTCACCTTCTACTTGAACCACAAATTCACGACCGAGGTTTCTTGCTTGTTCGAGAAGTTTAGAAGAGGTTCTGTCTTCGTCGAACACCAATTGGGTTATGCCGTAACGATCACGTAAATCTACCCAAACTACAAATCCTTTATCTCTTGTTTTTTGTACCCAACCAGAGAGGGTTACTTTTGTTTCAATATGTGATTCACGGAGCTCTCCGCAGGTATGACTTCTGTACATCTGATTTGCAATTTTAAAGGGCAAATGTAAGAAGATAACACCGTAACGTCTAACTATTTGGGTAAATCCGTAATTGTGAATTTTACCTTAATATGATTAGCTACTAAATGAAAATTTAACAATAAATTTAGGTTTGTGATATTTATTGTATAAATTGCCTCACAAATAGCTAATTCAATACTTATGAAAATGAAACACTCTTTACTTAGAGGGGCATATCTTCTTGTGTTCCTTTTGGTCCCGATTGTCACCATGTCACAAGAAACGGTTCAAGGTAACATATCGGACAATAACAGTCTGCCCGTTCCGGGCGCTAATGTTGTTGTCAAAGGAACAACAAACGGGGCAACCTCCGATTTTGATGGTAATTATGAGATTACTATCAACGAACTTCCTGCGACATTGGTATTTTCCTCCTTGGGGTACAGCACTAAAGAAATACAGGTAACAAGCGGAGCAACTTTAGACGTAGTCTTAGAAGAATCTGTAACAGGGCTTGATGAGGTAGTGGTAACTGGTCTGGGCACAAGCATAAAAAGAAGTAACCTTGCAAATGCCGTGGCTACGGTATCATCAGAAGAATTGGTGGGCACAACAGGGCAAAGTACGGTTGATGGTGCGCTTTATGGTAAGGTTACCGGGGTAAATATAACCTCATCCTCAGGTGCTCCGGGTGGTGGTTTTGCACTTCGTCTACGTGGGGTTTCTTCTATTAACGGTAACAATCAGCCTTTGATTATCGTAGATGGGGTTTATGTTAACAATGTCGAAATACCATCAGGTCTTCGATTTGCTTCGGGAGCAAACCAAGGTAACGAAGAAAATGCTGGTAACCGATTGGCCGATTTAGACCCGAACGATATTGAAAATATTGAAATTTTAAAAGGTTCTTCTGCCGCGGCCATCTATGGTCAGCGAGGTAATGCAGGGGTAGTAATTATCACGACTAAAAGAGGTAAGGGCGGTAAGACTAGAATAAGTTTTAAACAAGATCTTGGCTTTAATGAAATTGCCAACCCCTTGGGTGTAAGACCATGGACAGCACAATCTGTTTTGGAAACTTTTGGTGAAGATGAAGCCGACAAATATAACGCCGTTATAGCGTCTAACGGTTCTTTATATGATTATGAGGATGCCATTTACGGAGAAACGGGTCTTATTACTGAAACAAGTCTAAGTGCTACAGGCGGCGGCGACAAAACAAAATTTTATGTAGGGGGCTCATTTAGAGATGAAGAAGGTATCGTGAGAAATACCGGTTTTGATCGGTTCTCTTTACGAGCCAATATTGATCATAGAATTTCTGATATTTTTGATTTTACCTCTACCACCAATTATGTAAGAAGTAATTCAAGTAGAAGTTTTACAGGTAATGAGAATGAAGGAGGTCTGAGTTATGGGTATACCTTAGCATTTACGAGACCATGGAATGGACTATACCCTGATCAGAACGGTAACTACCCAAACAACCCGAACTTCTCGGGTAATCCAATTTTTGTTAGGGATAAGGCAGTAAACGAAGATAGCAATGATCGTATCATTCAAGGTTTGACCTTGAACACCAAGCTTTTGACCAATGATGTTAATCGACTAAGATTCACAAATAGCGTGGGCGTCGATTATTTGGCAAATCAAACCTTTGTTTACGTGCCTGAAACACATCAAGCACAACAGGGCTTAGGTGCTGCTGCGGGGTTCGTGGCTCAAGGTAAAAACAACTTTACACAATTTAATACGCTTTCTAGTTTGGTATGGAACCATGATGCTATGGATGGTGATTTAGGCCTGACAACACAGGCAGGTGTGGCATATTTGTTTCAAGACGCGAACTTGATCAACGCCCGAGGTACTGGTTTGGCTGCGGGGCAGACAAGTGTAGATCAATCGGCCAACCAGGTTACCGATCAAACAAGAAGGGAGGAAAAAGAACTGGGCTATTTTGCACAGGTCGAAGCCAATTATAAAGATTTGGTCATAGGTACCCTCGGCTATCGTATCGATAAATCGACCAGAAACGGAGATCCAAATAAGTTTTATGGTTTTCCTAAAGCTTCATTGGCAGTAAATATGGCCAATTTTGATTTTTGGGGCTTAGAGGCGGTCAACCAATTCAAATTCCGTATAGCTTATGGTGAAACGGGTAACCCCGCAAGCTTTGGCTCTACCTTTACTAGTTTGGGAGCAAACAATATTGGGGGTGTGATTGGCCAATCAGTTGATGGTGTCAAAGGTGATGCAGATGTTGAGCCTGAAACAGCTAGTGAGTTTGAAGTTGGTTTCGACATGGGCTTTTTTGATAGCAGGGTTTCTTTAGAAGCTACTTATTATAATAAAAATGTAAAAGATTTAATCTTGACCAGACAGTTGCCCCCAGCATCTGGTTTTACACAAGAGACGACGAATTTGGCCGATATGAAGAATGAAGGGGTTGAGCTTGCCGTAAGGGGAGATGTAGTTAGAGGCGATGATTTTACGTGGAATACCGGGATTCAATTTTACCTGAATCGTTCTGAGATTACTCGATTAGATGTTCCTGCTTTTGCTCAGCCCGGCGCTGGTTTTGGTACTGGATTAGGAACTATATTCATTGAGGAAGGAAAACCGGTTACGCAATTAGTGGGTAATATTGATGGCACATTGACACAGGTGGGTAATACAGAGCCTGATTTTCAAATGGCATTCAACAATAACTTAACCTTGTTCAAAAATATAGATATATCGTTCTTGTTGCAATTAAAGGCAGGAGGCGAAAACTTGAATCTGTCAGAATATTTGAACGATTTAGGACAAACTAGTGTGGATTTAGAGACAGTTGCAGGTCAGGCCCGTTTGGGGATGCCTGCAAATGCTATTCGATTTGTTGAACCAGCGGGGTATCTTAGGCTTCGTGAAGCGGCAGTTTACTATAGATTTTCTCCCGAATTCGTAGAAAGTATATTTGGTGAAATTGTTGATGGCGTTAAGTTAGGTGCCTCTGGTAGAAATTTGTTTACAATAACCGATTATAGTAGTTATGACCCTGAGGTTTCAGTGAATGGTGGCGCCGGTTTGTCAACGGGTATTGAGGTAACACCTTTTCCGAGTTCAAGGCAAGTGTACTTTCACTTAAATGTTAACTTCTAAAAAAATTACAATGAAAAATACATTAACAACGTTTTTAAAACTTTCAGCATTTGCTCTGTTTGTCATGACTGCTTCATGTTCTTTTGAAGAAGTTGTAGATCCAAATGGACCAAGTGTAGACGGGGTCTTATCGGGATCTTCTAAAGGGCAATTGAATGAATTGGTCGTAGGTATCGAATCAACATTAAGAAATGGAATTGCCACAGAGACTACCGCGAGCGGTACCATGGCAAGGGAATTATACCTCTTTGATGCCGACCCTAGAAATACGATAGACCTTTTAGGTAAAAATGGTATTAGTTTAGACAATAACTCCTTTTATAGTACTGCTCAATGGAGTGGTAGTTATCGTTGCATTAAGAATGCCAATCTTTTGATTGAAGGAGCCTCGAATACCGAAGCTGTAAACGCACAGGAGCAAGCGGGTTATTTGGGCTTTGCAAAGACGGTTATGGCTTATGAGTTGATTCAAATGGTCAAATCATATGGCCGGGCACGAATAGACATAGGCGACCCTGAAAATTTAGGGCCAATCGAAGATAGTGCTGCCGTATTAACCTTCGCTAGAAATATATTAGATGAAGCCAATGGAGATTTAGCAGGGGCTGGAGGTTCGTTTGCCTTTAATTTAAGCTCGGGTTTTTCGGGTTTTGATACTCCCTCAACATTTGCTCAGTTCAATAGGGCTGTAGCTGGTATGGCCGCGGTTTATGATGGTGACGGAGGCGCAGCGTTGACCGCTTTAAACAACTCATACCTTGATTTAGAAGGAGATTTAATGGTAGGTCCGCAACATATTTTTGGCCTTGGTGGAGGGGATCAATCCAATGGACTATTTAAAGTCGATGGGGAGAACGGTGATCAAATTATCGTTCATGATAGTTGGATAAATGATGCAGAGGCAGGTGATACCCGAGTTACTACTAAGACAAATGAAAGACCAAACCCACAGGCTCAGGATGAACTTAATGGAATGAACGAAACAAACTTATACGCTACAAATACTTCACCTATTGATATTATGAGAAATGAGGAATTGGTTCTCTTGTACGCAGAGGCGAGTATATTGTCCAGTAGCTTTCAAGATGCGGTTGACGCGATTAATGTAGTCAGAAATGCGGCCGGATTATCGGATTATGCTGGTGCAATGACTGCAGATGCATTAACGACAGAGATGCTAAATCAACGTAGGTATTCCCTATGGGCAGAGAATCATAGAATGTATGATTTACGACGCTATAACCTATCTAATACTTTACCTATTGATAGAGCAGGGGATCAGATATTCAATGTTTTACCGGTACCGCTCGCGGAAAACGATTAATGACAATAATTATATATAAGGGCCCGATGTTTATCGGGCTTTTTTTGTTTTGGTATATTTTTTATGTGATTCTGGTCTCGGAGGAAAAAACTTAGATGTAATATAACATTTTTGGTGCCTCATGCGTTTTCATTAATAGTACTTTCGACTTCAAATTGATTTTGACAGCCCTAAAAGCTTTTTATGCCATTTACCGGATCACATCCAGCCTTAGTTATTCCAATCTTGAAAAGTCGTTATTTTTCGGCTTCAGGACTAATTATGGGTAGTATGATACCTGATTTTGAATTCATTCTGTTGATGAAAACAAATGTGGTTTACGGTCATAGTCTTTCACCTATGTTTTGGTTGAACTTACCACTGTCTTTAATTCTTTTGTTTGTATATCACAATTTGGTTAGAAAGAGCATGATTCAAAACTTGCCCGATTATTTTGAAAAAAGGCTACGTCCATTTCTATATTTTGATTGGAACCGTTTTTTTAAAGACAACTTTCTTAAAGTTATTATCTCTATACTCTTGGGTAATCTTGGACATTTGTTTTGGGATGCATTTACGCATTCGCATGGTGTTTTCGTTGAGTGGATGTCGTTTTTGAAAAGCCCAGTCAATGGAGTGCCACTTTACCATATTTTGCAGTACGGTTTCAGTCTCTTGGGAGCAGTAGCATTATTACTGTTTTTTCATAGACAACCTTATAAAAGTTTAAGCTTCTACAATAAGAAAAAATTGAAGTATTGGATAGTAGTTTCTGTTGTTATGGCTATAGTGCTGTTACTTCGATTAGGTAATGTGGTAAAATTCTATTTTGAAGAGTGGATAATCTGTATATTGTGTGCTTTTATGATAGGTTTGGTAGTTGCCTCTATATTCGACGGTATGAATTACACCAATAAAAAGCGGTCAGATCAGGTAAGTACCTTAAAGGTAGAAACTGATTAATATTCAACGTATACTCATTAAAAAGTAAAGTCCTGAACAGATTCATGTTCAGGACTTTTTATTTGAATTTAGGAATTATGTCTATGCAACTACTTTTTCAGAAGTCTCTTCCTGTTTTTTAGCGCTTCCTCTGAATGCAATCTTGATGCGATAGACTATTTTGAATAGTACAGGTACGATAATCAGGGTCAAGAAAGTTGCCACCAAAAGGCCGAAAATAACCGTCCAAGCAAGTGGTCCCCAGAAAACGACATTATCTCCCCCAACATATATTTTAGGGTCGAATTCAGAGAATAATGAGAAAAAATCGATGTTTAAACCAATTGCTAACGGGATCAGACCCAATACCGTCGTAATTGCCGTTAGAATAACAGGACGCAATCTCGCTTTGCCGCCTAGAACTATAGAGTCGGTGGCATCTTCAAGTGTCAGTAAATCGCTGTCATCCATATCTAGCCTAACTTTTTTCCGGTCTATGAGAATTTGGGTGTAATCTAAAAGAACCACACCGTTATTCACTACAATACCTGCAAGAGAGATAATACCCATCATGGTCATCATGATTACAAAAGACCAACCGGTAAGCATTAATCCGCCGAACACGCCAATAAAGCTCAAGAAAATGGCAATCATAATGATCAGAGGTTTAGAGATACCTCCAAATTGAAAAATTAAAATGAGCATAATCAACCCCAAACCAGAGAAAAAGGCCCCTACTAAAAAGGCTTGCTGTTTGTTCTGCTCTTCCAATTGACCGGTATAATCGATTTTAATCGAATCGGGCACACCATTGTAGCTTTGCATCTCTTTCTGAATCTCAGCGACGATAGCGCCCGCATCGGTGAACCCTGGTTTAAGTCCTGAATATACCGTAACCACTCTTTTACCATCCCTATGCTTGATTGCACTGAAAGCTGAAGTGTTTTTTTCTTTAGCTACTGCAGAAATAGGCACCTCTTTAATTTGACCGGTAGCGGCATCTCGAAAAATGATATTTTGATTAAAGAGAGCACTCTTGTTGTACCTCAAATCTTCATTGAATCTTATATTGATATCGTAATCCTCACCATCTTCTTTATAAACACCTGCTTTTTCACCGAACAATGAACGTCTTAACTGGCTACCAACTTGGCCAACGGCCACCCCGAGTTCACCTGCTTTTTCTCTATCGACCTCAACGAGCATTGAGGGTTTGCCCTTGTTCACATCAATTTTTAGTTCTTCGATACCGGCTATATTCTTGGTGTTGACATAGTTTTTAATGTCTTCTGCGGTATTGATCAGTTCATCATAATCCTTACCTTCCAATTCAATATTTATCGGATACCCCGCCGGTGGACCATTGGCATCTTTTTCTACGGAAATGGCGACCCCAGGATAAATACCTTCTAAAGAGGATTGAACCTTTGCCCTTATATCTTCGGTGTTAAGACCATTTCTATATTTGTATTCACTGAAATTAACGGTCAATTTTCCTTTATGGGGCATTTCTGCGGATGACCCTCCATCCGTCAAAGGATTTCCGGCACCTTCACCAACCACAGAAACAGCTGATGTAACCATGAAATTTTCACCATTCTCTTTGTAAGTAGGGTCGTCCAATACATCATAAACCCTATTTTCAATCTCTTTGGTGATTTCGTTGGTCTTTTCAATCGAGGTTCCTTCAGGGTATTCTATATAGACATAGATTTCGTTGGGCTTATTATCTGGAAAAAATTCGACCTTGGTACGACCGCTGCCCAGAGAAGCCCCAAATAACATGAATATACCAATTAGCATTAAAAAGGTTAGGCCAAAATACCAATACACATTTTTACCTTTAAGCGCATGCTTAAGCCGTTTCTCATACCAATTCTCAAACCGGGCCATCGTTTTCTTCTGAAAATTTTGTGCAGCTCCTTTAATCACGTATTTGTAGATCCAGAACATAATTCCAGTAACGATTAAAACTGTTCCTAAACCGCGCAAGGCACCTCCGAAGACCAATATCAAAATTCCCAGAACACCTAATATTATACTCATACGAATGAGTTGTTTTAAGGTGAGTTCTTTTTCGTCAGTGCTCATAAATTGAGAAACGAGCATAGAGTTCATGAAAATCGCAACGAATAGTGAAGACCCAAGAACAACCGATAATGTTATCGGAAAATAAATCATAAACTGACCAAAAATACCGGGCCAAAGGCCAAGAGGTACAAATGCTGCCACTGTAGTTGCCGTAGATATAATAATAGGAAATGCAATTTCACCGATACCTTTTTTGGCCGCTTCTGTGCGTGACATGCCCTCGTCCATCAAACGATAAACATTTTCAACCACAACAATACCATTATCAACCAGCATTCCCAGCCCCATAATCATTCCGAACAAAATCATGGTATTCAAGGTATAGCCCAGCCACGAAAGAATAACAAAAGACATGAACATTGACATAGGTATAGCAAAACCGACGAACAGTGCATTTCTAAACCCTAGAAAGAACATGAGAACGGTAACAACTAGAATAATTCCAAAAATGATATTGTTTACCAAGTCATCAACTTGGTTCAGGGTTCTGGTCGAAGAATCGTTCGCTATCGAAATATGTAAATCAGGCGGAAAATAGTTCGCCTGTTCCTTCTTTACAATTTCCTTGATCTGATCGGCAGCCGATATCGCATTTCTACCCGCTCTTTTTTTAACATCGAGCATAACCACATTGCTACCGAACTCACGTGCATATGTGGTCTTGTCTTGTTCTTCAAAACTTACAGTGGCAATGTCTTTTAGGTAAACCGCACCGTTATCTGATTTTACCACGAAATTATTTAGTTGGCTCGGCTCATCGATTTCACCAAGAATACGGATCGTTCTTCGTTGTCCGCTAGTTTTCAGGTTACCTGCAGACATGGTCATGTTGCCGTTACCAATAGCATTCAGTACATCTTGAAAGCTTACTTGGGCGGCCATCATTTTATAAATATCGACGGCAACTTCGACTTCTTTGTCTTGAGCACCGCGTATATCTGCTTGTTTAATTTCAGGTAGATCTTCAACCTCATCTTGAAGGTATTCTGCAAACTCCTTTAATTTATCAACAGGATAATCTCCAGTGAAATTGATGTTCATTATAGGAACCTCCTCTGAAAAATTCAGGTCAAAGACATTAGGTTCGACCTTAGCCCCATTAAAAGTCGGCCAATCTTCACTGGCCTTTTCGCTATCAACCTCATCTTTTACATTCTGCTTGGCTTGCTCTACTGTAATTTCCTCATCGAACTCAACAGTGATAATGGCATAATCTTCTTGAGAGGTAGAGACGACTTCGACCACGTTGCTAACATTCTTTAAACGATCTTCAAGAGGGTCGGTAATCAGCCTCTCGATATCTTCCGCAGTGTTACCAGGGTAGGGGGTGCTGATATAAATTTTCGTTTCAACGATTTCAGGAAAATCCTCTCTTGGCATAGCCATATATGCGGAGAAACCCAGCCAGAGGAAAATACCTATCATTACGTAAATGACCGAGGGATTATCGACGGCCCAAGAAGATAGCTTAAATTCCTTATCGGCGTTTTTCTTAATTTTGCTCATCGATCTCTAGTTTTTGATTTTTACCTTTTGGCCGTCCTTTACACTTCGGGCACCTTCCATAATAATCTGGTTGCCATCTTCAATGCCCGTTAAAACTTCTACCTTACCACCTTGGGTTTTACCCGTGGTAATAATGGTTCTAGTAACGGTTGCCTCATTTTCAGATCCGCCAGCCTCAGCGACAAAAACGTATTGATCGCCCTCAGCGTTTTCACTAATTATACTTGACGGTATTAAAATTGCATTTTCGCTGGTATAATCGTTAAGGTTTACCTTGGCCGTTAAATTGGGTTTGATTTTACCGTCTTTGTTCGGCACCGGAATCTCAACACTAAAAGATCTGTTGGCCGGGTTGATAAAGTTGCCCGTTTGGCGAATTTTCGTGCTTATGCTATCACCAAGAATAGGAAAATATACAAGTGCTTCTTTACCTTCGGTAACGGCCCCTAGATAAGCTTCTGGCACATCTACTTCAATGTACATATTCGATAAATTCACTATTCTGAACACCTCAGAACCAGGCCCAGGTGATACCACCGTACCTTGATCTTTGATTACATCATCAATGATTCCGGAAAAGGGAGCCCTGATTGTAGATTTCCCTAGTTGGCTTTCAGACTGTTTGATGGCATCTTGCGTAGCTTCATACTCTGTTTTGGCCGCTAAATATTCTATTTCCGAACCAATTTTTTGATCCCAGAGCCTTTTTCTTCGTTCAAAGGTCGTTTTCGCTAATGCCGCCTGAGTCTTTAATTGTGATAATTGACTGCTCATGCCACCATCGTCAATACTGGCCAGAACTTGACCCTTAGAAACGCGTTGTCCCTCTTTCACATAAACACGCTGTAAGGTGCCCGACATTTCTGGATACACGAGTACATTCTGTTTGGTGCTTACATCGCCCTGTAATTCTAAAAAGTGATTGAATTTTTCGGGTGACGCTACAATGGTGCTTACCAGAGGTAGTTTTTCATCGACTGCTTTTGTTGCAATTGCAGAATCTAAAAGTCTGATTTGTGACTCGATCTGTTTCTGCTGTTCTGAAATTTCGCTCTTTTTAGCCCTAAGGGTCTCCAGGTCACCTTGAGCAATTATGCCTTCAACAGACTGTTCTTTATTGCCACAAGAAGAGGCAACTAAAATAACGGTTGCGATGTATAGTATTTTTTTCATCTTTAAAGGTTTGTTGTGTTGTTTTAAAGTTTTGATTCTGGATTGTTCAATATGAGCTCCAATGTTGTTTTTTGATTGATTACTTCTACCATAGATTGTAAATAACCTTGCTGGGCATCGTAAAGCTGAGTCTGTGCTTGTCGTAATTCGAAGCTGGTAGCTAATCCTTCGGAATACTTGATCTGATTTTTATTTTCTATTCTTTCTGCTAGGCGAAGATTTTCTTTGGCCGTATTATACTCTTCAATGGCCAAAATATAATCACTCTTAGCTTTTTCGAGTTGAAGTCTGATCTGTTCTTCAGCTTCTGAAAGTTGGGTCTCAGCCTTGGCAAGGGCAATCTTGGCTCTAGCCGTGCTTGCACTTCTTTTGCCTGAACTGAAAATAGGTATATTCAAGTCTAGTCCTAAAACTGAAGAATCGAACCAATCTTGATCACCTCCTAAAAAGTTAAACTTGTCACTGAAAGATGAACTGCCGTAGTTAATGAACGAATTCAAAGTTGGCAAAGCACGACTTTTGGCAAGTTTCAACTCATAGAAGCGTTGCTCGGTAAGATTGATGGCAATTTTATAGTCCACATTATTTTCAATATTAAAGTCCGTCTCCATAAGTTGAAAGTCTATTTGTTCAACGGCAAGGTTGTCAAGATTTTCTTCTAAACGCGTAGGGGCATCAATGGCAATACCCAAAACCAAATTCAACATTTGACGGGTAATGTTCTCTAATCTTATGGCATTTTTCAATTGGTTGTCAACTGATGAAAGGGTTATTTGTAATTGCTCAACACTCTCTTCGTCGCCCAATCCGTTTTCGAACAACTTCTCTGTTTCAAAAAGGTTTTCTTCGAGATTATTTTTATTCTTTTCGAAGATGGCGACACTTTCTTGTGCTAAAAGAACGTTTCCATACGATTCTACAACCGATTTTCTCACTTCTTGATCAGTCTTTTCTTCATTGTTGACACTGTAGCTCAAGAATGATTTCGTAGCCTGTACCCCAACAATGTATGAACCATCGAATATTTTTTGGGTCAAGGTTGCTGTGGCAGTCATTGTTTGGGGCTGACCAAATACTACGGGAATAAACTCACCAGGTTGGCCACCGGCAAGTTCGGCGGGTAGTAGAGAAACAGGTTGCTTTAGTTGATTCTGATAGCTAACGGAACCGTTAACTTGTGGCAGACCTTCTGCTATAGTTTCCCATTTTTGCTTTCGGGCATCGATAAGGTCCCGGTTGGCATTTATGGCACTATAGTTATTCTCAAGGGCAAACTGAATAGCTTCCTCTAAGGTAAAGCTGTAGGTTTGCTCAACTGTTTCTTGAGAAAAGACGATTGTTGACGTGAACAAAGTGAAAAATGCTAGAATATATTTTTGCATTCTATTCTTGATTTGAATTGATAATTGTATTTAATATTTTTCTTCCTTTGGGCGTAACTATACCGCGAAGGTGGTATTCAAGATAAAGATCCATTAAAGAAATATTGGTGAATTTATCGGGTGGGAACAAAGTATGGTCTTTAATACTGGCTCCCCCTGCATAATAAATACGTGAAATAAACTCTACATTTAAGTTTTCTCTATAAATACCCTGTTCGAGTCCTCTTTTGATATTGTCTACTACACAATCTTTCATGACCTCATACTGCTTTTGTCGCATGCTTGAAAATATTTTCGGATAGTATTTTTGCAATTGATAGTGAGGTGAAGACTTTTCATCTTTAAGGTATTGCATTATGAACTTTTTGATTTCGTAAAGTTCTTCAATGGGGTTTTTATTAAGACAGAGAATACTATCGATGCCCGATGAAATAATACGGGCTACCTGTAGTGTGCAATCTTTTACGAGCGCTGTCTTATTTTCAAAATGGGCATATATGGTTTTTTTTGAGATGCCCATTTCTTGGGCAAGGTCATCCATCGTAATGCTCTTGAAACCGTAGGTCAAAAACATATCTGCCGCTTTTTCTAAAATTTTTTCTTTCATAACGAGCGGCAAATATAAATCAGGAAACTTTAAAAACATAAAAAGTTTCTTGGGTTTTACATTTTGTTAACACATATACAAGTTTTAATCATTTCTTTTTTCCTGATTTCGCTTTACATAGTCTTCAAATGCATTTTCTCCCTCTTCTTTCCAAAAAGCATCATAAAACTGCCATTTAGAAAAATCACTTTTACAAGTATCCCATTTTCGGGGCTTAGAAAATTGATGTGACTTTGATTTTTCTCTTTTATGTCCTTTCCCTTCGAAATTTCCGAACAGTATTTTTGCCATTACGAGAATTCCGACTGCCTTCCAGTAAGATAGTACGGGCAATCCGAAGGTATCTGGCATAAGCCAATTCCATAATAGCATAAAACCATAGCCAAACAACAATAGAAAAATGATTGCTGCTATAATCATAAATAATACCTTGAAAAATCCACGAAAGAATTTCTCTGCCTTTCCTTTTACTTTATGCTCTAGGTGCTCTTCCATAATGTTGTACTTTTTAATTTATACGTTGTTTTTTAGGTGCTAAGTCTTTTAATAGTATTGATAATGCGCGGTGTCGTCGAGACATTAGCGTACCAAGTGGTATATTCGTTTTTTTTGATAATTCGCTATACGTGTGGCCTTCAAAATCTATTGACCATATTATATTTCGATATGCTGGTTTTAGATTTTGAATCGATTTTTTTAATTCGATAATCATTTCTTCAGAATACTCATTCGAAGATTTTATAGAGAGCATCTCTGTAAATTCGATAAAGCGATGCTCCATATCTTCTTCTAAACTGGTTTCATTTTTTTTCTTACGCATAATATCGATAACCTTGTTGCGAATAGAGTTGTAAACAAAACCTGCTATATTATCGATTGGTGATAAACTATCGGCACGTGAGAATAATTTGAGCGCCACATCTTGAACAATATCTCCGGCATCACGATCAGCAGTGTCATCAATACGAGATTTAGCATACGATTTAAGCGCATGGTACTCATCATCGAAAAACGATTTTAGGTTTTTTTGATTTTCTGAATTCGTTGGCATCCAAAAATTGTTTGCTGTGGCTTCATTTAAAAAGACGAAGCATTTGAAATCTATTGCGTTTTTGAAGGATTTTTTTTTAATAGGACGAACGTCGGGCAATAAAGTTTCATAAAATGAATGTATTTTTGGCAAAAACCGCCCGATGCAATCCATTGATTTTTACCGAAAAGAGTTTATTTCATATCTCGAAAGCAAGATTGTTGAGAGGGAGCCAAAGAATCTCTACGCCCCTATTTCTTATATTCTTGGTTTGGGGGGTAAAAGGCTACGGCCGGTTTTAACATTGGTCGCGACCGATATTTTTGATGGGGGTTATACCAAGTCTTTAGATGCCGCCTTAGCTATCGAGGTGTTTCATAATTTTTCGTTAGTTCATGATGATATTATGGATGACGCACCATTACGAAGGGGGAGAACAACTGTTCATGAAAAATGGGATGTAAATACTGGCATACTTTCTGGGGACGCCATGCTCATAACGGCATATCAATTATTTGAAAATTATTCTCCGGAAATATTTAAAAATTTGGCCAAATTGTTCAGCGAAACAGCCCTGAAGGTTTGTGAAGGACAACAATATGATATCGACTTTGAAAATCGCGACGATGTGACCATACCTGAATATCTCAAAATGATAGAGTACAAAACCGCTGTTTTAGTGGCCGCCGCATTAAAAATGGGAGGTATAGTTGCTGAGGTTTCTGCAGAAGAACAAAATGATGTTTATCAATTCGGACTCAATCTTGGTATAGCGTTTCAGTTACAGGATGATTATCTTGATGCTTTTGGAAACCCTGAAACATTTGGTAAACAGGTGGGTGGCGATATCATAGAGAATAAAAAGACGTATCTGTATTTAAATGTGCTAGCCCAAGGCACTTCGCAGCAAAAGAAAGAATTATTGGATTTATACTCTATTCAACCGAAAGACCCTTCGGCTAAAATTGAAACTATAAAAGATCTGTTCAAAGAAAGCGGTTCTGCACAAATTACGCAAGATGCCATTCGAAATTATTCTAATCAAGCGTTTGAGATTTTAGAGGGGCTGAATATTTCATCAGATAAAAGAGCAATTTTGCAGGACTTCGGCGAAAGCTTGATGGTGAGGGAGGCGTAATCATTTTTTTGATTTTACAGAAACCACTTCTATTTCTTCATTGTTTATTGCAAATACTAAATTTTTAGATTTATTGATAAGTATTGGGCTGACCTCTTTTACGCTACCTTTTGTAAATAGACCACTTTTTCCAGCTGATTGCGGAGTAAAATTTCCTTGGCCATCACCTCTTAAATAAAGTGAATGAAGTGCGTCATTTCTTGGAGTTTCAACCTCCGATGAATAGAGATTTCCTGCTAGCAATACGTCATTTACCCCATCGTTGTCAAAGTCATCAATTACAATTTCATTTATTGAAGAGAGTTGCGCCTCAATAGGCAAATTACGAACCTCAAATTCACCACCTTTATTTTCTAAATAAGAAGAGGCAAAATTTAAAGCTTTCAAATGCAAAGACTTTTTTAGTTGCTCTGAATCGAAAATATCTTCGATTGCTGCCTTTCCGAAAGAATCATAAGTAGGGAATTTTTCTTTAATGAAGGGCATTTGGTTCGATGAGCACTCTCTTCCTCTAAGAGGAACCAATTCTTCTTCTTCGTAATAACTCAGCACAATATCATTGGATCCAGAAATATCGAAATCATCTGCAAACACTTCAAATGGGGCTTCGACGCTCGCTTTATATTTGTAGTTCAACCCTAAGTTTCCGGCTATTATGTCTACATCTCCATCGCCGTCGAAATCTCTTGCACCCAAACTATACCACCAACCATTAGTTTGATCTAAACCATACTTAGCTGTTTTTTCAACTAATTGTTTGCCATTCTCGTTTTCAAATACTCTAATGGGCATCCATTCTCCCGTAATAACAAGGTCTAAATATTCATCATCATTAAGGTCTGCCCATAGTGCATCTGTTACCATGCCAAACTCTTGCCAATTTTCACTTTGCGTTACTTCACTTTCTATAAATACAACTTTTTTAGAATCACTTTTATTCTCTAACAGATAGCTTTTTGCAGGGTACGGATATTGGCCAGGCACTTGCCTGCCCCAATGAATAAGTCTAAATCACCATCGTTGTCAAAATCAATTGGTTTTACGCAAGAACCACTCACCGAAATGTTGGGCAAAGCTTTTTCATTGTGGGTAAACCGGCCTTCGCCATCATTTATATAAAGTCTGTCAAGTAAATTAGATGAACCTTGTGAATATTCGTTTCCGCCGCTAACCACGTACAAATCTAAATCACCATCTGCGTCGACATCAAAAAATATAGAATTTACATCTTCAAACTGTGACGATACTTCAAATACTGTAGACCCCATTTCATCAAAAGATCCATCTTTATTTTGCATGAATAGTTTTCCAGCCTGACCTAACGCTCCTCCTACGAATATGTCCTCTAATTCATCTTGGTTTACATCTGCAATTGATAGGGCTGGCCCTTCGTTTGACATTTTATGGGGTAAAAGACTTTCTCGTAAAAAATCATCAAAATCGTTTTCCTGATGTTTGAAATTTAACCCTTTGATAGCAGTTTTTTGAAATAAATGCAATTCGCCATTTTGACCTTTGCGTTCGGAAAATTGTTTTTCACTTTTTGAGTGGTCAAGAACAATAAGTTGATCGGCCTTGACATCTTGTAGTATTTGGTATGAATCATCTGGCCAAAAAACTTCAATGGTAGCCAATGTTTTCGTGCCTAACCCAAAATGTAGTTCTCTGTCTTTTGCAGACATAAAACCTTTAGAGAAATAAAGCTCTTGGGTTTGCTTATTTTCATTGTTTGAAACCACCACCCTTGTTCCAATACCGTCACGGTTGCCTTTCGGGCCGTTTAATCGAATTTTAAGATGGTGACCTAAGCCCAATTCTATCGAATTGTTTTTCAAAATGTAGGCGGGATCATCTGTGTTGTTTACAATTATTTCTAAATCGCCATCATTGTCAAGGTCGGCATAAATCGATCCATTTGAGCTGGTTTGAGAATCGTTGCCCCATGTTTCATTCATTTTTTCAAATACTAGCTTACCGTTATTTTTGAAAAAGTAATTTTCCTTCTTCCTGGTAGGCATTTTATCCATGACGTCTGAGATATATTTTTTGACGTCCATTTTTTCAACTTTTCTGATTGAATCTTGTTTTTTATTTACAAAATTCACAAAGTCATTGTTTCTAAAATCTCGCTTAATACCATTTGATACAAATAGATCCTTTAGACCATCATTATCCATATCAAAGAATAATGGGGCCCAGCTCCAATCGGTATTCGATACACCGGTAATTTGTGCGATATCAGAAAAAAATGGAGTTCCGTCTTTATTTACAAACCCACTATTGAGCTGTAAGGTATTATACATGTATTGATAATGTTGACCTGAGTTAACGGTCTCATAAAAACGGTCAGGGTTCATACCACTCATACTGGTCTTGATATCATAGTTATTGGCACCCATCATGTCAACGACCATTAAATCCATCCATCCATCATTATTAATATCGGCAATATCATTACCCATGGCAAAAAATGAAATATGGTTTGTGGCCTCAAGAATGCGGTCGGTGAACCTGCCGTTTTGATTATTTATGTAAAGCTGGTCTTTGCCGGTAAAATCGTTGGCAACGTACAAATCTGGCCAACTATCATTATTTACATCGCCAATAGCTATACCTAACCCATAAGATAGACGGTTCTGTACGATACCGGCCTGTTGAGATACGTCATTGAAGTAGCCATTATCATTCCTAAAAAGTTTGTTGTTCGCTACTCCACCATCAGTGGTTGAAAGTTCTAAAAGTGATTTGTCTTCAGGATAGGGGGAGGGACTATGATTGAGAAGAAACATGTCAAGATCACCATCTTTGTCATAATCAAAAAAGCTCGCCTGAGTAGAGCAATCGGGGCTATCAATCCCATATTTTTTGGCTTCCTCTTTGAAAATCGGAACGCCGCCCTTATTCTTGACGCCCGTATTTACGAATAGCCTATTTCTTCGAGTGTCGGGATTTTTGAATTTACCAGAGTTAGATAGGTAAATATCCATCCAACCATCATCATTTATGTCAACGACCGTTACTCCCGTTGAAAAGTGTTGTTTGTTCAATATACCTGTTTTATCAGATACATCTTCAAATTTTAAATCACCTTTATTGACAAAAAGTTTATGTTGACCTAAGGTAGAGACAAAGAAAAGATCTTTTAATCCATCATTGTTAAAATCGCTAACGGCTACTCCCCCTCCATTATAAAAATACTCGTATTGAATACCGTTATAGCGAACATCTTCCGTTAACGGGTTAGTGAACTGAATGCCGGTTTCATCTGAATTCAATTTGCTAAAAATCTTTTCATTTACTGAGTTTTTACCGGATAATTTATAGGTTTCGGTGCAGCTAGTAGCAATGCTTAACAATAGAATTAAACAGCCGTATTTTTTCAATGATAACGTACGAAAAAAAGTCATAGTTACTATTAATGTTATTGGGTGAAGCTCGTTCATCAAATTAGAATAAGTATTGTAAAACTACGAAAAGAGCATCTCTGATAGCGAGCTAAAAATCGTCATCTTATCATAGACGGCTATTTTATTTATAAAAAAGACCCTAAGTGGAGTGCATAGGGTCTTTTTCTAAAGGTTTTGAATTATTTAATCATAACCCGGGTTTTGTACCAATGCGGTATTTGCATTAAGCTCAGCTATTCGTATGGGTACGAAATAACTTTTGTCTAGCCATAATCTATTTTCAAAACCAGGATCTACGACCGTAGGCACGTAGCTGTAATCATAATTTTCAGGATCATATTTGTACGTAGAAACTGAAGCACTTGGTTTGAGAGTGCCAGTTATCTGAATACCTACAGCAGGCGCACCTAAAGTACTTGGAGCAATCATCCATCTACGGGCGTCGTGATAGCGATGTTGTTCATAGGCGAGTTCGACTCTTCTCTCGTTTCGATAAGCTTCTACTAGTTCGTCTCCTGTTGCGGCTATTGCCGGAAGACCAATTCTAAATCTAATTTTGTTCAACCAGTTTGTGGCTTCGCCTTCATCTCCTGTTTCTAAAAGCGTTTCTACATAATTGAGTACAAGCTCAGTCTCACGAAAGAATGGCCAAGGTATGGTCTGAAAACCTGTTTGGTCTATAAATGCAGGATCCGGTTCTACAAATTTTTTGAAATAATAGCCAGTTCGTGTGCCGTTCCAGTCTTCAACCGGACCTTGACGAGTATCGAGGCCGAAGTGAGTTTCAACTCCATCAGAACCTATAATGTCATATTGCCCTGTTTGTATTTGATTGGCTGGATCACGTTCTGCTACGTCAGATGGTCTAGGTTTCCAATCTGCCCCATCGTACAAAATGGTCGCATAAAAACGAGCTTCTCGATTGTCATAGGGTGCACTGGCATGTTCAGGGTTGTCCCAGTCAAACTCAGAACCATCACTCATTGCATAATCATCCACAAGGTTTTGCAGTGGGGCATTTCCTGCCCAGTTGTGGTATCCATTTGGGCCGTTAAATAGACCGATTCGTCTTCCTGGCCCAGTGTTTTCAACATATTGTCTCTCCCAGATAATATCATTTTCACCACCATTACGCGCCAAAGAAATATCTAGATAATTCTGTTCACCTTCTTCCAGTGATACCGGTGAAGTTAAATCTAATTTATACCCAGTGGTAGAATAGTCGAGAGCGGCCTTTACCGCATCGCGGGCAAGTATCCACCGCTGCTGTTGATCACCAGAAGTGTATGCGATCAATTCAGGATTTGAATACCCTGAAAGAACGTCTGAATTAGCGGAGGCAGTGGGGAAGTCATGAAGATCGCTAGCAGCATACAGTAGAATTCGTGCCTTTAGGGCTAGAGCAACCGTAGGGTTAGCCCTGCCTGAAGCCATATCACGACCATCGAGCAATTCGAAAGCCCGTTCACAATCTGCGACGATAAAATTTACGGACTCTTCGAAAGTATTTCTTGGAATGTCATAATCCGAATCTAATTCAAGTGGCTCAGATATAAGAGGTACTCCTCCATAAAAACGCAACAGTTGATGATAATAATAGGCTCTTAGAAAATGCGCTTCGCCAAGTAGTCTATCGACAAGATTTGTGTCTTCAATACCACCTTCGCCCAAATTGGCAATGGCTAAATTTACATCTCTAATGTAGCCGTACATATTATTCCAATCCCATGTATTATTTATCCAGCCTGTATCTGCCGAGTTGGCGCGAGATTCATTAATGGTGTTAATGCCTCGACCAGTATGTGTGAATATGGCTTCATCGGTTAAAGAGGCGAGCATTTGCTCATCAAGACCTCCCGCACCTAAGCCATTATACGCGCCAGTTACCGTTGCTTCGGCTAGACCGGCATCTGACCAGACACTAGATTCTGATACCTCGCTTAAGGGGGTAATGCTGGTAAAATCATCATTACAGCTCAAGGCGATAACCGATGGTAAGACCATTCCCCAGACTTTAATTATATTCTTAATATTCATAGTGTTATTTTTTTAGAATGATACGGAGAAACCTACGCTAAATATTTTTGAAACCGGGTAATCTCTACCACTGGTATTTAAACCTTCAGGGTCAAAAATAGCATCCGTCCAAGTAAAAAGATTATTGCCGTTTAAATAGAACCGTAAATTGCTTAAACCTATCTGACCTATGATTTCTTCAGGAAAATTATAGCCCAGCTCAAAATTCTTCAGGCGCATATAGTCGGTATCTTGACGCCAGTAGGTATTGCCATTACTATAATACTGGTCGGCACGATTGGTTATTCTTGGATCCACACTGCTTGGGTTATTAACGGACCAGCGATTGTTATAATCTCTTTCCAAATAGTTTCCAATGGTACCGGCCTCACTAAAGTTGAAAAATAGTTCGCCTCCCCAAGCTCCTTGAAAGAGCATGCTGATATCAAAGTTTTTATAACTAGCCGTAAGATTGGCACCTCCTTGTAAAGTGGGGTAGACGTTTTTATCTGTTCTATAACGATCATCAGGAGTTATTCTTCCGTCACCGTCATAATCGACCAATTTCATATCTCCTGGGCGGAGATTGTTGACTAGGGCCGAATAATCTAGAGTTTCAGCATCGATATCGGCTTGGGTCGCAAATATGCCATCGTACCCGTAGACCAACTGTGCCCCTATAGTTCTGCCCGTTACACGTTGCCATTCTGGCGACCCTTCTGCTTCATCGTTAAAAAGTATCTTATTTTTTGCATAGCCAGCATTTACTGTTATACCATAACTGAATTCTTCTCCGATGTAATCGTTCCAGCCAAGTATAAAATCAAAACCTTTATTTTCAACTTCACCGAAATTTTGCCGCGGTGGAGTAATACCAGAAAGGGAAGGTAAAGATGCAGATGGTGTCGTTAGAATATCTGTTCTTTTGTTTAGGAACCAGTCAAACTCTAAATTCAATTTGTTTTTGATAAAACGGGCATCGATACCGAGATTGATGTTGGTTGCCACCTCCCATGTAATTCCTGTATTTGGTACTCTAGACTCACTTAAGGTGGTAACTTGAGAGTTGTTTATAACATAATTTCCGAAACCGTAAGTAGCTAGAAATTGGTTGGAAGGAAACTCAGAATCATCGAATTTGTCATTACCCAATTGGCCCCATGAAGCACGAAGTTTGAGATGATTTAAGTATGAATCACTATCCATATTCTCGAACCATTTTTCTTTGGTAATCACCCAACCTGCCGTAAAACCTGGGAAGAAACCATATCTAGTTTCCTCTGGGAATAAATAAGACCCATCATACCTCCAAAGAAATTCCATTAAATATTTTTCCGAGAAGTCATAGCCAACACGGCCAAAATAATTGAGCCTCGAAGCTCTATCTGATGAACCATTTATATTTTGTTCATCGGTACCTCCTGCGAATAAATCCTCAATCGCTGGAGATATGAAATACCGACGAAAAGCGTCGAAGCCTTCATAAGTTTTAGTCTCCTTGTTCGTACCTGCAAGAAGTATTAAGTTATGGTTGCCGAAAGATTTTTGATATTGTAGGTTGGCACCTAATAGAATATTCAATCGGTTCTGTGCGTATTGGGTAAGACGCGGTTCTGCAGGCCCTCTTTGCACAGGTGTCAATCCTGACTCATCACGGTTAGCCCCGTCCCAAGTATAAAGCTCCCAAGGGGTACGCCAAACTTTGCGATTTAAAAAGCTTTTGTCTATTGCTGCCGTGGTTTGTAACGTTAGTCCCTCTATCCAAGGAATTTTAATGTCTAAAGTTGCATTCGACTGAAAATAATCTCTTGTATCGCGATCATATCCGGTGGCATTGGTCGTGATAACAACGGGTTGTTGTCCGTTTTCGATGTCAGGACCTGGAAACCCATTGGGCCAGTAAGCAGGTTCTGTTGGTCTACCGCGGGTGAGCATTCTGAAAATGGCCCCTGCTGGTTCTGTAGGAAAGTATCGTTTTTCTTCTCTTCCAAGAACTCCTATTTTGAATTTTATGCCCTCACTGATCTGAGCATCTAGATTTATTCGTATGTCATATTGCTCGTAACCCGTGGCTGAACTTTTATAGTAAGCATCTTGTTTTAAGTAGCCCAAAGAACTAAAATAGTTAAAGTTTTCACTGCCGCCACTCAATTGCATTGTGTGTTTTTCTTGAGAAGAACCTCTTTTTAAAGTTTCTTTGAACCAATCTGTATCTGGGTGACCCCATGGGTCTTGACCATTACTAAACAATTCAATATCTTCTGGGGTATAAATGGCATTTCTTTGGGAACCATCAGGCCTGGTATATGTGCCTGTTGAATTAAAACCATCGGTCGCTGCTTGCCATTCATCAACTGGTAGATTATAGACTTCCAGTTCATTTCTTAACTCGGCGTATTGTGCCGCATTGGCCATTTCTGGAATAACGGTAGGTGCTGCCCAACCTTGTTGTGAGGAATACGTTATTTTGGGTTTACCAGTCTTACCCCGTTTTGTTGTTACCAAAATTACACCATTTGCAGCTCTAGCACCGTAAATAGCCGCAGCTGCATCTTTCAAAACCGAAATACTTTCTATGTCGGCAGGGTTGATACGCGCCAAGCCACCATCTCTGTCCGGTATACCATCGACTACAACTAAAGCCCCAGTGTTATTATAAGTGTTGGTTCCACGAATTCGAATGTTTGCGTTATCATAGCCTGGTTCGGCGCTTGCTTGAGACACGAATAAACCAGCTACTCGCCCAGAAAGGGAATTGGTTAGGTTTACAGCGGGTGATTTAGTCAATTCTTCACCTTTTACCGAGGCTACGGAACCTGAAACAGTGGCCCTCTTTTGTGTGCCATAGCCCACGACAACTACTTCGTCAAGACTGGCAATGTCTTCTTGCATTGAGATATCAATAGAATTTCTACCTTCCATCGCAATAGTTTGCTTAACAAAACCAATATAAGAAAATATAAGAGTGGCATCTGGGTTTTCTACATCGATGGAGTAATTACCGTCAAAATCGGTAGACACCCCTTGAGTAGTTCCATCGACCACTACACTAACGCCTGGTAGGGGAGTGCCCGTTTGATCGGTTACGGTTCCTGAAATTACGGACTGTGCATAAGCCGCAGAAAACATAAAACTTCCGAAAAATAATAAGAGAGTGAAAAAGTGACGACATGCAAGCGTACACCTTTTCTTAAGGTAGAGTTGGTTGTTCATATAAGTAGTTTCTCAGTTAAATCGGCCTAAATGTAACTATATTCTTTAAAAAACAATAAAATTTTGTTAAAAAATGACTTTTAATGCCAATATTATCAAAAACTTAAAAATAGATATGCAACGTCAATATTTCGATAACCTGAGCAGTAAACTTTTGATAAAAAGCCATTTAGGGCAACCCCATATTACACTTAATTCCTCTAAAAAAGTACTTTCTTCATCTAGAAATTTAAGAATCGATTGGGGAGTTTTTTTATTAAAAAGGGATTCAAAAACATGATGTCCCATCTCATTATTTTGCGATAACACATCTAAAAGGAGCAGGTCATAATACCAAAACCGGTTTTTAAAGTTGAGAGAATTTAGAGGTTTGTCCGCCTTCAAGTGGTCTATCAAAACAGGAATCTTTTTCGCTGTGCTCATAAAAGTATATCCTGTGCTGGGCTTGGCCCAACCACCGGCCGTACCTATATTCAAAATTCTTTTTGTATTGTGTTGCGCAAAATCATAACAGGTCATGGGTATGCTGCCCTGCTCTCTATCGGTAATTTCGTAATTCGGGCAGTTTAATTTTGTTGTGATATAGGTATGAAGCGCCTCTTCATACACCTCCTTATCGAGCAAATCTTTTGAAAAAAGAGTGTACTCTACCAGAGCTTCATTTTTCGACTGCGGAAGTACATACATAAAGCGGGTATTTCCTTTTTGAGGAACCGAAAAATCCATATAGGTAACGGTATCGACATCAAACACCGGTCGGTCGGCTTTTATTTTCCAACCTACAAAATGTTGCTGAATGACCGGGTACGTACTTTGACTATTTGCGGCTGCATAACTGAAAATACTATTAAATACTGTTGCAGCGGTATAGGTATTCGTAGTCGTCTTGAGTGAAACTTGAGCATCGTTTTCACTGAGGTCAAGAACTTTCTCAAACTTAATAGTTACATTTTTTTTGTTCTTCAAGGTTTCGAACTGCTTCTCGTAGAAATCCAATCCCTTAATCATTTTATATGAATAAGGTGTGATGGCATATCGCTTAGCGAGTTCTTTGCCTTCAAAGTAAATATGATTCCAGCTTTTATGAACTATTTGGTCAAATTGACCCCTGCCTTTTTCCCAGAAACACCAGGTTCGGTCGTTGGTTTTCTTTTGGTCTTTATCTAGAATTAAGATTGATGCTTCTGAAAAGTACTCATCATTGGTCATGGCATGGGCTAACATCAGGCCTGCCGCTCCGGCACCTATGATGATGTAATCAAAATGAGAGGGGTAATAATCCAAATTTTTAAACTTCTTGACTTCAGTTTACCAAAAGTAGGGAATAAAACTCGTCTAATTTATCCGATACCGGAGTCCGAAGAAGCCTCTGATTCCTTGATTTGGGCCATAAACATAAGAAGGGTCAAATGTTAGCGCATACGGATTATCGGTCGTCGCAACAACATCGCCGTTCGGGTCAAATATAACATTCTTATCAAAAGGGTCATTTGCACGGGCAATTATGAATGGATTTCCTCTGTTCGGTGTCCAGTCTAAAAGGTTTTTTACCCCTCCATAGATTTCAAAATTTTTAAGCCCTTTAAACGTAAACTGAATGTTTTGAATACTCCAAGTTGGGGAGTATTCGCTTCTAGGATCATTTTCTCCCAATACTGGTAAACGCATAGGTCCGTAGAGGTTTCCGGTATAATCAACGGAAAGCTGTATAGGTCGAAATTTGTAAGAGACGTTCCAAGTGCCGGTAAAACTCTCAGTGAGGATCTGACGTTGTGAAATGCCATTTTCAGTTTGGCTAACATCTTGTAGAGTTGCCCCTACCAAAAATTTAAATCCGCTAGGGAAAATGACATCGACATTACCACTCACACCTTGTGAAACAGATTTTCCGTCAAGGTTATCGTAGATAATTTGATTGGGGTCGGTGTCATAATCCGGTAAGATAGCATTGCTAAAAGAGGTATAGAAAACCGAGGCGTCAAGCCCGACAAAAGTACCGTTATCGGCGTATATTTTTTTCAAATAATTGAGATTGAAGTTTACAGAACGCTCGGGTTTTAATTCTTCGGTAACCACCACCTCACGGGCTCCGGTCAGTGCAGCATGTTCTTCGGTAAAGAGATTGACTACACGAAAACCGGTGCCGGCATTAAATCTCAATATATCATTATCATTAATACGCCATCGATAGGCAGTTCTCGGGGTCAGAATATTGCCATGGCGTTTGTCATAATCGTACCGTAGGCCCAAGAGCAGCGAATGTTTTTTGGCCAGTTCAATTTCATCTTGCGCAAATAGACTGGGTATGACCACTTCGTCCGCTATTTCGGTTGCGGGGGTATTATCATTATAAAAGTTATAACGAACCGAGCTGCCGAATAGAAGATCATGACGGTTTAAAACCTTGTCCCAGGTCAACTGCCCAAAACCGATACGTTGATCCGCTATATAGGGCACGTCGCCATAGACCGAATTCTGGCTATGGTCATTATAGGAAAAGGATAATAAAAGCTTTTCCTCTACAGGAAGTTGGTATTTACCTAGAACCTCCCAACGAGTAGTATAAATACTTTCACCATATATTTCATCACCTCCTCTGAATTCAGGCGTCCATTGAAGTTCGCCTCCCCATCTATCTTCATAGAAAAATCGCCCGGCTAACGAAAAAATACGTGATTTATCACGATGGAAGTTCCATTTTTGAAAAACAGAAATTCTTTCTTGTAGGGTCAAATCGGTGAAGTTATCCCCATTATGGTCAATAATTTCATCGTAATTGAAGTAATTGAGCCCTAGAAGCATATCGGTCTTCTTCCCAAAATTTATTTTCGCTCCGACATCTAGGTTGTATTCACCCCAGCCTGTAGCAAAGGCATCTGCAAAAAAATCAGGAGCTTCAAGAGTATTTTTTGTAATAATGTTTATGAGTCCGCCGACAGCTTCGCTTCCATAGAGACTAGAAGCGGGACCTTTCACGATTTCGATTTGGTCGATGAGGGAGTTTGGTATTCCTGACAATCCGTAGACCGTTCCCAAACCACTTACAATGGGCATGCCATCGATTAAGACCAAAGTATAAGGGCCTTCAAGACCGTTAATATGAATGTCGCCAGTATTGCACACGTTGCAATTGACTTGGGGGCGTACCCCATTAACATTTTGTAGGGCCTCGAAAATACTGGCTGTAGGGTTTTTTTTGAGGAAAGTAGGGCTGTAGACTTCAACGGGAACCGGACTTTCGGAGCGACTTACCGCTTTTAAGGTTCCGGTAACGACAGTTTCCTCGAGTTGTTCGTTGGTTTCGCTTAAGGCGATGTTTAGGTATCGGTTTTCCTTTTTTCTTAAATCTATTTTTTCGTTATACGGAAGATAGCCCAGAACCTTTACCTTCAATTTATATGGGGCAGGTGGAATATTGGTTAACTTAAAAAGTCCCTCTTCATCAGTAGCTGTGCCAAATACCGTTCCTTCTAAGTAGACATTTGCAAAAGTGATGGGAAACTCCCCATCGGTAACTACTCCGCTTATCTGAGCATTTTGTGCTGATATACCAGTACTAGCCATTAATATTAGGCCAATTACAACATATGAAAATGGAGTTCTCAAAATATTTATTTCAGCAAGTTTAAATTAATTTTTAGTCAAAACTAAATATTTGTTTTTAGATATAAAAATGTATTTTTGTGGCATTATAAATTTTTATGACACTTTCTGAAGAAGATTACATCAAGGCCATTTACCATTTGGGCAAGGGAGACAATGTTACGGTTTCGACAAATGCCGTAGCGGAGCAGATGGAAACAAAACCGTCGTCGGTGACCGATATGGTCAAAAAATTGGCGGAGAAGGGCTTGGTCAATTATAGGCCGTACAAAGGGGTCAACCTTACGGAATATGGTCAAAAAACCGCTTTGACCTTAGTGCGAAAGCATCGCCTTTGGGAGGTGTTTTTGGTTGAAAAGCTTGATTTTTCTTGGGATGAGGTACATGAAGTGGCAGAGCAGTTAGAGCATATAAAAAGTGAAAAACTTATCGATAGTTTAGATAAGCACCTCGGTTTTCCTCAAGTTGACCCACATGGGGATCCTATTCCTTCAAAAAAAGGTGAGTTTAAAAAAGCAATTAAAAAGTTGTTGAGCGAGGTGCCTATCGGTGTAAGCGGTATTTGTGTTGGGGTAAAAGATTCGTCTGCACCCTTTCTGAAATTTCTTGATAAAAATAATATAGCCTTGGGCGATTCTATACATGTGGTCGACAAAGAGGAGTTCGATGGCTCGCTTCATATACAAATAAAAGGTGACGATATTCGAATTTCACAGCAAATTGCGGGCAATCTTTACCTTAAAATTACAGAATAGCTATGCAACAAGTCATTGAGTATTTTGAATCTATAGACCCCATCTTAGCCGCATTCTATGCTACGCTTTTTACTTGGGGCCTAACTGCAGCAGGGGCTGCCTTGGTCTTTTTCTTTAAAAACCCCAATAGAGCTGTGATGGATGGCATGTTAGGCTTTACGGGAGGTGTAATGGTTGCCGCCAGTTTTTGGAGTCTCTTGGCGCCCGGTATTGAAATGAGTCCGGGCGAAGGCTTTGTAAAAGTGATTCCGGCGGCGGTCGGTTTTTTTCTTGGGGCGCTTTTTCTCTTCGGATTGGATAAAATTTTACCTCACTTGCACTTGAATTTCAAGGAAGGTGATGCAGAGGGCGTGAAAACGCCTTGGCACCGTACCACCCTTTTAACTTTGGCTATAACACTTCATAATATTCCCGAGGGCCTCGCTGTGGGCGTGCTCTTTGGCGGGGTTGCTGCTGGTTTCGATGGCGCTACTATAGGTGGAGCCGTTGCTCTGGCAATTGGTATCGGATTGCAGAATTTTCCTGAAGGGTTTGCTGTAGCCATGCCCTTAAGAAGACAAGGGCTTACCAGAAAAAGAAGTTTTATGTACGGTCAGGCATCTGCGCTGGTTGAACCTGTGGCCGCTGTTATTGGAGCATGGGCCGTATTGACTTTTCAACCTATTCTACCTTACGCGCTCTCTTTTGCCGCAGGCGCCATGATTTTTGTGGTAGTCGAAGAGGTAATACCTGAAACCCAACAAGATAAGCACTCCGATATAGCTGTTATGGGGTTTATAGGAGGGTTTATCATTATGATGACTTTGGATGTGGGATTGGGGTAACCTGCAAAATCAAAGACCATGACCCCCAGTTTTTTCGCTAACCATGTCAAATGCCCCTTTTGTGAGAAACTTGTCTGAAGTTGAAAATCGCTCCGGATTTGAGATTTCTGTAAAGCCATCGGAAATATTTTTGATCATAACCTCAATCTGTTCAAAGACATATTGTTTATCATTGCTTTCTATGGCCCTTAGCACAAAAAATTTATCGTTATCTTCTACAATGGCTGTTGAAGGTAAGCCCTTGCCATGGCTGTTTTCGGTAATAATGGCCGCATCGATAAACATACCTGTTAGAAAGTTATTTTGACTCTCTTCATGTAAATGACCGTGTACTTTGATTGTGCGGTTTTCGTCTATGGATGTGCCGATTAAATAAACCTCTGCTTCAAAAGTTTTATCGGAGGCTTCTGGAATTAAAAACCTAATGGGTTGCCCCTTTTTAATTTTCATAATATCTTTTTCGAAAACGGAAAGTTCGAGATGAATATGATTGTTGTCGATGATTTCTAGAATAGGGGAGGCTGGCGATACAAAGGTGCCTTTTGTCACGTTCATTTTGGTAATGCTTCCGCTAATGGGGCATAGATAGTTGCTGTCGAACTTATATTTCCCTTTTCAACTTGAGCAGAAGAGATATTTAGCATTGATAATTGTTTTTTAAGTCCGTTAGACCGTGCATGGGCAGTTTTAAAATCGCTTTCCGCCTTTAGAAAACTTTTTTGAGAAGTTATATTTTCTTCCCTTAGAGTTTTCTGGCGATTATATTCCGATTCTAGAAAGGTCAGCTGTTGTTTGACTTCCATGTAGTCTTGCTGTAGGGTAACAAATTCAGGGTTTTCGATGATGACCAACATTTGTCCCTTCTTAACTGAATCTCCTATAAGTAAAGGTGTTTGTTTAATATAACCACCCATAGTGGCACTTACCACCGCCCTGTTTTCCGGTGGCACATCTATCATTCCATTGGTCTTTATGGTTGTCGGAAAAGACTTTTCTTCAAGGCTTCCCAAGGTCATGCCACCGGTATTGAATTGTTCTTTCGTAATTGTTATGCTTTCATCGCTATTTTCAGTTTCAGAAGCTAAATTCTCGACGTTCTGTTTCTCACCACAGCTATGTAGAAGTATGATTTGGGAGATGATAAGTATATAAATTGGTTTTCTCATGTTTTTATTTTTTAAACTTTTTTTAGGCTGTTTATGGTTTTATAAACTGAGATAATTGAGCTGAATTACCGTTTGGTTATACTTATTCAAATTCTCGAGTCTATTGAGTTGTATCTCATTGGCATTTTCGATACTTTGTATGTATTGAAAAAAATCGATTTCCCCATTTTTAAAACTTAAATCGGCTGTTTTCAAAATCTCTTCAGAAAGCTCGGCGCCCTCAACTTCGTAATATTCCAAGGCTTTTGCCAGTTTTTCATATTGTGCCCTTAGCTCTTTATAACGAGCATTCATTTTTATTCTAAATGATTTAGATTTTTCGACCTTTATTTGCTCGGCAATTTTCGAGGCCTTTATTCGGGAAGTATTTCCTCCAAAAAATAATGGAATTTTTAGACCTGCTTGATATCCATAAAGATGGCCTTCAAAAGCACTATTGGTACCTTGAAAATAGGATAAGCTAATATCGGGTAACAGATGTTGAACTTCCATTTTTCGCTTGGCTTTTGCCAGGTCAATGGTATTTTGAACGTAAGTCATTTCTACCGTTTTCTCAATATTCACTTGGCTCAAGGTTATTTTATCCATTAATACAGGGGCGATACGTAGACTATCTTTTATTTGTGTTTTTGCTGATATATCGTTGCTGGCAATGACGACATCTTGGTGTGCTTGTTCTAGGGCAATTTGCAGTTGTCGTTGTTTTGATGAGGCCATTATTTTCTCCAAATAATTTGTTTCGCCCAATTCGAAACGGCGTTTTGCCATATTCGCGAAGTTTTGGTACAAACTATCCAAACGCAAATAAATCGCTTTTTTTTCCTGGGCATATAGATATGTATAAAATGCAGAAGTCACCTCTCGTTTTAATTCTTTTTCTTGTACGGCGTAGCGGCTAGAACTCAGGTTTAAATTCGCTTTGTTCACTTTCTTCTTGGCGAAATACACTGTAGGAAATAAGAAATCTTGTTGTACCCCAAAAACATTGAGTGGTAGGTCGCCCACAGATAAATTGTTCTGATCGAGTTGATAGTATACAGAAGTCTTATCGAAATTGAATGCCGAACCAATCAATGCCTCTGATTGTTTCATATTCAGATGGGCCGCTTTCAGATCTGCATTGTTTTGGATAGCCAAGGCAATGAGTTCTTCTAAGTTCTTCTGATTCTCTTGAGCGTTTCCAACAGAGGAAAAAGTTAGGGCAATAAATATGAGCCCTATGCTCACATTTTTATTAAGAGCAGGTTTTTTCGCTTCAATTTTTCGCTTTTCGAATAGAATATAAAGTACCGGAAGTACTACCAAAGTTAGTATAGTTGCCGTAATAAGTCCGCCGATAACAACTGTGGCCAGAGGGCGTTGTACTTCGGCGCCTGCGTTGGTAGAAATGGCCATGGGTAAGAAGCCTAAGGCCGCCGCCGCCGCAGTTAACAATACGGCTCGTAAACGGTCTTTGGTGCCCTGCTTTATTAATGATTCCATATCTTCATAATGTTGTTTTTTGAGCTCTTTAAAATGTTCGATGAGCACAATACCGTTAAGCACCGCAATCCCGAAAAGTGCTATAAAACCCACCCCGGCAGAAATACTAAAGGGCATATCACGAAACCATAGGAGCAAAACCCCACCAACGGCTGATAAAGGAATCGCCGAATATATCAATAGGGCTTCCTTGACGGATTTAAATGCGAAATAGAGTAGCACAAAAATTAATAGTAGTGCAATGGGCACTGCTATTAGAAGCCGAGATTTGGCACTCTGCAAATTCTCGAACTGACCTCCGTAAGTTATATAATAACCCTTAGGCAGCGTTATATTCCCGTTGATCAGTTGTTGCACATCATCTACTACCGACTGTAAATCACGGTCTCTTACATTAATACCGACAACAATCCGTCTTTGGGTGTTATCCCGCGCAATTTTGGCGGCCCCTTTTTGATAACTGACTTCAGCAAGTTCGCTCAGTGGAATCTTTCCTCCGTTTGGAATATCTACATACAGATTTTTAAGATTGTCAATATCTTTTCGGTTTTCTGAATTTAGGCGAACGACCAAATCAAAACGTTTCTCACCTTCAAAAACACTTCCAACGGTTCGACCTGCAAAGCCCATGGAAACCATACTATTCAAATCTTCAATATTGAGACCATAGCGTGCTATCTTGGCCCGATTATATTTGACATTCATTTGCGGAAGTCCTACAATCTTCTCTACAGAGATATCGGCGGCACCTGCTACATTTTCGATTAGGTTTTTGATTTCATTGCCCTTTATACTCAATATATTGAGGTCTTCTCCAAAAATTTTTATGGCTATATCGGCACGAACGCCAGTGATAAGCTCGTTAAACCGCATTTCAATGGGCTGGGTGAATTCGACATTCATGCCGGGAATGACGGCCAAGGCTTCTTTGAACTTATTTGCCAATTCGTCTTTGCTTTCTGCAGATACCCATTCGCTTTTTGGTTTGAGCACAATAATCACGTCACTTTCTTCCATCGACATAGGATCGGTAGGCACTTCTGCCGCCCCGATGCGGGTTACGACCTGACGTACTTCTGGAAAGGTATTGATGAGAATTTTTTCGATTTTAGTGGTGATTTCTACAGTCTTGCCAAGAGATGTTCCTGTTTTGAGTACAGGTTGAATTACAAAGTCTCCTTCATCTAAAGTAGGTACGAATTCACCCCCCATTCTTGAGAATAGCACCACGGTTATTATCAAAAGTAGAGCTGCCAGACCTAATACCAGTTTTTTGCTGCGTAAGGCCCAATCAATAATCGGGTCGTAACGGGCATTCAACCATTTCATCAATCGAACAGAAATGTTCTTATCGGAAGAAAGTGAAGGTTTGAGAAATAAAGAGGCCACCACGGGTACATAGGTAAAACACAATACCATTGCACCGATGAGGGCAAAGCTAAAGGCCAATGCCATGGGTTTGAACATTTTGCCTTCAACCCCACTCAATGATAAAATAGGAATGAAAACAATAAGAATAATCAACTGTCCGAAAATGGCAGAATTCATCATTTTCGAGGCACCTTTGAACGTAATAGTATCTTTTTCAGCTTGCATTTCTGCCGAATTTAGAGCCTGAAGTTCAGTGCTTTTAGCGGTAATCTGATAGGCTACAAATTCAACTATAATTACCGCTCCGTCAATTATGATTCCGAAATCGATAGCTCCTAAGCTCATGAGGTTGGCATCTACCCCAAAAATATACATGAGAGATAGTGCAAATAACAAACATAACGGAATGACAGAAGCGACAACTAGGCCAGACCTGAAGTTTCCTAATAAGAGTACTACCACAAAAATGACAATCAGAAAACCTAAAATGAGGTTTTCAGAAATGGTAAAGGTCGTTTTGGCGATAAGTTCACTACGATCCAAAAACGGATTTATATAAACCCCTTTGGGCAGTAATGTTGAAATGGCCTGGACACGCTCGTTTACCGCGTCGATAACTTTTTTCGAGTTGGCATTTTTGAGCATCATCACTTGACCAAGTACTTTCTCGCCTTCACCATTTCCGGTAATCGCACCGAAACGGGTAGCGCTACCATAGCCTACCTCGGCTATGTCTTTAACGTAGACAGGAATATTGTTTTTTCGCGTGACCATAATGTTTTTGATGTCCTCGAGGGTTTCCACCAACCCCTCGCCACGTATAAAATAGGCCTGATCGACCTTTTCAATATAACCGCCGCCGGCAACGTTATTGTTTTTCTCCAATGCGGTAAAAACTTCTTGCGCCGTGATGTTCATGGCGTTCAGTTTTTCCGTTTTGATGGCAACTTCATATTGTTTCAGAAAGCCACCCCAGCTATTCACCTCTACCACCCCAGGAATACCAGAAAGTTGACGTTTTATGACCCAATCTTGAATAGTGCGTAATTCGGTAGGATTATATAAATCTTCATAACCGGGCTTTACATCTAGAACATATTGGTAGATTTCTCCCAAGCCGGTGGTTATAGGTCCCATCTCTGGCGTACCAAAACCCTCAGGAATTTTTTCGGAAGCCGATTTGATTTTCTCCGCAATCAATTGACGCGGTAAATAGGTGCCAAGGTCATCATCAAAAACAATGGTTACTACTGAGAGTCCGAACTTTGAAATTGAACGAATCTCTTGTACCCCCGGCAAATTTGCCATTTCAAGCTCTACGGGAAAGGTGATAAATTGCTCTATATCTTGAGTAGATAAGTTTCGAGAGGTAGTAATTACCTGCACTTGATTATTGGTAATATCAGGCACCGCACCAATAGGAATCTGGGTTAAAGAATAAATGCCAAAACCTGTAATAAGGCCGGTAAATAGAAATACGATAAACTTGTTACGTATACTGAAATTTATTAAAAATGAAAGCATAGTCCATAGGAATAATGATTACAGAATACACGAAACGTCAGAGCTTCGTGTAGTTAAAAAAGTAAAGAGTAGGACTATGCTTGTCGAGGTGGTTGAAAAAGGCCGTCTTGGGCCAAAGAGTGATAAGAAACTTGGTAAAAATAATTGGAATCGCGGTCTACGACCATTTCAATTTCCAATGGATAAGTATTAAATTGATTCAATACAAAAACTGAGATAGAAGCGGTATGGCATTGGTGTTGAAAAGGTAATTGTTCGTGTTCTTCCTTCTCTTCTTGATGTTTCGTACTGTGCTCAGCTTTGAGCGCACCATAGTGTTTCGAGATAAAAACGAAAAAATCATCTCCGTATTCTTTTGAGTGAAATTCGGCGTGTTCGATTAGGTCGTCGAAAACGAGTATATCATCCACATGAATACCAAAACTTTGAATCAAGATCAGCAGCGAAATCGATATGGAAAGTAGTTTTGTCATTTATTGCGCTAAAGATACAATTTTTGTAAATGATTTAACACGACTTAATAGTGCCTAAGTTTATGTTCAGCAGGATTTTCTTTGGCGGTACGATTATGAAAAACATATTATCGATTAATCTCTTCAATTAAATTGGCCACGAGGGCCGTCCATCCGGTCTGGTGAGAGGCACCCACGCCACGCCCGTTATTTCCATCAAAATATTCATAGAACAAAATCAATTCTTTAAAATACTTATCAGTATATTTTTCAGGATCAAGCGAGTTCACAGGTCGATTTCCTTCAGCATCTTCTTTGAAAATCGCAATAAGTCGTTTGCTGATTTCAAAAGCAATTTCCTTTAGATTTAGATAGTTGTCACTACCTGACGGATAGGCGTATTTTAAATCGTCTTCAAAATAATTATGGTATTCTTTAAAGGTGCTAATGAAAAGATAGTTCATGGGCATCCAAATTGGCCCACGCCAGTTTGAGTTTCCTCCGAAGAGATCGGTTCGCGATTCGGCACTTTCATAATTGATACTATAAGAACTACCGTCAATTTGAACCGTATAGGGGTTTTCATGTGCTTTTGATAACGACCGAATACCGTAATCGCTCAAAAATTCGGTCTCATCTAAAATGCTGTTGATTAAAACATTGAGCCGTTCTCTAGGTACTAGAGATAAGAGCACGTCTTTATCGGTTCGATATTCTTCGATTATTTGGTATTTGCTGTTCTCTAAACGGTATTTTCGGTACCATTCCATACTCGATTTGAATCGAGGTAGCTTATCTAAACGTTCTTTTCGAATATTGAGCACTGCCGCAAGTGACAACAGACCTGAAATTGACCGAACCTTGATGGGAATTCTTTCGGAATTCGGTAAAATCAACGTATCGTAGAAGAAGCCATCTTTTTCGTCCCACGAACCGGACGAATCAACTGAAATTTTGTTCAATGCTTCGGCAATGAAACAAAAGTGCCCAAAATATTTGATGCACATGTCTTCAAAGGCAGGGTCATCAAGAGAAATTTCAATTGCCATTTCAAGCATGTTCAAACAATAAAGCGCCATCCAAGAGGTACCATCGACCTGTTCAAGCACCCCACCGCCCGGTATACCATTACTTCGGTCGAAGACCCCGATATTGTCCAAGCCTAAAAAACCTCCTTCAAAAACATTTTTGTTCAAACTATCTTCACGATTGACCCACCAAGTGAAATTCAGGGCCAGTTTATTGAACATTCGCTTTAAAAAATCAAGATCTCCCTTACCCGTCTTTCGCTGTTCCATCTGGTAGATCTGTATAGCCGCCCATGCTTGAACAGGTGGGTTAACATCACTGAAATTCCATTCGTAGGCCGGTATTTGACCGTTTGCGGCCATGTACCACTCTTTGGTGAACAATAGAAGCTGTTTTTTGGCGAATTCATGGTCGACCATGGAGAAGGTGACACAATGAAAAGCTGAATCCCAAGCGGCGAACCAAGGGTATTCCCAGGCATCTGGCATTGATAAAATGTCATGGTTTCGAAAGGTGGTCCAACCACTATTTCTGCCATGTAAACGTTCTTTTGGCGGAGATGTATCAGGGTCGCCCTTTAACCATTGTTCCACTTCATAATTATAGTATTGTTTCGTCCAAAGCAGACCTGCAAAGGCCTGTCGTTGAATTTCTCGTTGTTCGTCAGTGGAGTTTTCGGTAACCGATTCAAGAAACGACTGAGATTCTTTTGTGCGTTGTGAAAAAACAGCTTCAAATTTCTCATCGAGCGGAGCATCTATTTTTTCTTTTGACAACCGAAGTTTTATAGTTTTAGTTGACCCGGCCTCAATTTCAAGTTGATACAGTGGTGAAAATTTTGTACCCTCGGTTTTCTTTTCCGCCAACTCAAAATCGTTGTCGATTACAGCTTTATGAAAAAGGTCTTTTTTATAAGGATGTTCATTTTCTCCATTAAAAATGCGTTCGACATTAGTTTCGTTCTCGGTAAACAAAAACTTTGAAGGCTTCTCAAAATATAAACGATACTTACCTACATATTCATGATTTATAAAGACGCTTGAAACTTCATTGCTATCTTCTTTTTTGATGATGGGTTTTTCCTCCATACCCAAAAAACTCCAATAATTACGGATCAAGAGGGTAGGTAACAGACTGATTTCAGCTTTTTCAGGGCCTCGGTTGGCAATTGAAATTTTGACGAGTATATCTTCCTCTTCATTTTTGGCATACTCCGTATACACATCAAAATATTCGTTCTTTTCGAAAATGCCGGTATCTAAAAGTTCATACTCGGTTTCGTGTTTACCTCTTTTTTTATTTTCAGCCACTAAATGCTCGTACGGAAATTCATTTTGAGGGTATTTGTACAAATGCTTCATGTACGAGTGGGTGGGGGTATTCTCGAGATAATAATAGAGTTCTTTTACATCTTCCCCATGATTGCCCTCTGGGCCGGTAAGACCAAAAAGACGTTCTTTTAAAATCGGATCTTTCCCGTTCCAGAGCGCTACTGAAAAGCAAATATTGCAATACCGATCAGATAGACCGGCGATACCATCTTCGCCCCATCTGTAGGTTCTACTGCGAGAATGATCGTGCGGAAGATAATTCCAGGCATCGCCATTGGCACTATAATCTTCACGAACCGTACCCCATTGACGTTCACTTAGGTACGGCCCCCATTTCAGCCAATCCTTTTCTTTTGAATAATGTGCTTCAAGTCTCTTGGTCTCTAGGTTTGCCTTGCTCATAATTGACGGGTCGAATTTTGGTTTGAAGATAGAAAATCTTGTTCGGCAGGCATGTGTTTTTTGGATTTAATAAATACTTCTATCGAATAATTGAACCACACAATATCATAAATAAAATTATTCGTTCGATTCAAAAAATTTTCTGCGCTTTTGTACGTTTGTATGGTAAGGTTCTTCTAATTGGAAGCAAGTGGTATATGGAAAAAAAACGACATGGTTTATGGAACTTTTTAATTGTATTGACACTAATCATCTGTCTTGCCGCTTTTGTTCTTCATTATAAAAATTGGACTTCGATGGATAACCAAGGCATGAAAATCGTGTCGGGCTTTTACTATCAGAACATTAACTTTTCAGAATTGGATAGCGTTGTATTATTGGATAAAATTCCACCAATGGAGCGTCTCAACGGATTTTCTGCCTTTGAAAAGGAAAAGGGAGTGTTTCGTGAATTCAAAGATTCGTTGACCGATAAAAAGGTTTATGTGTTCGTAGATAATTATGCGAGCTCTAAAATCAAATTGGTGCATCACGATTCATTAAAACTCTTTTTGAACCTAAAAGACTCTACCGATACCGAACAGCTGTTCAAAACACTCTCCGAGAAAATAGCGGTTGAACCGAACTAGCTCTTTCAATATTCCCATTCGGGGTTTTATCCAGTATTAAAATATCATTAAATATTTGCGCAAGGGGTTGTAAATAAGTGCGGTATGAAGTAAATTGTTTGGGTAACCAATTAAACAATACTATGGACACGAATGAAATTGCAACTAAACTGGTCTCTTGGTGTAAAGCCGGTGATTTTGAAAAACCTTATCAGGAATTGTATAGTGATAAAATTGTAAGCATCGAAAATGATGGCAGTGGCGAAGGTGCCTTTGTCGAGGGCTTTGAAGGAATAAAAAAGAAGGGTGAATGGTGGCAAGAAAACTTTGAGGTACATAGTAATACGGTGTCAGAACCTATTGTGGCCGACAATTGGTTTTCGGTGAAATTTGAGATGGATACCACGCACAAACCTTCTGGTCAACGCTCCAAAATGTCTGAAATTGCGGTTTATGAGGTTAAAGAAGGTAAGATTGTAAAAGAACAGTTCTTTTATGACGAAGAATAAAAAAATTTAAATTTTAAAAAAGGCCGATCAGTACTGATCGGCCTTTTTAGTACAAGGTTATATCTTTACACAAAAAAAGTATGGTACTTATTACTCAATGTGTTGGAGCGTTGTATGGCCTGTTGGCCGTAATTTTTGGTGCTTTCGGTGCACATGCATTGAAAAAGATTTATTCAGACGAGCAGCAGAGGAGCTATGAGACAGGGGTAAAGTATCAAATGTACCATGCTCTACTGCTCATTATCTTAGGCTTTAATTTTAATCTTGACAATAGCCTTGAGAAATATATGGCCTACAGTTTCATGTTGGGCACCTTTTTGTTTTCCTTTAGCATTTATGGGTTAACCTATAGTTCGGCCAAGGGTAAAAAGCTTCGATTTCTTGGTCCGATAACGCCTTTGGGCGGTTTGCTTCTGGTTATCGGTTGGGGGCTATTGCTCTTTTCTTTTATTAGAAACTGGGTTTAATCGGTCAGTTCTACTTCTGAAGTGAATTCTTTTATGGCCCGATTGGGTTCTATGATATTATAACCTTCCCAAAAGTTAGGGTCGTAATTCGGCATGTACGTGGGCAGTACATCATTGCTCTCTTGATACGACTCGAATTGTGCAGCACTAATTGGGGCTTCATCAAAAACCACCAGTTCGTAGCGATTGATATTACCGAAGGCAGCATCTACTTTTAGTTTTAGTTCGTTCTGTTTTCGTCTGCCCCTAACATTTTTGTTCTTCTCGATTATAGCCAGTGGTCGTTTGAAGCCGGCCCTGACCCCTTTGATAATGTTATAATATCTAAGATGGTATTTCTGATCGGCGCCCTTGGCGAATATGATACTGCCCTTTGCAAGATATTCTTTGAACGACACCCCAAGTAATTTGAAGTCTCGAAGCGGTTCGACATTTTCAAAATCCATTCGAATGAGGGCGAAGTCATCAGCGTTGATGTAAAGTTTCCCCTTGAATTCAGGCGAGCCGTCGGGCTCATAACCAATTACGTAAACGGCTTGGTCACCTAGATAGGTGAAGGTTTCTAAATTGAGATCGTAGCGCCTCGGTTTGAAAATTACATTATAGTCGGTATCATCAAAAATGGGCAGGTTCTCGAACAGATTGCCCAAAGTTTCCCGCTTGTATTTTGAGAAGAATTTTCGGCGTTCTTTCTTTCTTTCAAGTTCTTCCTCCAATTTTTTATTTACTGCGATAGCGTCGGTAGAGTCTATTTCCTCTTCAAAAATATCGCCCATCTCGTCAGCATCTATTTTGGTGCCAAAGAGTCCTGATTTTACTTTAAAATAAGAATCGGTTTTAATATTTTTATTGACAATTTGGTTGAATCTTTCCTCTAGATTTTCTAAATCTATATCCTTGTTTTTGTCGTAGAGTTCAGAGGCTTTAATCAAATTCAACTTTTGTTCGTCGGCATCGCCCGAACCATACAGGTCTCCCAACATTTCGGTATAGTAAGTGTTGGTTTTGGGTATGGTTGATATTACACTATCTAAAAAGCTTTTGTTGAAGGCGTTAATGGTGCTTTTCTTGATTTGATAATCGGTCTTTATGATTTCATTCTGATAGGTTTCCCTTAGAAAAAGCCGTTTTTTGGTGAACTCGGTGAAGTAGTTATTTTCTATGTTGTCTTCTACAAATTCCAAAATTTCCTGAGGAGTATATTCCTTGTTGGAAACTATAACCTCTTTCAGTTCAATCGCTTTCGGACTTAGGTATATCAGGCTGTCGGTAAATTGTTCCAACGGCTTGCCTATGCCGTTGTAACCGATACATGAAATAAAAAGGGAGTCGGTCGGTTTGATATTTTGAGATAAAGAGAATTTGAAGCGTCCCTCTTCGTTAGTAATCATTCCACGATTATTCAATTGAACCGTCGCGTAGGGTACCGGCTTTTTCGTGACCGAATCGATAATAAGTGAAGAGATTGTTTGGCCATTGGCCAAACCTGTGACCAGAAAAAGAAGTATTAAAAGCTTAGGCACAAAAGTCAAATTAAGTTCTGCTTATCAAAAGAACAATAGTAATCGAACTTACGGGCTATTTTTTGATTTTGTTAATACCTAATTATTCTTTTTTTAACTCAATGAGCGTTATTTTCAAAAGAGAAGGTCGAGTTTAATAGCTTTAAAGCAATTAGTTGCAACCACAGTCGTCTTGACCACAAGCTTTTGAGTTACTCTTTTTAGAAGAAAAGAGTGTTTTAGGCACTAAGAATTTTTGTACTAGATAGCCTACAGAAATGGCAAGTATAATATAGACTAATATCGATTGAATCATTTTCTGTTTTTCTTTTTGAACACTAATTAAGTATTTGGTAGGCCACGAAAGCTACAATATAGGCAAAAGCGCTCATAAAAACCAATTGGGCGGTAGGCCATTTCCATGAATTGGTCTCTCTTTTTACAATGGCCAAGGTACTCATACATTGCATCGCAAAGGCATAGAACAAAAGCAGTGAGATACCCGAGGCTAGATTGAACAAGGGCTCTTTGGTCTCAGGATTCACTTCAGCGGCCATACGATTTTTAATGGTCTCTTCTTCGTCACTTCCGACACTGTAAATTGTCGCCAAGGTACCTACGAATACCTCTCTAGCGGCGAAGGATGTAAGTACGGCGATACCGATTTTCCAGTCATAGCCCAGGGGCCTAACGATGGGCTCTATCGCTTTCCCCATGTTTCCTATATATGAATTCTCGAGTTTATAACTTGAAATTTCTTGCTGTATGGCCTTTTCGGTTAATACCGCTCGCGCAAGCTGTAGCGAATCTTCAACTGCGGCAGCATTTATGGTGCTTGAAGTACTATTGTTCTTAAAGCTTTGCTCATAAATGGAAATGTCTTTAGCAATACTTTCTTGATTATATGCGGAAAGACCCTCTGACTCGATGCGTTGGGTTACTATTTCTTCTGCATTATTGAATTCTTCTGAGTATCCGTTAGAACCCAAAAACCAGAGAACCACCGATATGGCCAAAATTATTTTACCTGCACCAAGCACGAAACTTTTGGTCTTTTCCCAAACAGTATACACCACATTTTTAAAAAGTGGAAGTTTGTAATTCGGCATTTCTACCACAAAGAAAGTACGGCTTTGAATGTTGAGTATTTTATGCAATATCATGGCCGAAACTATGGCGGCCCCAAAACCTATAAGGTAGAGTAGCATTAGGGTGAGCGGCTTGTAGCCTAAGCCAAGAAAGCTTCCTTCGGGTATGATCAGCGCTATAATGATCAGGTAAATCGGTAACCTTGCCGAACAGGTAGTAAATGGGGTGACCAAGATGGTAATTAGCCTCTCCTTCCAACTTTCAATCGTTCGGGTGGCCATAATTGCGGGTATGGCGCAAGCGGTACCTGAAATTAAGGGTACCACACTTTTTCCGCTTAGACCGAACGGTCGCATCACACGGTCCATCAGAAAGACCACCCTGCTCATGTACCCCGTTTCTTCTAAAAGCGAGATAAAAAAGAAAAGAAATGCAATTTGCGGAATGAATATTACGATACCTCCGATACCTGCGAGAATTCCTTCTGCCAAAAGATTGGTAAACACTCCGCCAGGCAGTGTGTTTTTTACCCATTCACTTGCCGAAGCGAACAGTTCGTCTATGAGGTCCATGGGGTATTCACTCCATGAATAAATGGCTTGAAATATTAATAGAAGAATAAAGAAGAAAATTAGATAACCAAAAACACGGTGGGTCAACACCTTGTCGATTGTTGCCCTGAACCCTTTAGCAACGGCCATATCTACTTTATACGTCTCCTTTAAGATGCCGTTGATGAATTGGTACCTTAGAATAGTCTCTTTTTGCTGCAGCCTTTTTAGCTCTGATTTTGATTTGGTTGAAAAGGAAGAACTATCATTGATCAGCTTCTTTTCAATCGGCATAAAATTGACATCTTGGGTGATGACAAGCCACAACTTGTAAAGATCTTGACGTGGGAAAGTTTCTTTGAGTTTGTTAAAGTACTCAGGCGAAATAACGGAAATATCTACATTTTTGGCCTTTGAAATACTTCTGTAATCGGCAATCAGTTCTTTTAGCTCTTCTATTCCTTGGCTTTTACGGGTACTTACCAAGGCTATTTTGGTATCGAGCTTTTCTTCAAGTAGAGGAATATCAACCGTAATGCCCTTTCGTGACATGCGGTCTGCCATGTTAATGACCAAAATGGCAGGTATATTTAAATCTTTTATCTGGGTAAAAAGAAGCAGGTTTCGTTTCAGGTTTTCTACATCTGAGACTACTACCGCGACATCAGGGTGGTCTTTATCATTTTTATTCAATAACAACTCGACCGCTACACTTTCGTCTAAAGAAGTGGTGTTAAGGCTGTACGTGCCCGGAAGATCAAGAATATGAGCTTTTACACCTCGGGGCAGTTTACAGATCCCTTCTTTTTTCTCAACGGTAATACCGGGGTAATTGCCCACTTTTTGGTTCAGGCCGGTGAGTTGGTTAAAGACCGAAGTTTTTCCCGTGTTCGGGTTACCTATGAGGGCAACGTTGATCTGTTTGCTCATAGGGTATGGGTGTCTTCGATAAGGTCTAATTCAATTAGATGTGCAGTTTCTCTTCTAATTGCGATGTGAGAACCGTTTACATTGATATATATAGGGTCGTTGAGCGGCGCAATCTGTATCATTTCTATCTGATTACCAGGTAAACAACCCAATTCTAAAAGTTTAATGGGTAACGAATCGTCAGAAAACTCTTTGATAATTCCCTTTTGCCCTCTCCGTAACTGTGCGACCGTTGCTGTCAATATTTATTTAGATTCATTATAAGTAAGAGCAAATTTAAAGTAAAATTCCCGAACAGAAAGGGGATTGTCAAAAAAAGGCAGGTACTCGGGTTGTACAAATGAAGTTTTAGCTGTGTAGTAGTATTTCAGAAATCATAAAATCAACTCTAGTCTCTGTAAGACTCCTTTAAAATTTCTAGGTCATTCATAAGCTGATCGACTTCTTCCTTTTTAGTGCCATCGTAAAATCCGCGAATGCGTCGTTCCTTATCCACCAAAATAAAATTTTCGGTATGTATCATATCGTAGGGTCCTCCATCGCCATCATCTTTCACTGCGAGGTACGATTTTCTGGCCAGCTCGTAAATCTGTTTTTTATCACCGGTGACTAAATTCCACCTGCGGTCATCGACTCCCTTTTCCAAAGCATACTTTTTTAGTTGAGCGACCGAATCAATTTGCGGAGTTACCGAGTGTGACAACAACATTACTTCAGCATCATTTTTGGTTCGATTTTGAATATCGACCATATTATTGGTCATAATAGGGCAGATGGTAGGGCAAGTTGTAAAGAAAAAGTCGGCGATATAAATTTTTTGGTCGTAATCTTTTTGGGTAACGGTCTCGCCATTTTGGTTGATCAATGAAAAATCGGCTACGGTATGGTATTTTTTCACATATTGAACTGTGCTATCGACCAGTTCGGGGTTGACCATTGAAGGTTGGTAAATAGCGAGCATTTCTTTGGGCTGAAGGGCATTGTAAAAGAGGTAGATAATGACTGCCGACAGACAGAACAGCACTAGCCCGAAAAGTTTGTACTTGCCGAAAAATGATCGCATAATCTTTTTTACAAAGATACGTTAGTACACTGAAGCCGTCAAGGTTAACACGTTCGGGGTCGTACTAAAAGTTTCTTAAAAACAAATTCAGTATGAACTTTCCTTTTTTTAAGAGTAGTTAATAGCGTACTTTTGGGCGTTTAATTTTAGAAAACTCAGATGAGTCCATTATTGATCAAGACCATTCAATTTTTTTTAAGTCTTTCCCTGTTGATCGTACTTCATGAATTAGGTCATTTTATACCCGCAAAACTTTTTAAAACACGAGTAGAAAAGTTCTATCTGTTTTTTGACGTTAAGTTCTCCCTTTTCAAGAAAAAGATAGGCGAAACCGTTTACGGTATAGGTTGGCTACCCCTGGGTGGTTATGTGAAGATTGCCGGTATGATCGATGAGAGTATGGATACCGAGGCCATGAAAGAAGAACCCAAAGAGTGGGAGTTTCGCAGCAAACCGGCCTGGCAGCGTTTGATTATAATGATCGGCGGTGTCACCGTGAACTTTATTCTGGCCTTGATTATTTATATCGGTATGGCCTATGCGTATGGTGAGCAGATTATACCTGGCGATAGTTTATCTGCCGGGGTTCATGTGGTCGAAGAGGAAATTGGGGATAAAATAGGCATTCAGACCGGCGATAAAATTTTAGCTATCGACGGGGAAGAAATCAGGGATTTTAATACCGTTTTCAATGACTTGGTAAGCGGAAGCAGCATTACGATAGAACGTGATGGGCAAGTAATTGAACAGGAAATACCCGTAGACTTTATTTCTACCCTTATCGATGATATGGATCGGGCAAGATTTTTCACCTTACGCATGCCCTTTATCGTGGGTAGTATTCCGTCAGAGTCACCTAATAAAGATTCCGGTCTACAGAAAGCTGATGAAATTGTTGCTATCGGTGATCAAAAAGTAGAATTTTTTGACCAAGTAGGGCCAATTCTTGAAAATTATAAAGGTGCCAAGGTGAATTTGACCGTGGCTCGTGAAAATAATGTAAGAAAGGAGATACCTGTTGTAATCAGTGATTCGGCGAAAATCGGTGTTTTCCCGGGGCGACCGACCATGAAAGACATGGAGGAGAGAGGTCTTTTACGATTGGAAACACTTAAATATTCGTTTACGGAGTCAATACCTGCGGGCTTCAATAAAGGGGTAAGTACCTTAACGGGCTATTTGAAACAACTAAAGAAAATTTTTAATCCTGATACGGGGGCGTATAAAGGTGTGGGCGGATTTGCTGCCATTGGCGGACTTTTCCCCGATTCTTGGAACTGGGAAATCTTTTGGGCCACAACAGCCTTTCTATCGATTATGTTGGCCGTATTGAACCTGTTGCCCATACCGGCATTAGATGGTGGGCACGTGATGTTTCTGTTGTATGAAATTGTTACAGGTAGAAAGCCAAGTGACAAATTTTTAGAGTATGCGCAAATGGTAGGTTTCTTTTTATTGTTGGCACTTATACTGTTCGCAAACGGTAATGACCTTTATCGATGGATTACCAGTAAATAGAATTAAAATTTTGTTGGGCACAAATAAAAAAACATTTATATTTGCACCCGCTTTGAGCAATTAAAGCCTACATATCTTCCTCCTTAGCTCAGTTGGTTAGAGCATCTGACTGTTAATCAGAGGGTCCTTGGTTCGAGCCCAAGAGGGGGAGCAGAGTTAGAAAGCCGTTCAAGAAATTGAGCGGCTTTTTCTTTTTGATATAAGTTTATTGGTACGCAAAAAACCTTTTAACTGAATTGATTTACCCCTCATATTATTCCTTATTAAGTCTAAAAATTCTTGGTATTGGTATTTATCTTTTCATTTATCAAGTTTCAATAGTTTGAAAGCCTTATTTCCTCTTCGGTTAAAAGTACTTGAACATATCCACTTAAATTAGGTCCTATGCTTCTTTAATAGGTCTTACCTAACACTCATGGTTTAATAGCTCGACAAAGAATTTAAAAATCACCCATTTCCCCAAGTCTAAAAATTCACTCTTAGCCCCAAAAGTTCATCTTCAACCATATTTATACGTGTGAGGAATATATAATTTATTGATTTGTATAGGTTTAAGAATAATCCAAAATTTCTTGACCATGAACAATAAATTAAAATCCAAATTATGATTATGAAAAAAAATTCACTCAAATGGACCCTGAAGATCGCTGCTTTGGCACTGGGGTTTGCATTTTTGGCATCTTGTGACGATGACGATAATGCGATAGTAGACGAAATGGAAACGCCGACCTGTACCGATGGTATTATGAACGGCGATGAAACAGGTGTTGACTGTGGCGGTACCTGCACCCCCTGTGAAGAAGGCATGGAGTTAGGGCGTAGAGCAGAGCTTTACGTAACCAACAACTCGAATGGACACATCACTAAATATAGTGTTACAGGCGATTCTTTGGTGACCTTTGCTACGGCAACCGAGGCTGCCGAGGGTATTTATTACGACAAAGACGAAGATATTGTGGTACAAGCATCACGTTCTTCATTGCAATTAGAGGCCCACAAAGGTATAAGCATGCTAATGGAAGATACCGATATAGCTGTTGATTTTGCTGGCGCTGCCGATTTAGAAAGCCCAAGAGAGCTTGCTGTTAGCGGGTCTACATATGTAGTTGCTGATAACGGTTCGAACAAGTTTTTCGTGTATTCTAAAGATGGAGATAGCTTTACATTGACCAGTACGGTAAATGTTCCGTTCCCGGTTTGGGGTATAACTTTTAAAGGAAAAGATTTGTATGCCGTTGTTGATACCACTGGTGATTTGGCCGTATACTATGATTTTGAGGCAAACGCCGGTGACGACTTTCTTTATCCTTCAAAAAGAATTACCATCGAAGGTATTGTGCGAACGCACGGTTTGACTTACAGCGGTGCTGACGATGTTATGGTCATGACCGACATAGGTGATGCAGCGAATACTGCCGATGATGGTGGTTTTCATGTAATCAGTGATTTTTCGAGCAAGTTCGATGCACTTTCCGATGGTGAAGTTTTGCCGTTGAGTCAGCAAGTACGAGTTGCAGGTTCTTCAACCTTAATGGGTAACCCGATAGATGTTGCATATGATTCTGAAACCGATGCGGTTTATGTGTCCGAAGTAGGTAATGGTAAAGTGTTAGGTTTTACTTCTATTGATCAGGGTGGTGATTTGGCACCTTCTTTTAATAAAGACTTGGCTGCCGCTTCTTCTATCTATTTCTCCAGTGATGAAACTGATGGCGATACGGGTACCGAATCTGTAAGTCTGCGTACCGAATTGTATACTACCAACAACGCCAACGGAGATATCAATGTGTATGATGCTATGGGAGGTTTGATGAAAACCATAACTTCTGAGTCTAGCGCAACCGAAGGTATCTATTATGCGGCAATGAACGATGCGGTAATTCAGGCGTCAAGATCGAACTTGATGTTAGAGTATTATGATGGTTTCAACGGTCTTGCAGATGGTAGTATGGCTACTGCCGCTTTTGCAGGCAACGCCGATTTGGTCAGCCCAAGAGAGATTGCCGTTTCCGGAGATAAAGTTGTAGTTTCCGATAATGGTGAGAACAAATTCTATGTGTATTCCTATAATGGATCTTCATTTGACCTTGTGAATACATTATCTATCGATTTCAATCTATGGGGAATCACTTTCAAAGGTGATGACTTACTTGCTGTTGTCGATACGACCAGTGATTTGGCCATTTTCAATGATTTCTTGCAAACGAATCAAACGGACGGTGTTATCGCTCCTGACAAGCAAATTACCATTGATGGTATCGTGAGAACGCATGGTATCGATTATAGCGAGGCTGATGATGTTCTTGTAATGACCGATATAGGTGATGCGGCCGATGCGAATACCGATGGTGGTTTTCACGTAATCGTTGGTTTTGAAGCCAAGCTAGATGCTGCTGAAGACGGTGGTTCTATTGCCATGGGTGATCAGGCTAGAATAGCTGGGCCATCAACTTTGATGGGTAACCCAATTGATATCGCTTACGATAATAAGACAAAAACTGTATTTATTGCTGAAGTGGGTAATGGTAAAATACTTGGCTTTACCGATGTTTTAAATGCCAGCGGTGATGTTGCACCTTCAATTAATAACGATTTGATGTCGGCATCTTCAATGTATTTATATAACAATTAATACTATAGATACGTAATCTAAAATGCCTGTGAAGAAAAAGCAGGCATTTTTAAAAGCGAGATACGGGTAAGACGAATATAGACGGCAATACTAATTTTGTGCTGATCAGTTGAAAACCCAGTGTTCGCTATAAAATTAAGACGGAAACAATTGCTATGAAGAAGTTGTTTTGAAAAAGGGGAGACCGATTAGTTCGGTTCTCCCTTTATTTTTGAAAAAACAGGTTTAATGTTGCAACACGATTCGAAAACCCTTTGGTTATTCATCTTTGGTGTTAATTGAAAAAGAAAAATTGAATCGATTATAGTTAATTTGTAAATCTTTGATAGAGCTACAAATAGAAATTACTGGAAGAGGCGGAAACATCCCTTAAAATTAATTATGAAAATCAAATACATCAAAAGAATAGTTGGTCTTTCAGCAGTGCTGGTATGCTGTTCTTATCTGTATTTTGTGATTAATGAAAAACCTTCTCATGACACCTACGCAAAGAAAACCGATGTAAGTATAAGTTCCGATAAATTATTGACTTCCTTCAGTACCAATCAAACCAAGGCAAATACAGACTTTACCGAAAAAACTATAGAGGTGGAGGGCAGTATTAAAAAAATCACCCATGTAAATAATCGTTATACCGTATTATTGCAAGGGCAAAGCGATACTTCACATGTTATATGTGACGTGTTGCCATCGAGCATAGAGAAAGTCAAAAAATTAAAACCGGGGCAGACAGTTCGTTTTAAAGGGGTCTGCAAGGGTTATTTATTAGATGTCATTATGCTGAATTGTATACTAATCAAGGGTTGAATAAATGAATACTATAATTGCGCTTGTTTTTTCCTTTACCTGCTTTTGTGCGTTCTCTCAAGATAAGATTATTGCACGTCAAGGTCAGGTTTCTTTTTTCTCCTATACTTCCGTAGAAAATATTGAGGCGGCCAACAATCAAGTACTTAGCATTATAGACCTTTCTAACGGTGATATCGCAGTAAGTATGTTGATGCGGGCTTTTGTGTTCAAAAAAGCTTTGATGGAAGAGCATTTCAATGAAAGTTATGTAGAGTCGGATCTCTACCCTAAATTGGAATTTGAGGGCGAAATTGTCGATTTTAAGGTAGATGCCACAACGGCCCAGACGAAAATGGTCAAAGGTGAAATGACGCTTCATGGCGTAACTAGAGAAGTAGAGGTAAAGGCCCAAATAGAGCCCAAAGAAAACGCTTATGTATTGTCTGGAGAATTTGATGTCGGCGTTTCTGAATATGAGATAAACGTGCCCCCATTGCTGCGGCCGAATATCGCAAAAGTTATTAATGTTATGTTTAGATTTGAATACGAGCCCTATGAAAATCAATAGATATATCTTTCTATCAATCACAATGTTTTGTGGCATGTATTTGGCCACGGCTCAAGATTTGCTTGAAATTCTGGATAAAGAACTGCCCGATTCGCCACAATATACCCAAGCGACGTTCAAGGCGAACCGTATCACTTTTGGTCAATCTGTAGAAACCAGAAAAAAAGGTACGCTAGAGATCATGTTGAGTACGAAGTACTGGAATAGGGCCGAGAGCAGCAGGCGTAGTTTTGCCTCTGATTTGTTCACCGCCCGTATAGGTTTAGAATATGCTTTTACCGATAGGTTCACGTTTGGCGCAGGTGTAACTTCTTTTGACGGAATCATAAACGGATTGGCCAAATACCGATTGGTTAGACAGCGCGACGACACGAACAAATCGCCTATCAGTATAACCCTTTTTCAAAGCACCTCGTTCTTGACACGCAGTTATGGCAAGATTGTATTGCCCGAAGACAGTTCAGACCGGTTCAATTATGTATCAAAAGTTATCTTTGCCCGAAAATTTGACCGTAATTTTTCATTGCAACTATCGCCTACCTACATTCATGCAAACTCACGACAATTAAACTACGAGACCAATGATTTTTTTGCGATGGGTTTTGCGGGAAGATATAAATTGTCGAACCATGTATCTCTAGCTTCAGAGTATCATTATGTGGCAGGCCGTGACGAGGGTTTACAAGGCTACAATTCATTCGGTTTAGGGGTCAATTGGGAAGTAAGCGATTTAATTTTGCAGTTTTCGTTGACCAACGCCGTTAGCTTCGATGAAACAGGTACTATTTTGTTCGGCCCAGAGAATTTCAATTTTCAAGATGGGGCATTACATATTGGTGTGAGTGCTACCTATATTTTTCATTTGAAAAAACAAAAATTAAGAAAGGATTAGCCCTGTGTGACTGGTTTATAAGAAGTTTAAATAAAAAAATACTGACTCGTATTTTTATTTGTTGAGCCACTTCTTAAATTCGGAGGCTTTGTTTTTTCCTATAATAATATCGATGTCACAATCGGGTGCCATAACTATCTTTAAATTGTTCTTTCCGTAACGAATTATCTTTTCAATAGAAGATATGGCAATGATGAATTGTCTGTTGGCACGATAGAAAAAATCACTGTCCAAATCAGAATAAAGATTGTCGAGACTGTCATTCACCGTTGAGCGTTTTCCTTCAACATCGATTACATAGGTAATCGTGTTTTCGGTATAGATATAGGCAATCTCTTCAATACTAACAGGCAAAAGCTCATGACGTGAATAGGTAAGAATCCTTTTTTTGGTCTCTTCCGTTTTTTTGCTCTCCGCTTTTGCTTCTTGCTTAGGTTTTACTTCGCTCACCTTTTGCTGATACCGGTCTAAGGCTTTGTTCAGTTTAGCAAGGTTAATGACTTCCTCCTCTAAAACCTTCTTCTCCGATTCTAATTTCCGCTCATAAAAACTTCCAATCAGTCGTACTGTAATAACGGAAGATAAAATTATGACGAAGCCCATAATCGTCAAGATGATAAAAAACTTATTTCGAAGTTCGTTGATTTGGTCTGATATCAATTTTAAATTGGCATGTACGCCTACGATCCAGTCAGTATTGGCAACTGGATGCAAAAAGATAACTTCGGTATCCATCTCCCCAGAATCTGGGTTGTCGATATTTTTCGTATCCCCATAATTTTGCAAAAGGTTATAAAAATCTTCTGATGTTATTTCGCCCTCTACTGTTGAAACTATAGATTCATTGGGTGCCATTTTTTGACCGACCCTAGTAATATCTGGGTGACACACTTCTTTACCCGACCAATCGAACATACTTACGAACACCGATGGCAAGTTGGTGCTCTGTATACTTTTTTGAATATTTTGAACTACCGTCTGCTTGTCAAGTCCACTTTCCAATTGGTAGCTGGCCAAACCTGAAATTCCCTTGGCCTCTCTTCTGCCCGATTCGAGTTGGGCGACCAACATCTGATCAGCACTGGCCTTTACGAAATATTGAGCTGCAATGCCCGCAATTATGGTAAATATAATGGCTATGGATAAGAAGGTGAAAAAGTAAAGTCTGTCCTTTCTCATTATTTATTTATCGATAAACGATTTTCAAATATAAACTTTATGGCCATCACAAAATCACTGAAGATGCGAAAGCTAGGTTTTCAATATTTATATAATTTGCTCAAAAGACAATTTTTTTACTCTTACCCAATTGCCTAATGACTCTTTCTCTAAAGAAATAGAGGCAACAAGAACAGTATGTATTCTACCAACATGCATTGCTTTAAAATTTGATTTTTTCTATGATTTAAATTCTCATAAAAAATTTTTCTTGAAAAAAGAAGAGTATAAAAATCCCCAAATCTATAAGAAGTGGTACTTAATCGATAGAACCGTACAACCTATCCTTTTTTAATTATTTTTGATACTATCGGCCGATTGATGGCCATGCTAAAAATTGACCACTACTATGAAAAAGAATTTAATTGCCCTAATGGGCCTGTTTTTGCTATGCAGTCATGATATGTATCTAAAAATGGATACGTATTTCGTAGATGCAAATCAACAAGCAACCATACATCTTTATAACGGAACTTTTGATAAAAGCGAAAATGTTATAGATCGTGATCGAATGTTAGATGCAAGTCTAACAGGTAATGGCGAACGCTATAAGATTACCGATGATCAGTGGAGTGAAAAAGATAGCATAACGATTCTCAGCTTTAAGACAGGAGATTCGGGTACTTGGGTGGCAGGGGTTTCTACCAAGCCGCGAAGTATAGAGATGAAGGCCGATGCTTTTAACAAATATCTTGAACATGACGGTGTTTTAGACATGCTCGAATGGAGGCAAGAGAATAATGCTCTTGACAAAGATGCCGTCGAACAATACTCTAAGCACGTAAAGACGATTTTTCAAGTCGGTGACAAAACTTCTGACGACTGGAATGCAAACTTGGGCTATCCTATAGAGTTTATACCGATGAGCAATCCGTATGACAAGCATACGGGCGATGATTTGAAGGTCAAGCTTTTGTTGAAGGGTGAGCCATTGGCCAATCAATTGGTATATGCCGATTACAAGCCAACCGAGAATGGACATACCCATGACGATTCGAGTGAACATTCACATGCAGATCAAGCACAGGGCCATTCGCATGAAGAAGAGGAACACTCACACTCCGCGACTGCCAATGAGCATTCTCATGATTCAGGAGAGCATTCACACTCACATGAAAAATCAAATGAAGCTGAGCATGGTCACAGTCATGATCACGATAAAGCAGCAGGGCACAGTCACGACCATG